>JAXMOZ010000001.1:0-149120 GCA_034382075.1 Rhodospirillales bacterium
GCACGGCTATGCTGCTCGCGGGTGGTCGGTGTCCACATGACGCTCTCCAAACCGGCTTCGACAACCGTTTGGAATCACATCTGGACCCGGCCATCCACCCCAAATCCGGTTTCAAGACGGCCTCTGAATTCATCCGGAGCTAACGTGGTTTCAGGCTCCCGGCGGGACGTGGGCGCGGCAGGAGTCTGCCAGAGCCGCGGTTGATCCGGGACAAGCTGTCAACATCAGCCACCAACTTCCGTTGCCGACCGCGACAATAGCGAGTTAGGCGCGAATGCGGCCCCGGCGTTTTCGCCGCGGCGGGCTGGCCGCTCCAGGCAGGTGCCGCTACGGCAACAGCCGCTTCAGCGGGATCAGGGCGGTGATGGCGAGGCCGCTTGTCGCCCAGTCGTAGGCGATGGTGCCGCCGAGCTGCCCCTCGATGCTGCTGCGGGCGAGCAGGCTGCCGAACCCCCGGCGCTCCGGCAGGCCCGCGATTGCGGGGCCGCCGCGCTCGGTCCAGGTCAGCCGCATCCGCTCGCCATCCGTCCGCCAGCGGACCTCGACGCGGCCCTGCGGCAGGGACAGCGACCCGTACTTCGCCGCGTTGGTGGCGAACTCGTGGAGGATCAGCGCCAGGCTGGTTGCGGCTCTCGCCGCCAGCGGCAGCGGCGGGCCGTCGATGCGGACCCGCTCGCTGCCCTCCTGCAGGTGCGGGGTGACCACCGCGGTGACGATCTCGCCGAGGTTGCCGCCGTCGCCGCCGCCTGCGCCTCCGGTCGCCTCCGGCAAGATCAGCTCGTGGGCGCGCGCCAGGGCAAGGAGCCGGCCGCTGAGGGCACTGGCCATGTCGCCGGGCGACCTCGTCGTCTCCGCGGTGAGGTAGACGATCGCGTCCATGACCGAGAACAGGTTTCTCACCCGGTGGTTCAGCTCGCGGACGAGGAGCTGCCTCGCCGCCTCGGCATGCTTGCGTTCGGTGAGGTCGGCAACGACGCCGGCCATCCGCACCGCCCGGCCGTCGTCGCCGTAGTAGGTGCGGCCCAGCGGAGCGATCCAGTGGATGCTGCCATCCGGCCAGCGCACCCGCGCCTCGAACGCAAGCACCCCGGTCTCAAGGGCGCGGCGGAACGCCTCGCGGAAGATCGGCTTGTCCTCCTCGAGAACGTGCCGCTCGGCGATCTCCTGGCTCCATTCGCGCTGCTGCTCGCTGTAGCCGAACATCTGGTCGTGGCGGAGCGAGCGCACGGCGGTGTCGTTGCCGAGGTCCAGGTCCCAGGTGCCGAGCCCGGCGGCGTCCAGCGCGAGCTGCAGCCGGTCGGCGCTTTGGCGTAGCGCTTCTTCCAGCTGGCGGCGCTGGCTGAGGTCATAGAAATAGCAGACGACGCCGAAGCGTTCGTCGGGCAAAGCGACCCGTTCGATCCGCCAGTCGTAGGCCTGGATCTGGTCGACGTCCTGGCGCCGTTCGATGGTGCCGACGGCGACGTAGGGCTCGCCCGTTTCCAGCGTCCGGCGAAAATGGCCGATCGTTTCGCTGGCGAAGGGCTCCGCCCAGACGCTCCGCAGCACCTCGGCGAAGTCGCGCCCGAGGAGCGGGCGGACGTTCTCGAACACCTTCTCGGCGCCCCGGCTCACCTCGCGCAGACGGAAGTCGGCGTCGACGATGTAGATCCCGAACGGGTTGTCGTGGATCAGCCGGTAGAACGTCTCGCTGCCGCGCCGCAGCCGATCCTCCGCCCGCTTGCGCTCGGTGATGTCCTGGACGGTGCCGACCAGGCGCACGGCCTCGCCGTTCTTGAACACCACGTCGCCGTCGGCGTGGACCCAGCGGACGGCGCCGTCGGTACGGTCGATGACCCGGTACTCGGCTTCGTAGCGGCCGGGCCCGGACGGATCGAGCGCGCGTTGCACCAGCGCCTCGACGTGCGGCAGGTCGTCCGGATGCAGGCCGGCCGCGAACTTCTCGTAGGTCGCGGCCTCGTCGGGCGCCATCCCCCACAACCGCGCCGCCGCCGCGTCCCATTGGATGACGCCGGTGCGCGGATCGAAATCGTGGGCGCCCAGCCGGCCTGCGCGCAGCGCCGCCGCCAGTCGCTCCTCGACCAGCCGGTGCGCCACCGTTGCCGTGGTTTCCACGCATAGCAGCAAGACACCGCCGACGCCGGCGGGCGCCTCCGGGTCCTCCACCGGGCAGTAGCTGCAGCCCCCGGAGGCATCGTCGCCCTCCCCGCCGTAGGCAGCGCAGACGGGCGGCGGGGACGCGCCGGCGCCGCCGGCCAGGACCCGGTTCAGGTGAGGCTCGATGAGGTCCCAGCCTTCGAGATCGCCCTCACGGGCAGGCCGCCCGAGCATGTGCGGGTGCGCCTTCGACCCCTTTGCCCTGGCGAAAGCGTCGTTGTAGAGGCAGATGAGCCGGTCGCCCCAGAACAGCACCGCCGGTTGCGTCGCCGTCAGCATGATGCCGAGGGTGGTTCTCAGGCTCGGCGACCACGAGGCGATGTCGCCCAGCGGTGTCGCCGCCCAATCGTGGGTCCGGATCAGGGCAGCCATTTCGCCGGCATAGGCCGGCCATGCCGAGCACTCGAAGACGTGTCGCCGGACGCTCGTCACCTGGTGGCCTCCCCCACGGCGGCCCCGCATCTACCCCACTGTGGTACGGCAGGCAGGCAACTGACTATAGCCGATTAACGCTGGCGAAAACCCCCTGAAGTGTTCCTCGTAAAATGGTGGGGCGGCCGGGCTACCGGTCGTAGTCGTCGCCGCCCGGGGCGATCATGGCTTCGAGTTCCTCCTCGAGGCTCAGTTCCTCGGGTTCGCGCGCGTCCTCGGGCGCGCTGATGTCGCCGCCACGAGCCTGGATCTCCGCCTCGTCGGCGGTGCGGGCGACGTTGACCTGCACCGAGACGATGACCTCGGGATGCAGGCTCACCGAAACCGTGTGCACGCCAAGCGACTTGATCGGCTGGTTGAGCCGGATCTGGCTGCGGCCGACGCTGAAGCCGGCCTTGGTCACCGCCGCGGCGATATCGGCGGCCGTGGCCGAACCATAGAGCTGACCACTGTCGCCGGCCTGGCGAATCAGGGTCACGCTCAGCCCGTTCAGCTTGCCGGCGACGGCCTCCGCTTCCTTCCGCCGCTCGAGGTTGCGCGCTTCCAGCTGCGCCCGCTGCGCCTCGAACCGCTTGCGGTTCTCCTCGGTGGCCGGAGCCGCCTTGCGCTGGGGGATCAGAAAGTTGCGGGCGTAACCGGGGCGAACATTGACCACCTCGCCCATCTGGCCGAGGTGCTCGACGCGCTCCAACAGGATGATTTGCATGCTCTACTCCTTGCGGGCCGGCGGCGCGGCGATGCGCTCGCGCAGCCCGACCCATTGCTCGATCATGCCGAGGCCGGCGACGATGGCCCCGGCGATCAAAGTGAAGACCACGAGGACGGCGTAGAAGACGCCCAGAAGCACGCCCTTGGCCGCCGTCCGGCGGGCGAGGGCGTGGACCACGGTGAGCCCGAGAAAGAAGTACGGGGTGGCCAGGATCATGGCCGCGTTGCGGGCCAGGTACTGGGCGTCGCCGCTGGTGACGAGCGAGATCGCCGCCGCGCCCACCAGCGGCCAGGCGAACCACTCCGGCAACGTCAGCTTCGACCATGCCGGCGTCGGCCGGATCGCCCGGCCGCGGCGACTGAGGAGGCGTTGCGCCACCACCCCGTTCACCGCGATCAGGAGCTGCCAGCTCACCCCGGTCAGCCCGACGAACATCGGCGCCGCGGTCTCGATGAAGCGCTCGCGGGCGTCTACCGGCAGGCCGCTCATGGTGAGCACAAGACCGCGGTCGAGAAAGCCACGTACCGCCGTTTCGACGCCGCCGCCGGCCGCGCCGATGAGGGCGATGGCGCCGGCGAGGAGGGCGACGAAGACGGCGAGGCTGGCCAGCGCCACGCCGGCGGCGCGGGCGCCGACGTTGCCGGCCCAAGACCCGTAGGCCAGCGCCCGCTCGACCACCAGCGCCGCCGGCAAGGCCTGCAGGCTGGCGTAGACGGTGGCGGCGGCAACCCCGGCAGCCGCCAACGCGAACAGGATCCCGCTCGCCGCGGCCACGGCCGCCGCCTTCGGCCCCAGCGCCAGCCCCACGGCCATCAGCGGCAGCGGCGCCAGGCAGGCGACGAGCACCGCGCCCGGCACGCCGAACTGGCCTGCGAGCGAGGCGATGGCGCTCACGCCACCGCCGCCTATGGCGATGAGCATCGACTTGCTCATGCCCATGCCCGGTTCCTCCGCTCGATCCGGCAGACGCACGACCGCGCTCCGGCGCCCGGCCCTACTTCAGGACGTACGGCAGCAGCGCCAGGAACCGCGCCCGCTTGATGGCGCGCGCGAGTTCGCGCTGTTTCTTGGCCGACACCGCGGTGATCCGGCTCGGCACCATCTTGCCCCGCTCCGAGACGAAGCGCTGCAGCAGCCGGATGTCCTTGTAGTCGATGGCGGGAGCTTCCGGTCCCGAGAACGGGCAGCTCTTCCGCCTGCGAAAAAATGGTCTGCGCGTTGCGGCCATCATGCCCTCCCTGCAAGCTCGCCTTCGGCCGGGCGCGGCGGCCGATCCTCGCGCGGGCCCCTGTCTTCACGGGGACCGCGGTCCTCACGGGGACCCCGGTCGTCGCGGCGCGGCCGATCGTCGCGGCCGCCACGGTCACCGCGGTCGCCGCGGCCGCCGCGCTCGTCGCGCCCGGCGCGGCTTTGCAGCATCGCCGACGGGCCTTCTTCCAGCGCTTCGACCCGAACCACCATGTGGCGGAGGATGTCCTCGCTGAGGCGGAGCTGACGCTCCATTTCGTGCACCGCCGCCGGCGGCGCGTCGATGTTGAACAGGACGTAGTGACCCTTCCGGTTCTTCTTGATGCGGAAGGTCAAGGAGCGAAGGCCCCAGTGCTCGCGCTTGGCGACGGTGCCGCCGTTCTCTTCGAGAACCTTGGCAAAGGTGTCGGCAAGCGCCTCGGCCTGGGGCGCGGAGATGTCTTGGCGTGCGATCAGCACGCACTCGTAGAACGGCAAGGATGAAGTCTCCTTCTGGCTTGTCTCAGCCGTGACCGCCCGCGGCCACGACATAGCCGGCACGTATCCGGCAAGGAAACGAGAGGGCGGAGATAAAGCACGCTTGCCGGCGCAATAGCAAGGCTTCGCCGCTTCGTAGATGCGGCCGATGGGTTCGGCCTCCTTCCGCGCGGCGAACCGGCGCGGGCAGCGGTGTTGCGCCCGTGCACGAGCGTGTGGCGAATGCTTGACAGCCCCAAGCGAGAGACTATTCAGTGCCGCAACGGAGGATCGACCCGGCAAGGGCGGTCGGCGGGAGTCTCGAAGGGGCGGCATGTTCGACTTGTCTGGCAGGACCGCGCTCGTCACCGGCGCGTCCGGTGGCATCGGCGGCGCGGTCGCGCGGGCGCTGGCCGCACAGGGCGCACGGGTGATCCTGAGCGGAACCAGGCGCCCGGCGCTGGACGCCCTCGCCGCAGAGCTCGGGCCCGATGCCGTCGTCGTCACCGCCGACCTCGCCACCGCAGAGGGCGCCAAGGCGTTGCTGGCCGAGGCGGAAGCGGCAGCCGGCAGCGTCGACATCCTGGTCAACAACGCCGGGTTGGCGCGCGACGGCCTGGTCATGCGCACCACCGACGCCGACTGGCAGACCGTGATCGACGTCAACCTCACCGCCGGTTTCAGGCTCGCGCGGGGCGCGCTCAGGGGAATGATGAAGCGGCGCTGGGGCCGGATCATCGGCATCAGCTCGATCATCGGCGTCACCGGCAACGCCGGCCAGGCGGCCTACTCCGCCGCCAAGGCCGGCATGATCGGCATGACCAAGTCCCTGGCGAAGGAGGTCGCGAGCCGCGGCATCACCGCCAACTGCATCGCCCCCGGCTTTATCGAAACCGAGATGACCCGCGAGCTCGCCGAGCGCGGCAAGGACAGCGTGCTTGCGGCGATCCCGGCGGGCCGCTTCGGCAGCGGCGCCGACGTCGCCGCCTGCGTGGTCTTTCTCGCCAGCGAGGAGGCAGGGTACGTGACCGGGCAAACCCTGCACGTGAACGGCGGAATGGCAATGATCTGAGCCGCTGCGGCCACCGGCGCAGTGGCCACGCGGCACGTTCGGGTTAGGGTTGCGCGCTGGTCAAGCTTGGGGAACTATGCTACCCAAACTCGCTTTTCGCTGCAGTGCAGCGTCAGCGACGACCAGCCGCCGAAGGCTTAACAACTGCGGCATCAACGACACATTGAGGGACAAGACGATGAACGACGTGGCCGATCGCGTTAAGAAGATTATCGTCGAGCACTTGGGGGTAGAAGAAGCGAAGGTCGTCGAGGGCGCGAGCTTCATCGATGACCTGGGGGCCGACAGCCTCGACACGGTCGAGCTGGTCATGGCCTTCGAGGAAGAGTTCGGAATCGAGATCCCCGACGAGGCGGCCGAGAAAATTCTCTCGGTCAAGGACGCGATCGACTACATCAAGAACGCGACCGCTTAAGGCCGATGGACGGGCCGGCGGCCGTTCGCCGTCCGGCGCGGGCGGCGCCACGGGACCATCTTCGCCAAAACGTTGGAGCGCCATGAGACGCGTTGTCGTAACCGGCATGGGTCTGGTATCGCCGCTTGGCTGCGGCGTCGATGTCACCTGGGACCGTCTGATCCGGGGCGAGTCGGGCTTGGGCGCGATCCAGTCCTTCGATGTCTCGGACCTGCCGGCCAAGGTGGCGGCCCACGTTCCGCGCGGGGACGGCGCCAGCGGTTCGTTCAACCCGGACGATTGGGTCTCGCCCAAGGAACAACGGCGGATGGACCCGTTCATCGTCTTCGGCCTGGCCGCCGCCGCGCAAGCGGTCAAGGACTCGGGCTGGGCGCCGGAGAGCGAGGACGATCGCGTCCGCACCGGGGTGATGATCGGCTCCGGGATCGGCGGCTTGCAGGAGATCGCCAAGGGCTCGATCCTGGTCGAGGGCGGCAACGCCCGCAAGCTGAGCCCGTTCTTCATCCCGGCGGCGCTGATCAACCTGATCAGCGGCTACGCCTCCATCCGCTATGGCTTCAAGGGCCCCAACCACTCGGCGGTGACGGCCTGCGCCACCGGCGCCCATGCCATCGGCGACGCCTCCCGGCTGATCATGCTGGACGACGCCGACGTGATGGTGGCCGGCGGCTCCGAGGCGGCGATCTGCCGGCTCGGCATTGCCGGCTTCTCCGCGGCCAAGGCGTTGTCGACCAAGTTCAACGACACCCCGCCGAAGGCGTCCCGACCCTGGGACGTAGACCGCGACGGGTTCGTCATGGGCGAGGGTGCTGGTGTCGTCGTCCTCGAGGAGTACGAGCACGCCAAGAAGCGGGGCGCCAAGATCTACGCCGAGGTGGTGGGCTACGGCATGTCCGGCGACGCCTACCACATCACCGCTCCGGCGCCCAACGGCGACGGCGCCTACCGCTGCATGCTCTCGGCCTTCAAGCACGCGAAGATGAGCCCCGACGACATCGACTACATCAACGCCCACGGGACCTCGACGCCGCTCGGCGACGAGATCGAGCTCGGCGCGGTGAAGCGGGTCTTCGGCGATGCGGCCTGCAAGCTGTCGATGTCGTCGACCAAATCGGCGATCGGCCATCTGCTCGGCGCCGCCGGCGCGGCGGAAGCGATCTTCACCATCATGGCGCTGAGGACCGGCATCGTCCCGCCGACCCTCAACCTCGACCAACCCTCGGAGGGCTGCGACCTCGACCTCGTACCGCATGTCGCCAAGGAGCGGCCGGTGCGCGCGGCGCTCTCCAACTCCTTCGGTTTTGGCGGCACCAACGCCTCGCTGATCTTCACCAAGGTGAACTGACGCCGCCGGGCGAGCCGCCGCGAAGATGCTTGCGCGCGTCATCATCGGCATCGCCGTCGTTGCGCTCATCATCGCGTCCGCGTTCGCCTGGGCGGTCAACGCCTTCAACCGGCCGGGGCCGCTGACGGCCGAGACGACCGTGGTGATCGAGCAGGGCGACGGCCTGGCGAGCGTCGCCCAGCGCCTGGCCGCTGCCGGCGTCATCTCCGATCCCCTGCTGTTTCGCCTCGGCGTCCGCTTGCAGGGCGACGCCCGCGGCCTGCGCGCCGGCGAGTACGCCTTCGGGCCGGGGACCAGCATGCGCTCTGTGGTCGCCAGCCTGGCAGCCGGCCGCACCCTCGACCGCCGCCTCACCATCCCCGAGGGACTGACCAGCGCCGCCATCGTCGAGTTGATCGACGCCGCACCGGCCCTGAGCGGCAGCCTGGACGCGATCCCCGCCGAAGGCTCGCTGCTGCCCGAGACCTATCACTACAGCTACGGCGACAGCCGGGCGGAGCTGGTGGCCAGGATGCAGGAGGCGATGACCCGGACGATGGCGGAGCTGTGGCCGCAACGCGAGGCGGGGCTGCCGCTGGCAACCGCTCAGCAGGCGGTGATCCTGGCCTCCATCGTCGAAAAGGAGACGGGACTGACCGCCGAGCGGCCGCGGGTGGCGGCCGTTTTCATCAACCGCTTGAAGCGGGGCATGCCGCTGCAGGCCGACCCCACCATCGCCTACGGACTGGCGCTGGAGGGCGCGGCCCCGGGCAGGCCGTTGACCCGCGCCGACCTCGCGCGCAGGTCGCCCTACAACACCTACCTCCTGCGCGGACTGCCGCCCGGGCCCATCGCCAATCCCGGCCGCGCCTCGCTGGAGGCGGTGCTGAACCCGGCGGATACCGACGAGCTGTTTTTCGTCGCCGACGGCTCCGGCGGCCACGCCTTCGCCCGCACGCTCGAGGAGCACAACCGCAACGTCGCCAAGTGGCGGCGCAAGCAGGCGCCGGCGGCGACCCCCTGAATGCGCCATGATCGGCCGGGCCGTTGTTGTTGGCTTCCCCGGCTGGCGCTATAACAACTTGATCGCACACGGGTTTGGGAGCGCGCGGTGACGCTGTCGTCGATGACCGGGTTCGGCCGCGCCGAAGGCCAGGATCAGAATTGCGCCTGGGCCTGGGAGCTGCGGAGCGTCAACGGCAAGGGCCTGGACGTGCGCTGCCGCCTGCCCGCGGGCTTCGAGAGCCTGGAGCAGCCGAGCCGGGAACGGGCCGCAGCGGCGCTGAAGCGCGGCAACGTTTCGCTCACCTTGAGTGTCGAGCGCACGGCGCAGGCGGGCTCTGTGCGGGTCAACACCGCCGTGCTGGACGAAATCCTGGAGCTCCTGCCCCAGGTCGAGGCGCGCTTGGCCAATCCCGCGCCGTCCAGCGCCGACCGGCTGCTGGCGCTGCGCGGGGTGATCGAGGTCGCGGACGAAATGCCGACCGGGGAGAGCCGCAAGGCTCTGGATGCGGCGCTGCTTGCCGGTCTGGAGCGGGCTCTGGCGAGCCTTGCCGCCATGCGCGGGCAGGAGGGCGCGAGGCTGGCGCCGGTGCTGGCCGCGCATCTCGACGCGATCGCGGTTCTCTGTGAGCGGGCCGAGGCGCTCGCCTCGACACAGCCGGCGATGATCCTGGAGCGGTTGCGCCAACAGATCGCGGCGTTGGGCGAAGCGGTGCCGGCCCTGCCGGAGGAGCGGCTGGCCCAGGAGCTGGCGATGCTGGCGCTGAAGGCCGACGCCCGCGAGGAGCTGGATCGGCTGAAGGCGCACGTGCAGGCGGTTTCGCACCTGCTCGCCGGCGACGGCGCGGTCGGCCGCCGGCTCGACTTTCTGTGCCAGGAGTTCAACCGCGAGGCCAACACCCTCTGCTCCAAGTCCGCCGACGTCGAGCTGACCGCCGTCGGCGTCGAGCTCAAGGCGGTGATCGAGCAGTTCCGCGAGCAGGTTCAGAACATCGAATGAGCGACGCCAGCGAGGCAACCGGCCCGGCGCGGATCGAGCCGCCAGCGATCGCCCGCCGGGGGTTGATGCTGGTCCTGTCGTCGCCGTCGGGCGCCGGCAAGTCGACCATTGCCCGGACGTTGCTGGCGCGCGATCCGAACCTCAGCATGTCGGTGTCGATGACGACGCGGACGCCGAGGCCGGGCGAGGTCGACGGCAAGGACTACCTCTTCGTCAGCGATGCCACCTACCGGGCAATGGTCGCCGACGACGGCTTTCTCGAGCACGCCCGGGTGTTCGACAACCACTACGGCACGCCGCGGGCGCCGGTCGAAGCGGCGATGGCGGAGGGCCGCGACGTGCTCTTCGACGTCGATTGGCAGGGCACCCAGCAGCTTCGCCAGAACGCCCGCGCCGACCTCGTCAGCGTCTTCATCCTGCCGCCCTCGCGGCGGGAACTCGAGCGGCGCCTGCGCACCCGGGCCCAGGACCCCGACGAGGTGGTGCGCCGGCGCATGGCCAAGGCCGCCGACGAGATGAGCCACTGGCCGGAATACGACTACGTCGTCGTCAACGCCTGCATCGACGAGGCCGTGGCCGGGGTCGAGTCGATCCTTGCCGCCGAGCGGCTGCGCCGCGACCGCCGCATCGGACTTGCCGCCTTCGTCGCCGCCGTCAGCGCCGCCTGAGACGGTATCCGACGGCTCGCTGAGCCGCTCCGCATCAGCCACATCAGCAGAAAGAGGTAGGCCTCCGGCACTGGCGCCGGGCCCTGCCAACGCCCACCCCTACGGCTACGCCGCGGCCGCGACCGCTGCGGCGATGGCTTTGCGCATGTGCCGGCGGAACCTGCGGGCTGACGGATCGTTAACCGTGCCCACAGCACAATCATGACCTCTTTGGGCAATCCAGGTTCGGTCCGCCGATGATCTTCAACAGCGAGATCTTCATCCTGTTCGCGGCGGTGTTCTTCGCCGTGTACTTCTGGCTGCCGTACCGGCCACAGATCTTGCTGATGCTGGCCGCCAGCTATGTGTTCTACGCGTGGTGGGACTGGCGCTTCTGCGGCCTGATCGCCTTAAGCAGCGCGTTCAACTTCGCCGTCGGCGCCGCCATCGGCCGCTGCCCGCAGACCCGGAGGGGCCAGTGGCTGCTCGGCTTGGCCGTGGCCGTGAACCTGATGGTGCTCGGCTTCTTCAAGTATTTCCACTTCTTCACCGACGGCTTCGTCGCCCTGGTCAATCACCTCGGGCTGCAGGCTAACGCCTCGACGCTGCAGATCATCCTGCCGATCGGCATCTCGTTCTACACCTTCCACTCGCTCAGCTACATCATCGACATCTACCGCGGGAAGATCCGCGCCGAGCCGGATCCGGCGGTGTTCGCGACCTACATCGCCTTGTGGCCGCAGCTCGTGGCCGGTCCGATCGTCCGCGCCTCGCGGCTGATCCCGCAGCTCAAGACCCGGAAAACGTTCAACTTCTCCCGCTTCCTCGTCGGCTGCGAGCTCGTGATCATCGGCTTTTTCCTGAAGTGCGTGGTCGCCGACAGGCTTTCGCCGATCGTCGACAGCATCTTCGCCGCGCCCTCGGCGTTCAACGGCGTCAACGTGCTGATCGGCTCGATCTTCTTCGGCTTTCAGATCTACGGCGACTTCTGCGGCTACTCGCTGATCGCCATCGGCCTTGCCCGGATCATGGGCCTGAACCTGGGCCGCAACTT
Organism: Rhodospirillales bacterium; assembly: GCA_034382075.1. Classification (GTDB taxonomy): domain Bacteria; phylum Pseudomonadota; class Alphaproteobacteria; order Rhodospirillales; family Defluviicoccaceae; genus JAEULH01. The sequence goes on from JAXMOZ010000001.1 coordinate 11,517, forward strand.
CCGCCGGCCCTACTTCGCCGCAAGCTTCAGCGAATTCTGGCAGCGCTGGCACATCTCGCTGTCCACCTGGCTGCGCGACTACCTCTACGTGCCGATGGGCGGGAATCGCGGCTCCAAGCTCGCGACCTTCCGCAATCTCTCGGCGACCATGCTGCTCGGTGGGCTCTGGCACGGCGCCGCCTGGACCTTCGTCCTCTGGGGCGGGCTGCACGGGCTCTACCTGGTGCTTCAGCGGCTGCTATCGCCGGTGCACCGGCTGGTCGATGGCCTTGGCTCCTTCGCCCGCCGCGGCCTCGTCGGCGTCGAGGTCGGCTGCGTGCTGGTGGGCGTGTTCGTGGCCTGGGTGTTTTTCCGCGCCAGCGACTTCGACGCCGCCTGGCTGGTGTTCGCCCAGATGGTCTCGGGCGGCTACGACCTCTCCGGGATCCAGAACAAGTTCCAGGTCGCCACCGGCGTAATGCTGATCGGCCTCCTCGTCGTGGGCGAGGCGATGGCCGAGCAGCCCGCTGTCCGCCATGGCTTCCGCCGAGCCCGAGTGGCCCGGGTGGCAATGGCGGTCTCGCTTCTGTGCATGCTGGTGCTGCTCGGGAACTTCACCGGCAGCCAGTTCATCTACTTCCAGTTCTGAGCAGACCCCCGATGTGGAAGAAGATCGCCTTTGTCGCGGGCTTCCTCGCCCTGCTGTTCGTAGCCGACCGCCTCGGCACGGCCGTGCTCTCCCACCTGGTGCTGGCGAGCAACGCCCGCGTCTCGGCGCTCTATGACGGGCGCGTCCAGGCCGACGTCGTCCTGATCGGCAACAGCCGCGGCGTGCACATGGCCTCGTCGTCGGAGTGGGCAACGGCGCTTTGCCGCCCCGTGTTCAACCTCAGCCTCAACGGCCTGGACGTCACCACCCAGGACGTGCTGGTGCGCGATTTCCTCGAGCGCAACCCGGCGCCGAAGGTCATGGTGCTGGAGATCTCCAATCTCTTCAGCGACACCTTCGTGGCGCCCGAGTACCGGCCGTTCATCGCCGTCAGCGACAGGCTCTCCGGGCTCGTGCGCTCGCGCCAGGATACTTGGTTTCCCTGGCTCGATATCAGCCACCTCTACCGCTTCAATACCGAATACCTGATGCGGGCGCTGCTCTTCCTGTTCCGCGGCTCGGACCAGACCCCCGAGGTCATCGGCGACATCTCCGCCGCCCGCATCGACGCCTATCTCGCCGAGCACCCTCGCTACGACGTGAACCCAACGGCGGTTCCGGTGCTGGCCTCCACTCTGGAGGCGCTCAAGGCCAAGGGCGTCGAGCCGGTGTTGGTGCTGGCGCCCTACCATCCGGCGTCGTTCCGGATCGAGGACTGGCGGGCGGAGGCGCTGGCCGAGGTGCGCCGTGGCCTGCCGGCGGACGTTGCGATCCAGGACTGGTCGCTGGCGCTGACGGACGATGCGGATTTCGCCGATCCGCTGCACATGACCCCGCTGGGCCGCAGGGAGTTGGCGGCGCGGCTGTCCTTGTCGGGGGTTGGCGACCTCGCCTCGCTCTGCCCGCCAACCCTCGGCCGGCTGCACGAACGGGCGCCACGGCCGGAAGGCTCCTGAACTAGGCTCTTGCGTTAGTTAGCGCCGCCGCCGGCGTCGGGGCCGGCCGGCGACCGCCCAGAAAACGAGGCCGCCGAGGCCGGCCATCGGCCCCCACCAGGCGAGTGCGTCGAAGGCGAGGGTGCGCACGACCGGCGGCTCCAGGGCGAACGCCGCGAGCTGGGGCAGGGCGCCGACGGCATAAACCACCGCGCCGATGCAGTAGAAAGCGAGCCCGTAGAGCAGCGGCCGGCTCCGGTGCAGGCAGACCAGGACCGCGTGCGCCGCCAGCCCGGCCAGTACCACCGGGAAAAAGAACCGCTGCTCGGCGAGGACGAAGCGGGCAACTCCGCCAACGCCGAGGTCGGCGAAGAAGCGCTGAGGCGCGCCGGACAGCACCGCCCACAGGCAGACCATGCTGAGCGGCGGGACGACCGCGGCGCAAACCGCGGCAACCAGCCCGGTCAGGACCAGGCGGGGCCCGTCCCTCACTGGCGGCGTCCGCCGGCGGTCGACGACAGGAAGAGCCCGGTGGCGACCAGCGACATGCCGACGCCGTGGTAGGCGTACAGCCGCTCGCCGAGGAAGGCGACCGCAAGCAGGGCAGCGAACACCGGCATGAGGTGAAGGTAGAGCCCGGCCTTGCTGGCTCCAACCCCGGCGATGCCGCGGTTCCAGCACCAGAAGGCGAGGACCGAGGCGGCGATGCCGACATAGGCGATCGCGGCCAAGCCCGCCGGCGTCGGCGCGAAACCGCCGACCGCGGCGATCTCCAACGCATATCCAGGGGCCAGCACCGCAAGGCCGATGCCGACGATGGCGAGCAGCAGCGCCAACGGCGGCAGCGCCGCGTCCTTGCGCCTGACCAGCACCGAGTAGAGCGCCCACATCGGCACCGCCGTTGCGATCCACAGGTCGCCGGCGGCGACGTCCAGCACCAGCGCCGCCCCCAGGTCGCCCCGCAGGACGATGATGGCGACGCCGAGCGAGGACAGCAGGATGCCGAGCCCCTGGCGCCGGGTGATCCTCTCGCCGTCGAGGGCAAAGGCGATGGCCGGGATCACCGCCGGGATGGTGGCGATGATCAAGACGCCGTTGATCGCCGTGGTCGAGTGCAGCCCCTGGTAGACGACGAACTGGAAGCCGACGACGCCGGTCAGGGCCAGCATGGTCAACAGCGGCCACTGCCTGCGGATCGCCTCGCGAGCCCGCCAGGCTTCGAGGCCGGCGAGCGGCAGGAGCACCGCCGCCGCCACCGCCCAGCGCCAGAAGGTGAGGGCCGCCGGCGGGATCTCGGTATGGATCGCCCGGCCGACGACGAAGTTGCCGGCCCAGCACAGCGGCGGGACGATGAGCAGCAGGTACGCGCTTGCCGCCGGCGCGCCCACCCGTTGTTCGGCGCCGCCGGCAGGGGTCATGCCTCGGGTCCGCTTCGGCTTTGCGCCGCGTTCGCGCGGGACGTGGCGTAGAGGCGGGCAAGGGCGCAGAAGTCCTCCACCGACAGCTCCTCGGCGCGGCGGGTGGGCTCGATGCCGACCGCGCCGGCGTCGATGCCCAGCGCCTTCAGCGAGCTTTTCAGCATCTTCCGCCGCTGGCCGAAGGCCGCCTGGGTGACCGTCTCCAGCATCCGCCAGTCGGCGGAGGCGAGCGGCTCGGGGCGGGGGATCAGGTTGACCACGGCGGAGGTGACCCTGGGCGGCGGGACGAAGGCGCGGCGATCGACGGCGAACTGGAACTCCACGTGGGCGAGCCACTGGGCGATCACCGTGAGCCTGCCGTAGGCGGCGCTTCCCGGGGCCGCGGCAAGCCGCTGCGCCACCTCCCGCTGCAGCATCAGGGTGAAGCCGGCGAAGTCGCGGGCCTGGCGCAGCCAGCCGATGAGGAGGGGCGTGGCGATGTTGTAGGGCAGGTTGGCGACGATCTTCCGCGGCGCCGGCGCCAGCGCGCGAACGTCGAGTTCGAGCGCATCCGCCTCGATCACCTCCAGCCGCCCGGGGAAAGCGTCGGCGAGTTCGCGAACCGCGGCGGCGCAGCGCCGATCTTTCTCGATCGCAATGACCCGCTCGGGCGCGGCCGCGAGCAGGCTTCGGGTCAGCCCGCCCGGCCCCGGGCCGATCTCGACGACGCCGAAGCCTGACAGCGGGCCCGCGGCCCTCACCACCCGGTCGGTGAGGTTCTGGTCGAGGAGGAAGTGCTGGCCGAGGGACCTTCGGGCGTCCAGCCCGTGGCGGCGGATGACCTCGCGAAGCGGCGGCAGCGCCGCTGTCATCGCCGCTTCGCTCATGGCGACGCAGCCGCGCGGTTGCGGGCGAGATCCGCGGCGGTGGTCAGCGCCGCCATCAGGCTGGAGGGGCTGGCGATGCCCGCCCCGGCGATATCCAGAGCGGTGCCATGGTCGGGCGAGGTGCGGACGAACGGCAGCCCCAAAGTGATGTTGACGCCGTGGTCGACGTCGAGGGCCTTGAGCGGGATCAGCGCCTGGTCGTGGTAAAGACAGATCGCGGCGTCGTAGCCCTCCCGGGCGCGCGGCGTGAACAGCGCGTCGGGCGGCACAGGACCTTCGGCGTCGATGCCCGCGGCCCTGAGCGCCGCCGCGGCCGGGGCGACGATGGCCGCATCCTCCTCGCCCAGGGCGCCGTCCTCGCCGGCATGGGGATTGAGCCCGGCGACCTTCAGCCGCGGCCTTGCAATGGCGAAATCCCGGCGCAGCGCCGCGTCCACTGCCTCTGCCGCCGTGCGGATCATGGCCGCGTCGAGCGAGGCGATGGCCTGGCGAAGCGGCAGGTGCACCGTCACCGGCACCACCCGCAATCCGGGGATCGCCAGCATCATCACCGCCCGGGCGTCGCCGCCGGCGAGGTCGGCGAGGAACTCGGTATGGCCGGGGAAGGCGAAGCCGGCGCCATAGAGCGCCTTCTTGTGGATCGGGTTGGTGACGACCGCCGCCGCTTCGCCCCCGCGGACCAGCGTCACCGCCTCCTCGATGGCGGCGATGACGGCCTTCGCGTTCGCCGGATCCAGGCGGCCGGGGACCGGCGGGCGGGGCAGGGGGCGATGCAGCACCGGCAGGGCGCCGGCGATGGCCGAAGCCGCATCGGCCGGCTGCCCGATCCGGCGGATCGGCACCGAAAGCCCAAGCGACGCAGCCAGCCGCTCCAGCCGGTCGGCGTCGTCGATCATGAAAAAGCAGGGCAACCCGGCCTCGCGGCCGAGCCACGCCAGCAAGGTGATCTCGCCGCCGATGCCGGCCGGCTCGCCCATGGTCACGGCCAGCGGCGGCGGCGGCCTCATCACATGCGCACGTCCACGAAGGCGTTGCGGCGGAGGTCGCGCAGGATGCGCTGGGCCAGCGCGTTGATCCGCTCGTCGCGCAGCCTTTGCTCGATGCGGCCGCGGACGTCGTCGCCCGGCGCCACCTCGTCGCGCCGGCAGACCATGACCACGACGATGCCGTCGGCGCCGCGGATCGGCTGGCTGGCTTCGCCCACCCGCAGCGGCAGCACCACCCGGCGCAATTCCGGCGGAAGCTGGCGAAGCTGCACCTCGCCCAAGGGTCCCGACAGCGGCGAGCCGGTGTTGGCGGCAACGGCGTTGAAGGCCTCGCACCCCGAGAGCCCGGCGGTGGCCGCTCGGGCCGCTTCGGTCTGCGCCGCCGTCTCCTCCGGGCTTGCCCCCGGAGGCAGGGCGAAGTGGGCCTGGGTCAGCTCGATGGTGGCGTCGCCGCCGGCGACGCCCTCGGAGATGCGCCGGTCGATCATGGCGAGGATGTGGTAGCCGGACTGGGTTCGGATCGGCACCGAGAGCTGCCCCGGCCCCAGCTGATCCAGCGCCGCGTCCAGCTCGGTCGGCAACTGGCCCTTGCGCACCCAGCCGAGGTCGCCGCCGACCGCCGCCGAGGCTCCTTGGGAGAAATTGCGGGCGAGGTCGGGGAAGCGGGCGCCGCCGGCGATCTGCTCGACGATCCGCTGGGCGAGGTCGGCGACCCGCGCCTCTTCCACCCCGGCGTCGAAGGGCAGGAAGATCTCCGCCACCCGGTACTCCGGGTTGCCGGCGTTCTCGTTGATCCGCGCCAGCTCCTCGTCGATCTGGTCTTCGCCGATGCGGATCTGCTCGCGCCCGGCCCGGTTGACCGCCTTGATCCAGCCGATCTCGGTTTCGATCTGGTCGATCAGCGTCGACATCGGCACCCCGCGGGTCGTCAGCACCTGCCTCAGCTGGTCGGTCGACATCCGCGCCTGCTGGGCGATCCGCTCCATGGCGTCGTCGATCTCGCGGCTGGAGATGACGATGTTCAGCCGCCGTGCCTCCTGCCGCTTGAGCGCGTCGTCGATCAGCGAGCGCAGCACCTGCGGCCCCAGCCGCTGCCGGGTCTCGGCGGTCGGCTCGACGTTGGTCGTGGCCAGCACCAAAGCGAGGCGGGTTTCGACATCGTGCACGGAGATCACGTCGTCGTTGACGACTGCGGCGATCCGCTGATCCCCGCTCTGGGCGCCGGCCGGGCGCACGGCCGCCGCCAGCAGCACCAGCAGCGCCAAGGCGACGATCGCCAGGGCTCGGGTCAGCGGCGCGGGCATGAGGCAGAGGCGAGGGCTGGGAGCGCGATCATGGACGGCGGCTACCGGATCAGGGATGGGCGGCGGCTGACAGGCCGCGCCCATGGTGGCGGTGAAGAGAGGCGGTTGCAACCGGCAAAGCCCCGGCGGTCCCGACCGGCGCCGCGCGCTCTTCCGCTCAACGACCCATCTGCGGATTGCGCGCACCATGCAGAACCCGGCGGATCTCCAGCAGGTCGCGGCTGACGACGTGGAATATCAGGTACGAGCCGAACGCGCTTACCCGCACGCCTTCGCCGAAAGCTGGCCTTAGCGGTGCCGCCTGGGGAAAGCGGGTCAGCTTCCTGCAGTGAGCCCGCAGCTCCCGCACATACGTCAAGGCCCGGGCGGGATTGTCGCGAGCGATGTACTCGGCGATCTCGGCGACATCTTTCTCGGCGCTGCGGCTGAAGCGGAACTGCATCGCCCTCTAGCGGGCGGACAGCGTCGCGTACTTGGCTTCCAGCTCCGCCAGGAACGCCTCTCCATCCTGGTCCGAAAGACCGCTGGCCCGACCGTCCTCGACTTCACTGCGCAGTCCGTCCAGCCGGGCTTCGAGCGCCCGCTCGCGGCGCTCGAGCAGGCGCAGACCGTCTTCCAGCACTTCGCTGGCGCTGCTGTAGCGCCCGCTGAGAACGAGGCTCCGAACGAAAGCCTCAAAATGGGAGCTCAGGGTGTATTCGCTCGGCATGCAATTCCTGGCGGTCGAGGTTCGGTCCGGAGACCCTAGCACAGGCAATTCGGCGTCTGAAGGGGCGAGGGAGACCGCCAGCGCCGTCCCCTGAGGCTCATGGGCTGAAGCCGCCGCTGAAGGCGCCCAGCGTCTTCAGCCCGATGCGGACGATGAAGGCGTTGGACGGCTTCAGGTCGTCCTCGCGGAAGTCCTTGCGGCGGAACTCGGCCGACGCTTCGATGCACTCGTCCTCGTAGAGCAGCCGGAGGCCGGCGCGCCGCCAGACGCCGCCGTCGGTGAGATCGCGGATGCCGTAGATCTGGCTGGCCCAGTAGCGGGTCCACTGCGTCCTCAGCCCGAGGCTCACCTCCTCGCGGCCGGTGCTGAACTCGTCGCCGCGGGCGAAGAAGACGTAGCGGGCATCGAAGCTCAAGGCATTGACGCCGATGCGGCTTCCGAGTTCGTGCCGGCGCGGCGAGAAGTCGTCCTTGTCCACCCGGGTCCGGTAGAGCAGGTCGAAATAGCGCGCCGGCGAAATGTCGACGGCGGCCACGTAGTCGGAGAAGTTCTCGTCGAGCCCGGAGTTCTGCGGGAACACGTCGCTCTGCTTGAAGCGATAGGCTTGGCCGGCCATGACCGAGGCGCGGGCGCCGTTGTTCGCGAACAGGTTCCACTCCAGGCCATAGTTGAAGCGCGACCCCGGTTCGACCACGTCGAGGCCGGGAAAGCGGTCGAAGCCGAACAGGTTGGTTTCGTCGAACTCGAACGACTGGCTGTCCTCGTTGGGGATGCGGTCCGGGTTGCCGCCGTCGGGGGCGGCGATGAACTCGACGCGCGGCTGAACGATCTGCTGCACCGTCTTGCCCGGCCGGACGAACGGCATGCGCCAGTCGACCCCGACCTGCGGGAAGACCCGGCCCGTGGCGCCGGTGAAGCGGCTCGAATCGCCGGGCGGAACGAAGCCGTTGACCTGGTAGCCGTCGGCCCACAGCGCGCTGGAAACCGTATAGACGTCGCCGATGGCGCCCTCGAGCGGCACGTCCCACTGGAGCCGCTGCGACAGCCGCCGGGTGTCCTGATCGTCGTCGCGAAGCAGCGACAGCGCGTCGGTCTGCATGGTGAAGCGGCTGGCGAAGGGGCCTTGATAATCGCCGTAGAAGTCGATCTGCGGCAGGACGTAAGGAACGCTCGACTGGTTCACGTCGCTCGACAGTTCGTCGAAGCTGTAGGTGTTGGCGACGAAGTAGTTGCGCTTGTTGAACGCCTCGGCGTAGAGGCGCGAGACCAGCGTCTGCTCGTCGCTGAAGTCGTAACGGCGCAGGTAGGTTCGGTCGGAGGCGCGGTTCAGGTCGAGGCCGGTGCGCCACATCTCGTCGATGTCGTAGCGGGCGGCGCCGAAGATGTGCCCGCGCACCGCCTTGTCGCTGTCGCCGGTGATGCTGCCGGCGGCGGCGACCGCGCCGTGCTCCAGCTCGCGGCGGTACTCCCCCTCGAGGACCGGCGGCTCGTCCATGCGCCACCACGGGGTGATGGTCGCGTCCTCGTTGTCCGAAGGCGCCCAGAAGAACGGCGTCTGGATGAAGGGCCCGAAGTCGGACGAGCTGCCGAAGCCGGGGACGAGAAAGCCGGTCTTGCGGTCCACGGTCGGGTCCGGCATCGACAGGTACGGGGTGTAGAACACCGGGACGCCGCCGATTTCGAGCCAGGCGTCGTCGAGGGTGACCATCTGCTTGTCGCGCTCGTGCACCACCTTGGCCGAGCGGATCTGCCACAGCGGCGGCCTTGCCGGGTTCTTGGTGCAGAGGTCGCAGGGCGTGTACGTGCCCTGGCGGGCGATGGTGCGGTTGCCGTCCTTCAGCCGGCCGCGGTCGGCGGTCACCCTGGCGCCGTCGCTGAGGATGGCGCGGAAGTTCTTGACGATGCCGGACTTGAGATCGCCGGTGAGCTCGATTCGGTCGCCGAACAGGCTTTCGCCCGACGGCTGGGTGAGGACGACGTTGCCGGTGGCCGTCATCAGGTCGTTGGGCTGGTCGTAGGTGACGGTCTCGGCGAAGAGCTGGGTGTCCTGGCGCACCGCCTCGACCCGGCCGGTCGCGCGGACGATCCCGCGTTCGCGGTCGTAAGTGACCTGATCGGCGGTGAAATCGATGGGCGGCGGGGGCGCTTCCTGCTGCGCCACCGCCTCGGCGGGGACGAGGACCGGGACCGACAGGCCGAGGGCAACGGCGGCCAAGGCTGCGCCGATCGCTCGAACCGCTCTTGCCAGGGGATCCATTCGCGCGAGGCCTCTCAGTCGCGCAGAGCCTAGCCGGCGGCACGCCCGAGGCAACGAAAAAGCGCGCTGGCCGCGCTCTGTTCAGCCCTCACCCTCCCGCGCGCGCGAGCTCGCGGGGCGCGTCGCTTCGCGGGGCACCCCTCTCCCACCCTTCGCGAAAGCGAGGGCATGGATGCGGCGCTGCGAACTTGCCCGTTCCCCGAGGGCAGGTTCGCCGGTAACGTCGTGAGCGTCTCCCTCTCCCGCGCAAGCGGGAGAGGGTCGGGGTGAGGGCCTTAGTCGGGGTGAGGGCGCCTTAGAGGTCCCGGTCGGGGTCGAAGGCGTCCAGGGCGCCCCAGCCGTCGGTGACCAGCAGCCTGAGCGCGCCGCTGCGCGAGACGTAGACCTCGGCGAAGAAGCGGGCGGACACCAGCTTCGCCTGCCAGAAGCCCGGGTCGCCCTCGCTTCGCCCGAGATGCCGCGCCGCCTTCAGCGCCGCCTTCGCCATCAAGCCGCCGCCGGCGACGATCCCCATCAGCCGCAGGTAATGGGCGGCGACGGCGGCGACCCGGCGCGGGTGCTGCGGGTAGGTTGCCACCAGCCAGACGGTGGCCTCGGCAAGGTCGTCGAGCCCGGTCTTCAGCCAGCGGCCGATTGCGGTGATGGCTTCGCCGCCGGAGGAGAGCTCGGCTTCGAGCGCGCGCAGCTCGGAAATCAGCTCGGCCACTGCGGCGCCACCGTCGCGGGCGACCTTGCGCCCGGCGAGGTCCGCTGCCTGGATGCCGTTGGTGCCCTCGTAGATCGCGGCGATCCGGGCGTCGCGCAGGTGCTGGGCGACGCCGCTCTCCTCGATGTAGCCCATCCCGCCGTAGACCTGGATGGCGGTGCTGGCGACCTCGATGCCGACGTCCGTCGACCACGCCTTCACCACCGGGGTGAGCAGGTCGACCATCCGCTGGTGCTTGCGCCGGACCTCCGGATCGGGGTGGCGCTCGGCGATGTCGGCATCGGCGGCGACCGCGTAGGCCAGGGCGCGGCCGGCTTCGGTCTGCGACTTCATCGACATCAACATCCGCTGCACGTCGGGATGATGCGCGATCGGCACCGGCCGGGGATCCTCGTTGCCGATGTCGCGGCCCTGCACCCGTTCCAGGGCGTAGGCCTTGGCGTCCTGGTAGGCGCGTTCGGCGATGCCGATGCCCTCCAGGCCCACCGCCAGCCGGGCCGAGTTCATCATCGTGAACATCAGCTCCAGGCCGCGGTTCTCCTCGCCCACCAGGAAGCCCAGCGCGCCCTCGTTGTCGCCGTAGGACATGACCGCGGTCGGGCTGCCGTTGATGCCGAGCTTGTGCTCCAGCGAGACCACGCGCAGGTCGTTGCGCTGGCCGAGGCCGCCGTCCTCGCGCACCAGGATCTTGGGGATGAGGAACAACGACAGGCCGTGGACGCCGTCGGGCGCGTCCGGCAGCCGGGCCAGGACCATGTGGATGATGTTCTCGGTGAGGTCGTGGTCGCCGAAGGTGATGAAGATCTTCTGCCCGGTGATGCGGTAGCCGCCGTCGCCGTCGGGCAGCGCGCGGCTGCGCACCTGCGCCAGGTCGGAGCCCGCCTGCGGCTCGGTGAGGTTCATGGTCCCGGCCCAGCGGCCGCTCACGAGCTTCTCCAGGTAGACCGCCTTCAGCGCCTCGCTGCCGTGTCTCGCCAGCGCGTCGGCCGCCGCTTGGGTCAGCATCGGGCAGAGGCCGAAGGCCATGTTGGCGCCGGTCCACATCTCCGAGACCGCGGTGGAGACCAGGCGCGGCAGGCCCTGGCCGCCGTGTTCGGGAGCGAAGTGGATGCCGTTCCAGCCGCCGTCGGTGAACTGGTCGTAGGCCTCGCGAAAGCCGGTGGGCGTGCGCACGACGCCGTTCTCCAGCACGCAGCCCTCGCGGTCGCCGACGACGTTGAGCGGCGCGAGCACCTCGGAGGCGAACTTGTCGGCCTCGTCCAGGATGGCGTCGACCAGGTCGCCGCTGAGGTCGTCTTCGCCGATCAGCGCGCGCACGCTCTCGAAGCCCGCGAGTTCGTTGATGACGAAGCGCATATCGCTCACCGGAGCGCGATAGGCGGCCATGGAATGCCTCTTCCCTGAAAGGAGATCGGGCCGGTTCGAGCCGGCCCCTTGGTCACCTCGAACCGTAGAGGAGTGGCGGCGAGGGCGTCAATTCACCTGGGACAGGCGCCGGCTTGAGCTTCGCATACCGCCGGAGATCCCGCTTTCGGAACAGCGCTTGCGCGGGCGCGTTGGTGGCGGGCAAGAAGGGGGCGAAAGACCGCAGGCGCCCAGAGGCGCGCGGCACCGGAAAAGGATGAGCGCATGAAGGGCTTCGTCGGCGACATCGAGAAGCTGACCGAGGAAAACGACGACTTCCGCCAGGTTCTCTACACCGGCCACAACCTGCAGCTGGTGCTGATGGCGATCCAGCCGGGCGAGGAGATCGGCGAGGAGGTGCACGACGACCGCGACCAGTTCTTCCGCATCGAGGGCGGCGAGGGCGAGGTCTGGATCGACGGCGTCTGCAACACCGTCAAGGCCGACGACGGGATCATCGTCCCGCAGGGTGCGCGCCACAACGTCGTCAGCACCGGCTCCGAGGCGCTCCGGCTCTACACCATCTACGGCCCGCCCGAGCACATCGACGGGACCGTGCACGCGACCTGCGCCGAGGCCAACGCCGCCCACGAGCACTTCGACGGCAAGACGACGGAGTAGGCGGCGCAGCGCAAGACGCTGATGAGATCTTAAACTGACAGCAGAATAACGTCGTCGGGAGCCACAAAGCGGCGTGGCGAGTAGGGCGGGTCAAGGCGAAGCCGGACCCGCCGAAGATTGGCGGGTTACGCCTGCGGCTGACCCGCCCTAGGGTTCGTCGGAATACGGCTTCAGGCCCGTAGCGAGCCCCGGCCGATCTCCTACTTCAGCGGCTGGCCGAGGCGGCCGGCAAGGTCCTGGATGAACTGCCAGGCAACCCGGCCGGAGCGGGCGCCGCGGCCCATGGACCAGGCATTGGCCTCGGCGCGCAGCCGCTCGGGGTCCATCTCCAGCCCGAAGTGGCGGGCGTAGCCCTCGACGATCTCGAAGTAGGTCTTCTGGTCGCAGGCGTGGAAGCCGAGCCACAGGCCGAAGCGGTCGGAGAGCGAAACCTTTTCCTCCACCGCCTCGGCCGGGTTGATGGCGGACGAGCGCTCGTTTTCGATCATGTCGCGAGGCATCAGGTGGCGGCGGTTGGAGGTGGCGTAGAACACCACCGTCTCCGGCCGGCCCTCGATGCCGCCCTCCAGCACCGCCTTCAGCGACTTGTAGGCGGCGTCCTGGCCGTCGAAGGAAAGGTCGTCGCAGAACAGGATGCAGCGCCGGCGGCTTTCGCGCAGCAGCGACAGCAGCTTGGGCAGGGTGGCGATGTCCTCCCGGTGGATCTCGATCAACGCCAGCGCCCCTTGCCCCGGCTTGGTCTCGCCGGCCGCGCAGTCGGCGTTGACCGCGGCGTGCACCGCTTTCACCAGCGAGCTTTTGCCGGTGCCGCGGGCACCCCACAGCAGCGCGTTGTTGGCCGGCAGGCCGTGGGCGAACCTGCGGGTGTTGTCGAGCAGCGTCGCGGCTTGCGCCTCGATGCCCTGGAGCAGCGAAAGCTCGACCCGGCTGACCACGTTCACCGCCTGCAGCCGCCCCTCCGCGTGCCAGACGAAGGCGTCCGCGGCTTCGAGCGGCGCCGATGCCGGCGCCGCCGGGGCGAGGCGCTCCAGGGCGGCGACGGCTTGGCGGAGCAGGGCGGCGCTGTCGGTTTCGGCCATGGCGGCGAGGCTATACGGCCGGCGCCCCTGCGCTGCAAGCGCCGGTGCCATGCGCGCCCCTTGTAGGCAGGGTGCTTCGGCGTTCGGGCCGCGGCGACCCAGGGCTTAGCGGTTGCAACCCGTCCGAGGGTGCGTATAGTCCGGCCAACCCTTTCCGATACGAGGAGTAAGCGATGTTCGTCTCGCCGGCTTTCGCGCAAGCGGGCGGAGATTTAGCGGGCGCCGGCGCCGGGATCATGCAGTTTCTGCCGCTGATCCTGATCTTTGTCGTCTTCTACTTTCTCCTGATCCGACCCCAGCAGAAGAAGCTGAAGCAGCATCGCGACATGCTCGCGGCCATCCGCCGCGGCGATCGCATCGTCACCGGCGGCGGGATCATCGGCACGGTCAACAAGGTGATCGACGACAACGAGGTGCTGGTGGAGATCGCCGAGGGCGTCCGGGTGCGTGTGCACAAGCCGCTGATCTCGACGGTGCTGGCCAAGACGGAAGCCCCGGCTGCGCCCTCGGCGGGCGGACCCGGCGAGCCGGCCAACGACACCCCAGCGGTCGAGCCACCCAAGGGTTCCGGCATGAGGCGCTTTCTCGGCGGCAAGAAAGAGTAGCCGAAGCCCTCGCCGCCCATGTCTCACTTCCCGACCTGGAAGATCGTCCTGATCCTTGCGGTCGCCGCCTTCGGTGCGCTGGCGGCCGCGCCCAACCTGTTGTCCAGGCAGGCGGCCGAGGCCCTGCCTGACTGGATCCCGCACCGGCAGATCAGCCTCGGCCTCGACCTGCAGGGCGGCTCGCATCTGCTGCTCGACGTCGATACCGGCGCGCTGATCCGCGAGCGGCTGGAAAGCATGGTCGAGGGCGTCCGCGCCGAGCTGCGCGGCGCGCGCATCCGCTACGAGCAGCTCGGCATCGCCGGCAAGGCGGTGCAGGTGACGATCCCGGAAGCCGCGGACCGAGCCAGGGTCGAGGAGATCCTGCGCAAGCTCGACCCCGGAACCGAGATCGAAAGCCACGACGACGGCCGCATCACCGTCGGCCTCACCGAGCAGGCGATCGTCGAGCGGGAGACCGCGGCGGTGGAGCAGTCGCTGGAGATCATCCGCCGGCGCATCGACGAGACCGGCGTGCGCGAGCCGACGATCCAGCGCCAGGGCCGCACCCGCATCCTGGTGCAGCTCCCCGGCATCGATGACCCGGAGCGGGTCAAGCGGCTGATCGGCAAGACCGCGAAGATGACCTTCCACCTGGTCGACGACGGCGACCTCAGCCAGGCGCTGGCCGGCCGGCCGCCGCCGGGCACGATGCTGTTGCCGCTGATCGAGGACCAGCGTCCCGGCCAGCAGCCGCAACAGCTCCTGGTCAACAAGCGGGTGCTGGTCAGCGGCGAGAACCTGATCGCCGCCGAGCCGACCTTCCAGAACAACGAGGCGGTGGTCTCCTTCCGCTTCGACACCCTCGGCGCCCGCCGCTTCGGCGAGGCCACCACCCAGAACGTGGACCGGCTGCTCGCCATCGTGCTGGACAACCAGATCATCAGCGCGCCCCGGATCCGCGAGCCGATCATCGGCGGCTCGGGGATCATCTCCGGCACCTTCAGCGTCGCCGACGCCCGCGACCTGGCGCTCCTGCTGCGCGCGGGCGCCCTGCCGGCGCCGCTCACGGTGATCGAGGAGCGGACGGTCGGAGCCGGGCTCGGCGCCGACTCCATCGCCGCCGGCAAGCTCGCCGGTGTCATCGGGATGATCCTGGTGGCCGGGTTCATGATCCTGGCCTACGGCTTCTTCGGCGTGCTCGCCGTGTTCGCGGTCGTCGTCAACATCGTCCTGTTGCTGGGCGCGCTTTCGCTCCTGCAGGCGACCCTGACCCTTCCCGGCATCGCCGGCATCGTGCTTACCGCCGGTATGGCGGTGGATGCCAACGTCTTGATCTACGAGCACGTCCGCGAGGAGGTGCGCAACGGCCGCTCGGCGCTCTCGGCGCTGGACGCCGGCTTCACCCGGGCGATGACGACGATCCTCGACTCGAACCTGACGACCCTGATCGCCGGCATCGTGCTCTACGTGCTGGGCTCCGGGCCGGTCCGCGGCTTCGCGGTGACGCTTTCCATCGGCATCCTCACGACCATGTTCACCGCCGTCTCGGTGACGCGGCTCATGACCTTCACCTGGTATCGCCGAACCCGGCCCCAGGTCCTCCCCATCTGACGGTCGAACCATGTTCCGCGGCATCCAGCTCGTCCCCCCCGACACCAAGATCCCGTTCATGGCGATGCACAAGGTGTGCTTCGCCATCTCGACCGTGATCACCGTCGGCACGATCCTGCTCTTGATCTTCAAGGGGCTGAACCTCGGCATCGACTTTCGCGGCGGCATCCTGCTCGAGGTGCGGCTGCCGCAGGCGGCCGATCTGTCGGACATGCGCTCGACGCTGGGCGGCCTCGGCCTCGGCGAGGTCGGCCTGCAGTCCTTCGGCGCCGAGAACGAGGTGCTGATCCGCCTGGAGAAGCAGGAAGGCGGCGAGGAGGCACAGCAGGCGGCGGTGGCGAAAATCCGCGAAGCCTTGGGCGCCGACGTGGCCTACGAGCGGGTCGAGGTGGTGGGGCCCCAGGTCAGCGCCGAGCTGTTCCGCGACGGGATGATTGCCATGGCCGCGGCGCTGTTCGGGATCATGGTCTACGTCTGGTTCCGCTTCGAATGGCAGTTCGGCGTCGCCGCGATGATCGCCGATCTCCACGACGTCGTCGCCACCATCGGCCTGTTCGCCCTGCTCGGGCTCGACTTCGACCTGACGTCGGTGGCGGCGCTGCTCACCATCGCCGGTTACTCGGTGAACGACACCGTCGTCGTCTTCGACCGCCACCGGGAGAACCTGCGCAAATACAAGACCATGCCGCTGACGCAGTTGTTCGACCTGTCGATCAACCAGACGCTGTCGCGCACCGCGGTCACCTCGGTTACGGCCCTGTTGGCGTTGTTCGCGCTCTACTTTTTCGGCGGCGAGGTGCTTCGCAACTTCAGTATCGCGATGATCTTCGGCATCGTCTTCGGCACCTACTCCTCGATCTTCATCGCCACCCCGCCCTTGCTCTACCTGAACCTGCGCCGCGGCACCGCCGCCGAGGAGAAGGCGCTGGCGGAGGCGCCCTGAGCGTGGCCGCGCCAGCCAACCCGCCGCAGCAGATCCAGGCCTACCGGGGCGGCGGGTTCAGGGTGTCCGGCGAACGCTTCGAGGGTTCGGTGCTGATCGGCGCCGACCGGACGACGGCCTGGCCGGCCAAAACCGTCGACGACATCTCCGCCGCCGCGCTGGCGGCGCTGGTTGCCGAGGCGGCGCAAGGCGTGATCGTGATGGTGGGTTGCGGCCGGTCGTTCCAGCCGATGCCAAGGGCGCTGCGCCAGGAACTCGCCGCCGCCGGCGTCCACGCCGAGTGGATGGACACCGGCGCCGCCTGCCGAACCTTCAACCTGCTGGTGAGCGAGGGCCGCGAGGTCCGCGCCGCGCTGCTGGCGGTGGAGTAGCCGCGCGGCCCTCACAAACCGTCATCGCCGCACTTGTTGCGGCGATCCACGAAGACGTGGACCCCCGGGACAAGCCCGGGGGTGACGAAAGAGGGATTGAAGGGGCCAGCGAAAGCACGTGAAAGGCTGTTTGCGGGTCCGGCTGCGTCGACCCGGTCGCGAGCCGCGTCACGCCTTCTTCAGGTTCTCGGCGACGAAGTCCCAGTTGATCAGGCTGTCCATGAACGCCTGGACGAAGTCGGGCCGGCGGTTCTGGTAGTCGAGGTAGTAGGCGTGCTCCCAGACGTCGCAGGTGAGCAGCGCGGTCTTGCCGTGCGCCATCGGGTTCTCGGCGTTCGGGGTCTTCATCACCGCGAGCTTGCCGCCGTCGGCCACCAGCCAGCCCCAGCCGCTGCCGAACTGGGTGACGCAGGCGTTCTTGAACTCCTCCTTGAACTTGTCCATCGAGCCGAACGAGGCGTCGATCGCCGCCGCCACCTCGCCGCTTGGCGCGCCGCCGCCACCCGGCTTCATGCAATGCCAGAAAAAGGTGTGGTTCCACACCTGCGCGGCGTTGTTGAAGACGCCGACCTGGTCGGCCTTGCCGAAGGTCGAGGTGACGATGTCCTCAAGGCTGTGGCCGGCCAGCGGCTTGTCCTTGATCAGGTTATTGAGGTTGGTGACGTAGGCCTGGTGATGCTTGCCGTGGTGGAAGTCCAGGGTGTTGGCCGAAATATGCGGCGCCAGCGCGGTCTTGTCGTAAGGCAGGGGGGGCAGTTCAAAAGCCATAATGTCCCTCGTTCCCGGGTTTGGAATTCGCGTCCATCGGAAGGTATGGCCGATGGGGCGACATTGGAAGGTTTACGCGCGCTGGGGCGCTGCGCGGCTCAGCCGCGGCGAGCGGCGCCGGCCAGGCTGAGCAGCAGGCAGCCGTGGCGCTGCCAGCGGCTCAAGCCGACCTTTTCCTGCAGCGGGTCGCGAAGCCGGAAACGGCGGGCGAGCTTCCTCGCCCGGCAGAGCACGACGCAGACGTAGAGACGAAGCCTCCGATCCGCCACCAGTGACGGCAGCCGCTCGGCCTCGGCGAGCAGGGCGTCGACGCCGTCGAGAACCCGGTCGAGGACTGCCCGGGTCTGACCGCGCGCCGACGACGCGGCGAGGTGGCCGGGGGAGATCGAGGCATCGCGCATGAAACTCGCCGGAATGCAGAGCCAGGGGCCGCCGCCGGCGCTGCCGTCGCGAAGCTCCTTCAGGATCCTGAGCGCGCTGCACAGGGCGTCCGCCGGCGGCCCGCAGGCCGCGGCGTCCTCGCGGCAAAGTGCAAGCATGTGCCCGCCGACCGGCGCCGCCACGCCGCGGCAGTAGTCGAGCACGTCCGCCCACGAAGCGCTGCCGGCGCTGCGCCCGTCCAGAGGATGGGCGGCCGCCGCCCGCTGCAGCGTCACCAGGATGGTGCGGGCGTGCTCGGCGGAGACGCCGTGCCGGTGGATGCTGGCCAGCAGGTCCCGGGCCGCCGCGGCCTCGTCCGGGAGGAGCGTAGGAGGCTCGCCATCGGCGGGCGGGCCGAGAGCGGCCAGCAGCGCCGCGAGCCGGGCCTGCCGGTCCTCGCGCGAGGCGAGCGGGCTCAGCGCCGCGCTCTCGGCCAGCCGGACGAAGCGGCCGAGCGCCCGGACGTCGGCGCGCACCCTTGCCGGCAACAGCCAGGGCATCAGCGAGAAGTCCCTGTCGACCTTCAGCCGGATGATCTCGCTGGTCATCGTGCCCCAGAGCGGCTGGTCATAAGGTTGAACCGCCAAAAGCAAAACATCGTCATCGCGGGCCGCGTAGCGGCGTGGCGATCCAGAAGACCTTTCACTGGATTGCCTCGTCGGCTACTGCCTCCTCGCAATGACAACACTCCCCCGGTTCAACCTCATCAGTTGCTCCATACGGAGAAGCCGCGCACCGGGTGAGCTGCAGGCCACTCGCCGACCTACGGCGGGCCAGCCTTCGTCTCGCCCCGCCCTGCTCGCCGGGCCTCCTCTCCGCCCGCCACGGCGCTTCCCGCTCGCGCCGACACACCGGTGAATCGCGCTTAGTACAGGTGCTGGCCCCCGGTGATCCACAGCTCCGTGCCGGTGACATAGGCGGCGTCGTCGGAGCAGAGGAAGTAGATGCCGCGGGCGACGTCTTCCGGCGTGCCCATGCGCTCCAGCGGGATGCGCGGGATCAGCACCTCGTATTCCGGCTGGATCATGTCGGTTTCGATCTCGCCAGGGGCCACCGCGTTCACCCGGATGCCGAGGGCGGCGCACTCGTGGGCGAGCTCGCGGGTCAGGGCCGAGAGCGCCGCCTTCGAGGTGGAGTAGGCGGACCCGGCGAAGGGGTGGACGGCGTGGCCGGCGATGGAGGTGACGTTGACCACGGCGCCCTTGCCGCGGTGCAGGGCGGCGGCGAAGCCGCGCACCAGCTTCAGCCCGGCGAAAAAGTTGATCTCGAACACCTGCCGCCAGGCGTCGAGGTCGCCGTTGAGGCAGCCGAGGCGCTCCTTGTAGGGGGTCTTCGGCGACAGCCCGGCGTTGTTGACCAAAGCATGAAGCGGCTCGTCGCCAAGCGCGGCGTTGGCCTCGGCGATGAAGCGGTCGAGACTTTCGCCGTCGGCCAGGTCGGTCGGGATGTGGCAGGTCCAGTTGGGGTCGCGGCGGCATTCCGCCGGCACAGCGTCCCTCGAGCAGGTGATGATCCGCCAGCCGCGGTCGAGAAAGGTCTTGGCGGTGACATGGCCGATGCCGCGGCTCGCCCCGGTGACGATCACCGTCTTGCGGAGTGGCGAGACGGTGTCGGTCATGACGGCATCCGGCGGCCGCTAATGGGCCATGAGCAGGGCCGACGGCGCATGCTCCAGCATGTACCGGGTCACGCCGCCGAGGATGAGCTGGCGCAGCCGGCTGTGGCTGTAGGCGCCCATGACCACGAGGTCGGCGGACGCGACCGCCTTGGCCACGGCCTCGCCAGCGTGGCCCGCCTCCTCCAGGGTCTGCTCGCGCGCCACGATGCCGTGCCAGGCGAGAAACTCGGCAAGCTCGCCGAGGCTCACGTCGCCCGCCCGGTCCGGGTCGGCGGAGACCACCTCGACGCTGTCGGCCAGGCGGAGGAAGTCCATTGCCGCGGCAACGGCCCGGGCGGCCTCGGCGCTGCCGTTCCAGGCGATGGCGACGCGCCGGCCGATCGCGCCTTCGCGGACGGGAGCGACCAGCACCGGGCGGCCGGTCTCAAACAGCGCGGCGTTCAAAATCACCGTCGCGTCGGTGTCCGGCCGCTGCGAGGGCCGCGCCAGGACGATGAGGTCGTGGACCCGGCCGCGCCTGGCGATCTGCTCCTCTTCCCGGCCGTCGACCTCCACGTAGGCGATGGAGGGCGCCGGGCCTTTCGGATCGCTGGCCAACGGCAGACCGTGGTCGGCCTGAACCCGGTCGAACAGCGCCCGGGCTTCGCGCGCCCGCGCCGCCGTCTCCTTCTCGGCGAGGTCGATCAGCTCCTCGACCATCCCCGCGGACATGCCTTCGCCGACCAGCGGCACCCCAACGGCGGGATCGGGACGGACGTGCAGCGCGTCGACATGCGCATCGTGCTCGCGGGCGACCCGAAGCGCCGTCTCCAACGCCACCCGCCCGGCAACGGAGCCATCCACCGGCACCAGGATCGTGCGGACCGCCATCTCATCCTCCGGTAACGCCGATGGCGACCATCATGGCGGGGCGGCCGCGGAAAGAAAAGGCCGGGCTCATGGCGCCGCCGCTGCGGCCTCCACCGTCTCCAGCCTTTCCCGCGCCGCGGCCAGGGTGGCCTCGGCCGCACCCGACGAGTCGATCCGCGCCCAGTCGATCTCCCCGATGTCGTAGCCCGCCTGCATCCGCACGACCGCCAAGCCGGCGTCGGAGACGTCGCCCCGGCGTCCGTCCACCCGCCCCGCCAGTACCGCCGTGGGCGCCTCCAGCCACAGTCCGGTGAACGGCACCCCGTGCCGCGCCGCCAGCGCCCGGATGGCCGCGCGCTCTTCCGGGCAGGCGAACACGGCGTCGGCGATGACGGTGCAGCCGGCGGCCAAGGCCGCCGAGGCTTCGTCGTAGAGGCCCAGGTAGGTCCGCTCGGTCATCTCCCGGCTGTAGCCGTGCGCTCCGAGCCGCGCCGTCAGCGGCACGCCGGCGAGCCGCTTGCGGATCGCGTCCGTCCGCACCGCCCGCGCACCGCAGCCATTGCCCAGGCCCGGGGCAAGCGCCCGCCCGAGCTTCGACTTGCCGCTCCCCGACAGCCCGCCGACCGCGATCAGCCGCGGCGGGACGGCGGCGAGCGCGGCCGCCGCCGAGTCGAGGTAGCGCTCGGCGCCGTCGAACAGCCGGCGTGCCTCCCCGGGATCGGAATGCGCCTGCGCCGCCGTGGCGTCGACGATGGCGCGGATCCCGGCGCGAAGCGACAGAAACAGCGGCAGGGCGGCGAGGCCCTCGCTGCCGCCGGCGTTGTCCAGGTACCGGTTGAGGACCAGCGAGGCGAGGTCGGCACGGCCGCGGTAGCGCAGGTCCATGAGCAGGAAGGCGAGGTCGTAGAGGACGTCGATCTCGGCGAAGGCATCGTCGAACTCGATCGCGTCGAACAGTGTCGCCCGGCCGTCGATCAGGACGATGTTGCGCAGGTGCAGATCGCCGTGGCAGCGGCGGACGAGGCCCTGCTCGCGCCTGCCGTCCAAAAGCCGCGCGACCTCCGCCAGCGACGCCCTCCAGCGGGCGACGAGCCGGCCGACTTTGCCCGGATCGAGCCCGGTCGCGGCGAGGCTGTCGGCGTTGTTGCCGATCACGGCTGCCATGGCGGCGCTGCCGCCCGCCCAACGCCTCGGCTCCGCGTTGCGGTGGAAGGCGGCGATGTGGTCGGCCAGGTCCTCCATGATCTCGCGGGTGAGCAGGCCCCGCTCGGCCATGCTCGCGAACAGGGCGCCTTCGTCGAACCGCGCCATCTCCACCAGCCAATCGACCGGCTCGCCCGCCCCGCCGACGCCGAGCCGCCCGCCGGCGTCCCGGGTGACGGCGACGACCCCGCGGTAGATCGTCGGCGCCGTCCTGCGGTTGATCCGCACCTCGGCCTCGCAAAAGGCGCGCCGGCGCTCCGCCGTGGTGAAATCCAGGTACGGATAGCGGACCGCGCGCTTGAGCTTGTAGGCGCGGTCGTCGGCGATGAAGACGATGGAGGCGTGGGTCTCGCAGCGCCGCGGCGGCTCGGCCAGCCCGAAAGCCTCCGGCCGCGAGAGGAAGGCGATGACCTCGGCCTGGTCCGGAAGCGGCACTCGCCCGGCCTAACGAAATACCGCCCGCCGCTCCTCGACGCCGTCGGGATCCTCGTGGATCAGCACCTCGGCGTTGGGAAAGGCGGCCTCGACCTGCTCCATCACCTCGTCCGAGATCGCGTGTGCCTCGAACAGGGTGAGGTCCCGGTCCATTTCCAGGTGGAACTGGATGAAGGTGTGGGTGCCGGACGAGCGGGTGCGGAGGTCGTGCATGCTGATGACCGCCGGATGCGCGGTGGCGATCGCCTTGATCTTCGCCCGGTCGTCCTGGGCGAGTTCACGGTCCATCAGCAGCTGCAGGCTGGAGGAGAACACGCTCCAGGCGCTGATCAGGATGTAGAAGGCGATGGCGATGCCGAACAGCGGGTCGGCGAGGGTGAAGCCGAAGTTCGCGGCGAGCACCAGCGCGCAGATGACGCTGGCGTTCATCAACAGGTCGCTGCGGTAGTGCAGGGCGTCGGCGCCGATGGCAACCGAGCCGGTGCGGCGAACGACGTAGCGCTGGAACAGGACGAGGCCCAGCGTCAGCACGATCGAGCCCAGCATCACCGCGATGCCGACGGCCGAGTCCTCGACCGGGGTGGGGCGAAAAAGCCTGGAGCCCGCCTCGAACACCAGCAGCACCGCCGAGCCGGCGATGAAGGCGGCCTGGGCCAGCCCGGCCAAGGGCTCGGCCTTGCCATGGCCGAAGCGGTGGTCGCGGTCGGGCGGAACCGCGGCGTGGCGAATGGCGACGAAGTTGACCAGCGAGGCGGTGAGGTCGAGCAGCGAATCGATCAGCGACGACAGGATGCTGACGGCGTCGGTGGCGAGGTAGGCGGCGGTCTTGCCGGCGATGAGCAGCGTCGCCACCGCCACCGCCGCAGTCGCCGCCCAGCGCTTGAGGCTGTCCTCGTGCCGGGCTGCGGCTTCGCCCGCGGCTCGGGGCGAGCCGGCCTCGGTGCCCGCTCCGGCCGTTTCCGGCGCCGACATCATGGGTACAGCTCCTCCACGGCCCAGCCGGGCGGGCCCTCGGAGGCGCGGCGATAGACGTGGCGCATGTGCAGTCGGAACGGCCGGTCCTCCCAGAACTCGATCGACGCCGGCACCACGCAAAAGCCGGACCAGAAGGGCGGCCGCGGCACCGCGCCGACGACGAACCTGGCCGTGTACTTGGCGACCCGCGCCTCCAGCTCGAACCGGCCGCGGAGCGGTTGCGACTGCTTCGAGGCCCAGGCTCCGAGCTGGCTCACCCGGGCCCGGGTGGCGAAATAGGCGTCGGCCTCCTCGTCGCCCACCTCCTCGATCCGACCCTCGACCCGCACCTGCCGGCGCAGCGTCTTCCAGTGGAAGCAGAGCGCCGCCTGCGGGTGGGCGCGAAGCTCCGCCGCCTTGCGGCTGCCGAGGTTGGTATAGAAGACGAAGCCGCGCGCGTCCGCGCCCTTCAGCAGCACCATGCGCACCGAGGGCGCGCCGTCGGCGCCGACCGTCGCCAGCGCCATGGCGTTCGGGTCGTTGGGCTCGCTACGCTCGGCGTCCGCCAGCCATTGGGCGAAACGGTCCAGCGGATCGTCCGTTGCGGTCATGGTCCTCGGCCTACCTCGAGGGCGCTTTGCTTTCACCCGTTGCGGCGCAATGTAAGATCCAGCTCCGGCACAAGCCAACCCGACCGGGATCCTGCTTTCCGAAAATTGTCCCGGCGCCGGCATCGGCCTATGTTGCGGCAGGCGGCGCTGTGGCCGTCGCGGGGGAGGGCGGATGCGCGATCCGTACGAAGTCTTGGGCGTGGCCAAAGGCGCCGACATCAAGGACGTCAAGAAGGCGTACCGCAAGCTTGCCCGCGACCTCCATCCCGACCTCCATCCCGGCGACCGCAAGGCCGAGGACCGCTTCAAGGAGGTCGCCGCCGCTTACGACTTCCTCTCGGATACGGACAAGAAAGCCCGCTACGACCGCGGCGAGATCGACCCCACCGGCACGCCCAGGGCCGAACGCACCTTCTACCGCGACTACGCCGATTCGAGCTCGGGCGCGCGCTACAGCGACCCGCGGGAACACTTCCGCGACATGGAAGGCATGGACATCTTCGCCGACCTGTTCGGCGGCCGCGCGGGTGGGCGCGGCGCGCCGCGGATGGCCGGGACCGACGTCCGCCACGTCGTCGAGATCGACTTCCTGGAAGCCGTCAACGGCGGCGCGCGCACGGTCATCATGGCCGACGGCAAGCAGCTGAGGGTGACCATTCCGCCGGGATCGGCCGACGGCGACGTCCTCCGCCTCAAGGGCAAGGGCGGGTTCGGGCTCGGCGGCGGACCCGCGGGCGACCTGTTGATCGAGCTCAAGGTGAGGCCGCACCCGGCCTTCACCCGCAAAGGCCAGGACATCTACACCGAGCTGCCGATCACCCTTGCCGAGGCGGTGCTGGGCGGTAAGGTCGAGGTGCAGACCGTCGACGGGCCGGTGAGCCTTACCGTGCCCAAGGGCTCCAACACCGGGTCGAAGCTGCGGGTGCGCGGGAAGGGCGTGCCCGGCCGGGGCGGCGCCCGGGGCGACCACTATGTCGAGCTCAAGGTGGTCCTGCCGCAGCAGCAAGATCCGGAGCTTGGCCGCCTCGTCGAGGAGTGGTCGGCGAAGAACCCCTATACGGTCCGCGGCAGCTAAGGCGATGGCGACCTTCGACGAAATCCTCAGCATCTACCGCATCGAGCGGGTCGAGCTCACCGGCTGGATCGAGCAGCGCTGGGTGCGGCCGCGGCAAACGGCGGAAGGCTATCTCTTCGATCGGGTGGACGAGGCCAGGATCTCGCTGATCGGCGAGCTGCGCCGGGACTTCGCCTGCGACGACGAGGTGCTCGGCCTGGTGCTCTCGCTGCTCGACCAGCTCTACGCCGCGCGCCAGTTGCTGCGGACGGTGGAGCAGGCGGTGGACACCCTGCCGGCCGATGTCCGCGAGGCGATCCGCCAGCACCTCCACGTCCCCGGCCGCTGGGACGAGGGCCGCTGAGCCTGGCGCTTCCGGAAGCGAACGTTGACGCATCCTCGGCCATCCTATATGGCCAGTGCATGTCATTTTCTTCATTTTCGCGTATGGCCGCGCTCGGCCGCATTCCGGCCGGCTCATGTGCTCGTCGCCCCGCCTGCGCGCGCCGAGGAGCTTCGGGCAGATCTTGAACGACAAGCAGAGTGAAACATCCGGGCCGTTGATGGCCGGAAAGCGCGGCCTGATCATGGGCGTCGCCAACGACCGCTCGATCGCCTGGGGCATCGCCCAGGGGGCGCGGGCCCATGGCGGCGAGGTCGCCTTCACCCACCAGGGCGAGGCGCTGCGCAAGCGGGTGCTGCCGCTGGCCCAGTCGTTGGGCTCGGACATCGTCCTGCCGTGCGACGTCACCGACCCGGCCAGCATCGACGCGGTGTTCGACGTGCTGCGCCAGCGCTGGGGACGGCTCGACTTCGTCGTCCATGCCATTGCCTATTCCGACAAGGAGCAGCTCAAGGGCCGCTACATCGACACCACCCCCGACAATTTCGCCGCGACGATGGCGATCTCCTGCTACTCCTTCACCGCCGTCTGCAAGCGCGCGGAACCGCTGATGGCCGGCGGCGGCAGCCTGTTGACGCTGAGCTATCTCGGCGCCGAGCGGGTCACGCCGCACTACAACGTCATGGGCGTCGCCAAGGCGGCGCTGGAGGCGAGCGTGCGCTACCTGGCCGAGGATCTCGGCCGGCAGAACATCCGCGTCAACGCGCTGTCGGCGGGGCCGATGAAGACGCTGGCGGCGTCGGGCATCGGCGACTTCCGCCATATCCTCAAGTGGAACCAGTACAATTCGCCGCTTCGCCGCAACGTGACCCTGACCGACGTCAGCGGCTCGGCCCTCTATCTCCTCAGCGACCTGGCGTCGGGCGTCACCGGCGAGATCCACCACGTCGACGGCGGCTACCACGTGGTCGGCATGATCGCGCCCGACTCTGCGCCGGCGATCCGGGAGATGCTGGAAGGCTTCACCCCGCCGAAGTAGCCCGTCAAGGCGAACGCATGTCCGGCAATACCTTCGGCACGCTGCTCAGGGTCACGACCTTCGGCGAAAGCCATGGGCCGGCGATTGGCGGCGTGGTCGACGGGGTTCCGCCGCGGCTGGCGCTGAGCGAGGCCGACCTCCAGGGCGAGCTCGACCGCCGCCGTCCCGGGCAGAGCCGGCATACCACCCAGCGGCGCGAACCCGACCGGGTGCGGATCCTGTCCGGCGTCTTCGAGGGGTTGACCACCGGCGCGCCCATCGGTCTGCTCATCGAGAACGAGGACGCGCGCTCCAAGGACTACGGCCGGATCAAGGAGCTGTTCCGCCCGGGGCACGCCGACTTCACCTACCAGGCCAAGTACGGCATCCGCGACTACCGCGGCGGCGGCCGCTCCAGCGCCCGCGAGACGGCGGTGCGCGTCGCCGCCGGCGCCATCGCCCGGAAGGTTCTGGGCGCGGGCGTGCGTGTCCGCGGCGCGCTGGTGCAGATGGGCCCGCACGGCGTCGACCGCGGCCGCTGGGACTGGGACGAGACCCAGCGCAACCCGTTCTTCGCTCCCGACGCCGCGGCGGCGGAACGCTGGGCGGAGTACCTGGACGGCGTGCGCAAGGCCGGCTCGTCGGCCGGCGGCATCGTCGAGGTGGTGGCGGCCGGGGTGCCGGTGGGGCTCGGCGCGCCGGTGTTCGACCGGCTGGACGCCGACATCGCCAAGGCGATGGTGAGCATCCCCGCGGTCAAGGGCGTCGAGATCGGCTCCGGCTTTGCCGGCGCCGCCCGCTCCGGCCCAGAGAACAACGACGAAATGCGGATGGAGGACGGCCAGGCGGTGTTTCTCTCCAACCACGCCGGCGGCGTGCTCGGCGGCATCTCGACGGGCCAGGACATCGTCGTTCGGGTTGCGATCAAGCCGACGAGCTCGGTGTCGTCGCCGCAGCGGACCGTGAGCCTCGCCGGCGAAGACGCCGAGATCGCAACCACCGGCCGCCACGACCCCTGCGTTGCCATCCGCGGCGTGCCGGTCTGCGAGGCGATGCTGGCGCTGGTCCTCGCCGACCACTGGCTTCGCCACAAGGCCCAGTGCGGCTGAGCGGGGCGACGCCGCCGACCGGGTCGGGTAAAGTAGTCTTGCTGCGGCGCGGGCGCTGAAACGACCTTCGTGAGTTGCCGCACGGCGAGGGACCGAACCGCGGTGCGGCGGGCGAGTAGGCGGGATCGCCGCGGGCGTACCCCGCCGCCTTCGGCGGGGCCGGCTTCGCCTCGACCCGCCCTACGCCTTCGTGAGATACGCCCCGAGGAGGAGCGCCATGCCGCAGCCGGACCACGTGGTCAAGGTCGAGCTTCCGCCCGAAGACGAGCTCGACGCCGACATCCGCAAGTATTTCGACAAGTGCGTGGAGAAGCTCGGCCTGGTGCCGAACGTGCTCCGCGCCTATACCGGCAACCCGGCCAAGTTCCGGACCTTCGCCGCCTTCTACAACCAGCTCATGCTGGACGAGGAGAGCTGCGGCTTGAGCAAGCTGGAGCGCGAGATGATCGCGGTGGCCGTCTCCTCCGCCAACCGCTGCTACTACTGCCTCGTCGCCCACGGCCAGGCGGTGCGCGAGCTTTCCGGCGATCCGGAGCTTGGCGAGATGATGGTGATGAACTACCGCATCGCCGAGCTCGAGCCGCGGCACCAAGCGATGCTCGACTTCGCCTGGACGCTCACCCTGGCTCCGGGCGAGATCGGCGAGAAGGATCGCCAGCGCCTCCGCGACGTCGGCTTTTCCGAGCGCGACATCTTCGACATCTGCGACGTCGCCGCCTTCTTCAACTACACCAATCGCATGGCCCATGGCCTGGAGATGATCCCGAACCGCGAGTACCACGCGATGAGCCGGTAGGGCCGCGCGGGAGGCAAGCGGCCAGGGGTAACGGTGGCCGGAGCGCGTGAGGCCCTCGCCCCGGCCCTGTCCCGCTTGCGCGTTGCCGCGCGCGGGAGAGGGAGTTGCGCGTCGAGTACGCCGCCTCCCCTCGCCCGCGCGAAGCATGGGAGAGGGGTGCTCCGCGAAGCGCCGCACCCCGCGCAGCGGGAGGGTGAGGGCGGCTTGCGCGGTCCTCTATTCCGCCGCCGGCTCGGCCGCCCGCGGCACCCCAACCTGAACCTCGGGGACTTCGCAGCCGGCGGGGCAGCAGCGGCCGGGTTGCTTCGAAACCCGCCGGCCGTCATCGAGCACGCCGCGGTCCAGGAGCCGCTCGACCAGCTCCACCTTCTCGGCGAGGGGATAGTTGCGCCAGATCTCCCGCTTCATCGCCTCGGGCGAGCCGCCGCCATGCAGCGAGATGACCGAGTACCAGCCGCCCTGATGCGACACGGTCAGGTCCTCGATCAGGCGGGAGACCTCCATCCGTTGCTCCATCGGGATGTCCGCCCGGCCGCCGAGCACGGCCGCGAGCGAGCCGCGGGTCTCGGGGTTGTGGTCCTCGTCGGGGCCAGGGAGGGCCACGATCAGCCCGCCCGAGACGTAGTGGGCGAGCTTGTGCATGTCGTAGATCTTGGTCGCCAGCAGCAGCTTGCCGATGTTGGCGAAGACCGCGTCGGGCATGACCGAGCCAATCGGGTCCTTGGTGCAGTAGACCGAGGAGGCGACGCCGCAGGCATAGAAGCTCTCGGTGATGGTGATGAGTTCGACCATCGCCTCGCGGATGTGGCCGTGGCGGTCGCAATCGAGCCCGTTCGCCTCGATCATCAGGGCGCCGGCGCCGATCAGCAGGTCGCCGAAGCCCGCCCTGGCGCCGATACAGGAATGCCGGTGGTGGGTCGCATATGCGGTCGTGAGGAAGCCGCCCTCCTCGGTCTCGCCGGCGAGGAACACGCGGCTGTCGGGGACGAACACGTCTTCGAAGATGACCACGCCGGTCGACTGGCCGTACTTGGCGGAGAACTTTGCCGCGGCCTCGCCCGGCCGGCCCGCCGGCCTGGCGATGATGGTCACGCCCGGCGCATCGACCGGCACCGCGCAGCAGACGGCGAAGGCGCTGTCCTCCGGCGTGTGCTTCCGGCACGGCATCACCAAAAACTCGTGCATGTACGGCGCGCCGGTGACGATCGCCTTGGTGCCGCGGATGACGATCCCGTCCGGCCGCCTCTCCTTGATGTGCACGTAGACGTCCGGGTTGGCCTGCTGGCCCGGACGCCTGGAGCGGTCGCCCTTGGCGTCGGTCATGGCGATGCCGAGCGCGAGGTCTTGCTCCTGGACCTCGTGGAGATAGGCGAGGAGGCGCGGGTGGTAATCGGTCCCGTGGGCGTCGTCGGTTCGCTTCGTCGCCTGGAACAGCGCGCTCAGCGCATCGTGGGCGAGGTAGCGCTGGGCGCAGCCGGCGATCTTGCAGACGAGCCGCACCGCCTCGAGCTTGGAAAGCAGGTCCTGGGCGCTCTCGTCGATGTGCAGCATGCGATTGACGGTCTTGCCCGACGTCGCCTGCCGCGCCGTCATCAGCGTCGCGTGCTCGCGCTCGTGGGCCAAGTCGTAGGTGACGCCGGTCGCGACGAGCCCAGGGGCCAGCAGCGGCTCGTCGGCGACGCTGTCGATCGCCCGGCCATCGACGAACACCCGCGGCCGGTAGCGGCGGAGCGACTCCCGATAATCGGCGGCGGTCATCATGGCTTGCTTGGCTCCCGGTTCGTTCCCTTGCCGACGGTGTGGGCGTTGGGCGCGGCCGATCAAGGAGCCGGGGACGCGGCCGATCGCTGCTAGAGCGGCCGGGAAGGAATGTTGACCCCGCGTATCATCCAGGCGCCGGCGCGGCCGCGCAACAGCCCGCCCTGGACGTAGCTGATCCGCGTCAGCGTCAGGTTGTCGATGACGATCGCCATTGCCGTCTCCGGAGCAAGCGAGAGCGCGGTCGCGACCGCTGCGCGGATGGTCCCGCCGTGGCTGACGCAGACGAGGTCACGGCCGGCGTGGCGGGCGGTGAGCGTAGCAATGGCGGCGGCGACCCGCTCCAGCATCGCCGCATAGCTTTCGCCCTCGGGCGGTGCGTTGCGGGTGGGATCGGCCCAGAAGGCGGAATAGATGGCGGGATCGGCCGCCTCCATCTCCGGCCAGCTCAGCCCCTCCCAGAGGCCGAAGCTCTGCTCGGCGAGGTCGGGCTCGACGATCGGCTGTGGCAGGGCGGCGCCGGCCTCGGCGAGGGCGTCGTAGGTCTGCCGGGTACGCTTGAGCGAACTGACGATGCCCACCGCGTCGCGCGGCAAAACCGCCGCCAACGCCCGCAGCGCCCGGGCGTCGGAAACGTCGCAGTCCACGTCCCTGCGGCCGAAGATCCGTGTGCCGCCGCCGGGGACGGGGGCGTGGCGGATCCACCACCAGTGGGTTACGCCGCTCACGGCGAAGCCGCCAGCGCGGCGGCAACGCTCAGCACCGCGATCTCCGCCGCCTGCTGGCAGGCGCCGAGGATATCGCCGGTCGCCCCGCCCAGGGTGTGCCGTGCCATGGCGGCGATTGCGGCCGCAGCGGCGGCGGCGGCGACAAGTGCCAGCAGGGCCGGGCCGAAGCCCAGGCACAGCCAGGCGATGGCCTTGGCGATGGCCAAGGCGACGATGACCTGGGTCCGGTTGGGCGTTCCGGCGGCGGCTGCGAGCCCGCCCGCGCGCGCCGGCGGCAGCAGCGCCATCACCGGCGGCAGCACCGTCCGCGACAGCGCGCCGGCCGCGACCATCGTGAGGAGGACCGGGGCGGGCGCGGCGATGGCGGCGAGCAGCGCCGCGCGTGCGCCGACGCTGAAGACCAGCGCCAGCGTGCCGAAGGTGCCGTTATGGCTGTCGCGCATGATCCTCAGCCGCTCGAGGCGGTCCCGGCCGCCGATGCCGTCGAAGACGTCGGCGAGCCCGTCCTCGTGCAGCGCCCCGGTCAGGGCGGCGACGCCGGCCAGGGCGGCCAGGGCGCACACAAGTGGAGGCAGGGCGAGGGCGGCGGCGACAGCGTAGACGAGGCCGCCGAGAGCGCCGATGGCGGCGCCGACGACGGGGAAGGCGGGCGCCGCCCGCGCCAGAAAGCCGCTCGCGGTCGAGACCGGCGGAGCCGCGACCGGCAGGCGGGTGAGGAACGCCGCCGCTTCGCGCAGGCCGAGGGCGAAGTCGGCGACGATGTCGGCGATGCCGCGCATCTCTGATCCTCTCGGGGCCTCGCGAGTCCTCAGGGCCTCTCGGCGACCGCGCCTGCTTTTTCTCCCCGCGGGGAGCCATGATCGCTTATACGCGAGGCCCTCGCTGCTCCGGAACAGGGAACGGCCGCATGCCGCCGGCAATCGCCTCGATGAACCAAATCCGCGCCCTGGTCGAGGGCATGCCCGGGCCGGACGCCGCAGCCGCGGCCGCGGCGGCGGCCAGGGAGCCGCAATTGACCAAGCCTCCAGGGGCCCTGGGCCGGCTGGAGGAGCTGGCGCTCTGGCTGTCCGCCTGGCAAGGCCGGCATCCGCCGGCGGCCAAGCGGCTTCGGGCGATCGTCTTCGCCGGCAACCATGGCGTCGCCGCCCGGGGCATCTCCGCCTTTCCGGCCTCGGTCACGGCGCAGATGGTGGCGAACTTCACCGCCGGCGGCGCCGCCATCAACCAGCTCTGCCGCGCCTTCGGCCTCGACCTCGCGGTCCATGCGCTGGACCTGGAGCGCCCCGCCGTCGACATCACCAGGGGACCGGCCATGGACGAGGCGGAGTTCGCCGCCGCCTTCGCCGCCGGCTGGGAGGCGGTTGCCGCGGGCCCGGCCGACCTCGTCTGCCTGGGCGAAATGGGCATCGGCAACACCACCGCCGCCGCCGCTCTCTGTCATGGCCTGTTCGGCGGCTCGGCCGCCGACTGGTGCGGCCCGGGAACCGGGCTGGACGCGGCGTTGGTGGCCCATAAGGCCGGCGTTGTCGCCGCCGCGGTGGCCCGCCATGCCGATGCCGCCGATCCCATCGACATCGCTCGCCGCCTGGGCGGCCGCGAGCTCACCGCCATCGCCGGCGCGGTGCTCGCCGCCCGCCACCTCCGCATCCCGGTGGTCCTCGACGGCTTCGTCTGCACCGCCGCTGGTGCGCCGCTTGCCGCCGTTCGCGCCGACGCGCTCGACCATTGCGTGGTGGGCCACACCTCCACCGAGCCCGGCCACCGCCGCCTGCTCGCGCGCCTGCGCCAGCGGCCGCTGCTCGATCTCGACATGCGCCTCGGCGAGGCGTCCGGCGCGGTGCTCGCCGCCGCCGTCGTCAAGGCCGCCGCCGCGTGTCACACCGGCATGGCCACCTTCGCCGAGGCCGGCGTTACCTCCGGTTGAGGCTGCCGCTTGAGCGGCGCCACGGGCCTTCCCATACTGGCGGCCATGAGCCGAAACCGCTTCGCCTTTGCCCTGATCCTGGCGCTGATCGCCCCGCTCGCCGCCTGCTCGGTCAACCCCGCGACCGGGGAGCGCAGCTTCACCGGCTTCATGTCGCCGGAGGACGAAAAGCGGGTGGGCGCCGAGCAGCACCCGCAGCTCGTTCAGCGCTTCGGCGGCGAGTACGGCGACGCCGGGCTGGAAGCGTACGTGCAGAAGGTCGGCGCCAGCGTCGCCGCCTACACCGAGGTGCCCGACCTCGACTACAGCTTCACCGTCCTCGACGACGAGATGATCAACGCCTTCGCCCTGCCCGGAGGCTATGTCCACATCACCCGCGGCCTGCTGGCCCTGGCCGACAACGAGGCGGAAATGGCGAGCGTGCTCGGCCACGAGCTCGGGCATATCACCGCCCGCCACGCCGCCCAGCGTTACAGCCAGTCGGTGGCGGCGAACATCGGCGTCGGCCTGCTCGGCGTGCTGGGCGCGGTCGCCGGGCTCCCGACCGGCACCGCCGACATCGCCGGCCTCGGCGCCCAGGTCTATCTGCAGAGCTACTCCCGCGATCAGGAGCTGGAGGCCGACCAGCTCGGCATCCGCTACATGGCCAGGGCCGGCTACGACCCCGCGGCGATGGCAAGCTTTTTCCGCAAGCTCGACGCCTACACCCAGTTGCAGGCGGCACTCTTGGGCGCGCCGGACTCCGGTGAGCGGCTGAACATCATGGCGTCGCATCCCCGCACCGCCGACCGGGCGGCCCAGGCGGTTGAACTGGCCGCGGCACAGCACGTGATCGACGGCAGGCTGGACCGCCGCCGCTACCTCGCGGCCATCGACGGGCTGCTCTATGGCGACTCACCACAGCAGGGGGTGCGGCGCGGGCGCAGCTTCGTCCATCCCGAGCTCGGCATCGGCTTCGAGGTTCCCCCGGGCTTCGTGATGTTCAACAGCCCGAACCAGGTCACCGGGCGCGGCGCCGGCGGGGCGCTGATGGTCTTCGACTCACCCGGCGGCGAGGCCGCCCGCTCGGCCGGCAGCATGACCCGCTACGTCGGCTCGGTCGGCAACGCCAACATCAGGTTCGGCAACGTCCAGCCGTTGGAGGTGAATGGCATGGAGGCCGCGACCGGAGCGACCAGGGTCAATACCCGCGGCGGCCCCATGGACGTGCGGATGGTCGCGATCCGCGAGCGGCCCGAGCGCATCTACCGCTTTCTGTTCCTGACGCCGCCGGCGATGACCGAGCGGCTGGGGACCGAGCTCCAGCGCACCACCTACAGCTTTCGGCGGCTTTCGCCGGACGAGGCGGCGGCGATCCGGCCGCTCAGGATCCAGGTGGTTACCGTCGGCCAGGGCGACACGGCGCAGTCCCTGGCGTCGCGGATGGCGACGCCGCTGCCGCTGGAGACGTTCCAGGCGATCAACGGCCTCGGCTCGGGCGAACGCCTGCAGCCGGGCCGCGAGGTGAAAATCATCAGGGAATAGGACTCGGGCCGCTGTCCGGCGCCGCCCTGGTCTTGGGTTCCTGACGTTGCGTCGCCGGCGGGTCGGGTCAGGCCCGGCCCGCCGCGCCGTTCGCGGGTGATCTACGCTGAGACGTCCATGGCCTCGTGGATCTTGGCGATCGCGGCCGGGTCGAGGTTGAGCCGGGACGCCAGCGTCTTCAGGTAGTCGCGCTCGGCGTCGGTGTCGACGCTGATGGCGAGCAGCGACGCGGCGTAGACCTGGGCCGCCACCTCCGGGCTCTTCACCTCGCGGACCAGCGCGTCCACGTCCAGAGGCTTCTGCATCTCCGAGATGACGAAGGCCTGCTCCTCTTCGTTGCCGCCGTTCTCCTTGATCGCGCCGAGGATGCGGCTGACCTCGCTGCCGTCGATCTCGCCGTCGGCCTTGGCGGCGTTGATCATGGCCTTCACCGCAAGCTTGGCGGTGTCCTGGACCTCCGCTTCCTCCTCCGGCGTCTGCGGGTCGCGCAGGCCGATGCGCGGCTCGGCGGCAGCGTCCTCCAGGGACGGAGCGGTGGCACCGGCGGAGCGGGAC
This sequence comes from Rhodospirillales bacterium, assembly GCA_034382075.1. GTDB lineage: Bacteria > Pseudomonadota > Alphaproteobacteria > Rhodospirillales > Defluviicoccaceae > JAEULH01. Next base: position 45,609 of record JAXMOZ010000001.1, read on the forward strand.
TTCAGCGCCGAGAAGGCGAGGCTGCCGAGCAACGCCAGCAGGCCGGCGCCGGCGGCGCCCTTGTAGGCGCCCTTGCGGCCGCTGAGCAGCGTGCCGGCGAGCACCGCCAGGCCGCCGAGCGCGGCCGGGTTGCCGCTCTGGATCTGCCGGCCGGCGGTGCCGATCCACTTTTCCGCGGTGCCGGCGATCCCGCCGAGCCCGCCGCGGTTCTGCGCCATGAGGTCCTTGAACACCTGCGCCAGCGAACCGTCGCCGCCAGCCAGCCCCTTCGGGCCCATGGCGTGGCCGAGGCGCTCGTCGGTCTTGTTCGTCATCCCCGATTGCATGATCCGTCCCAACAGGTCCCGTGCGTCGAACATCCTTTGTCTCCCCTTCCGGGCTTTGGTTAGCCGCCGTGAGCGCAAGGTGGCCTGCGGGTCGGTCGGTCGCAAGCCGTGCTGCCACGCGGTTACGCGCCGGCGCGGCCGGGGGATCAGTCGCGCCGCCGCCGCTGTCGATGCTGCAGCGCAGCGCGGTTGGTCTTGACCCTGCCTGCCGCGGGTCATAGGCTCATCGGCCTCCTCATCCCCGGGATCAAGACAAGAACAACAAGGGATGGACACCCCCGCCCGCTTCGGCCTCGGCGACGACGATATCGAGAGGATCGTCGCGTCCCGCCACGACGCGCCGCAGCGGGTGCTCGGACCGCACGCCGAGGCCGGGTCGGCGGTCGTCCGCGCCTTCCTCCCCTTTGCCGGCCGGGTTTACCTGCGGGTCCGCGGCGAGCCGCCCCGCGACCGGGTGATGGCGCGGCTCCACCCGGCCGGGCTGTTCGAAGCCACCGTTCCGTCCGCCGAAGCGCGGGACTACGAGTTCCTGGCGGTGGCGGCGGACGGCACCGTGCGGCGCCGGCGTGACGCATACGCCCATGTCGAGCCCGTGTTCGCCGCCGAGGACGAACGGCGGTTCGTCGCCGGCCGCCACGACGGCCTGTTCGAGATCCTCGGTGCGCATCCGGCCTGCGTCGACGGCACCGAAGGCGCCCGTTTCGCCGTCTGGGCGCCGGCCGCCCAGCGGGTCAGCGTCGTCGGCACCTTCAACGCCTGGGACGGCCGCTGCCACCCGATGATCCGCAGCGGCGCGGCCGGGGTCTGGACCCTGTTCGTGCCGGACGTGGGCGCCGGCGCGCTTTACAAGTACGAGATCAAGACGGCGGACGGCGGGCTTTTCCTCAAGCCCGACCCGTTCGCGAGGCTCGCCGAGCCGCCCCCAGGCTCCGCCTCGGTGGTTGCCGACCTGGGCGCGCCGGCCGAACCGTCGGCGGGCGGAGGCTCGCCGCTTCCGGCGCTTTCGCTGAAGGCATGGGAGGCGGGCCGCAGCCTGTCGACCGATGCCATCGCCGAGCTGAAGCAGGCGCGAGTGAGCCACGTCGAGCTTGCCGAGGCGCCCGCGGGCGGTCCGGTCGATGCCGGGCCTTTCGCCCGCGGCGCGGCGGGCGGCGAACCGCAGGCGCTGATGACGTCGATCGCGGCCTGCCGCGCAAGCGGGCTCGGCGTCGTTTTGCCGTCGCTCGGCCGCCGCATATCTTCCGCCGACGCTTTGACCTGGTTCGACGGCACGCCGCTCTACGAGGCGCCGGAGCGGTCGGGCGCCGCCGGCGAGGTTACGCTCGACCTTGGGCGCGGCGAGATCCTGAGCATCGTCCGTTCCGCCGCGCGGTACTGGCGCCGGCAGTTCGGCGCGGACGCCATCCTGATCGAACGCAGTGTGGCCTCGGCCCTCGGCGTCGGCGGTAGCAATCCGGAGCATGGGGCATGGATCGTCGTCGACGACGCCGACGCGGTGGAGCCGGCGTTGGACAACGACTTGGCCGCTCTCGTCGAAGGCAAGCCCAAGGAACCGCACCTGTTGCTCGGCCCGCACCCGGACGCCCGGGGCGTCACCGTGGTGCGGGTGCTCGCACCCGAAGCTCGGCAGGTTTACGTCGTGCTCGATGACGCGGCGCATGTCGCTTATCGCGCCCGGCCGCTCGCCGCTGCTCCGGGGCTGTTCGAGGTGCGGATCGACGCACCCGCCACCGCCCACTACCGGCTGCATATTGCCGCAGCCGGGCGTCCCGCCGTCGCCCTCCGCGACGCCTGCGCCTTCGCCGACAGGGGCTTCGCCTTCTCGGCCCTCGACGAGCACCTGTTTGCCGCCGGCAACCACTATCGCATCTTCGACCGCCTCGGCGCCCATGCCCGCAGCGTGCAGGGAGTTGCCGGCGTCGGCTTCGCGGTCTGGGCGCCCAACGCGCGGGCGGTCAGCGTCGTAGGCCCCTTCAACGGCTGGGACGAGCGCCGCCACCCGATGTCGCGCCGTGGCGCCGGGGTCTGGGAACTCTTGCTTCCCGAGCTTCCGCCGGGGACGCTGTACAGGTACGCGGTGCTCGCGGGCGACGGGGTCCGCCGGCTGAAGACCGACCCTTACGCCTTCGCAACCGAGGTTCCGCCGGCAAAGTCCAGCGTCGTTGCCGACCTCGAGGGCGTCCATGCCTGGCGCGACGACGCCTGGATGCGCCGGCGCAGCGAGCGCCAGGCTTGGCGCGAGCCCGTCGCGATCTACGAGGTGCACCTGGGCTCATGGCGGCGCGGCCCGGGCAACACCCAGCCGAGCTACCGCGAACTCGCGCGAACCCTCGTGCCCTACGTCAAGGACATGGGCTTCACCCACATCGAGCTGTTGCCGGTCGCCGAGCACCCGTACGAGCCGTCATGGGGCTATCAGGTCTCCAACTTCTACGCCCCCACCGCCCGTTTCGGCGGGCCGGCCGACCTGATGGCCTTGGTCGATGCCTGCCACGAGGCCGGCATCGGCGTGATCCTCGACTGGGTGCCCGGCCACTTTCCCAAGGACGACTATGCGCTGGCCAGGTTCGACGGCACCTGCCTCTACGAGCACGCCGACCCGAGGAAGGGCGAGCACCGGGACTGGGGTACGCTGATCTTCAACTACGGCCGGCACGAGGTCGAAAACTTCCTCATCGCCAACGCCCTGTTCTGGCTCGAGACCTACCACTTCGACGGGCTGCGCGTGGATGCCGTGGCCTCCATGCTCTACCTCGACTACTCGCGGCCCAACCCCGGCGACTGGATCCCCAACGTCTACGGCGGCCGGGAGAACCTCGAGGCGATCGAGTTCCTCAAGCACACCAACGTCGTCGTCCACCAGCACTTCCCCGGCGTGCTGATGATCGCCGAGGAGTCGACCGCGTGGCCCGGCGTTTCGGCGCCCGCCGACCGCGGCGGGCTCGGCTTCGGCTTCAAGTGGAACATGGGCTGGATGCACGATGTGCTGCACTACATGAGCACGCCGGCCGAGGAGCGCCGCCACCACCACCACAAGCTCACCTTCAGCATCGTCTACGCCTTCAACGAGAACTTCATCCTGGCGCTGTCCCACGACGAGGTGGTGCATCTGAAGGGCTCGCTGCTGGCGCGGATGCCGAGGGAGGAGTGGGAGCGCTTCGCCAACCTCAGGCTGCTGTTCGCCTTCATGTACGCCCACCCGGGGAAGAAGCTCCTGTTCATGGGGGGCGAGTTCGGCCAACCGGGGGAGTGGAGCCACGACGCGAGCCTCGACTGGCCCTGCCTCGGCCGCGGCCCGCACCGCCGGCTCGCGGCGTACGTGCGCGATCTGAACGCCTTGTACCGCAACGAGACGCCGATGCACGAGGTGGACGGCAACCACATCGGCTTCGACTGGATCGACGCGGACAACGCCGATGACAGCGTCATCGCCTTCCTGCGGCTGGGCCGGGACCCGCGCAACGCGCTGCTGTTCGTGCTCAACTTCTCCGCCGTCTCGAGGCCCGACTACCGGATCGGCGTTCCCTATCCGGTGACCTACCGCATGGTCTTCGCCAGCAACGACGAGGCCTACGGCGGCGCCGGCCGCCCGCCGGCCGGCCCGCTGCAGGCGGAGGAGGTGCCCTTGCACGGCCGGTCGTTCTCGCTCCGCCTCAGCCTGCCGGCGCTCAGCGCCGTGGTGCTGCGCCCGGCGCCGCATTGTGGAATGGCTTAGGGAGAAACTGGCGGAGGGAAGGGACCCCGAGACGAACCTTCTCTGCTTTGATTTTCTTGGGCAGCTGGGGGCGTTGTGCACCGTTCTTGATGACTTCAGGAGCCGATGTCTTCCGGCTCGCTGACGATGATCCCGACGGCATCCGCGTGACGGATCAGTCGCCGATCGAACGTGTAGAATGTTCCGGCTTCGCGGCAGGCGGCGACGTGCAGGGCGTCGGCAAAATCCATGTCGCGAGATGACAGGTCGAGGGCGAAAGCGACCTGCTCGGCATCCTCGGTGATGACGTTCGGTAAGCCTGCCAAGCGGCGGAGCGCTCCGGCCACGTCATGCCGCGAAAATCCATACGCACTGTGCAGAACCCAGGCGGTTTCCAACACGACCATCTTGGCGACCCACACCTGCGCCGATCGCGCGAAAAGCTCGGCGGCGCGCTTGCCCTGGCCTGCGTCATCGGCAACGATGAGCCGCACCAGCACGTTGGTGTCGACCGCGATCACCCGGTGCGCCCGCCCTCGCGCACGGCGGCGGCGATTGCCGCGTCCATCTCTTCAATCGACTTCGGCGGACCGGCATAGCGCAGGGAGCCAGCAACCTCATCGAGGCGAACGGGCGGAAACGGCTTGCGCGGCCGCAAGAGCAGCCCCTCCGGCACCTCTTCGACGACGAACTCGTCGCCCTCGCCCCAACGGTGGGCGTTGCGCAACGCGGCCGGAAGGACCAGTTGGCCTTTGCTCGACAGCCGGATGACATGCATTGGACGACCTTCGCAGCGCTCGACGAGTAAGACAGTATCTTACGTCGCGAGCGGGCGCCGTGCAACCGGCTTCCAGACCGCGTCGCGCAGACCCGGCTCTCAATGTCGTAGAGCAGGACCGCTTCTCCGGTTGCATTCGCCCCACCCAATTGCACTATCGGGCTCGACTGGGTGAGGACACCGTCAACATTTGAGTTGCCAAGAAACACAGGCCGAGGACTAAGCTGGCGTAGTACCCAGCCTCTCCGCTAAGCCAATTTGAACAACGCGTGTTTTCGGCGCTACGATAGCAGGCGAGATTTTCCCGACAGGTGACCGACCCGAGACTGCCGGCCGGAGAGTAACCATGCCCGGTACAAAACGTCACCCATGTGAATGTGATGGGCGCGTACGCCTCTTTCCTGGTCTGTGTGATGCACTGGCGGAGGCAGTTCATGTCGGTCTCGCCGGTCCAGTAGAATTCCGGCAAGGGGCGCTTGGCGCCGAAGAAGTTGGTCTCGGCGTAACCGGGCATCTTCAGCCAGTAGATGCCGCGCATGTACTCCCGCCAGCCGATGATCTGGCGGATGAAGCCCTCGGCGGCGTTCAGCGGGACGCGGCCGTTGCGATATTCGGCATGGACGCGCCGGCAGACCGCGCGCGGATCGAGGAGACCGATGTTCAGATACACACTGATCACCGCGTGATAGAGCGTCTTCTCGCCCTGCGTCATCGCATCCTGATAGCCGCCGAAGAGCGGCAGAGCCGTCGCCGCGAACTGGTCGAAAGCGTGCTCGGCATCGGCAGGCGTGACGGCAAACCAGAGGGCTCGATGTCGCCGAAATGCGCGCCGAAGCGGCCGCGGACGAGGTCGATGACGTCGCAGGTGATCGGATCGGGCGCGAAGCGTGCCGGTTCAGGCGGATGCATTCCGTCCGGGCAAGGGCCGGCGGTTGTCGGCGTCCAGGTTCCAGGTCCCGCCGCACGGCTCGCCAAGGTCGTCAACGAGCAAGCCCGACTTTCGGCGCATTGGGGCGAGCGTGCTGGGACCACCTCCCTACCCGACGGACCAAAGGCGAGCTTGACTTCGCCCGGTGGGCCGGAGGCCGAAAGAGCCTGCGGATGGAGTATTTCTATCGCGAGAAGCGCCTCGCCAAGCGGCGCGGCCGTTGCGGGTAGAATCGCAGGTACCGACGGACCCGCTGCAGTAAGCAGCCGAGAATGCTAGACAATTTTGCAGTAGTGGCGGAGGGGGTGGGATTCGAACCCACGGTACCCGGCAAAGGGTACAACGGTTTTCGAGACCGTCCCGATCGGCCGCTCCGGCACCCCTCCGCGCAGCGACCATGGCACGCCCGGCGCTGAAGGCGCGACCCTAATCAATGCCGGGCAGCGCCGCAAGAGGCGCCCCAGGTCACGCTTTTGGGCGCGCTTGCGCGCGGCGCCGGGACGGGAGGAGGGCGCGCCCTCCGGGCGCGAGGCCACGGCGGCGACAGGCTGGCGTGAACGGTCCGGGACCTCGGCTCGACGGCGAGGGCGGTACCGCGCGGCTGGCGGCGGCTACGGGCGGCCGCCGCAAAGCGAGGCTCCCTACAGCAGGAACTGCTCCTTGATGATCCGCTCCTCGAGGTTGTGCTCGGGGTCGAACAGCAGGGTGAGCACGACGCTGCGGTCCTCGCGGATGAGGACGCGGACCACGTCGCGGACCTCGGTGTAGTCGGCGACGGCGCTGGCCGGCCGGCTCGCCGGCGACAGCACGGTAACCGTCACGGTCGAATCGTGGGGCAGAATGGCGCCCCGCCACTGCCGCGGCCGAAACACGCTGATCGGGGTCAGCGCCAGCACGTGGGCGCCGAGCGGCAGGATCGGGCCGTCGAGGGAGACGTTGTAGGCGGTGCTCCCGGCCGGCGTCGCCAACAGCACGCCGTCGCAAATCATCTCCGCCATCCGCACCACGCCGTCGACCTCGATCCTGAGCTTGGCGGCGAAGCGGGTCTCGCGCAGCAGCGACACCTCGTTGATGGCCAAGGCCTCGTGGCGCGCGCCGTGGATGTCGACCGCGGTCATGCGCAGCGGGTTCAGGCCGATGGGCTCGGCCTTGGCCACCCGCCGGATGAGATCGTCCTCGCTGAAGGTGTTCATCAGAAAGCCGACCGAGCCGCGGTTCATCCCGAAGATCGGGATCTTCCGGTCCATGTAGCGGTGCAGCGTTTCCAGCATGAAGCCGTCGCCGCCCAGCGCCACGATGACGTCGGCCTCCTCCGGCGGAACCGAGGGATAGGCCCGGCTCAGCCGCCCGAGCGCGCTTTTGGCCTCGTCGTGGCCGGAGGCGACGAAGGCGACCGCGGGCGGGGAGGCGGACGAAGCCATGGTCGGGCGATCTTTGCGGGGGCGAACGAGTGGCGACAGCGGTGGCAGTACTGGGGCGGCAGTATTAGGGCGGCTTATTGGGGCGGCAGTATAGCCATCGCCGTCCCCGCCGCCAGCGCGAACGGCCCTGGCCTTGGCGGGTGACGCCGGCGGAAGGCTCGGCCGCTACTGGTTTGCGCGGCGCGGCCGTTGACAGCGGCCACGGCCGCGTGCGAGCACGCCGGACGATGAAGACAAGGTCCGCCGTCGCCATTCGCCACGTCGCCTTCGAGGACCTCGGCAGCTTCGCTCCGGTGCTGGACGCGGCCGGCTATGCCGTCGGCTATCTCGAGGCTGCCGACGGCCTTCCCTTGCCGGCGTCGGCGGAGGATGCGGACCTGCTGGTCATCCTCGGCGGCCCGATCGGCGCCTATGAGGACGACGCCTATCCGTTCCTCATGGACGAGCTTCGCCTGGTGGAACGCCGGCTCGCCTCGGGCCGGCCGCTCCTCGGCATCTGCCTTGGCGCCCAGCTCATCGCCCGCGCCATGGGTGCTTCGGTCTATCCCGGTCCGGTGAAGGAGATCGGCTGGTCGCCGGTCCGGCTGACGGCGGCAGGCGCAAGCTCCTGCCTGCGCCACCTCGGCGCGGGCGCGCCGGTCCTGCACTGGCACGGCGACACCTTCGACCTGCCTCAGGGCGCGACCCGGCTTGCCTCGAGCGAGCACTACGAGAACCAGGCCTTCTCCTGCGGCGAAACGCTCCTGGCGCTGCAGTTCCACCTGGAGGTGGAGCCGCCGCGGCTGGAGCGCTGGTTCGTCGGCCACGCCGCCGAGATCGCCGCCACCGCCGGCATCGACGTTCCCGGCCTGCGCCGCGACAGCCGCATCCACGGGCCTTCGCTTGCCGCGGCGGCGGCGAAAGTGCTTGCCGAATGGCTGGGCCGGGGGCAAGCCTGAGCCCCCGGTCGCCGGCATCTCGCCGCGGTCCCGGCCGACCTTCGGCCGGCGCGACCCTTGTCCAACCTGGCCAGCGCTGCGATGCGCCTGCTGCGCGCGACTGTTCCGCTCCTTCGCCTCCTGCCCGTGCTCGTTCTGCCGGCGTGCGGGCTGCCCCAGGCCGTGGGCTTGAGCCCCGATCGGCCATCGGCGTCGACGACCGATCCGGAGGCGATCGCTTACTCGGTCGAGATCGATGCCGCCGATGACGCCGCGCTCGGCCGGCGGCTGCGCGGCCTGCTCGAGCGCAGCTCGCAGCTCATCGCGCTGAAGGACCGGCCGCCGTTCACCGCCGTCGGCCTGAAGCGGCGCATCGACGGCGACATCGAGCGGTTCCAGGAGGTGCTTCGCTCCGAGGGCCACTACCGGGCGAGCGTCCAGGCCCGGGTGGCCCGCGAGCAGACCCCGCCGGGGGTGAGGCTGACCGTCGATCCCGGCCCGCTGTTCCGGCTGGAGAGCTTCACCGTCGGCTATGGTGCGGCGGACGGCGCGGCCACCGCGCCGATGCCCGAGCGGAAGGATCTCGGCGTCGAGCTCGAGACGGTGGCGCGGGCGCCGGTGGTGATCGCCGGCGAGAAGGCGGCGCTGCGCTTCCTCGCCAACCGCGGGCATCCGCTGGCGGAGGTCGCCGACCGGAAGATCATCGTCGACCACGCGACCGAGACCATGCGGGTCCACCTCGACGTCGATCCCGGCCCCAAGGCGCGCTTCGGCGCGGTGTCGGTGGCGGGGCTCGAAGGCGTGGAGGAGGACTACGTCCGGGTGCTGATCCCCTGGCGCCAGGGCGATCTCTACGACCAGCGGCTGGTCGATCGCTACCGCACCCGGCTGCTGCGCACCGGCCTGTTCTCTGCCGTCGCCATCGACCGGGGCGAAGCCTTGGCCGGCGGCGACGCCCTGCCGGTGGAGACCCGGCTGGTCGAGGGCAAGCAGCGCTCGGTCGGCTTCGGCGTTCGCTACTCGACCGGCGAGGGACCTGCGGTGAAGGTCTTCTGGGAGCACCGAAACCTGTTCGGCCGCAACGAGGACCTGGGCGTCGCCGTCGAAGTCGGCGCCATTGAGCAGTCGGCGGAGGTGCGCTTCGTCCGGCCGGACTTCCGCCTTCCAGAGCAGGACCTGTTCGTCGACGCCGTCGCCACCCGCACCAACAGCACGGCGTTCAACGAACTCAGCCTGGAGACGAGCGCCGGACTGGAGCGGCCGCTTGGCGAAGACTGGAGGGGGTCGCTCGCGACCTCGCTGGAGTGGGCCAGGCTCAAAGACCAGGAGGGCAGCAGAACCTCGACGCTGGCGGGCCTCCCCGCCTGGCTCTACTACGACGGCGCCAACGATCTCTACAACCCGACCAAGGGGGTGCGCCTGCGCCTGGACGCGACGCCCTACGCCGGCTGGTTCGACAAGACCGTCGGCTTTGTCGTCAGTGAGGCGACCGGGTCGGCCTACGTGCCCCTCGACCAGGCCCGACGCTTCGTCGTCGCCGGACGGTTGCGCGCCGGCTCCATCGCCGGCCAGCCCAGGGACGACGTGCCCGCCAACAAGCGCTTCTACGCCGGCGGCGGCGACTCCATTCGCGGCTACAAGTTTCAGGAGGTGGGCCCCATCGACGACGACAACGACCCGCTCGGCGGCCGCTCGCTGTTCGAAACCAGCCTCGAGCTGCGCACGCGGGTCTGGGGCAACCTCGGCGTGGTCTCGTTCGTCGAGGGCGGCAACGTCTACGAGGCGGAGTATCCGGACTTCGCCGATCCGCCGCGCTGGGCGGCCGGCGGCGGCTTGCGCTACTTCACCCCCATCGGCCCGGTACGCCTGGACATCGCCTTCCCGCTGAACCGGCGCGACGACATCGACGATCCGTACCAGTTCTATATCGCCCTCGGTGAGGCGTTCTGATGGGCGTGGCGATCCGGATCGTCGCGGCCGTTCTCGCGCTGGTCTTCCTCCTCGTGATCGCCGCCTTCGCCCTGCTGCAGACCGAGGCCGGGGGGCGGGCGGCGGCACGGGCGCTGTCGACGTTGGCATCGACGCCGGGTGAGACTGAGGTGCGGATCGAGCGGATCGGCCCCGGGCTGCCCGGCCGCGTCTCGGTTTTCGGCTTGTCCATCGCGGACGCGGACGGGGAATGGCTTGCCGCGGACCACGCCGAGGTCCACTGGCGGCCGCTGGCGCTGTTGCGCGGCAGGCTGAGCGTCGCCGAGGCTTCGGCGGGCGGCGTGCGGCTGAGCCGGTTACCCGAAGGCGAGCCCGAGGCGGACGACGAAGGGTTCGCCCTGCCCAGGCTGTCGCTGGACCTGCCCCTGGACTTGCAGGTCGACCGCTTCCGCTTCGACGACGTGGAGCTTGGCGAGGCGGTTGCGGGCGAAGTCGTGACGCTGCGGGCAAGCGGGGAGATCGCGGCGCAGCGGGAAAGCGGGATCAGGACCGAGGCCGAGATCGTCCGGACCAACGGGGTCGGCGGCGCCGTCCGATTTGCGGCGCTTTACGAGCCGGCGGGAGAGCGGCTGTCCCTCGACCTTCGCGCCGACGAGCCCGAAGGCGGCGTCATCGGCGCGAGCCTCGGCCTCGACGGCCGCCCGCCGGTGCGGCTGGCGTTTGCCGGCGACGGCCCGGTTGGGCACTGGCGCGGCCGGCTCGATGGCAGCGTCGGCGAGGACATCCGGCTCGCAGCCGACGTGGCCTCGGAGAACACCGCGGCGGGGACGCGGCTTACGGTCGCTGGCGACGCCGCGGTGGCGGCGCTGCTTCCCGAGGCCGCCCGGGCGCTCAGCGAAGGCGGGATCGGCTTTGCCCTTGCCCTGCGCCGGCCGGAAGCAGGCGTGCTGGCGGTCGATGGCGCCGAGGTTACCGCCAAGGGTGTCGAACTCACCGCCGCCGGCCGCGTTCTCCTCGACGACCAGCGGTTCGACGATGTGCGCCTGACGCTCTCGGTAGCCGACGCAACCGCACTGGCGCCGCTGCTCGCTCCGGGCACGATGGAGGCCGGCCAGATCGAGGTCGATGTGTCGGGTCCCTGGGCCGCGCCGAGCGCGACCATCGCCGCCGGCCTGGTCGGCCTGGGCGCAGCGGAAGCGTTTGTTGCGGGGACCGCGGTGCATGCGTCTGTCACCGCCGGCGACGGCGGCGCCATGCGCGTCGAAGCGGAGGCGACGCTCGCGGGCATTCATGCCGCCGGAACGGAGATCGACGCGGTTCTCGGCGCGCCGCCCAGGCTGCGGTTCACCGCCCGCTTCGATGCGGACGGCAACGAGGTCAGCGTCGACGCGGTGGAGTTGCTGAGCCCGGCGCTGAACGCCAACGGCCGCGGGGTCTATGGGATCGGCTCGGGCGAGGGGGCGGCGTCGCTGCGGGCGCTGGCGCCCGACCTGGGAGCATTCGCGGGCCTTGCCGGCGGCGCGGTTGCCGGCAGCGCCGCGCTCGCCGTCGATGCCCGGCTGGCCGATGGCGGGATCGGTGCCGGCCTCGGGGTGGCCTCGTCCGGGTTTCGCAGCGGCGTGCCAGCGGCCGACGCGCTGCTGGGCGCAGCGCCGAGCCTGCGGGCGGCGTTGCGGCTGGACCCCGTCAGCGGCGAGGCGGCGCTCGAGCATGTCCTCCTGGTGGGCGACGGCGTGCGGGCAACGGCCGCGGCGACGCTGAAGGACGGCCTCGTCGGCGGCGAATACCTTATCGATGTTCCGGACGTCGCTGCCGCCGGCGCGGCCGCGGGCGTTGCGAGCGGGGCGCTGGCGCTCGCAGGCAGCATTGCCGGCCCGGCGGCCGATCCGGAGGCGACGGCGGTCCTCACGCTCGCGGACGGCGGGCTTGCGGGGGTGATGACCTCGCCGGTTCGTGTCGAACTCGGCGTTGCAAGTCTCGCCACCGCTCCGCGCGGGCTCTTGACCGCAAGCGCCTCGGCCGCCGGCGAGCCGCTGCGCCTTGCCGTTCCCTTCGACGGCAGAAGCGGGGGCGCGCTGCGCCTGGGTCCCATCGACGGCGGTGGCGCCGGCGCGCAGCTTTCCGGGAGCCTGAGCCTGGCGCCTGGCGGCGTTGTCCTCGGCACGCTCGCGCTGGAGGTGGGCGGGGCCGGCCGGCCCCTGGCGCTAGCGGGTCTGCGCCTCGACGGCGAAGCCGAGGTCACGGCGACGTTCGGCGAGAGGAACGGCGAGCAGACGCTGGAGGTTGTGGGCAGCGGCCGGTCGCTGGCGCTGGCGACGCCGGATGGGCCGCTCGCCGCCGCCGAGGGCCTGTCGCTGCGCGCGGACCTGCTCGCTGCAGCCGATCCCCAGGGTGAGGTGAGCCTCTCCGTCGTCCGCCCCACCGTGGCCGGCGTATCCCTGGCCGCCCTCGATGCCCGGCTGAGCGGGTCGCCCGCGGACGCGCGCTACGAGATCGTTGCCCGGCCCGAAGGCGATCCGGCCGAGGCTGTGCGCGCCCAGGGGACCTTCGCCCAGAAGACCGAGGGCAGCCGGCTGACAGTCGCCTCCCTGGCCGGCCAGCTGGGCGGCCAGACAATCGCCCTGCGGCGGCCGCTCGTCATCAGCCGGGCCGGCGGCGAGACGGTCATCGGCGACTTCGATCTTTCCGTCGCCGGCGGCAGCATCAACGGCGGCGGCCGGACCGGCGCCTCCGGGACCGACGGACGCCTCGTTCTGAGCAACCTGCCCCTCGCCCTGGTCCGGGCGATAGCCCCCGATGTGACCCTCACCGGGATGCTGAACGGCGAGGGCCAGGTCGCGACCGAAGGCCAAGACCTCGCCGGCCGGCTGGAGGTTCGCCTCAGCGACGTCCGCGCCGGACCCGCGGGCGGAGCGCCCCCCGTTGAGGCGACGGCGGTGGCCACCATCGGCTCGGGCGCCGCCGCGCTGGAGGTTCGGGTTCCGAGCCTCGGCGGCAGCCCGCTCACGTTCGACGCGAGGGTGCCGGCGCGGGTGGACGCACGGACGCTGGCGGTGGAGATGGCGGAGCAGGCGCCGCTCCAGGGCCGGCTCGTCTGGTCCGGCGCGGTGGCGTGGCTGTGGGAGCTGGCGCCGCTGCCGGAGCAGCGCCTCACCGGCGACGCCGACATCGACCTGACCCTCGGCGGGACGCTGGCCGCGCCCGACGTGGGCGGGGAGGCCTCGCTGAGCAACGGCCGCTACGAGCACTTCCTCACCGAGACGGTCATCGACGGCCTGTCGCTGCAGGCCCGCCGGGCGGGGCCGGGGGGCATCGCGCTGACGCTGCGGGGAACCGACGGCGCCAGCGGCCGCGTTCGCGGCGACGGCCTGGTCACCCTGGCAAAGGGGATGGCGCCGCTCGTCGACTTTGCCTTGAGCTTCGAGGAGGCGACCCTGGTTCGCCGCGACGATGTCACCGCGGCCTTCAGCGGCGCGATGACCTTCCGCCAGGACCAAGGCGGCGCGTCGCTTACCGGCGAGATGACCTCGGAGCGGATCGAGATCCGGCTGATCGACCGGCTGCCGCCCTCGGTGGTGGTGCTCGACGTGACCGAGATCAACCTGCCGCCCGGGCACGTCGTGACCCGCAGCGAGCCCACGGCGGAAGCGGACGCGGCCGGCCCTGCCATCGCTCTCGACATCTCGGTAAAGCTGCCGCGGCGGGTGTTCGTCCGCGGCCGCGGCCTGGAGTCCGAGTGGGAAGGCGACCTCCGGGTCTCCGGCAGCAGCGCCGATCCCAGGCTCATAGGCGTCGTCGCCGTCCGCTCCGGCACCTTCGACTTCGCCGGCAAGCGCTTCACCCTGGAGCGGGGCGAGGTCGGCTTTACCGGCGGCGCCACCCCCAACCCCACCCTCAACGTCCAGGCGGCGCGCACCACGCCGGATCTCACCGCCCTCATCCGCGTCACCGGCACCGCGCTGGACCCGGAGATCGAACTCGCCTCGACCCCGGCGCTGCCGGAAAGCGAGATCCTGTCGCGCGTGCTGTTCGAGAAGGGCGTGGCCAAGCTCGGCCCGGTGGAGGCGGCCCAGCTCGCCATGGCGCTGGACACCCTGGCCAGCGGCGAGAGCATGTCCGAGGACGCGCTCAGCTACGTCCGCAACCTGCTCGGCCTCGACGTGCTGACCATCGAGGCGGGGGAGGAGGAGGGCGACGGCCCCTCCCTGGGCGTCGGCCGCTACGTCGCCGACGGCGTCTACGTCGGCGCCCGCCAGGGCGTTGCGGAGGAGTCGACCGCCGGCACGGTCGAGATCGAGGTGCTCCCCGGCCTCGCCATCGAAAGCGAGGTCAGCGAGGGCGCCGAAGGCGCCACCGGCGCCCTCGGCCTGCGCTGGAAGTGGGATTACTAACGCCGCGACCTGCCGCGGCCAACGTCTCGAAACGAGACAGCCTCCACTCCCGTCGCCCACGTGAAGGTCATGCCGGGGACCGGCTTCAGAAGGAAAGGGGGAGGCAGGGCCGTAGCCCTGCCGTTATTTGGTGCAGTCAAGCTGCTTGTTAACAGCCAGCCCGCGATTTCTGAAGGTGGTCATAATGGCGCGGCGGCGCGTCGAAGTCAATTGCATGCGCTGGACGATCGATGCAAACATCTTGGCTTGGGGGTGCAGATGAAAAGATTGGGCTTGGACATGGGGGTCACCAGCATCGGCTGGTGTCTCGTCGAGTACGAGGATCATCATTCACCGGTTGGGGCACGGATCATCGACATTGGGGTGCGCATTTTCCCCGATGGTCGTGATCGAAAATCGGGGGTCTCCTTAGCTGCGGACCGTCGTTTCGCGAGGGCAATGCGGCGGCGCCGGGATCGTTATCTCGGGAGACGAACAGCCTTCCTAAAAGCGCTCGTCCGTCGCGGGCTGATGCCCGTGGATGCCGACGAAGCGAAGCTGGTTGCAGAAAGCGATCCTTACGCGCTGCGGGCCAGGGCGCTCGAAGAACGGCTGCAGCCGTTCGAAGTCGGGCGCGCTCTGTTTCATCTAAACCAGCGGCGCGGGTTCAAGTCGAACCGCAAGGCCGAGCGCCGGCGCAAGGAAAGAGAGGACGGCAAGATCGCGACGGGGGCGCAAAGACTGGATGATGCGATGCGCGAGGCGGACGCGCGAACGCTTGGGGAATTCCTTGCATGCCGTCCGGTGAAGCGCGTCCGCATGGATGGCGAGAACCAGGAGTACGATTTCTATCCGCAGCGCCGGCACATCGAGGCGGAGTTCGAGGCGATCTGGAATGCCCAAGCGGCACATTGGCCCGAGCTGCTGAATGAAGCGGCGCGAGCCGACCTCCGCCGCATCCTGTTCTTCCAGCGGCCGCTTAAGGAGCCGGAAGTTGGCGTCTGCACCTTCATACATACGGAACGGCGGCTGCCCAAGGCGCATCCGCTGTTCCAGGAGCGGCGTCTCTACGAGGAGGTGAACCAGCTCGAGGTCGTCACGCCCGGAGCAGGATCCCGCAAGCTGAAGCAGGACGAACGGGACGCGCTCGTAATGGAGCTGCGGGGGTGCCGCGAACGGAGCTTCGAGGCTCTAGCCAAGCGACTGAAGCTTGACCCCGGCCAGAGCTTCAACAAGGCGAGCGAGACCCGGACCCATCTGCGCGGCAACGAGGTCTATGCCGCAATGAGCGACAAAAAACGGTTCGGCAAAAGTTGGGCACATTTCACCCCCGAACGCCAGTGGGAGATCATCGAGCGCATCCTTGACGAAGAGGATCCGGATAGGCTGCACGACGAACTGAAAGCATTCGGCCTTCACGACGAATGCGCCGCCGCGACGGCGCAGGCGCCGCTTCCGGAGGGCCATGGCCGGCTCGGCGAGACCGCGACGCGGCTCATTCTCGACGAGCTGAAGAAAGATGTGATCAGCTATGATCAGGCAGTAGAGCGCGCGCTCAAGCGCAGCCACTCGGACGAGCGTACCGGTGAGTCGCTCGAAAGGCTTCCCTACTACGGCGAGTTGCTCAGCCGGGATATCCCGCCTGGGACACAGGTTCCCACCGACCCGCCGGAGAAACGGTGGGGGAAGTTCACCAACCCGACGGTCCACATCGGCCTTCGTCAGCTTGAGAAGCTGGTCAACGCGATCAGCGCCGTTCACGGCCGCCCTGACCAGATCGTGCTCGAACTTGCCCGCGAGCTGAAGCTCAACGAGAAGCAGAAGGAGGAGCATGAGCGTCGCATCCGCGAGACGACCGCGGCGGCGCGTCGGCGCTCAGACAAGCTGCGCGACCTCGGGCAAGCGGACACTGGCGCGAACCGGATGCTGTTGAGGTTGTGGGAGGAGCTCAATCCTCGAGAAGTCCTCGACCGCCGCTGCCCATACTGCGGGGGGATGATCGGCGCCGAGATGCTCTTCGATGGGACAGCCGACGTCGACCACATCCTGCCCTACTCGAAGACGCTCGACGACAGCCCGGCGAACAAGGTGGTTGCGCACCGCGCCTGCAACAGGGCAAAGGGCAACAACACACCGTGGGAGCGCTGGCACGGCAATGAAGCGCGCTGGGCGACGATTAAAGATCAGGTCGGACGTCTCCACCGGGCGAAGCAGTGGCGCTTTCAGCCGGACGCGATGGAGCGGTTCGAACAAGAAGGCGGTTTTCTCGCCCGTCAGCTGACAGACACCCAGTATCTGTCGCGGCTCGCGCGAAAGTACCTTTCGAGCCTCTACCCCGAAGCAGGCGCAGGCAGCGGCCACGTCTATGTCATTCCGGGCCGCATGACGGCCATGCTGCGTCGCCTCTGGGGCCTCAACAGCCTGCTTCCGGACCACAATTTCGTCGAAAATGAGCACAGCGACGCGCCGAAGAACCGGCTCGACCACCGCCACCACGCCATCGACGCAGCGGTAACCGCCGTGACCACTCGAAGCCTGCTGCAGCGTATTGCACGTGCCGCCGCTTTGGCAGAAGAGAAAGAACTCGGCCGGCTGTTCGAGGACCTGCCCCAGCCGTGGCCGAGCTTCCGCGAAGACCTGGGGAACAAGCTGGCCGGGGTGACGGTCAGCCATAAGGCAGATCACGGCCGAACGGGCAGGCCGCGGCCGGGTCACGACGTCACCGCCGGCAGGCTCCACAACGACACCGCTTATGGTCTTACCGGGGTGACTGCGGCCGACGGCAAGACGCCCATCGTCGTCCACCGGGTGCCGCTATTGAAGCTGAAGCCCCCCGACCTGGACGATCCGAACCGCATTCCTGACGACGCTCTACGCGGGGCGCTGCGGACGTGGACGCGCGGGCGGACCGGCAAGGAGTTCGAACGGGCGTTGGCCCGCATGGCCAAGGAACATCCGACGTTCAAAGGCATTCGCCACATTCGGGTGCGCGAAGCGCTGAACGTCATCCCGATCCGCGACCGAACCGGGCGCGCCTACAAGGCTTACAAGGGCGACGCGAACGCGCGCTTCGACGTCTGGCGACTGCCGAACGGGAAGTGGACGGCGGACATCGTCTCCATGTTCGCTGCCCATCAGCGGGACCAGCGGGATCGCCGTCCCCATCCGGCCGCCAAGAAGGTGCTGAGCCTGCGCCAGAACGACATGCTTGCCATAGAGCGCGCTGGCGGGCCGCCTCAGATCGTCCGCGTCGTCAAGTTTTCGGCGGGCGGCACGATTGCCCTCGCCCCCCACAACGAAGGGGGGCCGCTGAAGGCGAGGGACGCCGCGTCGAACGACGTAGACCCGTTCAAATACATCCTGTCGTCGGCCGGCGGCCTTAAGGCCATGAAGGCCCGTCAGGTTCGCATCGATCCGCTTGGACGGGTGTCCGACCCGGGGCCGCGGGAACCGGCCAGGGCCTGAGCGGGAGTGGGCAGCCGTGAAGCGCATCGTCGATGTCGCCACCGACGGGCTTCACCTCTTCGCCTACCGCGGCTTCCTGATGGTTGAGCAGGAGCGTGAGGAGGTCGGCCGGGTGGCGCTTGATGACATTCATGCGGTCATCGTCCACGCGCATGGGGTCACGTGGACGTGCAATCTGGTGGCGCGGCTTGCCGAGCGCGGGGCGCCGATCGTCTTCTGCGGGGTCAACCACAGTCCTATCGCGGTGACGCTGCCGCTGGAAGGTCACCACGCACAGAGCGCGCGGATGTGGGCGCAGTGGAGCGCCCCGCGACCGCTCGTCAAGCAGCTTTGGCGGCGAATCGTTCAGGCGAAGATCGGAATGCAGGGATCGCTGCTGGAGACGCGCGGCGCGACTGGCGCCGCTGGCTTCGCGCTGATCGCGCGGCGGGTCCGCTCAGGGGATCCGGATAATGTTGAGGCGCAAGCCGCCCGCCGCTATTGGCCCGCTCTCATGGGCAAGGACTTCCGCCGGGACCGGAACGAGGCCGGCGCGAACGCCCTGCTCAATTACGGGTATACGGTGATGCGTGCCACAGCCGCGCGCGCCGTAGTCGCCGCCGGCCTGCATCCGACAATAGGCATTCAGCACGCCAACCGCGGCAACGCCTTGGCCCTCGCCGACGATCTCGTTGAGCCCTTCCGGCCGCTCGTGGATGCGCTCGTTGCAACCGTGGTTTCTGAAGGCGCCGTAGCGCTTGATCCCCCGCTGAAGCGGCGTTTCGCGCGGTTGATCGGGTTCGACCTCCGCTTCGGCGGCGAAGCCTCGCCCGTCGCAGTGGCATCGCAGCGGCTGGCCCGCTCGCTTGCGGGGAGCTTCGAACTCCGGCGGCCGGTCCTTGAGATGTTTGATCCACCGACGCCGATCGAGTGGGGGGCGCTGACTCACGCCGAGGAGGACGAAGCGGAATGGCACAGGATGGGAGCTATTTGAGCGGGTATAGGCTGATGTGGATTTTCGTCATGTTCGACCTGCCGGTGGGGACGAAGAAGCAGGCGCGGGAGGCAACGAGGTTTCGCGAATTCCTTCTCGATAGGGGCTTCGAGATGAGCCAGTTTTCCGTGTACGCGCGCTTCTGCAGCGGCAAGGAGAGCTACCAGGTCCACCTTCGCACGATCGAGCAGAACCTGCCGGAGAAGGGCGACGTCCATGTCCTCACCTTCACCGACCGTCAGTACGAGGGGATCGTCAGGTTCGCGAGCCGGCGCCGGAAGAAGCCGCGGGCAAATCCTGACCAACTCGCCATGTTCTAAATATGTCCTCGGTATTCTAGCGGCTGGCTGTGCCGTTTCCGCCGCTATCGCAAGAGGTTAACGGCACAGCCAGGGTAGCGCTTCAGAAATCGCGGGCCAACCGCAACCACGCCGGCCACGGAGGCGTCCCGCGTCTGAGGGTAGCGCTTCAGAAATCGCGGGCCAACCGCAACATTGCGCGCATTGGCGCTTCCCAGCGGCCTAGGGTAGCGCTTCAGAAATCGCGGGCCAACCGCAACGGCAGCCGCGAGGTCGTGTGCTGGTCGGACAGGGTAGCGCTTCAGAAATCGCGGGCCAACCGCAACGCCTGAGATCGACATCATCGAGATCGTGGAGAGGGTAGCGCTTCAGAAATCGCGGGCCAACCGCAACCGAGCTGCTGCGCTACGTCCGTGAATGGTCGAGGGTAGCGCTTCAGAAATCGCGGGCCAACCGCAACGCGGGGGATCGGCCGCCAATGATCGAGATAGGGTAGCGCTTCAGAAATCGCGGGCCAACCGCAACAATCGGATCGCTGCCATCATCCCCTGGATCAGGGTAGCGCTTCAGAAATCGCGGGCCAACCGCAACTTCACCAGGGGGTTCGTCGGCGCCGCAACCAGGGTAGCGCTTCAGAAATCGCGGGCCAACCGCAACGATAGCGAAGACGTTGACGTGGTGGAGAGCAGGGTAGCGCTTCAGAAATCGCGGGCCAACCGCAACAGCGCCGGGCCGATCATCGTCCCGGCGACGAGGGTAGCGCTTCAGAAATCGCGGGCCAACCGCAACTTGCAACCCAATGAGTTCGACGCTCTGGTCAGGGTAGCGCTTCAGAAATCGCGGGCCAACCGCAACTGGCCTCGACGCGGCCTCGGCGGCGGTCTTAGGGTAGCGCTTCAGAAATCGCGGGCCAACCGCAACTCGGCCAGGTAGCGCTCGAACGTCGAGGCCAGGGTAGCGCTTCAGAAATCGCGGGCCAACCGCAACAGGATCGTCGAGTGGGTCGTCCGCGGCGGCAGGGTAGCGCTTCAGAAATCGCGGGCCAACCGCAACCCGGCGCGGCGTCGGCCAGGCGATCGGGTTAGGGTAGCGCTTCAGAAACCGCGGGCCACCCGCAACCAGCGACACCACCGGCCACGGCTTGAACCTAGGGTAGCGCTTCAGAAATCGCGGGCCAACCGCAACCCGGAGCAGAGGGTCGAAGCGCTGCGCCAGAGGGTAGCGCTTCAGAAAGCGCGGGCCAACCGCAACCGGACCGCGTCGCGTGAGGCGAGGCGCAGGAGGGTAGCGCTTCAGAAATCGCGGGCCAACCGCAACTTGGTCAGCGTGTAGTCGGTGACGAGAGCCAGGGTAGCGCTTCAGAAATCGCGGGCCAACCGCAACAGGTAGCAGATCTGCCCGCCCGGCTTGAGGGGGTAGCGCTTTAAAAATCGCGGGCCAACCGCAACCAATCAGCCGTTATCGGCATGGCCTTCCTCAGGGTAGCGCTTCAGAAATCGCGGGCCAACCGCAACAGCTGCACGCCCGGTTCCAGCCGGCGCGCTAGGGTAGCGCTTCAGAAATCGCGGGCCAACCGCAACTCGGTCAGGCCGGTGATCGGCGAGGCCCGGAGGGTAGCGCTTCAGAAATCGCGGGCCAACCGCAACTGGCAGAGGCCCGGATCCGGTTCGGGTCCAAGGCTAGCGCTTCAGAAATCGCGGGCCAACCGCAACGTCGACCAGAGCGGCAAGGTCAGGGCGTAAGGGTAGCGCTTCAGAAATCGCAAGCCCGCCGCGCCCTACCGCCGTGGCGGGAGCTGGGTCGAGGCGCGCGAGCGGGTGGCGGCGAGCACCCCGCGAAGATCCTCCTCGCAGGCGCGCAGCTCCTGTTCCGCCTCGGCGCGCTTGCGCTTGCCCTCGTCGGCGATGCGCAGGCTGTCCTCGATGGTCGCGATCAGCGCGTCGTTGGCCTTCTTCACCGCGGCGATGTCGAAGACGCCCCGCTCGATCTGGGTGCGAACCTCGATGTTCGCCTGCTTCAGGTTCTCGGCGTTGGCGAGCAGCAGCTCGTTGGTGAGGTCGGTCGCCTCCTTCAGCGTCCGCCCGGCCTCGCGCGAGCGGAAGATGGTCACCGCCTGCGCCAGTTGCTGGCGCCACAGCGGCACGGTGTTGGCCAGCGTCGAGGTGATCTTGCCGATCAGGCTCTTGTCGTTCTCCTGCACCAGCCGGATGCTGGGCAGGCTCTGCATCGCCACCTGGCGGGTGAGCTTGAGGTCGTGGACCCGGCGCTCCAGGTCGTCGCGGGCCACCCTGAGGTCGCGCAGCTCCTGGGCGTCGAGGACGTCGCCGCTGCTCTCCGCCTTGCGGGCGACCGCGGGGATGACCTCGGTGTCCAGCCGGCGCAGCTTCTCGTCGCCGGCGGCGATGTAGTCGGCGAACTGGTGAAAATATTCGAGGTTCGCCGCATACAGCCGGTCGAGCTGGGCGATGTCGGTGAGCAGCCGGGTCTTGTGGCTGTCGAGACGGTCGCCGATGGCGTCGATCTGCTTGCGCACCTCCTCGTAGCGCTGGAGGAAGCCGGCCAGGGGCTTGCCGCGGCCGAGAACGCGCGACAGCAGCCCAGGCTTCTGGTTCAAGCCCATCTTGGTGGGGTCGAAGCCGCGAAGCGTCGTCAGCATCTCGCTCAGCGCGGTGCCGGCGGGACCGACGTCCTTGTTGCGCACGCCCTCCAGCATCTCGTCGGAGATGCTGGTGAGCCGCTCCTGGGCCTTGGTGCCGAAGAACAGGACCGAGTTGGAGTCGCGGACGTCGAGCTCGCTCATCACCCGCTCGATCCGCTCGCGTCTTGCCGGATCCGCCTCGCCGTAGGCAACGATCTCGCCCGGCGCTGGCTCCTGGGGCACCGGTGCGGCCGCGTAAGGCACGGGCTGGCCGCCAAAGCTTTCCTTGACCATGATTGCGTTCTTCCCCTCTTCGACCCCTGCCGCGGGCCCGTCTCAGCTCACGCCTTCGTGCTTCAGCCGCGTCGCCAGCACCTCGATCTGCACGTCGAGGTCGGCGAGGCTGGAGTCGGTCAGCATCCGCTGCTGCTCCTCGCAGACGCCCTCCATGTCGATGAGGAGCTGGCGGAAGTTCTGCTCCAGCTCCGGCGGCTGGGCGCCGTCGTGGGTGCGCGCGTACTTCTCGGTCACCTGCCTGGCGCCGTCGAGGTAGACGTTGATGAAGCGCCTGGCGCGCCGCAGGCTGCGCGGGTTCTCCTCGATGGTCGCGAGCACCTTGCGCGAGCCGGCGACGATCCGGTCCAGCCTGCGGCGGAATTCCAGCGAGCGGATCTTCTGCCCGGCGTGCTCGATGCCCTCCACCTTGGCATAGGCCTCGCGGAGCGCCGCCTCGATCTCCTTGGCGTCCGAGGCGAGGTCGGCGGGCAGGGCAAGCGCGCCGGGGCGCGGGTCGAAGCCGTAGAGCAGGAAGAAGCCGATGGAAAAGGCGATGCCGAAGGCGCCGGCGGTGACGACGTCGTGGCCGGCGGAGGCGTAAGCCGCGAACGCCGTGGCCAAGGCCATGATCCCGGCGCCGATCGCCTTGTAGCGGGGCGGCGGGGTGGAGAAGGGCTTCTCGTCGTAGACGGCCTCCTTCAGGAAGCCGATCCGGGCAACGGTGGCGCCGACCAGGAAGCCGCCGTAGGCCAGCGTCGCCGAAAGCATCGCCCCGAGTGAGCCTGTCCACAGCGAAACCAGCGCATCGAACGCGAGCGGCAGGGGCAGCACGTACAGCCACCAGCCGCGCACCGTCGAGCGCAGCCGCTTCCACAGCTTGGCGAACTCGTTGTCCACCGCGCTCAGTCTCCCGACCCCGCCGAGCCGGGGCTTGCCGGCGCCTCGATGGCGGGCGGGCTCATGGCGGCATCGTTCCGGCCGGAGGTCACCAGCGCCTGGCAGCTCACCACGCCGATGGTCCCGGCGAGCAGCAGCCAGCCAATCATCTTCGTTACCGCGCGCGACATCGAACATCCCTGACTTTCCGGCACCGCAACGTAAAGGTGCAGGCGAAGATGTGGGGGTGAATCGAGCCGTTGCGCAATGGCAGGCGCGGGGGAGCGGCCGCCGCTCGGCGCGAGACCCTACCGGAGAGGCTGCAGCGCCGATCCCGAGGGACCGGCGCTGCGATGAGCCCTACGTCTGCGCGTAGCTGGGTTGACGCACCAGAGCCTGCACGGTGCTTGCGCCCGTTTCGCTCCTCATCGTCACCCCGGACCTGTTCCGGAGGTCCACGGAAGGCCGGATGGCCGTGACAAGCACGGCCATGACGCCCGCCCGCTTTAGACGTTGGCGGTGGTCTGGCCCAGCGGCGGGATGCGCAGGACCTGGCCCGGATAGATCTTGTCCGGGTGGGTGAGCATCGGCTTGTTGGCCTCGAAGATCACGTTGTACTTGTTGGCGTCGCCGTATTGCGCCTTGGAGATCTTCGACAGCGTGTCGCCGCTCTGCACGGTGTAGAACTTCGCCTCGCTGCCGGCAGGCGTGGTGATGTTTTCCTCGACCTTGGCGATCCCCTCGGTGTTGCCGAGCGCAAGGACGATCTTCTCTTTCTCCTCCTGCGAGGCGGCCTCGCCGCTCACCTTCACCGTGTCGCCCTCGACCTGGATGTCGAGCTTGTCGCTGGCAAAGCCGAGATCGGCGACCTGCTTCTTCAGGTCGTCCGGCTTTGGCGCTTCGTCGCCGCCGATGCCGAGCTTATGGCCGGCGGCCTTGATGAAATCGAACAGTCCCATCGTAAACTCCCTCCTGATGATGTCCCGGTCCCTGGTGACGCAAGCTCACGGCACGGCTGCCCGCGGCACGCTCTTCAGGGATGCGGACGGTAGGCGTGGCCGCCCGGATCCGCAACTCCTTCGTCGGCGGCGCGAACCGCTTCGGCGGCCGGTCATTCGGTCCTGCTCGCGACTGCTGCCGGTACGCAAGACTGCGTGCAAGGGATCAACCCACACAGCGAATGCGGGCGATTCACATCCGCCGCTATCCGACCGGTGCCGAAAGGCATACAAAGGCAAAGGACGCGCACCCTCGGACCATGGCGTCATGGCTCCCCGTTCCGTCCGCGTCGAAAGAGATGCGACAATGCGAAGCCAAGCCTGCGGCCGCCTCTGCCACATGCCTTTCCCTGTGCGGGGCTGAATGAGTACGCCGGAGCACCAACGCCTTCAGGACCTTGCCGACGGATCCGCCGACTGGAGGAAGTGGGGGCCTTATCTCAGCGAGCGGCAGTGGGGGACGGTCCGCGAAGACTACAGCGCCGACGGCAACGCCTGGCGCTACTTTACCCATGACCAAGCCCGGTCGCGCTCCTACCGCTGGGGCGAAGACGGGCTCGCCGGCTTCAGCGACGATCATCAACTCCTCTGCTTCGCGCTGGGCCTGTGGAACGGCAAAGACCCCATCCTGAAGGAGCGGCTGTTCGGTCTCGGCAACGGCGAGGGCAACCACGGCGAGGCGGTGAAGGAGCGTTACCACTACCTCGACGCCCTGCCGAGCTATGCCTACGCCAAGTACCTCTACAGATATCCGCAGGCGCCGTTCCCGTACCTCGACCTGGTCGCCGCCAACGCCGCACGCGGGAAAGACGAGCCACCCTACGAGCTGTGCGACACCGGCGTCTTCGCCGAGAACCGCTACTTCGACGTGGTCGTCGAGTACGCCAAGGACGGCCCAGAGGATATCCTCATCGCCGTCGGCATCACCAACCGCGGGCCTGAGGCGGCGGAGCTGACGGTGCTGCCGACGCTTTGGTTCCGCAACACCTGGTCCTGGTCGGACGACACGCCAAAGCCGAACCTGAAGCAGGTGGAGAAGAAGTCGCCGACCAGCATCATCGCCGCGGTCCACGCCGAGCTCGGCGTGCGCTACCTCTACTGTGCCGGTGCGCCGCAAGCCCTGTTCACCGAGAACGAGACCAACAACCGGCGCCTCTTCGGCGGCGACAACGCCGGCCGGTTCGTCAAGGACGGCATCAACGACTGCGTCGTCGGCGGCGTCAAGGGCGCCGTCAATCCCAGGCGGACGGGCACCAAGGCCGCGGTCCGCTACGATCTGGTCCTGGAGCCGGGGGAGCGCCGCGAGCTGCGCCTGCGCCTCGCCGACGGGACGCCGGCCTCCTCCGACCGCGGCGACGGCCCGTTCGTCGGCTTCGACGCCATGCTCGCCTCCCGCCGTGCGGAAGCCGATGCCTTCTACGCGTCGCTGCTGCCGGAAAAAGCCGGAAAGGATGGCGAGACCGCACTGATCCTGCGGCAGGCCTGCGCCGGCCTGCTGTGGAACGCGCAGTTCTACTGCTTCGACGCCGGCCGCTGGCTCGGCGAGCACGGTGCGGCTCCGGGCGGGACGCCGGGGCACCCGGTTCGCAACACCGCCTGGGCGCACCTCGACAACGCCGACGTGATCACCGCGCCCGACAAATGGGAATACCCGTGGTACGCCGCCTGGAACTTGGCGTTCCACAGCCTGCCGCTGGCGCTGGTCGATGCCGAGCGGGCGAAGCGCCAGCTGTGCCTGCTGCTCGACAGCCGGTATCTCCATCCCAACGGCAAGCTGCCGGCCAGCGAGTGGGACTTCTCCGCTCCCGAGCCGCCGCTGCACGGCTGCGCGGTCTGGTCGGTCTACGACCACGACAAGGCCAGGCGCGGTGGCAGGGGCGATCTGGCCTTCCTGCGCCAGGCGTTCCCCGGTCTGCTGATGACCTTCACCTGGTGGGCCAACAGGGTCGATGCCGAGGGGCGTGACCTGCTGTCGGGCGGGCTCGTCGATGTCGACGCCATCGAGATCTTCGACCGGTTCCCGGTCGAAGCGGCCCGGATCGAGACCTCGACCGGCTCCGCCTGGATGGCATTTCAGTGCGCGCAGATGCTGCAGATCGCGGTCGAACTCGCCGTCGAGGACGCCGCCTACGAGCCCTTCGCGGTGAAGTTCTTCGACCACCTCATGGGCATGGCCCAGGCCATGGAGCACATGGCAGGCGGCACCGTTGCGCTGTGGGACGAGGCCGACGGCTGGTACTACGACCTGGTCCGCGCGGAAGGCGGCTCGGCGCAGACGCTCAAGGCCCGGTCCTTCGCCGGTCTGGTGCCGATCCTCGCCTGCGCGGTTCTGCCGGCCGCTGCGGTCAGCCGCCTGCCGAGGCTGGAGGAGCGGCTGCGCCGGGTCACGGGCTTGCAGCAGGAGGGCTCGGCGCTACCGCTCGCCTCCACCCGCGCCGGCCAGGGCGAGCGCAGGCTGGTCGCAATCGTCGGCGAGGCGAGGCTGCGCAAGCTGCTGGCCCGGATCCTCGATGAGCAGGAGTTTCTCTCCCCGTTTGGAGTCCGCTCGCTGTCACGGGCACACCTGCAGGATCCGGTCGCCTGCCTCCTCGCGGACGAAAACGAGATCCGCGTCGGCTATCGCCCTGGCGAGGCCGAGGATGCCTTGTGCGCCGGGAACGTCAACTGGCGAGGGCCGGTCTGGCTACCGCTGAATGCCCTGCTCGTGAACGCGCTGTTGCAGCACTACCTCTACTACGGCAACCGCCTGCGCATCGAATGCCCGGCCGGTTCGGGGCAGCGGCTGAGCCTGTACGAAGTGGCCGAGCTCATTACCGTTCGGCTCGCGGCGCTGTTTCACCCGGACGCAAACGGCATTCGCCCGGCGCTCCGCGGCGAACCCGCACTGGGGGCAGACGAGGGAGCGTTGCTGCTGTTCCACGAATACTTCGACGGCGACGACGGGACCGGGCTCGGCGCCAGCCACCAAACCGGCTGGACGGCGCTCATCGCGCCGCTGCTGCGGTTGTTCGCGACGACGAGCGCGGCCGAATTCCTCGATGCGGGGGCGGGCGCTGGCACGGGGTCGCGGGAGCGGCGGAACGCTTGGCCGGCCGCGGCCCGCGTCTGACCTTCGAGCCGCTCAGGCGGCTTCGAGCGGCGTTGCCAGCGAGCGAGCGGCGGACGAGCGAGACGGCGCCAGCACCCAGACCCGCGCCGGCGGGAAATTCCACAGCACGTTGGCGACGCTTCTGGCGCGGACCCCGATTTGCTTGCGCAGCCTCTGCGGCACCGGACAAGCCGGGCCGTAGCTGAACTGCACGAACCGCCCGCCGGGCGCCAGCACCTCCATGGCCGAGTTGACGATCGCCTTTTGCTGGGGTTCGGCCATCGCCAGGAGCGGCAGGCCGGACACGACGGCGCGAACCCCGCGCAGGCCATGGGCGGCGAGGAGTTGGCGAAGATGGGCGGCGTCGCCCTGAATGACCGTTGCCGCGGGAAAGCGCTGGCGCAGCAGGGCGTGCAGCCTGGGGTGACGCTCGAGAATGACCAGCCGGCCGGGGGCGACGCCGCGGTCCAGCAGCGCCTCGGTGATCGCGCCGGTGCCGCCGCCGAGCTCGACGACCAGGCCGGGCCGGCTCGGGTTCACTTGGCGGGCCATGGCCCGCGCCAGCGGGCCGCTGCTCGCGGCGACGGCGCCGATCTCGAACGGCGAGCGCAGCCAAAGGCCCAAGATCAGGCCGCGCTTCGGTTTCGCTGGCACGTCGAGCATGCTTCTCCGGACCCGGTGACGGTCGGTGGCCGCAGGGATGCGGGCGATATGTCACCGTCCCGGCCGCAGTGCAACAATTTCCTCGCTAGGGTCTTCGCTCCGGCCTTCGCTCCGGGCGGAGCCCGGCAAAGCGGTCGTTACCCGCGGGCGGGAGGCTCAGGCCTGCATCCGCCTGGCGTCGCCGTGGCTCCGGTCGGCCAGATCCAGCGGCTCGGCGGCGGGTTCGGCACTGCCGCGGGCGCCGCGGAGGTAAGGCGTGTACGCCATGTCCTGGATCAGGATGTGGTGGCGCAGCCACTGGGTGAGGTAGTCCAGCAGCTCCTTGGCCAGATCCGGCGTCGCCCGCCCGGCAAGGCGCAAGCGCAGGCCGCGGATGTGGTCGGTGAACTCGTCGTGCTCGGCGCGGTGGAACTGGGAGGCGGGGAAGCCGCACTGCACCATCAGCCGCTCCTCGCGGGCGAAATGGTAGCGGGCGTACATCGCCAGCGTCTCCAGCACGGTTTCGACCGTAGAGCGGGCTTCCGCGCCGTGATCCACCTCGGCGAGAAGATTGATGATCCGCACCAGGCAGCGATGGTCCGAGTCCAGCGCCGGGACGCCGACGCTCATGGCCTCGTTCCAAGGGCAAGCCGCCATCTCAGCCTCCCTCGTCTGCGTCACGGTCCGTCGGCGCGATATTCCACCGGAAATAATCTATCACAGATCGAGGAACCGTGGGCATTAAAGACGAGGACGCAGAGGGGTTATTTGCCGCCGCCGGCCGAGCCCGCCCTGGCTTCGAGCGCGGCCGCCCGCGCCAGCGCGTCGGCGCGCTCGTTCTCCGGATGGCCGGCATGGCCGCGAACCCAGTGCCACTCGACGTCGTGGGCGGCGATCGCCGCATCCAGCCGCTTCCACAACTCCTCGTTGCGCACGGGTTTTCGCGCGGCGGTCCGCCAGCCGTTCCGCTTCCACTGGTGGATCCAGCGGGTGATGCCGTCGCGGAGATACATGCTGTCGGTATAGAGGCGCACGCGCACGCCGCCGCGGCGCAGCGTTTCGAGCGCGGCGATGGCGCCCATCAGTTCCATCCGGTTGTTGGTCGTCGCCGGCGAGCCGCCGGACAGCTCCCGGCTCTTTTCACGCCAGTGGAGGATCGCCCCCCAGCCGCCGGGGCCGGGGTTGCCGAGGCAGGCGCCGTCGGTGAAGATCTCGACGACGTCGCCGCCAGCCTCGGGCTCAGTCGAGGCCATAGCCACCGAAACTGCGGATCCCCCGGTGGAAACGCATCTTCTGCAGGTACTCCATCGGGTTCTTCCGGGTCACCAACGCGGTCTTCGGCGTGTTCAGCCAGTCGTAAAGGCGGGTGAGCAGGAAGCGCATGGCCGCGCCGCGGGCGAGCAGCGGCAGCGTGTCGAGCTCGTCCGGCCCGAGTTCGCGAACCGCCCGGTAGCCCTGGACCAGCCGCCTGGCCTTGGTAACGTTGAAGCTGCCGTCGACCTCGAAGCACCAGGCGTTCAGGCAGACGGCCAGGTCGTAGGCGAGGAAGTCGGTGCAGGCGAAGTAGAAGTCGATGACGCCGGTCAGCCGCTCGGCTTCGAAGAAGACGTTGTCCGGGAACAGATCGGCGTGGATGACCCCCTGCGGCAGGCTCCTGGGCCATGCCGCTTCCAGCGTCCCCAGTTCCTCCTCCAGCTCGCGGCGCAGCTCCAGCGCCAAGCTGTGGCCGCGGCGCACGGTCGCCTCATAGAGCGGCCGCCAGCCGGTAACCGAGAGGTCGTTGCCGCGGCTGCCAGCGAAGTCGGCGGCGGCCAGGTGCATGCGCGCCATCGCCGCGCCCAGCTCGGCGCAGTGCGCCGCCGTCGGCCGGCGCGGCCACATGCCGTTGAGAAAGGTGACGATCGCCGCCGCCCGCCCGGCAACCGAACGCAGCATCTGCCCGTCTCGCCCCGGAACCGGGGTCGGGCAGGGAAAGCCGCGGCCGGCGAGGTGGTTCATCAGCGCGAGGAAGAAGGGAAGGTCGGCGGGGCGAACACGCTTCTCATAGAGGGTGAGGATGAAGGTGCCGCCGTCGGTGACGAGCAGGTAGTTGGTGTTTTCGATCCCCTCGGCGATGCCCTTGCAGGCGACGACCCGGCCGATGTCGTACTGGGCGACGAAGCCGGCTACCTCCTCGTCGGCGATTTCGGTGTAGACGGCCATCGCCTCATCTTGTCATGGGCCAAGTGTGGGGGATAGTGTCTAGCGCCCGCAGCGGCGGCGGCCAAGCCGCCGGATGGCGCGCTCTTTTTCGGGCCGGCTCGATCTCGCCGGCGCCGCTCGCAGGGAACGATGCCGACCATGTCCGAGCCCGTCTGCGCCCAGTTGTCGCCCTTCGCGGTCACCCTCGAGGAGGGCAAGAAGTACGCCTGGTGCGCCTGCGGGCGGAGCGCGGCGCAGCCGCTGTGCGACGGCAGCCACAAGGGCACCGGGCTCAGCCCGCTCGTCTTCGCCGCCGAGAAGACCGAGACCGGCTTCCTCTGCGGCTGCAAGCAGACGCGCAATCCGCCTTTCTGCGACGGCTCGCATTCCAACGTCGCGGCGCCGTGAATGCGGCTTTTGGCTGAAGCCCGAACGGCACGGGCGGCGGCAGGGTTTGCCCTGGCGCTGGCGCTGGCGGGCTGCGGCAGCACGCCCGAGCCGCCCGAGTGCCCGCCGGTTTCGGTGCTCGGCGAGGCGGCGTCCTTGACCCGGTTCGCGCCAGGCCGGGGGCGCGACCTGGTGGACGTCGATTTTCGCGCCGAGCTGACCAATCTGCGCAGCGGCTGCATCTATGCCAAGGAGGAGGGCGGCGCCTCGAAGCTGGTCGTGGCCGTGGCTCCGGTGCTGGTGGCCACCCGCGGGCCGGCGAACGAGAACCGCAAGGCCGACTTCCAGTACTTCGTCAGCGTCGTCGGCCGCGACGCCGACATCCTCAACAAGCAGCTCTTTCCGGTCAGCGTCGCGTTTCCAGGCAACAGCACCCGGCTCGACATCGTCCAGGACGACCCGCCGGTCAGCATCGACCTGCCGATCGCCGCGGCCGGCGAGGAGTATTACGAGATTCTCCTCGGCCTGCAGCTCAGCGAGGACGAGCTCCAGTACAACCGGCGGGCGGCCGCAGGGCGCTGAGCCTGCGTCAGACCGCCCCTGAGCCGGAGCCGTCGCCGGGGCGAAATCGCGCGAGCGGCGACTTCTCGCGGTACACCTCCTCGGGAATGTGCTAACGAAGGCGACCCTCAGGCGATCACTGCGGGAGAGACCGGCCTCGCGCCGGCGCCGAAGGAGCAACCGCCCCGGAAACTCTCAGGCACCCGGACCGCAGCTGAGATGAGGCTCTGGAGAGCAGGCGCCGGGCACTGAACCGGCCGCCTCACCGAAGAAGAAACCGCAGGCCCAGTGCGCCTTCGGGAATCTTTCAGGTCCGAGGACAGAGGGGGCACGCATCGGGCGCCGGCAGCAGCGGATTGGCGTCCCGGTGATCGTGCCCATCGCCGGAGGAGAGCCGCTTGAGCGCCACCGACCAGCCGCTGAAGACCACGCCGCTCAACGCCCTGCATCGCCGGCTCGGCGCCCGCATGGTGCCGTTCGCCGGCTACGACATGCCGTTGCATTACAGCCAGGGCATCATCGCCGAGCATCTGCACGCGCGCTCGCACGCGGTGCTGTTCGACGTTTCGCACATGGGCCAGGCGACGGTGCGCGGCGACGACGCGGCCGAGGCCCTGGAGGGCCTGGTCGTCGCCGACCTGAAGGGGATGCTGGCCGGGACCGTCCGCTACAGCCTGCTCACCAACGACAACGGCGGCATCATCGATGATCTGATGGTGGTCCACGGCGGGTACTACCTGTCGGTCATCGTCAACGCCTCCCGCAAGGACATCGATTTTGCCCACATCGGCGAGCACCTCGGCGACGGCTGCGCCTTCGAGATCGGCCATGACCGCGCGCTCCTCGCGCTGCAGGGGCCGGAGGCGGCTGCCGTTCTGGCGGAACTGGCGCCGGTCTCGCGGCACATGCTGTTCATGACCGCGGAGGCGCTGAAGATCGGCGGGATCGCCTGTGGCGTCACCCGCTCGGGTTACACGGGCGAAGACGGTTTCGAGATCAGCGTGGCCGCCGAGGACGCATCAGCGCTGGCCGAGCTGTTGCTGGAGGACAGCCGGGTGAGCATGGCCGGGCTCGGCGCCCGCGACTCCCTCAGGCTGGAGGCAGGGCTCTGCCTCTACGGCCAGGACATCGACGAGACGACGACGCCGGTGGAGGCCGGGCTCGCCTGGACCATCGGCAAGCGGCGCCGCGAGGCCGGCGGATTTCCCGGCGCCGAGATCATCCTTCGGCAGATCGCCGAGGGACCCTCGCGGCGGCGGGTCGGGATCAGGCTCGACGGCAAGGTGCCGGCACGGGCCGGCGCGGAGATCACCGACAGGCGCTGGACCATCGGCATGGTGACGAGCGGCGGCTACGGCCCGAGCGTGGGCGGGCCGATCGCCATGGGCTACGTCGACGCCGACTATAGCGCCGCCGGCACCGAGGTCGAGGTGATCGTCCGCGGCAGAGCGCATCCCGGGCGGATCGTCAAGCTGCCGTTCGTTCCCCACCGCTATGTCAAGTTGACGTCCTAGAGCCGGAGCATCGCCATGGCCAATCTGCGCTTCACCCGCGAGCACGAGTGGATCCGGATCGACGGCGACGTCGGCACCGTCGGCATCAGCGACTACGCCCAGCAACAGCTTGGCGACGTCGTCTTCGTCGAGCTGCCGGAGGTCGGCCGGGAGGTGAAGGCCGGCGGCGAGGCGGCGGTGGTCGAGTCGGTCAAGGCGGCCAGCGAGGTCTATTCTCCCGCCAGCGGGGAGGTCCTCGAGACGAACGAGGCCCTTCAGGACGAGCCGGCGAAGGTGAACGCCGACGCCACCGGCGGCGGCTGGTTCTTCAAGATCAGGATCGGGGATGCGAGTGAGCTGGACCAGCTCATGGATCAGGCGGCCTACAAGGACTACCTGGCGAGCTTGAGCTGATGCGTTACCTGCCGCTCAGCGATGTCGACCGCCGGCAGATGCTGTCGGCCATCGGCGTGACCAGCGTCGACGAGTTGTTTCGCGACGTGCCCGCAGAGGCGCTCCTGGATGCGCCGGTCGAGCTGCCGCATCATCAGGGCGAGATCGCGGTCGAGCAGGCGTTCATCCGCTTCGCCCTGAAGAACCTGAGCCCCGCCTGCGCCGCCAGCTTCATCGGCGCCGGCCTTTATCGCCACCACGTGCCGGCGGCGGTCGACTACCTCATCCAGCGCGGCGAGTTCCTGACGGCGTACACGCCCTATCAGCCGGAGATCGCCCAGGGCACGCTGCAATACCTCTTCGAGTTCCAGACCCAGGTTGCCCTGCTCACCGGCATGGAGGTGGCCAACGCCTCGATGTACGACGGTGCCACCGCCTGTGCCGAGGCGGTGCTGATGGCGGTTCGTCTGGCCAAGTCGCGGCGCAAGGCGATCATCTCCGGCGGCGTCCATCCCCACTACCGCGACACCGCTGCGACCTACGGCCGGTTCGCCGGCATCGAGGTTGCCGCGGCGCCGCCGGCGTGGCCCGGCGACGAGGATCTGGCCGCCAGCGTCGACGCGGAGACCGCCTGCGTCGTCGTCCAGAACCCCGACGTCTTCGGCCGGATCCACGACCTGAGCGGCCTTGCGGAGGCGTGTCACCGGGCCGGCGCGCTGCTTGTCGTGGTCGTCTGCGAGGCGGTGTCGCTCGGCCTGATCAAGCCGCCCGGCGAGATGGGCGCCGACATCGTCGTCGGCGACGGCCAGTCCATCGGCAACGCCACCGGCTTCGGCGGCCCGACGGTGGGGCTGTTTGCCACCCACAGCCGTTTCGTCCGGCAGATGCCCGGGCGGCTCGCCGGCGAAACCGTCGATGCGGACGGCCGGCGCGGCTTCGTGCTGACGCTCTCGACCCGCGAGCAGCACATCCGCCGGGAGAAGGCGACGAGCAACATCTGCACGAATTCGGGGCTGTGCGCGCTGGCCTTCACCATCCACCTGACCCTGCTGGGCGAGGTGGGGCTGCGCCGGCTGGCCGAGATCAACCATGCCAATGCCGTGGCTTTGGCCGAGCCTCTGGAGACGGTGCCGGGGATCGAGCCGGTGGCGGGAAGCTTCTTCAACGAGTTCACCGTGCGGTTGCCGCGCGATGCGGCAACGGTGGTGGGCACGTTGGCGGCGGAGGGTATTCTCGCCGGCGTTCCGGCTTCGCGGCTTTATCCGGACGAGATCGAGATGCAGCCGCTCCTGATCATCGCCGCCACCGAGCTGACGAGCGAAAGCGACATGGACCGGCTGGTGGCCGGATTGCGAAGGGTGGTTTGATGAGCAGCAGAGCCGAGACCTATTCCGGCCACCGTGGGCTGCAGCTCGAGGAACCGCTGATCTTCGAGCAGGGCTCGCCCGAGCGCTCCGCCGTGGATCTGCCGCATCCGCCGGCCCGCGGCGACCGCCTCGGGGGCTTGCGCCGGCGCGAGCCGATCGGGCTGCCCGGCCTGTCCGAGCCGGAGGTGGTGCGCCACTACACCCGGCTGAGCCAGAAGAACTACTGCATCGACAGCGGCCTCTACCCGCTGGGGTCGTGCACGATGAAGCACAACCCGCGCCTGAACGAGAAGGTGGCGAGGCTGCCGGGCCTCGGCGACCTGCATCCGCTGCAGCCGGTTTCGACGGTCCAGGGCGCGCTCGAGGTGATCCACACCTGCGCCCACTGGCTGAAGACCCTGACCGGGATGCCGGGGATCGCCATGTCGCCGGGAGCCGGCGCCCACGGCGAGCTCGTCGGCCTCATGACCATCCGCGCCGCGCTGGAGCACCGCGGCGAGCGGCGGACGAAGGTGCTGGTGCCGGAGTCGGCGCACGGGACCAACCCAGCCACCGCCCATGCCTGCGGCTACGCGGTCGAGGCCATTCCCGCCGATGCCCGCGGCCGGGTCGATCTCGAGGCCTTGCGCGGCAAGCTCGACCGCGACGTCGCCGCGATCATGGTGACCAACCCCAACACCTGCGGCCTGTTCGAGACCGACATTCGCGAGATCGCCGCGGCGACCCACGAGGTCGGCGCCTTCTTCTATTGTGACGGCGCCAACTTCAACGCCATCGTCGGCCGGGTTCGGCCTGCCGACCTCGGCATCGACTGCATGCACATCAACCTGCACAAGACCTTCTCCACGCCCCACGGCGGCGGTGGCCCCGGCAGCGGACCGGTAGTGCTGTCCGCCGAACTGGCGCCATTCGCGCCGGTGCCCTACGTCCTCTTCGACGGCGAGCGCTACCGCCTCGTCGAGCATGCCGCGGCGGCCGAGGACGCCCATCCCCTGGGCCGGATCAAAGGCTTCCACGGCCAGTTCGGCATGTTCACCCGGGCGCTGGCCTACATGATGGCCATGGGCGCCGACGGCCTGAGGCAGGCCTCCGCCGACGCGGTGCTCAACGCCAATTACGTGATGGCCCGGCTCAAGGACGTGCTGCACCCGGCGTTCCCGGGGCCGTGCATGCACGAGGTGGTCTTCGACGACAGCACGCTGAAGGACACCGGCATCACCACCCTCGATCTCGCCAAGGCGCTGATCGACGAGGGCTTCCATCCGATGACGGTGTATTTCCCGCTGGTCGTCCACGGCGCCATGCTGGTGGAGCCCACCGAAACCGAGAGCAAGGACACGCTCGACCTGTTCATCGAGACGATGCGCTCGCTGCTGGCCCGGGCCAAGGCCGGGGAGGCGGAGGCGTTCCTTCAGGCGCCGCAGCTGTCTCCCCGCCGGCGTCTGGACGAGACCGCCGCGGCGCGACGGCCGGTGCTGCGCTGGCAGCCGCAGGCGGTGGACAAGGCCGCCGAGTAGCCGCCACCGCCGCTTCCGCCCATCCCCCTCCAAGGGCGAGTTGATCGCGCCGGCGGCGGGTGCCACCATGGTCCGGGTGCAATGCCTGTTGCGGCCGGGGCGGTGGATGGCGCGATGACGACGCACAACGAAACGCGGCTGATCGCAGCGCCCAGGGAGACGCTGTTCGACCTGGTCGCCGACGTCGAGCGCTACCCGGAGTTCCTGCCGCTGTGGAGCAACGTCCGGGTGTTCCGCCGCCGCGGCAACGTCTACTACACCGACCAGGAGGTCGGCCTCGGGCCGATCCGCCAGCGCTTCCATACCCGCACGGCGCTGATGCGCCCGGAGCGGATCGAGGTGAGTTCCACCGACTCGAACTTCCGCGCCTTCCACATCGACTGGGACTTCGCGGACGCGCCGGAAGGCTGCCGCGTCGACATCGCGCTGCGCTGGGAGGTCCGCTCCTGGTTGCTGCAGCGGGCGATCGACATGGTGCTGGCGGAGACCGCCAGAAACATGGTTGATGCGTTCGAGCGCCGCGCCCGGCGGGCGCTTCCGCTGGCAGGCAGCGTCTCGTAAGGGCGACCGGCGGCGGCAACGAAGCGCCGGGAGACGGGCGGCGACGACGGGCCGGCCGAAGACAGGGGAGGGGCGGAGATGGCGGTTCGCGAGCTTCTGGTTCATCTCGACCAGCAGCCGGCAGCGGCCCGGCGGCTCGATCTCGCGCTGACGCTGGCGGCCCGGCTCGGTGCCCGGCTGATCGGGATGTTCGCCGCCGCCGACACCGACGTCCAGGGCCTGTCGTCGCAATCGCGCCACGAGCTGCTGTCTCGGACGGTGGCCGGCGCGGAACCGGCGTTTCGCGAGCGCGCCGCTGCCGCCGGCGTCGGCGCCGACTGGCTGATGAAGGTCCCCGTCGACGATGTTGCCGTCGCCGCCGAGGTGATCCATGCCGCGCGCCTGGTCGACCTCGCCATCCTCGGCCAGTTCGAGCCCGGCCGGGCCGACGGCGCCGTCCCGCCGTCCCTGGTCGAACAGACGGTGATGCGATCCGGGCGGCCGGTCCTGGTGGTTCCCTTCGCCGGCGCCTTCAAGACCGTGGGCAGGCGGGCGGTCATCGCCTGGAACGGCAGCCGGGAGGCGGCGCGGGCGGTCAACGACGCCGTGCCGCTGCTCGCCGACGCGGACGAGGTGGCGGTTCTGGCGCTGGCGCCCACCCGCCGCCCGCGGCGCACGCCCGAGGTCCTGCCCGGGGGTATCGTCCGCCACCTGGCCGAGCACGGCATCGCCGCCGTCCCCGACCGCCTGGTGTTCCAGGCGAGCGAGATCGATGCGGCCGAGCGGCTGTTGTCGCACTTGGCCGACTTCGCCGCCGACCTCCTGGTGATGGGCGGCTGGCCGCGCAGCGGCGAGCGCAACAGCCTCGCCACCGGCGTGCTCGCCCGCACCACGGTGCCGCTGCTGCTGTCCTACTGAGCCCGCGGGCGCGGCAGATCGGTGGCAGATCGGCCCTCGCCATT
Source organism: Rhodospirillales bacterium (assembly GCA_034382075.1). GTDB lineage: Bacteria > Pseudomonadota > Alphaproteobacteria > Rhodospirillales > Defluviicoccaceae > JAEULH01. The sequence continues at coordinate 82,628 of JAXMOZ010000001.1, forward strand.
TCGGCGCTTCTGCGCGATGATCTTCCCATCACGTTGCTCATAAGAGGCAGTCGTAGTCGCAAGACGCCCGGTGATCTTCGTGTCTCCGCAGGAAGGGTTAATGGGGAGGCTATGATGGTGCAGATACTGGCAAAGAGCGACGATTCTCCCGAGGCCGTGGCCAGGGAGATCGCCGACCGCCACGCCGCCGCGGTCGAGTTCCCGACCATGGAGTTTGCCGAGAGCGCGCCGGTCGGCGCCGTCGCCCAGCGGATGGTCGACGGCGGCTTCGACAAGGCGTTCCTGATCGGCGAGGTGCAGCGCTTCACCGGGGTCGCGATCGACATCCCGGAGCGGCCCGGGCGGATCGTCGCGGTCATCCCCCAGCACGGCTACTGGAGCTCCGAGCTGACCCTGACCGACCAAGTGTTCCGCGCCGCCGGATACGAGGTGGACTACGTTACCCCGCGAGGGGCACGGCCGTTCGTCTACGGGGTGAGCCTGGACACCAGCTTCCGCGACCAGGCCTGGAACGCGCTCCAGGTCTCGCCCGGCGAGGCGGCTTTGGGCGTGCGCTACAACGACCCGGCGACGGCCGACGGGCAGCGGCTGACCGAGCCGCGCAACCTGGACGCCTGGCTGCCGCCGACGCCTCGGCCGCAGCACGGCGAGGCCTCGCGCGAGCCGTTCCGCAGCAGGCTGTTCGCGGGCCTCAGCGAGGCCACCCGCTACGCCGGCATGTTCATCGTCGGCGGTGCCGGCGCCTACACCGACCTCGGCGGCAACACCTCGATCCGGCCGCTGATCGAGCTGATGGCGACCCTCGGCCGGCCGGTGGTGGCGATCTGCTACGGCGTCCAGGTACTGATCCAGGCCACCGACCCCGAGACCAAGGTGCCGCTGGTCTGGGGGCGGCTGGTGACCGGCCATTCCGAGCAGGACGACTACACCGACGGCACCGCGATCGTCATCGCCGAGAACACCTACAGCCCCAACTTCGGCTCGGCGACCATGACGCTGGAGCAGATGATCAAGCAGTACGTGGGCCCCGACGGCGGCTTCATCTCGAAGAACGGCAGCCCGTACATGGCGGTGGCCGACGGCCCCTACATCACCGCCCGCACCACGCCGGACGGCTACCCGGCGGCGCTCTTGGCGCTGGCGCAGCTCCACGGCCACGGCAAGCTGCCAGACAGGTACGTCGTCGATGGCGACGGCTTGGGCCACGAGCCGAGGCCGGACGAGGTGCGGCGCATCCGCGGGTAGCCGGTCCTGCCACCACCGTGGGATGGCGGGCCCGTCCAGCCGAATGGCAGCCTGTGCTTAAAGCCCCCATAACGCGCGGCGTTATACTTCGGGGCGATGATCAGGAGCTTCGCCGATCCCGAGACGGAACGGATCTGGACCGGGCGGCGAAGCCGCCGGCTGCCGGGAAAGTCATCGAGCGGTTCCTCGGTCCAGGTTGACGTCAGCGACCCAACCTTGTCGACGAACCATCGATGACCAGCCAAGCAGCCGCTCGCTCGCGCTCGCCCGCGGCTGCCTCCGCCAGCTACGGTCGCCGACGACCGGGCGTGGGCGCGTTGTTCCGGCCGGGGCGCGTGTGCTCGTCAGCGCCCAGTGGCTGTGGCGTTACCTGACCTACCAACGCAGCGCCCGGCTGATCAGCTGGATGCCGGCGCCCAGCGGCGGCCCTGAGGGACCGGAGCCGGTAGCGCCCCGAGGCGAAGAGCAAAGCGGCAGACGGTCCTTGCAAGGCGGTCCGCGGCGAGCTTGGGCAGCGGTCGTCAGTCCTCGACGTGCCGGCGGTGCAGGGTGAGCCGCTTCAGCCCAAGGGTCATGCCGCCGGCGACGAGAACGCAGGCGGCGTCCACGCCCAGCGGAGGCCCCCGCGCACAGCGAGATCGACGTCACCCAGAGCCGGCGCCATGCCGCCGATGGCGGCTCCAGGCACCAACGCCAGCGCGACCATGACCCCGGCTACGAAGTCGTTGCGTTCGTCATCGACCATCTCCCGCGACGAAGGTGCAGTAAAGCGGTCGGTTCGCCAAGAATAACATAAGCCGCACCCAATAGCGCCCCAGCTTCCTCAAGGTGAGCGAGCGCCGCTCTTGCCGCGTCGTTGCTCGCCTGCACCGAGATGATGTCGCCATGCGGCATCCGCGACGCCCTGAGCTGGACCGATCAGCTGTAATCAAGTCGGAACTATCGGCGCGCCACAAGGTTGATTTTTTCAGTAGCAACTGCAACGCTTGGAGGCTGATCGTGTCCGTCCAAGAGATGATCCGAACCCACCCGCATGTCCGCGGCGACGTCAACACGGCGTTGGTCCGCTGCATCGATGAATGCTTCGCCTGCGCCGCCACGTGTACCGCCTGTGCCGACGCCTGTCTCGGCGAGGACAAGGTGCAGTCGCTGACCCAGTGCATCCGCCTCAACCTGGATTGCGCTGACGTTTGCGCTGCGGCGGGAGCCGTTGCCACCCGCCGTACCGGCGGAAACGTGAGCGTGATCCGGATCGCGCTGCAGGCATGCGCCGAGGCTTGCCGTGAGTGCGCCCAGGAGTGCGAGAGCCATGCTGGCCACCACGAGCACTGCCGCATCTGCTCAGAGGCATGCCGGCGGTGCGAGAAGGCATGCAACGAGGCGGTCCAAAGCCTGCCGGCCTAGCCAAGCGCTTCCGCAAGTCTATCCCGTTCGCCGGGCGTCGCCGCGCCATACGTCATGTTCCTGATGATGGTGTAGCTGGCGAAGGCAGCCGCGAGCGAGCGCGCTATTCGATCGCGCTGTAGCGAGCGAGCGGCGGCTTGGCTGGTCATCGACGGGTTGCCGATAAGGTCGGGTTGCTGGCTTCAACCTGGAGCGAGGAACCGGTCGGTGACCGACGGGTTAGCCGGCAAGATCAATGACCGGGTCGCTTGGCTTGGTGGCGAGCGTCTGCCAGCCGTCGACCTTGGGCATGGTGATCTTTCCGGAGGCAAGCAACGCCCAGAACAGCATGGCGGCGGTCTTCGGTGATGGGAGCACCGTCTGGGTCTTGACCCGCCGCTTGAACTTCCCACTCAACCGTTCCACTTCTCGCGCTCTTAAACGAAGGGAGTATGTGATCTGGTTCACAGACCGGCCGCTCTGTATGGTATAAGTTGAGAATGATAATCGTCCTATAGGTTAAGAGACCAGGCATGGCGCGGTCGGCGACCTACTCGGGCGTTACCCAGGCCGGTTCCCACGGCGAGGAAGATCCCGAAGCGCTTACATGCGGGTGAGGGCCACGGGCAAATTGGCGGCCAGAGAAAACTCGCCGGCCAACCCAAAGCGACCTGCTTCACTGGCAGTCCTGACGCCGGCCGGGCATCGATCGCCTGTCTCCCATACCGAGGACGTCGACCAGCGCCCTGTGACGATGGTCGGAAAAGGAACAGCCTCCCGTGCCTTTGCGCCGGAGGCTTCATTGGGAGAGGACGTCCATCATGGCGAGACGGATCGGGACGCGGGATGCCGATACGCTTACTGGCACGCCCGCAAAAGACTTCATGCAAGGCCGAGGCGGCGACGACACGCTCTCCGGCGAGGGTGGAAGCGACACCATCGGCGGCGGGGCAGGAAACGACACCCTCCGCGGAGGGCTCGGCAAGGACAGGCTGAACGGGGGCGCCGGCAATGACTCCCTCGATGGAGGGGCCGGCAAAGACAGGCTGACCGGGGGAGCCGGTGACGACACCCTGGTCGGCGGCGACGGCAAAGACACTTACCTCGGCGGCCGCGGCGCGGACACCTTCATCATCGCAAGGGGAGAGCGGGTTCTCGACTTCGATCCGAGCGAGGACAAAATCCGCTACATCGATGGGCCACCTCCGACGACACCGCCGCAGACACCGCCGCAGCCGCCTCCGACGAAGCAGAAAGTGCCGGATTCCTTCGACCTGCTTGACCGCGGGATCAATGGCCGTCCGGACTTCGCCGACTTCGACAACGGAGGTATCAATTCTGCGGGCGAGGGCGATCGTAAGCTCGATTCCTATGATTTTCCGTTGCCGTTCGCTCCTGAAGACTTGGAGGCCCTAAAGCACATCTTGGGTGGGGGCGATCCGCAGAGGTACGCTGATACGTATGGGAGCGAGACGATCGAGGAAAACAAAAGCGGCCCGGATCAGCGGGCATACCTCGAGGACTTGAGAGACTTGCTCGAGAAATACAAGCCGTGGAAAGGCTACCCGGAGCACGTAGACGAGGAGACGTCGACCTCGAGGAGCTCCGCGGACGGAGCCGGCGACGCGGGGCAGGCGGAAGTTTCGCCAGCACCGCCTAGTCTGGAGTCAGACCTGATTCTTGTTTAGCTACGGTATGCAACCCTGCGCCCCGAGGGTGCTTTGCGAACCGGAGGATTTCGCCAGCGGCGCGGCGATAGTGCTTTTGAAACCCGCCGCCCGCTGGCGTCTTTGGTGGTTCACGAAAGGCGGCGACAGGCGGGAAGCGGTTGCTGCTGCATAAGTAGAATCGGCTCCGCAGCAACCACGAGCGGCCGAGGGCGGGAGCAGTGATGGCCCGCGTGCTCATGGCAGCGCCCTCAAGCGCGGCGATCGTTACCGGCGGCATTCTCATCGGCATGACCATGCTGATGTCCTCGGCGGCGCTGGCGCAGTGCCTCCGGCCGGTTGGCTCGGTGCCGTCGCTGCAGGGCGAAGCGCAGGTGCAGCTGGCCTCGACCGGGGCGTGGGTCCCCGCCGCGCTGAACCAACCGCTTTGCCCGGGCGACGTCGTCCGCGCCGGCGAGCGAAGCCGGGTCGAGGTGACGATGGTCAACCAGCCGAACGTCCGGCTCGACCAGAACACGGCTTTGGCCATAGGCGCCGACGGTCAGGTCCTGCAGGTGAAGCTGCTCCACGGCGCCGCCTACTTCCTCAGCCGGCATCCGCGGCAATTGACGGTCGATACGCCGTTCATCGACGTGGCGGTGGAGGGAACCGAGTTCCTGGTGCGGGTGGACGGCGGGCAGACACTCGTCATCGTGTTTGCCGGGCGCGTCCGCGCCAGCAACCCTCACGGCGAACTGGCGGTCGCCGATGGTGAAGCGGCCTTGGCCGAGGCCGGGCGGGCGCCCAAGCCCTATCTCCTCGTCCGTCCCCGCGACGCGGTGCAGTGGACGCTGTTCTACCCGGGGATCCTGCCGGCGCTGGCCGATCCGTCGGGATCGGCTGCGCGGCGGCTTGCGGAGCCGGTGCGGGGCGCGGTCCAGGCGGCGGCCAAGGGCGAGCTGCCGGCAGCCTTTGCCCGCTTCGACGCGGTGCCGCCGTCGAAGCGCGGGTTCGACTTCCATCTCTACCGCGCCGCGGCCCTGCTGTCGGTGGGCCGCGTCGAGGAGGCGCGTGCCGACATCCGCCAGGCGAAGCTGAGCGATCCCAGCGACGGTCGAGCCGCCGCGCTCGGTGCGGTGATCGCCGTGGCGCAAAACGACCGGGAACTGGCGGTCACCGAGGCCAGGCGCGCCGTCGAGCTGAGCCCCCGGTCGGCTGCGGTCAAGATCGCCCTTTCCTACGCCGAACAGGCCCGCTTCCAGATCGAGGCGGCGCGCCAAGCCATGAGCCAAGCGGTCAAGGACGAGCCGGAGAACGCCCTCGCCTGGGCGCGGCTCTCGGAACTGTGGCTGATGCAGGGCCGGCGCGACCGGGCGAGGAAGGCGGCGAAGCGGGCGCAAGAGCTGGCGCCGCAGCTTGCGCGCGCACAAACGGTGACGGGGTTTGCCGAGCTCGCCGAGATCAACACCCGGAGGGCGAGGCGGGCCTTCCAGCGGGCGATCGAGCTGGACCCGGCAAACCCGCTACCGCGCTTCGGCCTCGGCCTCGCAACCATCCGCGACGGCTATCTCCGGGCCGGCCGGCGCGACATCGAGATCGCGGTGGCCCTTGACCCGAACAACGCGCTGCTGCGAAGCTATCTCGGCAAGGCCTACTTCGAGGAGCGAACCGGCAACCCGCTCATCTATTTTAGGGAGCTGGTCGACAACTTCCCTAACCAGGAAAACCGGCTGGCCGCCGAGCAGTTCACCATTGCGAGGCACCTCGACCCCAACGACCCGACGCCGTGGCTCTATGACGCCATCCGCAAGCAGAGCGAAAACCGCCCGATCGAGGCGCTGGACGACCTGGAGCGGTCGATCGAGCTGAACGACAACCGCGCCGTCTACCGCTCGCGAGAACTGCTCGACGAAGACCGTGGCGCTCGCGGCGCCAGCCTCGCCCGCATCTACAATGACCTCGGCTTCGAGCAGCTCGGCATCAGCGAGGCGACCAGGTCGCTTGGTTACGACCCGAGCAGCGCGGCGGCACACCGGTTCCTCTCCGACGTCTACGCGTCGCGGCCGCGTTATGAGATCGCGCGGGCGAGCGAGCTGTTGCAGGCTCAGCTGCTGCAGGACATCAACCTCAACCCGGTGCAGCCAAGCCTCGGCGAGACGGACCTGAACATCATCACCGGTGGCGGCCCCGCCCGGGCCGGCTTCAACGAATTCACGCCGCTGTTCGAGCGCAACGGCGTGCAGCTGAACACGTCCGGACTCATTGGCAGCCACGGAACCTATGCAACCGAGAACGTCGTCTCCGGCATATACGACAAGGTTTCCCTGAGCGCCGGCCAATTCTTCTCCTCGACGGACGGCTTCCGGCGCAATGCCGATTCCGAAACCACGCTCTATAACTTCTTTGCCCAGGCGGCTCTCACGCCGAGCCTCAACGTACAGGCCGAAGTCAGGCAGAGGAGTAACGAGCAGGGCGATTTATGGTCGAATTTTTCCACCGAGCAGTATTCCGGATCGCGGCGGCGGCGCTTCGACCAGGATACGGCTCGGCTCGGCCTCAGGTTCTCCCCGGCGCCACACTCCCACTTCATCACCTCCCTGATCTACACGAACCTCGATCGGAGCGCCAAAGACCGTATCAACGGCTTTGATATCTTTGCCCATGGCAAGCAGGACGGCTTCCAGGGCGAGGCGCAGTACATCTTCAATGGCCGCTCCGTGGATGTCGTCCCGGGTGTCAGCGCATACAACTTCGATGCTCATGCCGTCAACAAAGAAATAGGTGCTTCTGGGGTCACCGAGAGGGTAGTCGACCGCAGCTCCACCATAGAACATTATACGTATTACCTGTACAATTACGTCCCGGTGGGAGATGCGGCCAGGATTACCATTGCGGCCAGTTACGACGATTTCGAGCACCAGCTGCGCAAAACCGAAGAGTTCAGCCCCAAGCTCGGCCTCGAGTGGAACATCCTGCCGCACCTGGTCGTCCGCCTTGCCGCGCTTCAGACGGTGAGGCCGGCGCTCGTGGCCAGCCAGACGATCCAGCCAACTCAGGTCGCGGGCTTCAACCAATTCTTCGACGACCGCAACGGAGCGCCCTCGAGACTGTACGGGGCCGGGGTGGATGCGCGTGTCGCACGGGGACTGTACGTGGGTGCGGAAATCACGCACCGCGACATCGACTCGCCGGCCTTTGCCAATGCCGAAGAGCCCTTCAAGGTCGCCGACCAGAGCGAGGACAGCTATCGCGGATACTTGTATGCGACGTTGAACGAGAATTGGGCCTTCGCTGCCGAGATCGAAGCGAGCCGGTTCGATAGCAGCAATGAGCGGGCGGATCCGCCGTTGGAGGTCCGGTCCCTCAGACTGCCGTTCTCTTTGCTGTACTTCGACCAGAACGGGATCTTTGGGACTTTAGGCGTGAGTTACGTCAACCAGGACGTCGTGCGTAGCAAAAGCACGGATACCTCGTCCGGCGCAGAGGGCGGTGGAAGCTTCGCCGTCGTCGATGTCGGAGCGGGCTACCGCCTGCCGCAGAGGCGCGGGCTGATTGCCCTGGATGTCACCAACGTTCTGGATCAGAAATTCCGCTATCAGGACGATAGCTTCCGCGAGATCGGAAGAAACGAACCGCGGGCAAGCCGATACATTCCCGAGCGCGCGGTTCTCGCCCGAGCGGCGTTCAACTTCTGAATCCGGCGAACAGGCCGGAACTGCCCGTGCCCGCCTCGTGCGACGCGTCTCCGGCTAGCGCAGCTTCTGGCTGCGTTGACTCGGCCCAGGAACGCCGTCATCAACTCAGTTCTGGTTGGGGTTGGCGGGTCGAGGCGAAGCCGGACCCGCCGACAAAATGGCGGGTTACGCCTGCGGCGATCCCGCCCTACATCACCACGCCGCTCTGCGGCCTCGCATGACGGCGTCAACTCTAGCACGAACCGCTCTACCGCTCAGCGCACGGCGAGTCTCTTGTCCATTTCGCTGAGCCGCGCCTCGAAATAACGGCGGTAGCGCTCCTGGCCGTCCGGCAGCAAGGTCTCGAACGCGGCTTTCGCCGCTTTTCTCACCTCTTCAAGTTTGCCTCGGTCCTCGGTGCGCTCCCCCAGCATCAAGAGCGCGAAGCCGAGGTTGGTCTGTGTCGCCGCCCACTCGAGCGGCGCGCGCTCGCGGGTCTGCTCCTGCAACGCGGCGCGATAGGCTTCGACCGCCGCCTCCAGGCGGGCGGCGCTGCCCTCCCGCTCGCCCAGCCGGAACAGCGCGTCGCCCAGGTTGGCCTGTGTCGCCGCCCAATCGAGCGGGGCCCGCTCCCGGGTCCGTTCCTTCAACGCCGCACGGTAGGCGTCGACCGCGGCCTCCACGTGGGCAGTACCGCCGTCCCGCTCCCCCAGGGTGAAAAGCGCAAAGCCGAGGTTGTTCTGCGCCGTAGCCCAGTCGAGCGGGACCCGGTCGCGGGTCCGCTCCTGCAAGGCGGCGCGGTAGGCTTCGACCGCCGCCTCCAGGCGGGCGGTGCCGGCCTCCCGCTCGCCCAGCCGGTGCAGGGCGTTGCCAAGGCTGGTCTGTGTCGCCGCCCAGTACAGCGGGACCCTGTCGCGGGTCTGCTCCTGCAAAGCCGCGCGATAGGCCTCGACCGCAGCCTCCAGGCGGACAGCGCTGCCCTCCCGTTCGCCCAGCCTGAACAGCGCGCCTCCGAGATTGGCCTGTGTCGCCGCCCAGTGCAGCGGCACCCGCTGGCGGGTGCGTTCCTGCAGCGCGGCCTGATACGCCTCGACCGCCGCCTCCAGGTGAGCCGTGCCGGCCTCCCGCTCGCCGAGCCGAAGCAGCGCGCCTCCAAGGTTGTTCTGTGTTGCCGCCCACTCGAGCGGCACCCGCCCGCGGGTACGCTCCTGCAGCGCGGCCTGATACGCTTCGACCGCCGCCTCCAGCCGCGCCGTGCCTCCCTCCCGCTCGCCGAGTCGAAGCAGCGCGCCCCCGAGGTTCGCCTGCGTCGCGGCCCAGTGCAGCGGCGCCCGCTCCCGGCTCTGCTCCTGCAATGCCGCGCGACAGGCTTCGACCGCCGCCTCGAGGCGGGCCGTGCTGCTCTCCCGCTCGCCGAGCCGGAACAGCGCGCCACCCAGGTTCGCCTGCGTCGCCGCCCACTCGAGCGGCGCGCCCTCGCGGGTCCGCTCCTGCAGCGCGGCCTGATAGGCTTCGACCGCCGCCAACAGGCGGGCGGTGCCGCCCTCCCGCTCGCCGAGCCTAAACAGCGCGAAGCCCAGGTTGTTCTGGGTCGCAGCCCACTCCAGTGGCGCCCGGTCGCGGCTCCGGCGCTTCAGGAGCGCCGAGTAACGATCGATGGCGCTCGCGAGCGCCGGATTGTCGCCGAACTCGTCGCCCTGCTGGTAGAGCGCCGATGCCTCCCGGGTGAGGTACGCCAGGGACTGCTCCTCGTGTCCAGGCGGCACCTTTCGCGCTGCCGCGGCGAAGTGCCCCGCCGCCTCGCGGTAGCGGAGCCGGGTCAGGGCGATCTCGCCGCGCTGGGCCGCGGTCGCGGCGGCCTCCAGCTGCCGCCGCTCGATGGCGGCGTCTTCGGAGGCCTGCACCTCCGCCAGCAGGTCATCGGCCCGTTCCAGCTCGCCGGCCTCGAGGGCCGCCTTGACCTCGCTCTTGAGCCCGGCGACTTCGGGGTCGTCAGCGGGCCCGGCCGCCGCCAACGCGAGAGCCTCGCGGTAGTGTTCGGCGATCTCGACCAGCTTCGCTTCCAGTCGCTCCGGCGCGACCTCGGCTTCGCCGAGCGTACGGAAAAAGGCGCGCAGGGCGCTCTCGCTGACGCCGAACTTGCCCTCCAGCTCGCCGATGATTGTCCGCTGCTCGTCGGTCAATCGCTTCCAGTCGCTCGTCGTCGCTTCGATGATCTTGGCGAGCTGCTCGGCCGGCATGATGTTGATCGTGCTGTCGCGAATATCCCGGCCGGCGGCGACGCCACCGGGCGCGGAGACGTCCTGGGCCAGAGCCTCAGGTGCACCGCCGGCCACGGCAAGCAAGGACAGCAGCGCGAGCCGGATAACGGTGCGCATGCTGTTCATCGTCCGGCGCGCGGGTCCGGATCGCCGGAGCCCCAGCCTGCGGGCGGGGCGGAGGGTTGCACCGTGATCGTCGAGCCGCTGATGTCGCGGCCGGCGGCGACGCCGCCAGGCGCCTCGACATGCGTTTCGGCTCCCGCGGGAGGGGGAGCCGGCGAGGAGAGGAACGTGGCGACGGCCCAAACGCCGCCGGCAAGGACAACGAGCCCGCCGCCGAGCCAGCCCCAGAGGCGCCGGTCTCTGTCCTGCAGGACAATCCGCCGACCCGGTCCGGGAGGCGTGGCGGGCCCTGCCCCGGCAGCGTCATCCGAACAGGAGGCCGGCGTGGCAGTGGCCGGTGATGGACTTTCTGCCGTCGCCCCTTCCGGCCACTGTCGCTGCCGGGCGGGAAGAGGGCGGATTTCTCCCAAGGCTGGCCGGAGCAGACGCGGCTGCCCGGTCAAGCGGCGGTAGAGCTCCTCGTAGCCGTCCTCGCTGTCGATGACGTAGCGGGTCCCACCCTTGATCGGCGTCGGAATGTCCGCGAGCGAGCCATCGGAGAAGAGGACGGGCACGAACTTGTGGCTGAGCACGCCGGCATCGTAGAGGAGTTGGCGGATGATCCGGGCTTCCCAGACGACGCCCAAGCCTCTTCCCGGCTCCTCGTCGCCGCTGACCCGGCGGCGGTAGGTCTCGGTGCAGACCATCAGCACGATGTCGGCGGCGGCAACCTGCCGCTCGCACCAGAGGGGCCAACCCTCCGGTGGCGCCATGTTGTACTGATCGATCTCGGCGTCGATGCCGTCGGCCCGGAGCCGATCTGCAAGACCCAGGACGCGCTCCTGGTGCCGGGCGCTGTCGTGGCTGTAGCTGATGAACACCTTGGGCGCAGCGCAGCTCATGAGAACCACCACGCCGGCGATGGACGACCCGTCGCGCGGTCGATATCGCCCGGCTTCCCACCGGACGCATAATCTCCCTGCCCCCCGCCCGATCAGGGTGAACCGGGTCGTCGGCTCACTGCCTAACCCGCATCCCCAAGCATCACATTCTAGCACTCCACCGGTTGCTTTTGATAGGCGCTGGCTAGCCGTGTGTAGGTAGCACACGATCTGTCCGGTGAAGCGCGCTTCTCTGGGAAGGGGGAGCAGGATGGTTCGTCGGACGGATCAGGTGGACGACGCAGGTCTGCACCTGGGCCCCGGGGAAGACCGCGGTGATCGCCTCCGGAAAAGCCTGTCAAGCCATCGACGACGGCGATCAGCACGTCGTCGACGCCGCGGGCCTTCAACTCGTTTATCACCCGGAGCTAGCATCCCCTGGGGGCGGGGGCGCCAGCGGGCGGCTTGACGTGCGTCGTCGTCCGCGGATGTTCACCTACAGCCGCTAACCGTAGGCGGGTGAGACATCCGGTCCGGTCATTTTAGCGAGAACTATCAACGCGTTAAGGCAAGGTACTGGCGGAGGGAGTGGGATTCGAACCCACGACACCTATTGGTGAACACGCTCTCCAGGCGTGCGCCTTAAACCGCTCGGCCATCCCTCCGCTGCCCCGGCGCCCCTTCGCCGGCGTCCCATGCGGTCGCCGGGGGCAACTCGCCGGTGAGGAACCCTAGCCGAGGCGCCGCAGGCGGGCAACGCCATTGCGCTCGTGCTGCGCCCGTGCCGCCGGCACGCGCTTGCGCACGCATCGGTCGCCGGCTCCGCGGGCTCCCTGGGGGCTTCGTGCCCGTCACGCGGACGGGTGAACGGGGGGAGCCGGGGGGAGTCGTGGCAGAAACGCGGCGGGCACAGGGGGCGACTGGGGGCTGACTGCGGGCGACGATGCTTTCACATCGCCGGCAGGGATGATATTTAGACGATCTGCCGAGGAAGAGGACCAAAAATGGCAGCAAATGCTCAAGGCGTCATCCAGGCGATCGTCCGCGCCCTCGAAGAGCCCCCGGTTCGGGAGCGTCGCCTGCGCAAGCCTACCGTCACCATCTCGCGCACCATCGGCAGCGGCGGCAACTACATCGCCGAGAAGGTCGCGGCCCGCCTGGGCGTCGACATGTTCGGCTCGGAAATCATCAACGGCATTGCCGCCGAGGCCAATGTCAGCCCGGCGCTCATCGCCCAGCTCGAGGAGAAGCTCGACGCCGTCGACGCCTGGATCTACTCTGCCGTCTTCGGCAAGCACGTCTCCCGCGACGAGTACGTCCACTTTCTCTCCACCGTGATCCGCGGCCTTTACCACACCGGCGGCGTCATCGTCGGCCGCGGCAGCCACGTCATCCTCGCCGGCCGCGACGTGCTCCGGGTTCGGATCGTGGGCTCCGTCGAAGCCTGCGCCACCCGGCTTTCTGAAGACGAGGGCATCAGCTACGCCGAGGCCAAGCGCAAGGTCCAGGACAGCAACAAGCGCCGGGGCAAGTTCATCTGGGACCTGTTCCACAGCCGCTACAACGACCCCACCAACTTCGACCTGATCGTCAACACCGACTACTTCCGCAAGCTCGACGACGTGGTCGACATCGTCATGCTGGCGGTAAAGGCGCGCGGCCTCGACCGGCGCGACCAGCACGAGGCGGCGCAGGCCCCGGGCGGCTGACGAGCCGGGCGGCCCGAGCGCTCCGATGCGCTCGGGGCATCCGGCCGCCCGCCTACGGCGGCGAAAAAGCGGTCGGGCACGATTTTTTCCTGATGATGATGAGGCGGGGCTTTCGCCGCCATGGAATGGCGGCTAAGCTGTGTCCTGGCTACCCAAATGGGGCAGGCGCGCCCGCTATTCGGTGCGTCAAGAGGACAAGATTCCTGGACCAAAGACGCAGAGCATGCTAAGGGTTCTGCCAACAAGGGAGGCGAAGCCGCCCGGGACGGTGTTTGAAACCGTAGTGGTGAGGCTTCCCGACAATGGTCGACCTTCAGCAAGGCTGGCTGCGCGTCCGCGATCTCCCCGCCGACGTCCTCAACGACATGCCGGACTACCTGCGCAGCGCCTTCGCCGGCGCCCGGCGCTTCGACTTCGAGGTCGAAATGATCTGCGCCGGAGTGCAGGTGCCGGCGCACCGCCGCGCCGCCCGCCGCCTAGTGCTGGTGGCCGACGACAGCGATGATCCCGGCGAGCGCGGCCCGCTCGGCTTCGACCTGAAGGCGGTGGGAAGCGACGTCCGCGCCAGCCGGCGGGTGTTCGTCATCTCGGCCCAGGCCGACCACGAGATCTTCGCCAAGGCCTACGCCGCCGCCGTCGCCGACCTGGGCAAGGGGGCGGCCTGCGCCGTGATCATCGAAACCGACCGCCGGCTGGAGCGAACCTGGATCCGGGCGCTGACCTCGCTGCGGAGCTGCGCCGCGGTGGGCGCCGATCCGCGGCTGACGACCGTCGCCTGAACCAAGGGCCTGCGGGCTCCCGCCCGCGGGCGCCACGGCGGCTGGCCCGACATCAGGCCTGGCCGCCGCCGTCCGGGTGGGCCGGCGGATCGGGCCGCGGCTCGGGCGCAGCGAGCAGCGCCTCGATCCCGTCCGCGGTCAAGGGCTCGCTGAACAGCCAGCCCTGGGCCGCGTCGCAGCGGCAGGACCGGAGCAGGGCGAGCTGCTCCGCGGTCTCCACGCCCTCGGCGACGACGCGCACCCCGAGCCGGTGGGCGACGGCGACGATCGCCTCGACCAGCGACGCCTGCACCGGGCTGGTGACGATGCGCCGGGTCAGCGAGCCGTCGATCTTGACGGTGTCCAGCGGAAAGCGGCTCAACGAGGTCAGCGACGAGTAGCCGGTGCCGAAGTCGTCGATGCATAGGCGAACGCCGGCGGCGGCGAGCTGGCGCATGGCGCGGACGATCTGCGGCAGCTCCAGCATCAGCACGTTTTCGGCGAACTCGAGATGCAGCCCGGTGGCCGGCAGCTCATGCTGGCGCAGACCGCCCAGCACCTCCTCGGCCAGCGACTTGGTGCGGAACTCCCGGCTGCAGACGTTGACCGAGACGAACAGGCCGCGGCCATTGCGCCGCCACTTGGCGGCGTCACGGCAGGCCATGCTCATGGTCCAGGCGCCGATCGGGACGATGAGCCCGGTCTCCTCGGCAACGCGGATGAAGTGCTCGGCGTCGACGATGCCCAGCTCTGGATCGTGCCAGCGCAGCAGCGCTTCGGCGCCGATGATCTGCCCGCCCTCCAGGCTCACGATCGGCTGGTAGAGGACCCGCAGCTCCTCGCTGGCGAGCGCGCTCTTCAGCCGCGCCTCGGCGCGGTTGCGGCAGATCGTCCGGGCGTTCAGCTCCGGGGTGAAGAAGCGGAGCTGGTTGCGGCCCGAGCTCTTCGCCTTGTACATCGCCGCGTCGGCATTGCCGAGCAGGGTCTCGGCGTCGACGCCGTCCTCCGGCGAGATGGTGATGCCGATGCTGGCGCCGACGAAGGCCTCCCGGCCGTCGAGGCTGAAGGGCGCCGCGACCGCCTCGAGGATCTTGCGGGCCACCAGCTCGGCGTCGGCGACCGAGCGCAGGTCCGGCAGGACCACGGTGAACTCGTCGCCGCCGATACGCGCCACGGTGTCCTCCTCGCGCACGCAAAGCCGGATGCGCTCTCCGAGCTGGCGGAGGAAGCGGTCGCCCGTGGCATGGCCGAACGTGTCGTTGATCGCCTTGAAGTCGTCGATGTCGATGAACAGCACGCCCACCTTGCGGAACCGCCGCCGGCCGGTGACGATCGCGTGCACCAGCCGGTCGAGGGCCAGCCAGCGGTTGGGCAGATGCGTCACCGGATCGAAGTTGGCCTGATGGTGCAGCCGGTCCTCGTAGATCTTGCGCAAGGTGACATCGGCGATGGTCCACAGGCTGGCGGCGGCGCCATCGAGGTTGCACGACTGAACCCGGACGTCGAGCCAGACGACGGAGCCGTCCTTCTTGACGCCCCGGCACTCGAAGGCCTTGGGCGCCGGGATCTTGCCGGCATAGGCGCGCCAGTAGCGCTGCACCCGGGCCCGATCGTCGCCGGCGAACAGCACCGCCAGGCTGGGCAGGGCAACCACCTCCGCCGGCTTGCGATAGCCGAACATGACGGCGGAGGCGCGGTTTGCATAAAGTGGCCGGCCGTCGCGCTCGACGATCATCCCGTGGGGGGCCGCGTCGATCAGCGCGCGAAAATCCGCCTGCGCCCCGCACTCCGCGACGACCGCGCCGGCTTGTGCCGCCCGTGCGACATCCGGCGTCGGCCCGGCGAGATCGGCCGCGGGCTCCGCCATGGCCGGGGGCCGCGGCTCGCCGTAGACGGCGATGAAGTGGCTGACCCGCTCGCCGGCGTCCTTGACCGGGGCGATGGCCACCTCCGTCTCGTACACCTCGCCATCGGCGCGGCGGTTGCAGACCTCGCCCCGCCACTCCTCCCCCGCCGACAACGCCGACCACAGCGCCGCGTGCGCCGCCGGATCGGCCGCGTCCGCCTTCAGGAAGCGGGGATTGTGGTGGAGAACCTCGGTGCGGGCATAGCCGTTGATGGCGCTGAACCGCGGGTTGACATAGACGATGCGGCCCTCGCGGTCGGTGATCAGGATCGCGGCCGGGCAGTGCTCGATTGCCCACCACAGCGTCCTCAGCGCCCGCCGCTCCGCTTCGGCGTGGCTTGCCGCGGAGCGCGGCGCTGGCGGCGCTGGCGGCGGGGGGGCGGTAGGATGGGTGCTGTCCGGCATCACGATCTCGCCTGGGGCGTCGCGGCATGCAGCTGGGCCGGCCCGGCGCCGGTCTTGCGGTCAAGCCCGATGCCCCGATCATCCTCCGCTGCGTTCGGCCGGTCAGTGACCGCCGTCACCGCGCGCGTCACAATCGGGCGCGGATGCCCTTGACCGCGGCGGGTTTGCTTGCTGATGATTTGGCATCGGCCGATGTTTGTGATTAACTCGCAAGGCTTCAGCCCCGCATGGGGGTAGGGCGAGGTCGGCTGTGCGCGCCGCCTTGAGGCGCGGGAAGGGGAACGATTGAACGCGGACGGCTACATCGGCGAGCGCAGGCGCCACCAGCGGTTCACCCAGCCGCCGCTCAGCCTGTCGCTGGAAGGCCGGACCTACGTCACCGCCGACTGGAGCATGGGCGGGTTCGTCATCGACGACTATGCGGGGGCATTGACCCCGGGCTCGCTGTTCGCCATCGACGGCATCGGCGCCAACGGCGAGGAGTTGACCCCGGTCGGGGTCCGCGCCCGGGCATTGCGGATCAGCGAGGACCGGCGGCGGCTGACGGTGACCTTCCTGTTCGTCGACCAGCCGGCCTTTCGCGTCCTGCAGCGGCTGGTCGGCCAGCGCATCCAGCCGACGGGCCAGCCGCCCAGCGCGTCGAGGTAAGCCCGATCGTCCCGCCGGCTCAGGGCACCGCCGCGGCCAAGCGGGCGAAGCCCGCTTCCAGATCGGCGATCAGATCGCCGGGATCCTCCAGCCCGCAGTGCAGGCGCAGGCACGGGCCGGCCTCGGTCCAGGCCGTCGCAGTGCGCACGCCGCTGGGATCGAACGGCACGACCAGGCTCTCGTAGCCGCCCCAGCTGTAGCCCATGGCGAACAGCTCGAGCCCGTCCAGCATCGCCGCCAGCGCCGGCTTCGGCACGTCGTGAAGGACGATCGAAAGCAGGCCGTTGCTGCCGGAAAAGTCCCGCCGCCAGAGGTCGTGGCCGGGGCAATCGGGCAGCGCCGGGTGCAACACCCGGGCGACCTCCGGCCGCGCCTTCAGCCAATGGGCCAGCGTGAGCGCCGTCTGCTCATGGCGAGCGAGGCGCACCGGCAGCGTCCGAAGGCCGCGCAGGGCGAGGTAGCAGTCGTCGGGGCCGGCGGCCATGCCCAGCAACGAGGACGCCCGCTTGGCCCGCAGGAAGCAGGCTTCAGTGGTTGTGATGGTGCCGAGCATGACGTCGGAATGGCCGACGATGTACTTGGTCGCGGCCTGGATCGAAACGTCGACGCCGTGGGCAAAGGGGGCAAACAGCAGCCCGGCGCTCCAGGTGTTGTCGAGCATGACCACCGCGCCGGCGGCCCGGGCGGCCGCGGCCAGGCGCGGAATGTCCTGCACCTCGTAGGTGAGCGAGCCGGGACTCTCGGCGAAAACCACCCGGGTGTCGGGGCGGAGCAGCGGCTCGATGTCGGCGAGCGGGTCGTAGTAGCTGGTCGCGATCCCGAGGCCGGTCAGCACGGTGTCGCAGAAGCTCCGGGTCGGGGCGTACGTGGTGTCGACCATTAGCAGGTGGTCGCCGCTCCTGAGGAAGGCCAGCAGGCTGGTGGTGATGGCGGCAAGCCCGGAGGGGACGGCGATGCTGCGATAGCCGCCTTCCAGCTCCGCCACCGCCTCTTCAAGGGCGAAGGTGGTGGGCGTGCCGCGCCTGCCGTAGCGGGTGCCCTGGTAGGGCGTCCGGTCCGCCTCTTCCAGCGCCGCCAGGGTCGGGTAGACGATGGTCGAAGCGTGGTAAACGGGCGGATTGACGACGCCGTGGTTGGCTTCGGGCGACCGGCCGACGCCGACGAGGCGCGTCTCCTTGCCGCTCATCCGCCGGTCCCGACGGGGGTGTCGGGATGGTTGCCCCACTCGGCCCATGAGCCGTCGTAGACGGCGGTGCACTCGTGGCCGACGAGCGCGGCGGCGAAGGCGACGGCGCAGGCGGTCACCCCGGAGCCGCAGGAGGCTATGATCGGCCGGGCGAGCTCGATGCCGGCGTCGGCGAAGGCGGCGGAAAGCTCATCTCGGCCTCGCCACGCTCCGGCACGCGCCGGATCGACCAGGCTCATCGCCGGGATGTTGCGGCTCCCCGGAATGTGCCCCTGTTTCGCCGCGGGCCTCGGCTCCGGGTCGCGGCCCGAGAAGCGGCCCGGAGGCCTGGCGTCGACGATCTGCGGCCGCCGCTCGCTGCCGAGCGCCGAGAGCACCTGCTCGCGGCCGGCCACGAGCTCGGGGCGGAAGCGAGGGGTGAAGGCAGCGGGCGGGCGGGGCTGCGCCGGCCCGCTCTCCACCCGCAGGCCGGCGGCCTGCCAGGCGGCGAGGCCGCCGTCCAGCACCGCGATCCGGTCGTGGCCGAAGCAGCGGAACATCCACCAGACCCTGGGCGCCGCGAGCGAGCCGGGAGCGTCGTAGGCGACGACCAGGGTGTCGTCGCCGATGCCGAGCCTGCCCGCATGTTCGGCGAAGACCTCGGGCGATGGCAGCATGTGCGGCAGCGGGTTCTGCTCGTCGCGGATGGCGTCGATGTCGAAGAAGGCGGCGTTTGGAATGTGTGCGGCCTCGAACTCCGCTTTTGCGTCGCGGCCGCTCCCCGGAACGTGGAAGCTGCCGTCGAGAATGCGCACCCCAGGGTCGTCCAGGTGTCCGGCCAACCACTCTGGACCGACGAGCAGGCCGGGCGGCGTGGGCGCGTTCATGATGCTTCCTCCAGCCAGGCCGGCACCGGCAGCCCTTTGCTGCGCAGGAACGCCGGGTTGTAAAGCTTCGACTGGTAGCGGGTGCCGTAGTCGCAGAGGATGGTGACGATGGTATGCCCCGGACCAAGCTCGCGGGCGAGGCGCATGGCTCCGGCGACGTTGATGCCGCTGGAGCCGCCGAGGCACAGCCCCTCGTGGCTCAGAAGCCCGAAGACGATCTCGAGGGCTTCCGCATCCTCGATCCGGTAGGCGTGATCGACGAGCGCGCCCTCCAGGTTGGCGGTGATCCGCCCCTGGCCGATGCCCTCGGTGATGGACTCGCCCTCCGCCTTCAGGCTGCCGAAGCGGTAGTAGTGGTAGAGCGCGGCGCCCGTGGGGTCGGCGAGCCCGATCCGCACCGCCGGCTTTCGCTCCTTCAGGTACGCGCCTACCCCCGCCAGGGTTCCGCCGGTGCCGACGGCGCAGACGAAACCGTCAACGCGGCCATCGGTCTGGGCCCAGATCTCCGGTCCGGTGGTGCGGTAATGGCCGGCGCGGTTGGCGACGTTGTCGAACTGGTTGGCCCAGATGGCCCCGTGCGGTTCGCTCTTGGCCAGCTCCTCGGCGAGCCGGCCCGAGAGCTTCACGTAGTTGTCGGGGTTCGCGTACGGCACCGCCGGGACCTCGCGCACCTCCGCGCCGCAGAGCCGGAGCATGTCCTTCTTTTCCTGGCTCTGGGTCTCGGGGATCACGATCAGCGTCCGGTAGCCGCGGGCGTTGCCGACCAGGGCGAGGCCGATGCCGGTGTTGCCGGCGGTGCCTTCGACGATCAGCCCGCCCGGTTCGATCGCGCCCCGCTCCTCGGCGTCGAGGACGATTGCCAGGGCCGCCCGGTCTTTCACCGAGCTACCGGGGTTGAGGAACTCGGCCTTGCCGAGGATCTCGCAGCCGGTGAGCTCCGAGGCCTTGTGCAAGCGGATCAGCGGCGTGTTGCCGATGGCGTCGACGAAACCGCGGCGAATGTCCATGGACGGCAATACCACGCGGGGGGCTGGGCGAAAGGCCGCGACACTAACCCGCGCCCGCCCGGCGGATCAAGGAACCCCGCCGCCGGGTACTGCCTCAGTTTGAAATCGCGCCGGCAGACTTCGCGCGCTTCCTGTACGTCTTCGGCCTAACCGGCGGCGCTTCGCGTGCGTCCATAAGCGCCACGATGTCGCTCATGCTCCACAGACGATCTGTCAGCCCGGCAGCCATTGCCGGCGTCACGCGCAGCGAAGAATGAATCCGCGTAAAATTGTAAAACATGACATGCAGCGCCACAGCCCATGCGTGGTTCTCAAACTTTTTCGAGTGCGCGTTCGTCAGCCTTGTGAAGCGCCGCATGTGCATGCGGATCGTTAGGTTGCTGCGCTCCACGTAGCTAGTGGAAATGTGTGAAGGATCTGGCTTCCCCGTGATGGACTCCTTCTTACACCCGGTGCACTCGGCTGGGCTGTAGCGCCCCTTGAACGTGTCAGGCGCTGCTCCGTAAAGCTTCACAAGCTGCGCGTAATCAATGTCAGCGCCGAACGCTTCCTCGACTGCCTGGAGATAGGCTTTGTGGCCGTCGGTCGTAAGCTGCACGCGGTTCGCGATGCGAGCGCGAAGATCGTCCATCAAAGCCATTGCGTAGTCGCTGTCACGGCCGCCAACCATGTAGCTGATGATGAGCTTGCTGGAAGCCTCCATCGCCGTCCACGTCCACACGTCGCCTGCGCCATCAGGCGCGGCCTTTGCTTTCTGGACGTTGCGCTGCTTGGCGTAACAGAACGCCCAGATCTCATCGCACTGAACGCGGGTGGCTTTCACGCCGTGGACATTCTCATCGTGATATGCGGCGCACGCCTTGCCGGCGTCGATCAGCAGTTTGCTCACGGTGTTCAGCGACACGCCGGTAACACGGGTGATGGCGCGCATGGATGTCCCCTCGCAGAGGAGGGAGAGAATGTTGGCGCGCGCTGCGACTGGGAGCTTGTTCATAGGCATGACGATATGCCTTCATGCCCATACACTCAAGCATAAAGTTGCTTTTGAAAATAGGGGATTCACAGATTCGCAGAACTGTGCTTTAAATGACTTACGCCCGGATGCGCGAACATCCGAGCGTAAGGTTGGCCAAAGTTCAGCCGTCGAGCCTCAGGCTGATCTACAGGTCATGAACCACATGTCCTTCCTTCCTTTCACCGCATAGCCGTGCGGGATAGGGGTTGAGTTGTGGAGGACGACGGAGTCGAACCGTCCGGGGCACCTTGGCTAGGGGCGTCCCCCGGCGAACCTGCGTCCCCCAGTGAATGACCTATGCCTCCCTCTGCTGACGTAGAGGGAGGTTCATTCTGCTGCATTCCAACATCATTAGAAACAGAGCCACGATAGCGGCCCGTTCCAACTCGGCGGATAACGCCTTCCCTCGCCGCAATCGACAGCAACGACCGAGCTACGCTACTAGGCAGGCTGTGCCCCTCTTTCCCCGTGTCGCGAACCAACTCATCGACGCCAACGCCTTCTGGAGGCGCATCGTTGATGAGCCGTAGCATGCACGCCCAGCGCGCGTTCGTGGCTGGGTCGGGGAGCGGGCGATGCCTGACCTGGGCCGGGCGCTCGCGCGCTCCAGGAGAAACAGACTCCGCTTCGCCTGCCGCCATGTTGGCGCGCACAATGTCCAGCGCTTGACGCAGCCCGGACACGCGCCCGCGGAGGCCTTCGAGGCGTCGCGACAGTTCGCGCTCCTCAGCCTCTAGCGCCTCAATCTGCCTCTCGATTTGCTCTGTGGGTTCACGCGTCACCGGACCACTCCTCGCCACCGTCACCAAGTATATATCAGCACCACTCCTCGCCACCGTCACCAAGTATATATCAGCGGTGGCGATGGTGTGGAAGCGGAATCTGTCATGGCGTGTGTGTGTCTACGGGCGCCATCGCGCCAATGCTGCTTTCCGCGCCTGCTCGGAGCGCTCCTCCGGCGTCATCCTTGCGGCGCGCGCGGGGCCGCCCTTGAGGCCGCCGCGCCTGGCGTGTTCGGAAGTGTCTGTGGATGGATGTTCTGTGGCATTGCCGGTGGCGATGTCCACGATCAGCTTGGCCAGTTGGTTCGGGTCACGGGGGCGTCTCGGCTTGCTCATGCCGAAAGTATGGCACCGACGGCCAGCTCACTCTAGCGGGGCGGCGATTTCAAACTGAGGCAGTACCCGCCGCCGTGACGGCCGGACGGCCGTTAGCCCGCGGCGATATTGGCCGCCAGCATCCTGACGAGGAGGACGATCCAGACGGCGACGCAGGCCATGGCGATGGCGAGGATGATTTTCTTGGTCATGTCCCGCTTGCGGTTGGAAGGTGATTAGGCGTCAGGTTGCAACGTGATGCGCTTCTTGCGGCAACCAGCACGAACAGAAGCGATGCATCACCGCGAGCATCAAGTAGAACGAGGAGAACGGGTCGTCATTGCGAGGAGGCAGTAGCCGACGAAGCAATCCAGTGAAAGGTCTTCTGGATCGCCACGCCGCTGCGCGGCTCGCGATGACGAAGTTTTGTTTCTGGCGGGTCACCGAGTGACAACCAGCTCCTAAAGCTCCGCGAGCCTTTGCGCCGCCTCAGTGAGCTTGGCCTGGGCAAGCGCCGCCGCTTCGAGCCGGTCGCGCTCGGTGGCCACCACCTCCGCCGGCGCCTTGGCCAGGAACCCCGGGTTCTCCAGCTTCTTGTGCAGCCTCGCGATCTCCACCGACAGCCGGGCGAGCTCCTTGTCCAGCCTGGCCCGCTCGGCGGCGACGTCGATGACGCCGGCCAGCGGCAGGATCACGGTGGTGCCGTCGCAGACGCCCTGCACCGAGCCCTTGGGCGCCTCCGCCTCGATCAGCTCGACCGCCTCGATGCGGGCCAGGCTCTCGATCAGCCGGCGGTGGCCAGCCACCCGGGCCGCAACGCCGTCGCCGGCGGCGCGGAGCATGAGCGGGATGCGGGCCCCGGGCGGGACATTGGCGTCCGCCCGCATGGTCCGCACCGTCGAGATCAGCCGGATCACCCAGTCGAGTTCGGCCTCCGCCTCCGCGTCGCGGGCCAGCGCGGCCGCCTCCGGCCACGGCCGATCGACCAGCAGGCCGCCGTCGCGCTCCGCCATCGCCGCATGAAGCTCCTCGGTGACGAACGGCATCACCGGGTGCAGCAGGATGAGGATCCGGTCGAGGGTCCAGCCGGCGACCGCCCGCGTTTCCGCCTGGACCGCGTGGTCGCCCTCCAGCAGCAAGGGCTTGGCGAACTCCAGGTACCAGTCGCAGAAGGTGGCCCAGACGAACTGATAGAGACCGTTGGCGTAGTCGTTGAAGCGATAGGCGGCCAAAGCCTCCGAGGCCTCGGCTGTGGCGGCTGCGAGCTTGCCGACCAGCCAGCGGTTGACCGGCTCGGTGGCCGTCGCCGGGTCGAACCCGGGGACGGGCGCCGCCCCGTTCATCTGGCAGAAGCGGGCTGCGTTCCACAGCTTGGTGCAGAAGTTGCGGTAGCCCTCGACCCGGCCCTCGGACATCTTCACGTCGCGGCCCTGAACGGCGAGCGCGGTCAGGGTGAAGCGCAGCGCGTCGGCGCCGTAGCGGTCGATGAGCTCGAGGGGATCGATCACGTTCCCCTTCGACTTCGACATCTTCTGGCCCTTCTCGTCGCGGACCAGGGCGTGGATGTATACGGTGTGGAACGGCGCCTCGCCCATGAAGTGCAGGCCCATCATCATCATTCGCGCGACCCAGAAGAAGATGATGTCGAAGCCGGTGACCAGCACGTCGGTGGGGTAGTAGCGCCGAAGCTCGGGCGTCTCCTCCGGCCAGCCGAGGGTGGAGAGCGGCCACAGCGCCGAGGAGAACCAGGTGTCGAGCACGTCCGCGTCGCGCCCGAGCGCCACCGGCTCGCCGTAGGCCTCGGCCGCGGCGGCCTCGGCTTCCGCTTGCGTCTCGGCGACGAAGATGCGGCCGTCCGGCCCGTACCAGGCCGGGATCTGGTGGCCCCACCAGATCTGCCGGGAGATGCACCACGGCTGGATGTTGCGCATCCACTCGTAGTAGGTGCGGGTCCACTGCTCGGGCACGAAGCGGGTCCGCCCGGCTTCGACCGCGGCGATGGCGGGACCGGCCAACGCCTTCGCGTCGACGAACCACTGGTCCATCAGCCACGGCTCGACGACGACGCCGGAGCGATCGCCGTAGGGCAGGGCGAGGGTGTGCTCCTCGATCTTTTCGACCAGGCCGAGGGCCTGCATCTCGGCGACGACGGCGTCGCGCGCCTCGTAGCGGTCGAGGCCGCGAAAGCGCTCGGGCGCCTCGTCGTTGAGGCAGGCGCGGGCGTCGAGCACGTTGATCATGGCAAGGCCATGCCGGCGGCCGACCTCGAAGTCGTTGAAGTCGTGGGCCGGGGTGATCTTCACCGCGCCGGTGCCCTTCTCCGGGTCGGCGTGCACGTCGGCCACGATCGGGATCGGCCGGCCCATGATCGGCAGGATGCAATTCTTGCCGGCGACGTCGGCATACCGTTGGTCCTCGGGGTGGACGGCGACGGCGGTGTCGCCCAGCATCGTTTCGGGGCGGGTGGTGGCGACGCAGACGAAGCGGCCGGGCTCATCCTCCAGCGGATAGCGGAAGGTCCAGAGCTTGCCGTGCTCCTCGCGTTGCTCGACCTCGAGGTCGCTGATCGCGGTGTGCAGCAGCGGGTCCCAGTTGACCAGGCGCTTGTCGCGGTAGATCAGGCCCTGGCGGTAGAGGGTGACGAACACCCGGCGCACCGCCGCCGACAGCCCGTCGTCCATGGTGAAGCGCGAGCGCGACCAGTCGCAGGAGGCGCCGAGCCGGCGGAGCTGGCCGATGATGGCGCCGCCGGACTGCGCCTTCCAGGCCCAGATCCGCTCGATGAAGGCGGCGCGGCCGAGGTCGTGGCGGCTCAGCCCCTCGCCGTCGAGCTGGCGTTCGACGACCATCTGGGTGGCGATGCCGGCGTGGTCGGTGCCGGGTTGCCAAAGCACGTCGTGGCCGCTCATCCGGGCATGGCGGACCAGGATGTCCTGCAGCGTGTTGTTGAGCGCATGGCCCATGTGCAGGCTGCCGGTGACGTTCGGCGGCGGGATGACGATGGTGTAGGGCGCGCGCTCGGGGTGGCGGCCGCAGGCAAAGGCGCCGGCCCGCTCCCAGGCCTGGTACCACTTGTCCTCGATCTCGGCGGGCTTGTAGGTCGTTTCGAGCATGGCCGCTCCGCCCGCGCGCAGGCACTGCCGCGGCTTCGAGGTGATCTCCGGGAACGGCTTAGTTACCGGCTGCGCCGGCGACCGGTCAATCCTCCAGGCGTTCCGCCCGGTTGACCATCAGGTCGATCTCTTTCTTGACCAGCCGCTCGATCAGGTAGGGCAGGTTGCGGTCCAGCCACTCCTTGAGCAGCGGCCGCAGCATCTCCCGGACCAGGCCCTCGATGGTCATGTCCCGGCCGCCGACGCCGATGTCGCGCCTGTCGAGGATCGCCTTGGCGAGCTGCGAGAGGACGTCGCTGGAGGCCGCCGAGGTGGTTTGCGACAGCACCTGCCGTTCCGGCGGCAGCCGCATCTCCGGGGTGAGGTGGAAGACGTTGCTCGGCGCCGGGCCGGCCGCCTCCTCCCGCTCCGCCAGGGCATAGTCGTCGCGGGCCCTGGAGCCGCGTCCGGAGGCCGCCGCCGTCTCCCGGCGCGGCGGCGCTTCGGCTTCGGCCTGCGCCGCGTTCTCCCGCCCGGCGTTCATCACCGCCGAGTTGGCGAGGTCGTCCATCCGGACGTCGTCGTCGCCGCCGGCGCTTTCCCCATCCTCCGACAGGATCCGGCGGATCGACGAGAGGATGTCCTCCATGGAGGGCTCTTGCCCCGGCACGCGGGCGGCGTCGTCGACGTCGTTCATGAAGCTCTTGACAGGTTGCAGTTGGCCAACGCTCTACACTAGCGGAAACGGACCAGCCGCGCCACCGTTTGCCTCGGCGCCGCTAGCGGCTGCGGGGGAAGTCCTCGTCGCGCAGGCCGCCGACGCTGTCGCTGCCGAACCAGCGGTTGCGCACGTCTTCGTAGTGGACCGTCGGATCGTAGTAGGGCACCTGCAGCGCCAGCTCGCGGGCGCTGAGCTCGCCGATCGCGGTTTTCAGCTCGAAGGCGGTGACGATCTCGTCGCGCTGGGCGCCGACCAGATCGACCTGGGTGTTCACCAGTTCCTGCTCGGCGTCGAGGATGTCGAGCACCGTCCGGGCCCCGACCTCGGCCTCCCGCTGGACGCCTTCGAGGGCGACCTCGTTGGCCTGCACCGCCTTGCGAAAGGAGATCAGCGCCGCCCGGGCGGTCTGCAGGTTGTTCCAGGCGCTCGTCGCCCCCTCGATGGCGTCGAGGCGCCGCTGGTCGAGGATGCGGCGGTTCTCGACGACGTTCTGCTTCGACTGGCGCAGCCGCGAATCGACGGCGCCCGCCTGGTACAGGGGCACGTCGAGGTTCACCAGCGCCTCGACCGTGTCCGTTTCCGCGTCTTCGAACACCGCCTCGTGGTCGCGCTGCGCCGCCCCCTGCAGGCTCAGCGTCGGCAGTCCCTCGCCGCGGATCTGATCGACGGTATCCAGCGAGGAGCGCTCGGCGAACTCGGCCTCGAGGATGTCCGGGTTCTGCCGCTTGGCGATGGTGACCGCCTGGTCGAGGCCCTTGGGAAGCTCGCGGGGAACGGCCGGCTGCCTCAGCACCCCCGGCACCTCGCCGACGACGTTGCGGTAGGTCGCCCGCGAGCGCTCCAGCGCGCCTTCGGCTCCGACCCGGGCGGCGGTCGCCCCGGCCAGCCGGGCCTCTGCCTGGAATACATCGGTACGGGTTACTTCGCCCACCTGGAAGCGGTCGCGCGTCGCCTCCAGCTGTCGGGCGAGGCGCTGCTCGTTGCGAATCTGCAACTCGAGGACCGCCTGGTCGCGGTAGACGTCCATGTAGGCGCTCGCCGCGCTCAGCAGCACCTGCTGTTCGACCGAATCGAGCCGCGCCCGCCCGGCGCGCACCGCGTTCTCGGCGGCGCGGGTCCCGGCAACGGTCCGCCCGCCGCGATACAGCGGCTGCGTGACCTGGGCGCCGTAGGTCCTTGGGGTCAGGTTCTGCCTGCCGCCGCCGCCGAAGGTCGTCTCCCTGTTGCTGTCGGTGGCCCGCTTGCCGACGGTGCCAAAGGCTTCCAGGGTCGGCCGCCAGTTCGCGAGCGCCTGGGGCACCTGCTCGTCGGTGCCCCGCAGCGCCGCCCGCTCCGCGGCAAGCGTCGGATTGTTCAGGTAGGCCGCGGAGAGGGCCTCCTCCAGCGTCTGCGCGTGGGCCCCCTGGACCCAAAGAGCCGCAGCGAGCACGACGCCGAATGACAACGCAGGCCGAAGACGCATCAGGCCGTACCGTCTCCCCCCAAGGAACCGCGGGCCGAGGATATTTGTCCGGCCCGATCCGGATCCACGCGCGGTGGTGTCAGAACGTGAAGCTTTCCTGTGGCTCGAAGCCGGGAAGGAAGGGAATGCTGGCGTCGAACACCTCGCGGCACGACAGCGCGCCGCCGGTCTTGATGTACAGGGTGCCGCGGCCGGTGTCGCGCGTCCCTTTGCGGGTGACGGCGACCATCCGCCCGTTCTCGGCGAGTTGCGCCGCGACCGCCTCGGGCACCGCGGTCACCGCGCCGCCGAAGATGACGACGTCGTAGGGCGCCTGCTTGGCGTAGCCCTCGCCGAGCGGCCCCTCGACCACCGCGACCATGTTCATGCCGAGCTCGGAGAGGACCGCGCTCGCCTTTGCGGCGAGGTCCGGATCGTCCTCGAGGGCGACGACGGCGCTGGCCATGGGTGCGGCCAAAGCCGCCAGGTAGCCGGTGCCGCAGCCGACGGTGAGGACGACGTCGTCGCCGCGGATCTGGGCGGTCTGCAACAGCAGCGCCGCGACCAGCGGCTCCATGAGGGAGCGGCCGTTGCCGAGCGGGATGTCCTCGTCGGCGTAGGCGATGCCGCGCAGCCGCTCGGGCACGAACAGCTCGCGCGGCAGTTCACTCATGGCGTCCACCACCAGCGGGTCGCGCACCCGGTTCGTCCGGATCTGGTTCTCCACCATGGTCCGCCGCGCGGCGACGTAGTTCATCGGCATGGGTCCGCTGCGTTCTTGGATGTTGCCGGCTTGAGCGGCCGGCCGGCCGCCCGACAAGACGCCGGATTTATAGGTGTTTGTCGCTCCGGGCACAACCGCCTACGCCGCTTCGCCGCCTGGCGCCGGCTCCAACGCCGAGAGATCGCCCTCCGCCAGGCCCATCTCCCGCGCCTTCAGCACCCGGCGCATGATCTTGCCGCTCTGCGTTTTCGGCAGCGACGCCGAGAAGGCGATCTCGCGCGGCGCGATCACCGCGCCCAGGCGGCGGCGGACGAAGCCGAGCAACTCGCGCCGCAGCGTCTCGTCGGCGACGAAGCCGTCGCGCACGCTGACGAAGGCCTTTACCGCCTCGCCGATCAGAGGATCCGGCCTGCCGATGACCCCGGCCTCGGCCACCGCCGGATGCTCCATCAATGCGCTCTCGATCTCGAAGGGGCCGATCCGGTGGCCGGCCGAGTGGATGACGTCGTCGACGCGGCCGACGAACTGGAACCAGCCGCAGGCGTCGCGGCGGACGAGCTCGCCGCTCAGGTACCAGCCGCCGGCGAAGCACTTCCGGTAGGCGGCGTCGTTGCCGAGGTAGCCGCGGAACATCGACGGCCATCCGGGTCGCAGCGCAAGCTCGCCGTCCTCGCCCAGCGCGACCTCCCGGACGGCCTCGCCGGCGCGGCGGACCACCGCCGCCTCGACGCCCGGAAGCGCCCGGCCCATGGACCCGGGGCGGGCCTCCTCCCCCGCGGGATTGGCGATCATGATCGCCCCGGTCTCGCTCTGCCACCAGGTGTCGTGGATCGGTCGGCCCAACGCCTCACGCGACCAGAGGACGGCCGCGGAGTTCAGCGGCTCGCCGACGCTTGCGGCATGGCGCAACGCCGTGAGGTCGAAGCGGCGGGCGAGGTCTGTGCCCGCCTTCATCAACATGCGGATCGCGGTCGGCGCCGTGTACCAGACGCCGACCCGCTCGCGACTCAGGATCTGGTACCAGCGGCTGGGGTCGAAGTCGGCCTCGTCGACGATGCTGGCCGCGCCGCGGCTCAAGGGGGCCAGCAGGCCGTAAGAAATGCCGGTCACCCACCCGGGGTCGGCGGTGCACCAGTAGCTGTCGCCCGCATCGAGCCCGAGCGCCGTGCCGGCGGTGGCGTAGTGGGCGGCCAGAGCGTCGTGGACATGAAGCGCGCCCTTGGGCGCACCGGTGGTGCCGCTGGTGAAATGCAGCAGCGCCGGATCCTCGGGCGCCGTCTTGGGGATCGCAAAACGGGGCGAGGCGCCGGCGAGGCCCGCGGCGAAGTCGGTCTTCTCACCCGGCGCATCGACCAGGATGACGTGCGACAGCGCGGGCGGCAGCGGCCCCAGCGGCGCGATTCGCCGCTCGAACAGGGCCGGCGTGGTGATCAGCACCCGGGCGCGGCCCTGTTCCAGCCGCACACGGACCGGTTCGGGGCCGAAGCTCGCGAACAGCGCGGAGAAGACGAAGCGGCCCTTCAGGCAGCCGAGGGCGGCGATGTAGAGCGCCGGCACCCGGCCGAGCAGGGCGAACACGCTCTCGCCGGGCCGGATGCCGAGGCCGGCCAAAACGTTGGCGAAACGGCTGCTCAGCTCGCCGAGTTCGCCGTAGGTCAACTCCTGGGACGCGCCATCGCGCCGCAGGAAGCGAAAGGCCAGCCGGTCCCCGTCGCCGCGGGCAACGTGACGGTCGAGGCAGGCCTCGGCCATGTTCACGCCGCCGGCCGAGCCCGCGAACAGCGCGGCCCGCGCGGCCTGCCACGGGTTCATCTCTTTTCCCCGTTTGCGGATAGTGTTTTAATTGCACTCCCTCCCCCCGGCTTCAACCGCTGGATCAGCATCCCACCGTGAGCATCCGCAATCTCGAGTACCTGTTCAATCCGTCGTCCGTTGCCCTGATCGGGGCCAGCAAGCGATCCGGCTCCATCGGCGCCGTGGTCGCCCGGAACCTGTTCCACTCCGGCTTCCAGGGGCCGGTGATGCCGGTCAACCCCAACCACAAGGCCATCGAAGGCGTCCTGACCTATCCGGACGTGGCCTCGCTGCCGATGGCGCCGGACCTTGCCGTGATCGCCACGCCGCCGCCGGCGGTTCCAGGCCTGATCGCGGCTTTGGCCGCCCGGGGCACCAAGGCCGCGGTGGTCATTTCCGCGGGGTTCGGCGAAGGCGGCGACGCCGCCGGCCACGCGCTGTCCAAGGAGATGCTGGCGGCGGCCAAGCCGGCGACGCTGCGCATCGTCGGCCCCAACTGCATCGGGGTGCTGGCGCCCCGCTCCGGGCTCAACGCCAGCTTCGCCCACATCCAGCCGAAGGCCGGGCACCTCGCCTTCGTCGCCCAGTCCGGCGCCATCGTCACCACCGTGCTCGACTGGGCGACCGCGCGGTCCATCGGTTTTTCCCATTTCGCCTCCCTCGGCGACATGGCCGACGTCGACTTCGGCGACCTGCTCGACTACCTCGCCAACCAGATCGAAGTCCGCGGCATCCTGCTCTACATCGAGGCGATTACCCACGCCCGGAAGTTCATGTCGGCGGCCCGCGCCGCTGCCAGGCTGAAGCCGGTGATCGTCATCAAGTCCGGCCGCTCGCCGGCGGCGGCCAAGGCGGTCGCCTCGCACACCGGGGCCATGGCCGGCAGCGACGCCGTCTACGACGCCGCCTTCCGCCGCGCCGGGATGCTCCGGGTGCACGACATCGGCGGCCTGTTCGGCGCGGTCGAAACCATGGGCCTGGGGCTGAAGGTAACGGGCGACAGGCTCGCCATCCTCACCAACGGTGGCGGCATCGGGGTGATGGCCACCGACGCGCTGATGGATTACGGCGGCCAGTTGGCGGACCTCTCCGCCGAGACCATCGGCGCGCTGGACGCGGTCCTGCCGGCGACCTGGTCGCGGAGCAACCCGGTCGACATCATCGGCGACGCGCCCGGCGAGCGTTACGCTGCGGCGCTGGAGGTGATGCTCCAGGACCCGAACGCGGACGCGATCCTGGTGCTGAACTGCCCGACCGCCATCGCCTCGGGCAGCGACGCGGCGCGGGCGGTGATCGCCACCGTCGGCGGCAAGCGCCACTCGGTGCTGACGAGCTGGCTCGGCGAGGACGCGGCGGCGGAGGCGAGGCGGCTGTTCGCCGAGAACCACATCCCCACGTACTTCACGCCCGAGCGCGCCGTGCGCGCCTTCATCGACATCGTCAACTATCGCCGCAACCAGGCGGCGCTCACCGAGACGCCGCCGTCGATCCCGGAAGACTTCGTGCCCGACACGGCGGCGGCGCGGCAGGTCATCGTCGAGGCCCTGGCCGACGGCCGGGAGTGGCTGAGCGAGGTCGAGGCCAAGGCGGTGCTGGAAGCCTACGCCGTCCCGGTTGTGCCGACCCGCGCGGTTCCCGATCCGGCCGCGGCGGCGGCAATGGCCGAGAAGCTCGGCTTTCCCGCGGCGTTGAAGATCCTGTCGAAGGAGATCACCCACAAGTCGGACGTGGGCGGCGTCGCGCTCGATCTGCCGACTGCGAACGCCGTTCGCGCTGCGGCCGAGGCGATGCTGGAGCGCATCGCCGAGCGTATCGGTCCGGTGGCAATCGAAGGTTTCGCCATCCAGCCGATGATCCAGCGGCCCAACGCCTTCGAGCTGATCGTCGGCGCCAGCGAGGACCCGCAGTTCGGCCCGGTGGTGCTGTTCGGCCAGGGCGGGACCGCAGCCGAGATCCTGGACGACACCGCCCTGGCGCTGCCGCCGCTCAACATGCACCTCGCCCGCGAGGCCATCGCCCGGACCAACGTCTACAAGCTGCTGCTCGGCTTCCGTGGCCGCCCTCGGGCCGCCCTCGACGACGTCGCCCTGACCCTGATCAAGATCTCGCAGCTCGTCATCGACTTCGCCGAGATCGTCGAGCTCGACATCAACCCGCTGCTCGCCGACGCAAAGGGCGTCATCGCCCTCGACGCCCGGATCCGCGTGCGTCATGCGAGCGGCGCACCGGCAAAGAGGCTTGCCATCCGACCGTACCCGAAGGAACTGGAAGAGGAACTCATCCTTCCCGACGGGCGGACGTTCTTCCTCCGCCCGGTCAGGCCCGAGGACGAGCCCGCCTTCCAGCGGCTGTTCGCCCGGCTCTCGCCCGAGGACATCCGCATGCGCTTCTTCGCGCCGAAGAAGGCGCTGACCCACCCTTTGGCCGCGCGCCTTACCCAGATCGACTACGACCGGGAGATGGCGTTGGTGCTTGCCGAGGCCGGCGTTCCGGGGAAGAGCGAGGTCTACGGCGCCGTCCACCTCTCCGCCGATCCCGACGGCGAGGCGGCCGAGTACGCGATCATGCTCCGCAGCGACCTGGTGGGCCTCGGCCTGGGTCCGCTGCTCATGCGCCGGATCATCGATTACGCCCGCAACCGCGGCATCAAGGAGATCTTCGGCGACGTGCTGCGGGAGAACCGGCCGATGCTGAAGGTGTGCGAGCTGTTCCGCTTCACCCGGACGACCAAGACCGACGAGCCCGGGGTGGTCGAGGTGCGGCTGCCGCTGTGATTGCCGGAGGCGGAGCCGACCTCAGTCGCCGGGCATGAGGTCCACCGCCTTCAGCCCGCGCGGCTGCTGAAGCGCGGTGAAGCGGATCCGCTGGCCCTCGTTCAGCATCCCCATCCCGGAGCGTTCGACCTCGGTGATGTGAACGAACGCGTCCCCGTTTCCGTCCCCGTCGTCCGGGCAAATGAAACCGTAGCCCTTGGTGGCGTTGAACCACTTGACCGTGCCGTTGGCCATGTTGCGTCCTCGTTCGTCGGCGTCCTGGCAAGACTTTGCAGGGGAGTTGAGAAGACTCCCGCCGCTCGGGTCAACCGGTTCCTTCATGAAAATCCCGTGACAGGGCGGCGGCTCTCCGTGGAGAGGTCATGGCAGCCGGCCTCGTGGCCTGGCAAGGCTTCCAGAATGCAAGCACTGCCCGACACCGTGAAACAGTCCAATAAGCGCCCCGCGGTCTACATCATGGCGAGCGGACGAAACGGAACGATTTACACCGGCGTGACGTCAGATCTTGTCCGGCGTGTTCATCAACATCGGGACGGGTTGGTGGCAGGATTCGCCCGGCGATACAGATGCCATTTCCTCGTCTACTTCGAGATGAACGAAGATATGCTTTGCGCGATAGCGCGCGAGAAACAGATCAAGGCCGGCACCCGAAACAGAAAGCTGGCGTTGATCGAAAGCATGAACCCGAACTGGACCGATCTCTATGGACACATCGTCTAGATTCCATCTTGTTTTGTCCTCATCGCGAGCCGCGCAGCGGCGTGGCGATCCAGGATAATTCCTGGATTGCTTCGTCGGCTTCGCCTCCTCGCAATGACGATCTTTTTTTATGATCTCGATCGCGAAACATGAACAGAGAAAGCGAAAACCGGGATATTGTTTAGTTACGTGCCAGCGTTACCACATATCGTCATCGCGAGCCGCGCAGCGGCGTGGCGATCCAGAGAAATACTTCCCGGATTGCTTCGTCGGCTTCGCCTCCTCGCAATGACGATCTTTTTTTGTGATCTCGATCGCGAAACATGAACAGAGAAAGCGAAACCGGGATATTGTTTAGTTGCGTGCCAGCGGCACCACACATCGTCATCGCGAGCCGCGCAGCGGCGTGGCGATCCAGAGAAATGCTTCCTGGATTGCTTCGTCGTCTTCGCCTCCTCGCAACGACGATCCTATTGGCCTCAGAGCACCTGCTCCGCTCGCAGCGCCGCGAGGTGGTCGGCGGCGAGGCCGAGCCACTCCTCCAGCACTTCGTCGGTGTGCTGGCCGAGGAGCGGCGGCGGCCGCCGGTAGCCGACCGGCGAGGCCGACAGCTTCAGCGGATTGCCGATCAGCTCGACGCTGCCGGCGTGCGCAAGGGGATGCGGCATCGCGATTCGCATGCCGCGGGCGAGCACCCGCGCATCGGCGAACACCTGGCCGATATCGTTGACCGGGCCGCAGGGCACGCCGGCAACCGTGAGCGTCTCGAGCCAGTGGGCGCGTGGCTTCGCCCGGACCAGCGCTTCCAGGATCGGCACCAGCGTGTCGCGGCTGCGCACCCGGGCGGCGTTGGTGGCGTAGTCCGGGTCTTCCGCCAGGGCCGGCATGGCGAGGCAGCCGGCGAACCTGCGGAACTGGCCGTCGTTGCCGACGGCGATGATCACGTAGCCGTCGGAGGCGGCGAACACCTGGTAGGGGACGATGTTGGGATGGGCATTACCGAGCCGGCCCGGCGGCTTTCCCGAAACCAGATGGTTCATCCCCTGGTTCACCAGCCAGGCGACCTGGGTGTCGAGGAGGCCGAGGTCGATGTGCTGGCCCTGCCCGGTCTCCTCGCGGTGGCGGAGCGCGGCCAGGATAGCGACCGCGGCGTAGAGGCCGCAGACCACGTCGGCAACGGCGACCCCCACCTTCATCGGCT
Source organism: Rhodospirillales bacterium (assembly GCA_034382075.1). Taxonomy (GTDB): domain Bacteria; phylum Pseudomonadota; class Alphaproteobacteria; order Rhodospirillales; family Defluviicoccaceae; genus JAEULH01. Next base: position 116,863 of record JAXMOZ010000001.1, read on the forward strand.
CGCCGTGCGGATCGCCGGTGATGCTCATCACCCCGCCCATCCCCTGGACCAGGAAGTCGTAGCCGGGCTGTGCCGCGCACGGGCCGGTCTGGCCGAAGCCGGAGATCGAGCAATAGACGAGGCGGGGGAGGGAGGGACCGAGGTCGGCGTAGGCGAGGCCAAAGCGGGCCATGTCGCCGACCTTGAAATTCTCGATCAACACGTCGGCGCGGGTGGCGAGGTCGCGCACCAGCGCCTGTCCTTCCTTCTTACCGAGGTCGATGGTCAATGAGCGCTTGTTGCGGTTGCAGCTCAGGAAATAGGCGCTTTCGCTGCTGTCTTGCCCGTTCGCGCCCTTCAGATAGGGCGGGCCCCAGGCGCGGGTGTCGTCGCCCGAGCCCGGCCGTTCGACCTTGACCACGTCCGCGCCCAGGTCGCCGAGCAGCTGGGTCGCCACCGGCCCGGCCAGCACCCGGCTGAGGTCGAGGACCCTGAGACCTGCGAGCGGGCCTTGCGCTTGCGTCATCGGTTGCTCCGGCGCGTCTCGATTGGGCCGGGAGCACCCGCGCCCCGGCGGCGGCAGCATTGGCGTCAGGTCCTGCCTCGGCAACCGAAAACGAGCTCCAGGGGCCGAGGCTCGCGGATGAAGCGGCTGGCACTCACCTTCTGGAACCTGCTCGCCGGCACGTTCTTCCTGCTCATCGGCATCGGCCTGCTCGGCACGCTGGTGCCGCTGCGGCTCAACGACGCCGGCTCGTCCAGCCTGATGATCGGCCTCGTCGGCGGCGCCTACTTCGTCGGCCTCATCGTCGGCACGCGGTATTGCGACCGGGCCATCGGCGCCGTCGGCCACATCCGCGCCTTCGCCGGCTTCGCCTCGATCCTGTCGGCGGCTACGCTGGCGTTCCCCCTCCTTGCCTCGGCGCTGCCGTGGGCCGGCTTGCGCTTCGTCAATGGCGTCTGTCTCGCCGGGCTGTTCACCTGCGTCGAAAGCTGGCTCAACGCCCAGGCCAGCAACGAGCTCCGCGGCCGCATCCTCTCGCTCTACATGATCGCGCTTTATCTCGGCCAGGGTGTCGGGCAGATGCTGCTGCCGCTTCCAGATCCGTCCGGCATGGCCCTGTTCATGCTCTGCGCCGCGTTCGTCTCGCTCTCGGTGGTGCCGGTGGCGATGACGCGGATCTCGGCGCCGCCCCCCGGCGCCTGGGCCCGGCTCGGCCTGCGCCGCCTCTACGCGCTCTCGCCGCTGGGCGCGGCCGGGGCGATCTCCTCCGGCCTGATCCTCGGGGCGTTCTACGCGCTCGGCCCCATCTACGCCCGCCACCTCGGCTTCGGCGTCGACGAAACGGCGCAGTTCATGGGCCTCGTCATTATCGGCGGGCTGATCCTGCAGTGGCCGGTGGGCCGGCTGTCCGACCGCTACGACCGCCGGCACGCACTGGTCGCCGTCGCCCTGGCGCTGATGGCGGTGAGCATCGCCCTGGTCTCCGCCGGCCTGTGGTCCGCCCGCGCCGCCCTGGTGCTGGCGCCGGTGCTGGGCGCGGTGGTGTTCACCCTCTATCCCCTGAGCGTCGCCCACGCCAACGACCGGCTGGAGCCGACGCAGATCGTCGCCGCCAGCGCGGCGCTGATTACCGCGTACGGCGTCGGCGCCGCCTTCGGCCCCCTCGCCGCCGCGGTGTTGATGGAGGCCATGGGGCCTTCCGGCCTCTTCACCTTCACCGGGGCGTGCGCCGCCGCCACCGCGATCTTCGCCGTCTGGCGCATGCGCCGCCGCGGCCCGGTGCCGGCGGAAGAGCAGGTGCGGTTCCTGCCGCTGCCGCGAACGACGCCGGTCGCGGCCGGCCTCGACCCGCGCGCCGGAGCCCATCCGCCGGCGGGCGGCAGCGAGGCTTCCGCCATGCCGTAGGGCCGGATCCGGATATGCGGGCACTGCATGGCCCTCCCTGGGCCCAGGTTTTGCTTTGACAGCCGCGCGACCTGCGACCTATTTTCGGCCGGCTCAACGGGGGCCGCAGGCTGGCGACGACGCGAACCACAAAAGCAACCGCGTCAAACGGAATTCTTGGTTGAGAGTTGCGCGGTCGCGTCCGGCAGTCGCGTTTCATGACGCGCAGACGGGTCCGGCGGCGCCGGCACGGGTGACGTTGAGCGTCGAGCTCCCGCTCGTGTGCACGCAACAGGGATGGGAACGCAGATGCCTCTCGACGCAAAGCTTCGCGACAAGCTGAGGGAACGCCGCAGCAAGATCCTGGCCGCCGGCGGCGCGGACAAGGCCAAGGAGCGCCACGAACGCGGGCTGATGACGGCGCGCGAGCGGCTCTTGACCCTGTACCAGCCCGATACCTTCCAGGAATACGGCGCCCACATTCGCCATTCCTGCACCGCCTTCGGCATGGAGAAGAAGGACCTGCCGGCCGACGGCGTCATCGTCGGCACCGGCTACGTCGACGACCGCGAGGTCGCCGCCTTCAGCCAGGACTTCACCGTCGTCGGCGGCACGCTCGGCAAGATGCACGCGCGCAAGATCGTCTGGGCGATGGATCTGGCCCTCAAGAACGGCGTCCCGCTGGTCGGCTTCAAGGACTCGGGCGGCGCCCGGATCCAGGAAGGCGTGGACGCGCTGTCGGGTTATGGCGAGGTGTTCTACCGCAACGTCGGTCTGTCCGGCGTCGTCCCGCAGATCGCGATCATCGCCGGCCCCTGCGCCGGCGGGGCCGCGTATTCGCCGGCGCTGATGGACTTCATCATCATGACCCGGCAGAACGCGCAGCTCTTCATCACCGGGCCGCAGGTGATCAAGTCGGTCACCGGCCGCGAGGTCAGCATGGAGGACGTTGGCGGCGCGGCGATGCACGCCACCGTCAGCGGCAACGTCCACTTCGTCGCCGATGACGACCGCGACGCCATCGCCATCACCCGCAAGTTGTTGAGCTTCCTGCCCGGCAACAACACCGAGGACCCGCCGCATCAACCGGCGCCGGCGATCACGTTCGAAGAAGACGAGCGGATGGACGCGCTGGTCAAGTCGGACCCCTCGGAGCCGATGGACATGCGCGCCATCATCCAGCGGGTGGTCGACGGCGGCGACTACTTCGAGATCCAGGCCGGCTTTGCCCGCAACATCATGGTCGGCTTCGCCAGGATCCAGGGCGTGGTCGTCGGCATCCTCGCCAACAACTCCATGGAGAAGGCGGGCTGCCTGGACATCGATTCCTCCGACAAGGGCGCCCGCTTCATCCGCTTCTGCAACGCCTTCAACATCCCGCTCGTCACCTTCGTCGACGTTCCCGGCTTCTTGCCCGGGATCGAGCAGGAGCGGGGCGGCATCATCCGCCACGGCGCGAAGATGCTGTTCGCCTACTCCAGCACGACGACGCCGAAAATCACCATCGTCTGCCGCAAGGCCTACGGCGGCTCCTACCTGGCGATGTGCAGCCAGGAACTCGGCGCCGACATGGTCTTCGCCTGGCCGACCGCCGAGATCGCGGTGATGGGGGCGGAGGGCGCGGTGAACATTCTCTACGGCCGCGAACTGAAGGCCGCCCAGGATCCGAAGGCGCGCCGCGCCGAACTCGTCGCCGAGTACCGCTCGGAGTTCGCCTCGCCCTATATGGCGGCGTCGCGCGGCTACATCACCGACATCATCGAGCCGGCGACGACCCGCTCGGTAATCTCGCTGTCGCTGCGCAAGCTGCTCGGCAAGCGCGAGACCAGGCCGCCGAAGAAGCACGGGCTGATACCGCTCTAGGGCAGCCGGCGGCTTCGGGCTTACGAGCTGGACAAGAAGAGGATCGAGGAATGGACCTGGGCTCCGTGATCGGCATGGCGGGCTTCGCCTTCGGCCTCATGGCCGTCATCGCCCTGCTCTGCGCCGTGATGATCCGCGTCATCGTCGCCCTCCTCGCCCGAACCCAGGGGTCTCGGGGGCAAGCCGCCGCAGCGACGCCGGTCAGCGTCTCGGTCTCCGAGGCGCGGGACGAGACGGCGGCTCATGTCGCCGCCGTTGCCGCGGCCGTCTACGCCGTGATCGGCGCCCACCGGCTCGTGCGCATCGGCGAGCCCGGGCGCAGCCCCATCTGGTCGTCGCTCGGGCGGACGCAACACCAGACATCGCATACTCCCCGCCTCGACCATCATTGATCTCGTGACGTGCCAAGGATAACGCCATGACAAGACACTTGCGCATCACCGTTGACGGCAAGGCCTACGACGTTGTCGTCGAGGACGTTACCGAGGACGCCGGCAGCACCTTCTACCAGACGTCGACCGTCGGCATGCCGCGGACGCCGGCTCCGGCGGCCCCGGCCCCGGCGGCACCGACGGCTCCCGCATCACCGGCCGGCGGTGGCGCCGGCACCGCCGACGACAAGCTGGCGCCACTGGGTGGCGTCATCCTCGAGGTCGCGGTGAAGGTGGGAGAGGCGGTCAAGACCGGCGACAAGGTCGCGGTCATCGAGGCGATGAAGATGAAGACGGTCGTCTCGGCGCATAAGGACGGCACCGTCGCCAGCATCGCGGTGAAAGAGGGCGACGCCGTGGACGCAGGGCAGGTCCTGCTGTCGATCACCTGACGCCGGGGGCCGCCGCCATGGGAGACGTCGATTTTCTTTCGCTGTTTCAGGGCATAGCGACGCTTGCCGAGTCCGAGCCGAAGATCATGTTCGGCCGGATCTTTCTGATCCTCCTTGGCGTGCTGCTGATTTACCTCGGCAAGAAGGGCGTCCTCGAGGCGCTGCTCATGATCCCCATGGGCCTCGGCATGGTGGCGGTGAACGCCGGCGTGCTGTTCTTCGAAGGCGGGCGAATGGGGACCCTGTTCCTCGACCCGCTCGCCAGCGACACCAACGAGCTCATGAACGTGCTGCAGATCAACTGGCTGCAGCCGGTCTATACCTTCACCTTCTCGAACGGCCTCATCGCCTGCCTGGTGTTCTTCGGCATCGGCACGCTGCTGGACGTGGGCTTCGTCATGGCGAGGCCGTTCCGCAGCATGTTCATCGCCATCTGCGCCGAGCTCGGCACGCTGATCACCTTCCCGCTCGGGGTCTGGCTGGGGTTGCCGTTGAACCAGGCGGCGGCGACGGCGACCATCGGTGGCGCCGACGGACCGATGGTGCTGTTCTCCGCGCTGGTGCTGGCGCCGGAGATCTTCGTCCCGATCACCGTCGTCGGCTACCTCTACCTGGGCTTGACCTACGGCGGCTATCCGTACCTGATCAAGGCAATGGTGCCGCGGCATATCCGCGGCCTGCCGATGCCGCTGGAGAAGACCCGGAAGATCGCTCCGGAGGAGAAGATCGTCTTCGCCGTGGTCGCGGTCATTGCGCTCTGCCTGCTCTTCCCGGTTGCCGCGCCGCTGTTCCTCGCCCTGTTTCTCGGCGTCATCATTCGCGAGAGCGGGCTCACGCACTTCTATGATCTGTTCAGCACCACCGTGCTCTACGGCGCCACGTTCTTCCTCGGCCTGTTGCTCGGGGTTCTCTGCGACGCCCAGACCATCCTCGACCCGACGGTTCTCACCCTGTTGATCATCGGCATCGTCGCGCTCACCTTCTCCGCCATCGGCGGCCTGCTCGGCGGCTACGTCCTCTATTTCGCCTCGGGGAAGAAATACAATCCGGTGATCGGGATTGCCGGCGTCAGCTGCGTCCCGACCACGGCAAAGGTGGCGCAGAAGACGGTGTCCGAGGTCGCGCCGGAGTCGATCATCATGCCGCACGCGCTGGGCGCGAACATCAGTGGCGTGATCACCTCGGCAATCTTCGCCGCGGTGCTCATCACCTTGGTGCGCGCCACCGGCCAATAGCGCGGTGCCGCAACGGCAACCGCCCCCCTTCTGGTTGCGGCTCCCTCGCCTGGTTTACTGGGCGGTGGGAGCCGCGATCTCTTTCGGCGCTGCCGCCGGCGCGCGCCTTTTCGCCGAGACCTTACCGCTCTCGGAGCGGGTCCCGATCTGGCTGATCGGCGCCGTGTTCGTCTTCGTCGGCCTCGGCGTCCTCTCGCTCGGCACCAAGGGCCGGCGCGAGGTGGAGGAGCTGTTCGCGGAGAACAACGGGGAGCCGGCAAACGGCGAGGAGAAGCGCCCCAAGCCGCCCGAGGCGGCGCCTCCGCGCTAGGGACGAGTAGAGAGAGGCGAAGGGCGTGGATGGCCGCAACAAGTGCGGCCATGACGAGAGGAGCATGGCCCTGCCACCTACACCCCCGTCATCGCCGTACTTGTTACGGCGATCCACGGGTTGGTCTGCTGCGATGTAGACCTGGATGGCCGCAACAAGTGCGGCCATGACGAGAGGAGCACGGCCCTGCCGCCTACGCCTTGTCGTCGCCGTACTGGTTGCGCCGATCCACGGGTTGGTCTGCTGCGATGTAGACCTGGATGACCGCGACAAGCGCGGCCATGACGAGAGGAGCATGGCCCTGCCACCTACACCCCCGTCGTCGCCGTCCTGGTTGCGCCGATCCAAGGTTGGTCTGCTGCGATGTAGACCTGGATGACCGCAACAAGCGCGTCTATGGCGAGAAGAGCGCGGCCCTGCCTCCTACACCCCGTCGTCGCCGTACTCGTTACGGCGATCCACGAAAGCCGCCTGAAGACGGCTGCTATCAACGCGTGGATGCCCGCAACGAATGAAGTCACACGCACGGCCATGACGACGGGTGCGCGGTCGCTGCGGCGCCGCGCTGTTACTTCCGCCTTTGCGCCAGCGCGTCCAGGTTGGCGCGGGCGGCGTCGGCGGCGACGCTCTTCGGCGCAACCGCGACCAGCGTCTCCCAGTCGGCGCGCGCGCCGCTGCGGTTGCCGCGGAGCTGGCGGAGGATGCCGCGCTCGAGCAGCGCCTCCGGGTGCTGCGGCTCGAGGCTCAGCGCCCGCTCCAGGTCGGCCAGGGCCGCATCTTCCCGGTTCAGCCGCCGCAGCGCGCTGGCGCGGAAGGCATAGGCGTCGGCCGACGACGGCTCCAGGGCGACGGCGCGGTCGAGTTCGCCCACCGCATCCTGGTAGCGGCCGAGGCCGGCCAAGGCCTGCGCCTTGCCTAGGCGCAGCGGCGCGTCCCCTGGCGCGATCTTGATGGCGGCGTCGAGCAAAGGCAGCGCCTTCTCCGCCGAGCCCTTCAGCAGCCAGGCGCCGGCGGCCTGATCCAGCAGGCCGGCGCGCAGGTCCGGGCGGTTCGTCTCGCCGGCCAGCGCCTCGAACCGCTTGGCGCCGTCTTCGAACCGGCCGAGCCGGACCAGCGCAACCGCGGCGCAGTGTCCGGCCGGGGTGCCGCCGCCGGCCTTGCGCCTCGCTTCGGCCTGATCCAGCGCCCGGCCCGGGTCGCTGTCGGCAAGTTCCATGCAGCCGCGGTACCAGGCTTCCGCGTCGCCCTCGCCGGTAGCGGCCGATCCGGGAGGCGCCAGCAAGGTCAAGGCGATGACGCAGGCGGCGAAGGCCGAGATGCGGGTTGCGGTCTGCATGCGGATCCTATGCCGGGGGCCGTTGGCACCGTACAGTCGGAGCCAGCGCGGATGAAGGCAAGGGATAAGGACCGGCGAGGGTGCCAACAGGCGAAGGCAACAGGGCCTCCGAGGCGCGGCCGCGGCTGTTCTGCTTCGGCTTCGGCTTCAGCGCCACGGCGTTGGCGACGAGGCTCAGGGGTAGGGGCTGGCGGATCGCCGGCACCTGCCGCGGCGAAGAGAAACGGCGGCGGCTCGAGGCGGCGGGGATCGAGGCGCACCTGTTCGACCGCGGCCGGCCGCTGGCGGAGCCGGCGCGGGCGCTTGCCGGGACGACGGCGCTCCTGATCTCGGCGCCGCCCGACGGCCTCGGCGACCCGGTTCTCGATCACCACGCCGAGGACATCTCCGCGCTCCGCCCGGCCTGGATCGGCTATCTCTCCACCACCGGCGTCTACGGCGATACCGGCGGCGCGATGATCGACGAGACCGCGCCGCTCGCGCCCACGTCCGAGCGCAGCCGCAGGCGTGTCGCCGCCGAAGCCGCCTGGCTCGCCTTCGGCCGAGACCACGGGCTCGCCGTCCACCTCTTCCGCCTCGCCGGCATCTACGGGCCCGGCCGGAGCGTCTTCGCCCAGGTGCGGGCCGGGCAGGCGCGGCGGATCGACAGGCCCGGGCATCTGTTCTCGCGCATCCACGTCGACGACATCGCCCGCGTCCTCGAAGCGTCGCTGGCCCGGCCCTCCGCCGGCGCAGTCTACAACGTCTGCGACGACGAGCCGGCGGCGCAGGCCGACGTGATCGCCCATGCCTGCGAGCTCCTAGGGCTGCCGGTTCCGCCGCTCGTCGCCTTCGAAGAGGCGCGCAAGGAGATGTCGCCCATGGCGCTCAGCTTCTGGGCCGACAACCGCCGGGTCGACAACGCCCGGATCAAGCGGGAGCTCGGGGTCCGCCTCGCCTGCCCCGACTACCGCGCCGGCCTGCGGGCGGTTCTTGCCGCCGAAGAAGACGCAGGTGGAACCGGCGACTTGGGCACGGGTTTATCTCTGCACCGCTGAGCGCTTTTCCGTCGAAATCGATGAGCGCGATCCGCGGCCCAAGCCGGGGCCGGGGGCGGTCGGGGTGCATCTGGGCAACGAGGGACGGCATAATGAACGCAGAAGATGTAATGACACGGGAGGTTCATGCGGTGGGTCCGGGCACGCTTCTGCTGGAGGCGGCGCGGCTCATGGCGGAGCACGAAATCGGCTTCCTGCCGGTGATCGATGGCAACGTCCTGGTCGGCGTCGTCACCGACCGCGACCTGGTCGTGCGCGGCACCGCCGAAGGCTGCCTGCCGGCGCAGGCGACCGTCGGCCACATCATGTCGATCGAGATCGTCTGCTGCTTTCCACACGACAGCACCGAGACCATCAAGCGGCTCATGGCCGAGCACGGCTTTTCGCGGTTGCCGGTCATCGACCAGCAGCACGCCCTGGTCGGGCTGGTCTCGTCGAGCACCGTCGACGGTCATCCGGCGGGCCGGAAGAAGGGCCTGAACGTGAAGTTCCAGAAGGAGAAGACCGACTCCTACGGCCGCACGCACAAGGTGCCGGTGAAGACCGTCTACATCACCGGCAAGGCGTCGAAGGAGGAGGCGGTCGAAGCCGCGGTCAAGCGCTTCGAGGCGGAGCAGAAGACGTCGTGGGACAAGGCCGCGGACAGCATCGAGGTCGAGGACGGGCCGGAGCCCGAGGGCGGCAAGACGAGCTGAACCTCGAGGACACATGCAATTGCGCCGAGGCGCGGACGAACGCGCGATACCGCGCGGCGATGAAAGGGCGGGTTCGCGGCAGGCCGACCCGCCCTTAAACGATTTTCGGCGGGTCCGGCTTGCCCCGGCCCGCCGCTCCGCCTTCTGAAAACGGCGAACCCTCATCGCGGGCGCTTTGACCGATAAGCGCCGATAAGCGCATGACAGCACCGGCCGCATGGGCTATTCCGGGCCGCGGGGAGTACCCGAGCCGATTAGCGGACCCGAGGTGGGCGGCATGCCATTGCCGGAGCCCAGCAGCGTTATCGCCGACGTCGCCCCGTTCGACCGCCTCGATGCGGCCGAACTCCAGCGCGTAGCCGAGGCGCTGACACCCAACCACTACGACACCGGCCAGACGGTGCTCGACCGCTGGCAGAGCCCGCCGCACCTCTTTATCGTCACCGAAGGCAGCATCGAGGAGCAGGACGCCACCGGCGCCGTCGCCACCTTTGGCCCCGGCCAACTCTTCGACGCCCGCGGGCTTCTGCACGGCCGTTCGGAAAATCAGTTCGTCGCCCGCGGCGCCTGCACCTGCCTGTTGCTGCCGGCGCAGCTGTTCGCCGCCCTCGCCCGCACCAACCCCGGGTTCCGCTCGTTCTTCCAGGAGCAGGTCAGCCGCAGCCTCGACCTTCAGGTCGCGGTGCAGCAGCAGCGCGAGGCGGCCTCGCTGCTCACCGGCCGGGTGGGGGAGGGGAGGCTGCACCCGCCGCTGTTCGTCGGCCCCGAGACGACGATCCGCGAGGCGGTGCAGGAGATGCGCAACAAGGCGGTCAGCGCCGTGCTGGTTCGCAGCGAGGGCCGCACCGGGATCTTCACCGAGCGCGATGTCCGCGAGAAGCAGCTGCTGATGGGCATGCCGGAGACGACGCCGCTCGGCGACATCGCCCGCTACGAACTGCTCACCATCGACAGCGAGGACCTGATCCTCAACGCCCTCGTCATCATGACGAAGTACTCGATCCGACACCTGGTGGTCCTCCGCGGCACCGAGATCGTCGGGATCTTCGAGCAGGCCGATCTGCTTCGCCGGCTGTCGAGCTCGTCGCTGGTGATCGCGAGCCAGGTGGAGCGGGCCGGCGAGGCCCACGAGCTGAAGGAGGCGAGCGAGGCGATCCCGCGGATGATCAAGTCGCTCTTCGAGCGCGGAGTGAAGCCCCGCTACATCGCCAGGCTCGTCACCGACCTCAACCGCAAGCTGTTTCGCCGGGTGTTCGAGCAGGTGGCGCCCGCAGAGGTGCGCGAGCTCGCCTGCCTGATCGTGATGGGCAGCGAGGGGCGCGGCGAGCAGCTCCTGCGCACCGACCAGGACAACGGCCTGATCTTTCGCGCCCAGCCGCCGGCCGGTGCGGCGGAGTTGGCCGGGCGCAGGTTCACCGAGGCGCTGCTGGAGCTCGGCTACCCGCCCTGTCCCGGCAACGTCATGGTGTCCAACCCGCAGTGGGCGAAGCCGCTGGACGACTACATGCAGGAGATCCGCCAGTGGTTCCAGCAGCCTACTGGCGACACCTTCCTCAACCTCGCCATCCTGCTCGACGCCAACACCGTCGCCGGCGACGACAGCCTGCTGTCGGCGCTGAAGTCGCGCGTCTTCGCGCTGTTCCACGACCGCATGTCGCTGCTCAGCCACTTCGCCAAGGCGGTCCAGTCGTTCCCGACCCCGATCGGCTTCTTCAACCGGCTGCATGTCGACTCCACCCCCGGCGGCGGCCGGCTCGACATCAAGAAGGGCGGCATTTTCCCTATCGTCCACGGCGTCCGCAGCCTCGCCGTCGAGTACCGGGTGGAGGAAACCAACACCATCGGCCGGATCCAGGCGCTGGCCGGGCGCGGCCCGTTCGACGAGCAGACCACGGCCGACATCATCGAGGCGTTCGAGTTCATGTCGATGCTGCGGCTGCGCTCGCAGCTCGAGGCCTGGGATCGCGGTGAGACCGCCGACACCATGGTCGCGCCCGCCCGGCTGTCGCGCCTCGACCGCAACCTGCTCAAGGACTCGCTCAAGATCGTCAAGCACTTCAAGCAGGACCTCGTCTACCATTTCAGACTCAACATGATATCCTGAGCCGCGAGACGGGGCGCCGCCGCCCAAAGCCGGAAACGAGACAACAACGCGCCAGGGGCCGCAGGGCCGAGGCGTGATAAGGCGGCGTCCTTCGGGAGGACACGGTTCCGGAGTCATCGGCGCATGAAACCCCTGCTATGGCTGGTCTGCGCGGCGCTTGCGCTCGCCGCCGCCGCTATCCTTGCGACCACCGGCTGGGTGAGCTGGCAGGCTTTGGCGGAAGAGCAGCGCGCGGCCATCTGGGCGGCGCTGGGCCCGCATGGCGGGGCGCTGCTGATCGCCGCCACGGTGCTGGTGGCGCTGCCGGCGGTGGCGGTGATGGTGATGGCCGCGCTCTACCCCACGCCGCTCCGCGCCATCGGCGAAGAGATCCGCGTCATCGCCGTCTCCAACCCCAAGCACCGGCTGAAGGCCGAGGGTCAGGCCGAGATCCGCGCGGTTGCCGGCAACGTCAACGTGCTGGCCGACCGCTACCAGACGCTGCAGGAGGACGTGGCCGCTCGCATCCAGGAGGCCAACGCGGCGGTCGAAACCGAGCGCAACACCCTGGCGACGCTGGTCTCCAAGCTCACCCAGGGCATCTTGGTGTGCAACCGCGACGGCAGGATCCTGCTCTACAACCAACGCGCCCAGCGCCTGCTCGAGGGCGCCGAGCGCGAGACCGGCGGCGGCGACTGGATCGGCCTCGGCCGCTCTGTCTACAGCGTCCTCGACAAGAACGTGATCGCCCACGCGCTGTCGACCATCGGCCATCTGGAAGGCCGCGGCACCGCCCGCCAGCTCGTTCCCTTCGTCATTTCCCAGGGATCGGGCCAGCTCCTCCACGTCCACCTGGTGCCGATCCCCGACCCGGCCGGCGCCTCCCAGGGCTTCATCCTGTCGATCGAGGACGTGACCCGGCAGGTCAACAACGAGACCCGCCGGGCCAACCTGCTGCTGGCGCTGACCGAGGGCCATCGCTCCGGCATCGCCAGCATCCGCGGCGCCATCGAGACGATCATCGCCTTTCCGGACATGGAGGACGACGAGCGGGCGCTGTTCCAGCGCGTCATCCACGAGGAGTCGGTGCGCCTCAGCCAGCACCTGGCCGAGCTGGAGGAGCGCTATCCGGGCGACCTCGACGTCAAGGGGCCGCTTCAGGATGTGCTCGGCAGCGATCTGTTGGCCTCCATCGAGCGCCATGTCGAAGAGGCCCTGGGCATCGTCGTCGACGTCAGCGCGCCCTTGGAGCCGGTCTGGCTGCGCACCGACAGCTACGCCATCGCCCGCTGCCTGATCTTCCTCATCGGCCAGCTCCAGCGCATCTGCCGCGCCGAGCATCCCGGCATCTCGCTCCACACCGGCCGCAAGCTGGTGACCCTGATGCTGGAGTGGAGCGGGGCGGCGCTGGACACCGAGGCGCTGCGCTCGTGGGGGCTGCGCCAGGTCAGCGCCAGCGCCAAGGGCGGCTCGCAGACCCTGTTCGACGTCATCGAGCGCCACAGCGGCGCGATCTGGGCCCACCCGAGCTCGCCGTCCGGGCGGCCCTGCCTGCGTCTGGTCTTGCCCATGAGCGGCGAGGACGGCGCGGCCGCGGCCTGGAGCGCGGCCGAGGGCGACGCCCACGACTTCGACTTCCGGCTGTTCCAGCCCGACCTGTCGCCGGAAGCGGCCCTCGACGCGCCGCTGGCCAAGCTCAGCTTCACCGTCATCGACACCGAGACCACCGGCCTCGACCCCAGCGGCGGCGACGAGATCATCGCCATCGCCGCCGTGCGCATCGTCAACGGCCGGATCCTCAGGCGCGAGGTGTTCGACGAGCTGGTCAACCCGGGGCGGACCATCACCGCCGCCTCGCGCGCCATCCATGGCATCACCCCGGACATGCTGCGCGGGATGCCGCCCATCGAGGACGTGCTGCCCAGGTTTCACCGGTTCCTCGAAGACACCGTCATCGTCGGCCACAACGTCGCCTTCGACATGCGCTTCCTCGAGCTCAAGCAGGCGAAGACGGGGCTCAGGTTCGACCAGCCGGTGCTGGACACCCTGCTGCTCGAGCTCGTCGTTCACCCCAACCAGACCGACAAGAGCCTGGAGGGCATGGCCCAGCGGCTGGGCGTCACCGTCTCCGGCCGGCACACCGCCCTGGGCGACGCCCTGGCCACCGCCGAGGTGTTCCTGGCGCTGATCCCGCTGCTCGGCGAACGCGGCATCCACACCGCCCGCGAGGCCCAGGCGGCCTGCGACAAGCTGGCCATGGCGCAGGTGAAGTATTAGGGGGCTGCGGGGCATGGAGCAGCACCGCGTGGCAGGCGAGAGGGAAGCCGCGCCCGCCGAGTGTAGACCACACCCGTCCCTGGGTTCGTGCCTTCGCGGGGCTGGCCCTCACCCCGCCCCTCTCCCACTTGCGCGTTACCGCGCGCGGGAGAGGGAGTTGCGGCGCCGCTTTGCCCTCGCCCGCGGCGAAGCCGTGGGAGAGGGGGGGGACCCCGCGCAGCGGGGAGGGTGAGGGCAGCCACACATGCTCCGCTCCGCCTTCGGCAATCCGCGGGTCCTGCGCCGGTTCATCGTGCTCGCCGCCGCCGCCACGTTTGCGATGTTCACGCTGTGGGCCGTGGTCCGGGAGGTCGTCGAGGCGCCGCCGGGCGATTACGAAGTGCGCCAGGGCGACATCCTGCTCGGCGACGGCAAGTTCGAAGAGGCCATTGGCCGGTTCGACGCGGCGCTCGCGGTGTCGCCCGCCCACCGTGGGGCAATGATGGGCCGAGGCATCGCGCTGCTGCAGGCCGGCCGTATCGATGAGGCCGAGGCCGCCTTCTCCGGCCTCATCGCCTTTCTCTCCGCGAGCCTGTCCCCCGACGACGTCACCGGCACGGCGGTGCTGGCCGGCGCCTTCGCCAACCGCGGCATCCTTCGCGACCGCTCCGGCCGCTACGGCGAGGCGCTCCTCGACTACCGCCAGGCGCTATCCATCGATGCCGGCGCCGTCGAAGGGCCCGGGCTGTTCCACAAGATCCTCTACGGCAATGCGACGCCCTCGACCATCGCCAAGCGCGCCGACTACATCGAGCGGCAGGTCGCGCTCCCCGAGGATCAGCGGCTCTTGCGCGTACCCGAGCTCGACGCCCGCCAGCGAATGCACAAACCGTAGAGCAGGTTGCAAACAGGCCGAGGCAGCAGGGCCCGCAAGCAGCGTCGATCAGTCCTTCTTGAAGCGATCATCGTCCCCCCGGACTTGGTCTGACTTGGTCCGGAGGTCCAGTTCAGGGCGTGGATGGCCGCAACAAGTGCGGCCATGACGAACACACAACGATGTGAAGTCCGTCAGGACCGGACGTGTTCCCGTCCTCGATGAACCTCGCGGTGCGGCAACCGCTGCCTTCAGCGCCGGTTTGCGTACTGCCGGTCACCTCAGCGGAAAGCTGATCCGGCAGGTGAGTCCGTCGGGGGCGTAGTCCATGGCGACGCTGCCGCCGAGCTGGTAGGAGACCGCCTGCTCGATCAGCCGCGAGCCGAAGCCCCGCTCGGCGGGCGGGGCAATGCCGGAGCAGCACCGCTCCTCCCAGACGAGCTCGACCTGCGAGCGCCCGTCCGCCGCTTCCGCTTTCTGCCAGGCGACCCGCAGCCGGCCGTTCGCGTGCGAGAGCGCCCCGTATTTCGCGGCGTTGGTGCCGAGCTCGTGCAGCACCATGCTGATGGCGACGCTGTGCCCGGGGGTGAGCGCGATGGGCTCGCCGGCGGTATCGACCGCTTGGGGATGGTCGGTGAGGTAGGCCTGCACCGCGTTGGCGACCAGCATGTCCAGGCTGGCGCCCTGCCATTCGGCGTCGAGCAGCATGCAGTGGGCCCGCGCCAGCGCCGCCAGCCGGCCGAGGAACGCCTCGCGGAAGCAACTCGCGGTTCTGGTTTCGGGCGCGGGTCTGCGCCGCCATCGACTGGATCACCGCGAAGACGTTCTTCACCCGGTGGCTCAGCTCGTGGATCAGCAGCTCGCGTTCCATCTCCGCGTGCTTGCGGTCGCTGATGTCGATGCAGTACTCGACCACGGTGCCGGCATCGAGTTGCCGGCCGGCGAACATCATCCACGAGCGCGAGCCGTCCTTGAGGATGTACTCCTTCTCGTAGGGGCCGATCCGTCCGGTCCTCTCCAGCTTCTCCATTTCCTCTTCGCTGAGGGCGACCCATTCCGGCGGCGTCATCCGCCGCCAGGTCAGCTCCCGGGCGTTCACCTCGTCGCGCGAGTAGCCGGTCATGCGCAGGAAGACGTCGTTGGCGTCCACGACAGTGCCGGTGGCATCGAAGAACATCACCCCGACGGCGTCGGTCTCCAGGACCCGGCGGAGACGGTCCTCGCCCGCGCAGCGCGCCTCCTCCCCCCGGGTGCGCTCGGTGACGTCCTCGATGGCGAGCAGGATGAGTTGCAGATGATTGATCCTGCGGGCGTTGAGCAGCATCACCCGGCGGCCGATCTGCTGGAACCGGTGCTCGACGACGAAGCCGTCGAAGCTGTCGTTGTCCGGGAGCACGGTCTCCAGGAGCTCGCGCAGCCTGGGGATGTTCCACTGGCCGTCGCCGAGTTCGTAGACGAGGCGCCCCCTGGTGTCGTCGGGGTTCACGGCGAACTTCGTATAGAAGGTCTGGTTGGCGGAATTCACCCGCAGGTCCCAGCCGAGAACCAGCAGGGCGTCGCGAGAGGCGTCGAAGATCTTCTCGGCCAACTCCTTCTGCCCTTCGAGATCGAAGCGAAGGCGCTCCGCCTCGGTTGCGTCCTCGAGGCTGAGCAGAAGGTGGCGGCGGCCATCGGCGAGCTGCGCCGGGCAGGCCCTCGCCAGCAGGACCCGCCGGCCGAGGCCGTCGAAGCTGTGCTCGATGCGGAGTTCACCGCCTTTGCTCTCGGCGCGCAGAGCGCCCTCGAGCAACTCCTGCAGCGGGCGGATGGCCCAGCGGCCGTTCGCGATCTCGAACAGCTTGCGGCCTTCGTCGCGCTCGGGCTCGGCCTCGAACGCCCCGCAAAACGCCGGGTTGGCGACCTCGACCGTCAGGTCTTCGGCAAGCACCAGGAGTGGCTGGCAAACCGCTCGGGCGATGGCCCGGGCGTCCCCGTTCACCGCCGCCTTACCTCCGTCCGCCTCGGCGTCATCGAACCAATCCCCTTGAAGCAGGCCGCGGTTGGACAGCCTAGGGAGCGCCCCGAACACTCCACAATTCGCCCGCAACGCTACGCTGACGCGGGGAGAAGATCAACCAAAGCAACATGAAGAAGCATGAACGGGAGGCGGTTTCGCGGCAGCTTCCCAAGCCTCCGCGCGGGCCGGCGTAACAGGGCCCGATCTGGCCGGCGGCGCCGCTCAGGAGGCGGTTTTCGACGCCGCCGCCTCGTCGCGGTCGCCAGCCTCGAACCACTGCAGCGTGCCGGCCAGGGAGACGACGTCGCCGACCACCAGCAGCGTCGGCGCCGCCCGGTCGATGGCCTCGACGCGGTCGGCCAGCGTCGCCAGGGTGGTCAGCGTCACCTGCTGGTTGGGCCGGGTGCCGTTGACCAGGATCGCCGCGGGCGTCGCCGGCGCCAGCCCGTGGGCAATCAACCGGGCGCAGATCTGCCGGGCGGTGATGCGGCCCATGTAGATGACGAGGGTCGTCTCGGCCGCCGCCAGGCTTCGCCAGTCGAGCTCCAGCGGCTCGTCCTCCTTGGCGTGGCCGGTGACGAACTGGACGCCGTGGGCGACGCCGCGGTGGGTGAGGGGAATCCCGGCATAGGCGGTGCAGCCGGACGCCGAGGTGATGCCGGGGATGATCTCGAAGGCAATGCCGTGGCCGGCGAGATGCTGGGCCTCCTCGCCGCCGCGGCCGAACAGGAACGGATCGCCGCCCTTGAGCCGAACGACCATCCGGCCGCTGCGGGCGAGGCCCACAAGCAGCTCGTTGATCTGCTCCTGCGGCATGTGGTGATTGCGGGCGACCTTGCCGGCGAAGATGCGGGTGGCTCCGGCGGGAATGAGCGCCAAAATCTCATCGGAGACGAGCTTGTCGTAGACCACGACCTCGGCGCGGCCGAGCAGGCGCAGCGCCTTGACCGTGAGCAGGTCCGGATCGCCGGGTCCGGCGCCGACTATGTACACGCAGGAAGGAGGCCTCGCCATGGTTTGTTTCGTGGTCCGTGTCCTCGAGCCCGAGACTAACGGCGATCCTATGCCATCGGCC
Organism: Rhodospirillales bacterium; assembly: GCA_034382075.1. Lineage (GTDB taxonomy): Bacteria > Pseudomonadota > Alphaproteobacteria > Rhodospirillales > Defluviicoccaceae > JAEULH01. Next base: position 134,313 of record JAXMOZ010000001.1, read on the forward strand.
CGCGCCGGCAGGCAAGAAAATGCGCGGGCCCCGCGAGCCGGCCGTGGCAGAGGCGGGCATTCGCCGGTATCGTCGGCGCCGCCTCGGGACTTGCGAAAAGGCACCCTGTCGTGAACGACACCCTCTCCCTGCCGCTGGAGCGGCGTTACCGCGCCGTCGGCGTGTGGCTGTTCGCCGTCGCTGCCATGGTCTTCGTCATGGTCGTCATCGGCGGCCTGACCCGGCTCACCGAGTCCGGGCTCTCCATGGTCGAATGGCGGCCGGTCACCGGGTGGTTGCCGCCGCTCTCAGAGGCCGCCTGGCAGGACACCTTCCAGGCCTACCGGGCCACGCCGGAGTACCAGAAGGTCAACGCCGGCATGAGCCTGGACGAGTTCAAGGGCATCTTCTGGCTGGAATACGTCCACCGGCTGTGGGGCAGGCTGATCGGCCTGGCTTTCGCCGTGCCGCTGGTCGTGTTCCTGGCGCGCGGCTGGCTCGACCGCAGGCTGGCGCCCCGGCTCGTTCTCCTGTTCGTCCTCGGTGGCCTGCAGGGCGCTCTCGGCTGGTTCATGGTGGCAAGCGGCCTGGTCGACCGTCCGGACGTGAGCCAGTACCGGCTGGTCGCCCACTTCGGCGCCGCGCTCCTCATCTACGTGGCGCTGTTGTGGGTGGCGCTCGGCCTCGTCGTCCGCACGCCGCCGTGGAATCCGTCGCGCGGTCTTGGCCGCGGCATCCTGGCGCTGGGCGCCCTGGCGGTGGTGACCATGCTCTCCGGCGGCTTCGTTGCCGGCACCGACGCCGGCTACGCCTACAACTCCTTCCCGTTGATGGACGGACAGCTGGTGCCGGACGGGCTGATGTCGATGTCGCCGGCCTACCTGAACTTCTTCGAGAACATCACCACGGTGCAGTTCACCCACCGGGCGCTGGCGATGACGACGCTCGCCGCCGTCATCCTGTTCTGGCTTCTCGCCCGCCGCCGGCCGATGCCCCGGCGCGCTCGCCTCGCCGTGCATGCGGTGCTGGCGGCGGCGCTGGCGCAGGTCGCGCTCGGCATCTCCACCCTGGTGCTGGTCATGCCGATCGCGCTCGCCGCCCTGCACCAGACCGTCGGCGTCATCCTGCTCACGACGATCGTCTGGGCGGCGTTCGAGCTCCGGCCGTTGGCGGAGCGGGCGGCGGCGCCGGTCGCCTACCGCGGCGCGGCGCGTTCGGGAGTTGGCGCCGGCTGAGCCGCTTTACCGGCGCGGCCCGGGCGACCATATCCCCTGCGTGGTTGAAGTCTCAGCTGAACCGCCTGCTGCGCGCAGGTGAGTTTCATTGCGTTTTCAATTAAGCTAGCCGCCTTGGGGGCACGTCAAGGAGAGGAGGTCCAGGAGTTGTCCTGGAGGCACGCCAGAGCGCTGTTGGTGGTCTTCTCGGCCCTGGTCATCGGCGCCAGCCTGACGCCGGCGCTGAACGGCTGCGCCGGCGATCAACCCGGCGCGGAGCGGGTGGCGCATGCCATCGGCGTCGACCCCTACCGGCTCGACGAGGAGGGGACGAAAGAGCTCGCCCGCTTCAACCACGTCTTCACCACCTACGCCGACAACCCCAGCGACATTCGCGAGCTGAAGCAGTTTCGCGACGTCTACAAGCGGATCCGCAGCAACTATGTGAGCGAGGTCTCCGACCGGGCACTGATCGACGCCGCGGTGAAGGGCGTGGTCGAGAGCGACGCGGCTCCGGGCACGGTTCCGGGTGGCAGCCTGGTCGACCGCGCCCTGGAGGCGATGACCGCTTCCCTCGATCCGCACTCGGCCTACCTCGACCCCGAGGCGCTGAAGGAGTCCGAGCTCGTGACCACCGGCGAGTTCGGCGGGCTCGGGATCCAGGTCACCCAGGACGGCGACAAGATCAAGGTGATCTCGCCGATCGAGGGGACGCCGGCGGAGCGCGCCGGGGTGCAGCCGGGAGACCTGATCACCCACCTGGACCGCAGGGCGATCACCGGCATGAGCCTCCGCGAGGCGGTGCACGCCATGCGCGGGCCGCCGGGGACCCCGATCCTGCTGACGCTGAAGCGAGGCGAGCGGCCCTCGTTCGACGTCTCGATCACCCGCGACGTGATCTCCATCCAGCCGGTCCGCTGGTGGGTCGAAAACGACGTCGGCTATGTCCGCGTCGCCAGCTTCAACGAGAAGACCGCCGACGCGCTCGACATCTCGCTGGACGAGATGCGCAGGCACGGCGGCGTGCGCAGCCTCGTTCTCGACCTGCGCAACAACCCCGGGGGCCTGCTCGACCAGTCGCTGGCGGTCGCCGACGCCTTTCTCGACGACGGCGTCATCGTTTCCATCCGCGGCCGCGACAAGGACTCCGGCCGGGCCTTCCAGGCGAGCCGGGGCGACCTGGCGCGGGGCTGGCCGATGGTGGTGCTGATCAACGCCGGCTCCGCCTCGGCCTCGGAAATCGTCGCCGCGGCGCTGCAGGACCATGGCCGGGCGGTGGTCATGGGGACCCGTTCGTTCGGCAAGGGATCGGTGCAGACGGTGCTGAGGTTGCCGCAGGAGGGTGCGCTGAAGCTGACGACGGCGCTTTACTACGCGCCCAAGGGCGAGACGATCCAGGCCCGCGGGGTCGAGCCGAACATCCGCCTGAGCGGGGTGGAACAGCAGGGCGAGGACGCGCACGAGGCGGACCTGCCCGGGGCTCTGCCGGCCCAGGGGCTGAGCGTCGACCTGCGGGCGCAGACGACGGTGGATGCGGCGGCATGCCCGAAAGTGGATAAGGCAGACGACCGGGAGATTGGCTGCGCCGTCGCCTACCTGCAGGCCGGATCGCCCGAGCAGTTCGTGGCCTCCATCGGCCGGCGCTCGGCGCTGTAGACCAGGCGCGGCGCGGCGGGGCCGTCCAGCAAGGGGAGTTTCCGCGCGTGCGGCTGGTTCTTGCCATTCTCGCTCTCGCCGTTCTCGCCGGCTGCGGCACGCCGGTTCGCACCTTCAACGAGGCGGACGACGCCACCGACTTCGGCAAGATCCGCAGCTATGCCTGGCGCGAGGGCGGCGGCCTGGGCGGGGAGGCGCAGGCGGCGTCGCCCGACGTCAGCGCCCTGACCCTGCAGGCGATCCGCAATGCGGTCGAGGCCGAGCTGGGGCTTCGCGGGATGAAGCGCAGCGACCCGCCGGACGCGCTGGTGGCTCTTCGGGCCGGCAGCCGCGACCGCCTGCGCACCACCTTCTGGGGCCGCGATCCGTTCTTCTACGGCGACCGCTATGGCCGCTACCCGCGCTGGCCGATCACCGACCGGCGGACCGTGGACACCTACGAGGAGAACCTGGTCGCCATCGACATCTTCGATGCGAAGACTGCGAAGCCGATTTGGTCGGGGATCGGCGCGACGACGCTGCCGTTGACTGCGGAAGACCGCGAAAGCATCGACATGGTCGTGACCGAAATCCTGAAAGACTTCCCGCCGGGATGGTCCAGGTAGCGCTCCGCGCAGCGTCCAGCGACAAGGCCAGTCCCACCGTCAAAAATCCGTAACGCGGCGTTGTGCTGCCATTCAGCGTGGCGTTAGCCCCTGTTCATCCTGATGACAGGCGGACGTCATCGGGCGGTTCCCACATCCGGAGTAGACATGGATGACATGACAGCTCCGGGAGAGAGTGGGATGGATGTTTCTTCGCTTCTGTATCCGGCCCTGATGTCGGCGACCGCGAAATGGGCCTTTACCACGCGCCGGGTGGTCCGCGCGGACGTGGCGGGCCTCCAGTCGGATGTCGGCAGTGTCCGTGCGGGGGACCTGGTGTTCGGGGAGATCATCAAGATCGGCCAGCACAAGTCCATTCAGCTGGCGCAGGGACGGGCGTCGCAGGCCTACCCTGGAGATCTCGTCGTGCTGGCGTGTGGCGACCGCTACGCCCCGGATCAGTTCGAGGCGGTCGCCGAGCTGAACCCGGAGGGTTCGGATCTCGTTGCGGCCGGCGGATTGATCGGTCGGATGCGAAAGGCCCATGCCGCGATGGCCGCGCCGACGCAGGTCAGGCCGCTGGGGCTGCTCACCGATCAGGCGGGCGCAGTCATCAATGTCGGCAACTATGCGCTGCCTTTGCGCCCGGCGCCGCAAGGCCTGACCGTGCTGGGCGTGGTCGGCGCGTCGATGAACGCCGGCAAGACGACCGCCGCGGCAAGCCTCGCCCACGGCCTGATGCGCGCCGGCCACCCTGTCGCCGCGATCAAGGCCACGGGCACCGGAGCGTTCGGCGACTTCAATGCCTTCCTCGACGCCGGGATCGCGCACGTCGCGGATTTCACCGATGCCGGAATGGCCTCGACCTACCGTCAACCGATCGAGCGCATCGAGCGTGGGTTCGAGTCGCTTCTCGCCCATGTCGCCGAGCGGGGCGCCCAGGTGGTCGTCGTGGAGCTCGCCGATGGCGTGTTCCAGGAAGAGACGGCCAGGCTTCTCGAAGCGTCGCGCATCCGCGATGCCTTTGCCGGCCTGCTCTTTGCCGCACCGGATGCGCTGGGAGCCGTCGGTGGCGCCGCGATCCTGCGCACCTGGGGGCTGGAGCCGTTCGCGGTCTCCGGGATGGTGTCGTGCTCGCCGCTGGGCAGCAGCGAGGCGCAGTCGATGATCGGCGCGCCGGTGGTTTCCCGCGACGAGTTGCGCGATCCTCGGCGTGCTATCGATCTGGTGAGTGGCGTTATCCGGGCGGCCTTACCAGCGCGACGCACAACGTGTAGCGGCTGGGCGCGAGCGGCGTGAGTGTGATCCCCGGCCCGCTCGACGAGGGGCGCGGCGGACGCGTTGCCGTCGTTGCGCTGACGGCGGTGGGGCAGGCCCTTGCCGCCGGTACGGCGGCCTTCGCGACCCGCGACGTCTTCCAGGCGCTGCATCAGCCAGGAGCCGCCGCGCCGCTGCTGCCGCTCCTGGTTCTGCTCCTCGCCGGCGTCGTCATTGCCGCGCTCAGGATCAGCGGCCGCAGCCTCGCCGAGCGGGTGGGGCAAGATTACGTCATCGCGCTTCGCCACCTGCTCTTCGCGCACCTGCTGCGCATGCCGGCCGGAGCCCTCGCCGCCCGGCGCACGGGCGCGCTTGCCATCCGCTTCGTCGGCGACCTTGCCGCTGCGCGCAACTGGGTCGGCTTGGGGCTGGCGCGCATCGTCGCCGCCCTCGTCGTGGTGCCGGGAAGCATCATCGCTCTGGTGCTGCTCAGCCCCCAGCTCGCCGCGGCAGCGGCCGTTCCACTTGCCGTGGGCATCGGGGTGATGATCGGCGTTGCCGTCAGGATGGCGCCTGTGCATCGGCAACTCCGCGGCCGGCGCGCCAAACTTGCCATCGCCATCATGGAGCGCGCGCCGGCGGCGCCCGAACTCCGGCTCATGGGCCGCGACCGGTCCGAACTGAAGGCCTTGCACGAAAACGGTTTCGCCGTCCGCCGGGCCGCGGTGGCGCGGGCGCGGCGGAGCGAGTTGCTGCGCCGGCTGCCGGAGGTCGGCGCGGCAGCGTCCGCGGTTTCCGTCTTGTGGCTCGCGCTGAACCGGGGTCTTCCGCCTGCGGAGGCCGCCGGCGCGCTCGCCGCGCTCGCCATTCTGGTTCAGCCTTTGCGGGACCTTGCAACGGTCTGGGACTACCGCTGCGCCTGGGTGATCGCCCGCAATCATATCGTGACGCTCTTTTCCGCGCCGACACTCGACCCGCCGGACGTCCCCCGGGCTTCGAGCCGGGAGCGGGCCCCCGCCCACCTTGCTTTAAAAGGGATCCGCCGCGGCGCTGTCCGCGAATTCGACGCAGTGGCCGAACCCGGGATGAAGGTTGCGATCATCGGCCCCAACGGTGCGGGAAAATCGACCTGCCTCGCGCTGGCCGCGGGTCTCGATGCCGCGGATGCGGGAGTCGTCGAGCTGGATGGCAGGGATCTGGCGGCCATGCCGGTCGCGGAGCGGCGACGCTCCATCGTCTTCGTCGGCCCACGCTCGCCGATCCTCAAGGGCAGCCTCCGCCGGTCGCTCACCCTCGGGATTTCGCCACGCCCGGCAGACAGCGACATCGAGCAGACGGCGCTCGACTACGGCCTGGGCGCGGTGCTCGAGCGGCTTGGCGGCCTTGACGGCAAGGTGGCAGAGGGCGGGCGGAACCTTTCGTCCGGCGAGGCGCTTCGCCTTCATCTCGTGCGAGCCGCGCTCGCGAAGCCGCGTCTTCTCCTGCTCGACGAGGCTGACCGCGGCCTCGACGTCGACGGCGCAGCCGTGTTCCGCCGGTCGATCCGGACGACTTCGGCGACGACGCTGGTCGCCACGCGTGACCCGACGCTGGCTCGGCAGGCGGACGTGCTATGGTACATGCAGTCCGGGCGCATCTGCGCCGCCGGCCCTCCAGGGGACATCATCGACAATGTCGCCTATGTTGCCCGCTGGTTCCGACTCCGCGACGCCGCATAGCTGCGGCAAGCAGAGAAACCCTGATCGAGATTTTTCGATGCCGCGATGAGGCTGATCGCCAAGCTGTACCTCTCCTTCGGGCTTGTCCTCACCGTGGTCGTGGCGACCGTGGTGATGTCCTTCTGGAGCGCCCGCGAGGCCGCGTTTCATCTTGAGCGGACCCATTTCGCGCACGAGCAGTACGCGCGGTACCTGGCGCTGTCCAACGACACCTACAAGCTGTTCAAGCAGCTCGGCGACCGCATGCTCATCGGCAATCTCGACAACGGGGCGGCCGAGGCGGCGCTGATCGAGACCATCCGCCGCGACATCGCGCAGCTTCGTCACCTGGTCGGCCTCGAAATCCGGCTGGTTGGCGACGAAGAGCTGGAGGAGCTCGGCAGGCTGGCCCAGATCGAGCGCGTGATCGAGACGTTGCTCTCCGAATACCGGATCCTGTCGGAAAGGAACAGCCTGTCGGGCTTCCGGACCGACTGGGGCCGCCTGTCCAGGCTGCTGGACGAGCAGATCGACCGCGATTTCAGCGCCCTGATCCAGGAGGCCATCGACGGCGAAGCAGAAGAAGTGCGCGAGACGCGCGGGGAGACGGCTCAGCGGATCCAGCTCTTCAAGCTGCTGGCGGCCTGCTTCGGCATCCTGGCGCTGAGCGCGGGAACCGCAAGCCTGTTGATGCTCGTGCGCGATATCCGCCGCCCGATCCGGAACCTGCTCGCCGGCACACGGGCCTTCGCCGACGGCGAGATGGACCATCGGATCCCCGGCGGCGGCGGCAGCGAGCTCGACGACGTCGCCCGGTCGTTCAACAGCATGGCGGACCAGATTTCGGCTCGAGAGACGGCACTCGCTCACGCCAAGGCGCGGCTCGAGCATGCCGTCGAGGCGCGGACGGCGGAGTTGAAGCGGGTGCTGGATCAGCTCAGGATCCACGAGGAGAACCGGCGGCGGATGCTGGCCGACGTCAGCCACGAGTTGCGCACCCCGCTCACCATCATCCAGGGCGAGGCCGACATTGCGCTGCGCGGGCGGGAGAAGACGCCGGAGGTGTACCGCGAGGCCCTGGAGAAGGCGCGCGAGGCGGCGAAGCACACGGCGAGGCTGGTCGACGACCTGCTCTTCGTCGCCCGCAGGGAGGCCGGCGAGGCCCGGTTGCGGCTCGAGGTGGTGGATCTCGCCCGCTTGCTGCCCGAGGTGATCGACGATCATCGCGCCCTTGCGGATGGCCGCGGCGGCGGCATCACCTTCTCCAGCGCCGTCGAGACCGCGCTGGTGCGTGGCGACGGCGACCGGATCCGCCAGGTGGTCGTCATTCTCATGGACAATGCCTTGCGCTATGGCGACGGCCGGGTCGAGGTTGCGCTGCACGGATCGCCGGGCGGCTTCGCGGTTTCGGTCAGCGACACCGGTCCAGGCATGGGCGAAGAGGAGCGCGAGCGGGCCTTCGAGCGGTTCTTCCGGGGTTCGAATGCCGCGGACCGCTACACCGAGGGGAGCGGCCTCGGCCTGCCCGTGGCCAAGGCGATCGTCGAGGCCCATGGCGGTCAGATCGCTCTCAAGAGCAGCCCCGGCGAGGGCACGCGGGTCACCTTCACGCTGCCGTTGCGGCCGAAGCTGGAGGCGGTCGCGTGAACCTGCTGCTGGTCGAGGACGAGGGGCGGGTCGCCGATTTTGTCCAGCGCGGCCTGCGCGCGGAAGGCTATGCGGTGACCGTCGCCCGCGACGGCGAGACCGCCATGGGCCTGCTGGATGGGCATGCGTTCGACGTGGTGGTCCTCGACCTCATGCTGCCGGGATGAGCGGTCAAGCCGTTTGCCAGCGCCTGCGGGCGGCGAACGACACCACGCCGGTGCTGATGCTGACGGCTCTCGACGCCGTCGATAACAGGGTAGCGGGCCTGCGGCTCGGCGCCGACGACTATCTGGTGAAGCCGTTCGACTTCGACGAGCTTCTCGCCCGGATCGAGGCGCTCGGCCGGCGGGGCGCCCGCGCGGTCGCCAGCGAGGACCGCGACGAGGTGTTGGCGACCGGCAAACTCTGCTTCAATACGCGTTCGCTTCAGGTGACCTGCTGCAGTCAGCCGGTCGAGCTCTCCGCCAAGGAGCGGGACATCCTCAAGCTGTTGATGACCGACGTCGGCCGGGTGTTCTCCCGCGAGCGGATCCTGAACGCCATCTGGTCGGTGAGCGAGGACCCGCTGACCAACATCGTCGACGTCTACATCGGTCGGCTGCGGAAGAAGCTCGGGCCGTGCGGCGACAGCATCAAGACCGTCCGCGGCGCCGGCTATCGGCTGAGCGCCGGCGACTGAGCCTCCATCGGCCGGTTGCGGAGCTAAAGCCCGCGCAACGGCTCCGGGCGCAGCATCGGTGCTCCGGAGCGGGCGAGCGCTACCAGCGCCAGCAGGCGGCCGCGGTCGTCGGGGAGGGTGCCCGCCAGGGGCAGGCAGTTGGACGCGTGGTTCGAGCGGAAGACGACCGGCTCGCCCGGGTCGAGCGCCATGATCAGCCGCTCCTGCTCGGCCAGGATCCCCTCGTCGTCCTGCCAGAGGAAGGCCTCGCCACCGCGTTCGAAGCGCGCGATGAACTCCCCCTCGGCGCCGTCCTCGAGCCGGAGCTGTAGGGTCGAGAGATAGTCGCACGGGGCGTTGTTGATCAGCCGGGCGGTGTCGTCGATGTGCTCGCGCCAGAGCCCCCTGCCGCCCAGGCCGAGGATGAGGGTGGCGGAAACCGCGAGGCCGGCGCCGCGGGCGCGGGTGATCCCGCTTTCGATGGTTTGCACATTCGCGCCCTTGCGGATCCGGGCCAGCACCGCCGCCGAGCCTGACTCCACACCCAGGTAGACCAGCGTTAGCCCCTTCTCGCGAAGCCGCCGCAACTCGGCCTCCGACTTCCGGCTCAAATCGATCGGGGTGGCGTACAGCGATACCCGTTCCAGCCGGGGCAGGGCGGCGGCAAGGACGTCGAGGAGGGTGGCCAGGTGCTCCGTCGGCAGGCAGAGCGCATCGCCATCGGCGAGGAAGACCCGCCGCGTTTCGGGGTGCATCCGCGCCCGCGCGGCGATGTCGGCGCACACCTCGTCCAGCGGCCGCGGCCGGAACGCCTTGCCCTTGTACATCGAGCAGAAGGTGCAGCGGTTGAACGAGCAGCCGATGGTCGCTTGAATGAGCAGGCTGCGCGCCTCGCTCGGTGGGCGGTACAGCGGCAGGTCGTATTCCACGAACAGAGGGCCACCCATTAGGAAGTTCTCAAGTCCGCTCAGACAATCACCGGCCAGAATTCTACCGGCGGTTGGGGGTTGATCAAGCCTATTTTGGCGAATATGGCTCCTGCCTCGGCTGCAGAGCCGATGAAAACCTTCTCCGCGTCAATCCAGCCGACATTTACCTTGCGCCTCAGAGGCAACAGCACTTCTTCGGCCAAGGACGGTGCTTCGTGATGCACGCAAGCCACAATATCGGCACAATTTTCCTTAATCTTGCATCGCCCTAGGGGGTGCCGCGGCCATCGTCTCGACGTAATCGGCGGTGGCGAAATAAGAAACTAGGCTGTGCGGTGCGTCTTTTGGCAAGAGGAGAGGGAATGAAATAGGAGAACCCGATATGAATTTGCTTGTGCGCCGCGCGGCCAAGCGGCTGTTCGCCTCGGCTGTAGTTGGGGCCATCGTATTGCTTGCCTACACGAACACGTCGCATGCGGCGATCAGCTGCATTGCTCCCCCAGTCCTGTCCAATCCGCTGAACTATAACGGCCTCTGCCCGGGAGACAGCGGGTTCCCGACTGTCATCAAGGCGGCAGGGCGGGATGTGTACATAAAGTTACCGACGAGCCGGTCATGCTCGCGCGGGTTGACCATTGAAAAACCTCGCAACCTCCGGATCACCGGCGGCAGCTTGATATTCAACGACACCACCTCGGCGGTCATCACCGTCCGAGACACGTCCGGCTATACCATGATCGACGGCCTCTACATCGACGTGAGGGGCAAGGCCGCGGACGCCATCCGCACCTTCAACAACAAAGGCCGGATGACGCTTCAAAACACGTACATCAAGGGCATCAGCGGCGTTCTCAAGGGCACCCATGGCGACCTTCTTCATGCGCAGGACGGCGGCCCCTTGGCGGAACTAACGTTGCAGAACGTGACCGGGCTGACCGGCTACCAGGGGCTGTTCTCGCCCTACCGGCCCAGCAGCGGCCATGGCACCCGCAAGCTCAAGCTGGACCGGGTCAACGTCGGCTACGATCCGGGTCTGTCGAAGTCGTCGGGCGCCGGCAAGCCGCTGATGCTGCTGTACCTGGGCAGCGCCGACAACAGCTGGGACCGAGTGCCGGATCTGGGCACCACCCTGTCCAGCGTCTACGTCGACGGATCCTACTGGGCCTTCCCCTATTACAAGGCGGTCTACGCCTATCCTTCGGGAACGGCCAACTGCACCAGCTTCGACGCCAAGCACAAGATCAGCGGGCAGATTTGCGGCGGCAAGCCCACGGACTATGCTCCGTCCGGACAGGTCGGCGCATCCTACAACCGGGCGAACTTCTGCTACTAGCGCCCGAGCGGCAGATCGTCTTTCGTGTTTGCGCGGGTCGCCGTCCGGGGGGGGCGGCGACACCGCCACGGCCGAAGCCGGCAAGCCGAGCCGCTATAAGGCCGGACCTGACCCGGCGGGCGGATCGTCTCAGCCGGCCGGCGCCGAGCGCCCTGCGTGCCTCCTCACCCGGCGCGCCTGCCGGCGCAGCCTTCGCAGGCCGAAGTAGATCGGCGAGATGACCAGCGCCGCGTACTGCGCCGGGGTCATCGCCTTCGACAGGATCAACTCGCGGTAGCGGGTGCGGGTAAACAGGTGCTTCGGTTTCTTGATGGCGAGCGTCTTGCCCGGGCGGACGACATGATCGCTGGGGCTTGCGCTCTGCGTCGCGATCAGCGGAAACAGGGCGTAGGTGCAGGGCAGGCGCGCGTAGGCGGCGTCGATGCCGCGCCCGCAGAGGCGCACCCGGTCCACGTTCGGGGTGCCGAACGGGCGGTCGCGAAGCCAGCTCAACAGCCTCGGGCTGGCGATATAGGCATGCGCGGCGGTCGAGGAGACCCGCAGCACGTGGCGGCGCACCGGCAAGGCCCAGCGCGACATGTGGCCCAGGTAGAAGATCATCCAGCTTTCGGGGAGCTTGTCGAGCGCCGCCCCGATCGCCCGGGTGGTCCGCGCCTTGACGGCGCGTGAGAACACCACGTCGTCCTCCAGGATCAGGACCGTGCGCTTGCCGGAGGCCAGCGCATGCAGCGCCACCGCCCGGTGCGCCTCCCAGATGCCGGCAACCGGCCAGGTCGTGTGCTTGACCGGCCGGTGGAACAGGGTGATCCGGCACAGCCCGGTGCGGTGGAGCTCGGCGGCGGCGCTCTCGGCCCGGTCGGGCCGGTTCTGCAGCGAGATGCAATAGGCGCCGTCGATGAACGACCAGTCCGGCGCGCCGGCTCGGGCGTCCGCGGGTTGCAGCCCGGCGAGGCTGCAAAAGGGACAGTCGGGGCGCGGCGGACAGCGATGAAAAACGAGCCGGCCGGGACCCACGGCCACGGCCTCCCCCGCTGCGGCCGGCACCGGAACGGCCGGCGCAGGCGCTGCGGCCGGCGATGCGGCGGGCGCTGCCGCGTCGCGGCAATCGCCGGCAGGCATAAGCGGGGCGAGCGTCTTGGCGAAACTGTTCATTGCGCTCTCTCAACCTTATCGTCTCGAGCTGCACCACGCAATTCGCAGTCGACGCGGCACGTTCTTCGCTTTCGTTGTAAATCAGCATCGTGGTCACCGGGGCGGGGGTCGGCGAGTTGCCCTCCTGTTGGGCGCCGGCCCGCGTGGCCGAGCCGCGGATGCAATGGCTTGCGGTGGATGGCTTGCGGTGGATGGCTTGCGGTGGATGGCGGCGGCGAAAGCGCCAACGGCCGGCGGGCGCGCGCGCCAACCGCTGGATGAGAATCGGCGGCCCGGCCGCCGGCGCGGCCTGGGCCGTTTCACGGTGTGACGGCCGTCACAGCGCCGGATCGGCCAGGGGAGTACAACATCCTCCGTCGGGGGCTCCCCCCACCCTCGGCTCCGTAACCGGGGATGAGCCGGACCAGATGGCCCGGCTCATCCCGGCGAGGACCTCGAAAGGCGAGGCCGCCGGCGGTGGCCGGCGAAGCGAGAGGGCTGAGAGACCGCGGACGGCGTGGACGGTTGCCGGGTGCGCTACAGGTAGGGCGACAGCAGCCAGGCGGTGCCGTCGCGCAGTTTCACCGCGAGGCTGCGCTTCTCGATCTGCTCCAAGGGCAGCGGCCGGCTCGCCGCCTTCTTCTCGTCGATCAGCCGGTCCAGGCGGGCGGCGAAGCCCTTGTCGTAGCATTCGACGTTGAATTCGAAGTTGAGCCGCAGGCTGCGCTGGTCCCAGTTGGCCGAGCCGATCAGGCTCCAGGTTCCGTCGACGGTCATGAGCTTCGAATGGTCGAAGGGTGGCGGCGTCTGCCAGACCCGGCAGCCGGCGGCCAGAAGCTGCCCGATCTTGGCCCGCGACGCCCACTGCACCAGCCGCAGGTTGTTGCGCCTGGGGATGCAGATGTCGACCTCCACCCCGCGCATCGCGGCCAAAGCCAGCGAGGTCATCAGGATCGGCTCGGGGACGAAATAGGGGCTCACGATCCGAATCCGCCGCTGCGCCTGGGAGAGCGCGGCGAGGATGGCGTAGCGGATCCGCTCGAAGTCCTCGTCGGGTCCGGCGGCGATGCCGCGCGCGGTGATCGCGCCGGCGTCCGCCAGCGGCGGGAACCAGTCCGGCCCCGGCAGCCGCTCGCCGGTGCAGAACGCCCAGTCGTCGTCGAAGGTCGACATCAGCTGGGCCACCACCGGCCCCTCGATGCGGAAATGGGTGTCGGCGGTGCCGTTGCGCCGATCGGCGGCGAGCAGATGGGTGCGGCGCACGTTCATCCCGCCGGTGAAGCCGGTCCGCCCGTCCACCACCAGGATCTTCCGGTGATTGCGCAGGTTGGCATAGGCCATGTGCACCGGCACGAACGTCGGCAGGAACTCGGCGACCGGAATGTTTCGCGCCCTGAGGTTGCCGGTCATCGCCGGGAAGGAATACCGGGCGCCGACGCCGTCGATCAGCACCCGGACCAGCACCCCGCGGCCCACCGCCGCCTCCAGGGCGTCGGCGAACAGCCGGCCGGCGCGGTCGTTGTCGAAGATGTAGGTGGACATCGCCACCGTCCGCCGGGACCCGGCGATCGCCTCGATCATCGCGTCGTAGGCGGCGACGCCGGGCAAGGGCTCGATGGCGTTGCCGACGGTGAGCGGGTAGCCGGCGGTGGTGTCGATCAACCGGGCGATGGCGGCCAGATGCTTGTCGTCCGCGGCCAGCGCCGGCGCCGGCCACTGGGCGGCGCTGCGGTGGATCGCCAGCGGGGTGCCGGCCGGCGAGCGGTGCAGGCGAAGCTCGGCGGCGCGGCGCTGGATCCGGTTGATGCCGAGCAGGCCGTAGAGCCCGGCGCCGGCGAACGGCACCAGCCAGATCAGCCCGACCCAGCCGATGGCGGCGCGGACGTCGCGCTTGTGCAAGATCACGTGCGCCGACGCCGAGCCGGCGACGAGGATGACGCAGATGGCGACCAGCGCCGGCCAGACGGCGCTCATCGCCGGCCCGCCGGTTCGGCTTCGGCGGGCGGCAGCATGGCCGGCGGCGCGGCCATTCGGCACGGGGGCGAGGTCCGCATGGTACCGCCTACTGTTGCGGCGAACCGGCGGCGAGGCAAGCCGCCGATGCCGGCCCAGGCCAAAGGGCTTCCGGCGAACTTCAGGCGGACTTCAGGCGGGCTGGGGCCTTTGCAAGCCCGGCGTTTGCGGCTAAGGTCCGCCCGGTCAACGACAATCAGTCAACGACAATCAGTCAACGACAATTGGGCAACGACAATCGGGCGGAGGGTCGGCGTGGCCGTGGTGCGCATCTATCAGCCGGCGAGGACGGCGATGCAGTCGGGCCTGAGAAAGACCCGGCAATGGCTGTTGGAGTTCGAAGCCGAGGCGCCGACCGTTCTTGATCCGCTGATGGGCTGGAACGGCTCGGCCGACACCCGCCGGCAGATCCGCCTGGAATTCGACAGCTGCGAGGACGCCGTGGCCTATGCCGAGCGCAACGGCCTGCGCTATCGCCTCAGCCCGCCGCACCACCACCGCATCCGGCCGAAGAGCTATGCCGAGAACTTCAGCCCAAGCAGGGTGCGGTAGCCGGTTCGGCCGCCGCCGTAACCCCGCTTTCGCGCCCGTAGCTCAGGCGGACAGAGCAACTGCCTTCTAAGCAGTGGGTCGCAGGTTCGAGTCCTGCCGGGCGCACCAAGATTTCAATAACTTAGCCGAGCCGCTCCGCCGCCCGATCCGCCGGGTAA
>JAXMOZ010000002.1:0-121760 GCA_034382075.1 Rhodospirillales bacterium
CCGCCGAAGACATCCTCCACGACCTCGGCGCCTTCAGCATGATCTCGTCCGACAGCCAGGCCATGGGCCGGGTCGGCGAGGTGGTGATCCGCACCTGGCAGACGGCGGACAAGATGAAGCGCCAGCGCGGCGCCCTTCCCGGCGATCCGGCGACGAACGACAACGCCCGGATCAAGCGCTATGTCGCCAAGTACACCATCAATCCGGCCATCACCCACGGCATCGCCGCCCACGTGGGCTCCGTCGAGGTCGGCAAGCTCGCCGACCTGGTGCTGTGGCAGCCGATGTTCTTCGGGGTCAAGCCGGACCTGGTGCTGAAGGCGGGAAGCATTGCTCTGGCCGCCATGGGCGACCCCAACGCCTCGATCCCGACGCCGCAGCCGGCGCACTACCGGCCGATGTTCGCAAGCTTCGGGCGTGCGCTGACGGCGAGTTCGGTCACCTTCGTCTCCCAGGCGGGGCTCGACGCCGGCGTTGGCGAGAGCCTCGGGCTCGCCAAGGCTCTGGTAGCCGTTGCCAACACCCGCGCCATCGGCAAGAGAGACATGGTCCACAACGCCGCGACGCCGGTGATGGAGATCGACCCGGAGACCTACACGGTGCGCGCCGACGGCGAGCTTTTGACCTGCGAGCCGGCGAGCGTCCTGCCCATGGCCCAGCGGTATTTCCTGTTCTAGCGGGAGCATGGTGTCATCCGGTCGGCAAGAAAATAAACGCCGTCATTGCGAGGAGGCGAATGCCGACGAAGCAATCCAGCTGGTCTGATACTGGATCGCCACGCCGCTTCGCGGCTCGCGATGACGATGTTGCTGACGAACTGCCTCGTTCGCTGCGAGTTATCTTAGCGATGGCCCGGTGATGCCAAGCTGCTCTCGTCGTTGCTTCTCCTTGCCCAGGTGTCCGCTCCCTCTCCTTCCGGCTTCACAACCTTCCTGGGCGCGGGGGGGTTCGCCTAGGTCTCGACGCGCAGCTCCCTCTCCCGTGCGGAGCATGGGAGAGGGTCGGGGTGAGGGCCAGCGGAGGGGCGCCTCGGCGCCACTGCAGCCCGAATGACGATGCGCAGGGCCATCCGGGTGGCGGCAGCGGGGAGCTGGCCCAGCGAAGCGGCGGTGGGGCGGCTGACGCTCGCCTACGACGACCGTCACCGCCGGCGGATCGTGCTCGACGCAGACGACGGCCGGCCCCTGCTCCTCGACCTGGAACGGGCGACGGTGCTGGCGGACGGCGACGGCTTGGCCTTGGACGGCGGCGGCTGGATCCTTGTGCGCGCCGCTCCCGAACCAGTGATCGAGGTGCTTGGCAAGGACGCCGCCGCCACCGCCCGCCTCGCCTGGCACCTCGGCAACCGGCACGCGCCGGTGCAGGTGCTGGCGGACGGGACGCTCAGGCTGCGCGACGATCCGGTGCTGGCCGCAATGCTCGAAGGCCTCGGCGCCGAGGTGAAGCAGTGCCGGGCGCCCTTCGACCCCGAGCGGGGAGCCTATGCCGGAGCCAGGCACCATGCCGACTGAGATCGGCGCACTCGCCCTCTACCGGCTGATGGCGTGGCTGTCGCCGGGGTTCCCGGTCGGCGGCTACAGCTATTCCCATGGGATCGAGTACGCCGTCGAGGCGGGGCTGGTCACCGATGGCCCGGCGCTCGAAGCCTGGATCGCCGAGATCCTCTGCCGCGGCGCCGGGCTGATCGACGCCGGGCTGCTCGCCGCGGCCTTTCGGGCGGCGCAGGCCGAGGATCACAGGGCGCTGTTGGCGGTGGCCGAGCGCGCCCAGGCCTGGCGATCGACGGCAGAGACGGCGCTGGAGAGCGAGGCGCAGGGCGCGGCCTTCCTCGCCGCCGTTGCCGCCGGCTGGCCCGATCCCGGCCGCGACGCTGCGGTGGCCGCGCTTCGCGAAGCCGGCGTCGCCCCGGCCTACGCGGTGGCCATCGGCCTCGCCGGTGCGTTTGCAAAGGTGCCGGCCGATGCCCTCGCCCGCGCCTATCTGCAGGCCTTCGCCGCCTCGCTGGTCTCCGCCGGGGTGAGGCTCATTCCCCTTGGCCAAAGCGAGGGCGTGCGCATCCTGGCCGCGCTGGAGCCCGCGGTCGAACGCGCCGCCGCGCTTGCGCACGGCACGGATCTTGAGGACCTTGGCACCTCGGCATGGATGACGGAGTGGACCTCGATGCGCCACGAATGCCAGTACACCCGGCTGTTTCGCTCATGAGCGCGCTGCGCGTGGGCGTCGGCGGGCCGGTGGGCTCGGGCAAGACCGCCCTGGTCGACGCGCTTGCCAAGCGGCTCCGTCAGCGCTACCAGGTCGCCGCCATCACCAACGACATCTACACCCGCGAGGACGCCGACTTCCTCACCCGCTCCGGCGCTCTGCCGCCCGAGCGGATCATCGGCGTCGAGACCGGCGGCTGCCCGCACACCGCCATCCGCGAGGACGCCTCCATCAACCTCGCCGCGGTCGCGGAGATGGCCGCGCGGGTCCCCGACCTGGAGCTGCTGTTCATCGAATCCGGCGGCGACAACCTCGCCGCCACCTTCTCGCCGGAGCTCGCCGACCTCACCCTCTACGTCATCGACGTCTCCGCCGGCGACAAGATCCCGCGCAAGGGCGGACCCGGCATCACCCGCTCCGACCTGCTCATCATCAACAAGATCGACCTCGCGCCCTACGTCGGCGCCGACCTTTCGGTGATGGACCGGGACGCGAAAAGAATGCGGGGCTCCCGCCCGTTCGTCTTCACCAACCTCAAGACCGGCGACGGCCTGGGAGCGGTGGAGACGTTCATCCTCGAGCGCGGCGGGCTTCCTCTCTCATAGATGCGCTCGTCGCGGCTATGCGATAGGGTGTTCGACCGGGAAAGACGACCATGACAGCAATGATCAGCGAAGTTTACGACGCCCTCAGGGCCGCAGGCGCGCCCGAGGAGCTGTCGAAGGCAGCCGCTCAGGCGGTCATACCGGCGGAGCAGGCGGCGACCAAGGCCGACATCAAGGAGCTGAAGGCCGATATCGAGGGGCTGCGCTCCGAGCTGAAGGCCGACCTCCGCACCAGCGCCGCGGAGATGAAAAGCGAGCTGTATCGCGCCTTGTGGCTCCAGGGCAGGGCCATCGTCGCCATGCTCGCCGGTTTCGGCACCCTGCTCCGCATCTGGACGCCCTAGCTCCAAGACCCGGTGCGCGCCCGGCAGTCACGGTTTACTACCGCGCGCAGCCGCTCGACTGCGCCACGCCGTCGGCGGGGGCGGCGGGCCGTTCGCCGACCCATTCGTAGAACTCGATGTCGGCGGCAGCGCAGCTGTCGCAGCCGCCGCAGCGGGCGCCGGCGGTTCGCCTGACCTTGCCCTTGCGCAGCCAGTGCTCGAGCATCCCGCGCACCGCGTCCGGGTCGGCATCGACCTCGCGAGCGAGCTCGCTGAGCGAGGCCGCGGGGCGGGCCTGGAGATAGGTCTTCAGCGTCGTCAGCATGGTGTCCCCTCAGGCGCGCTCAGGTGCCGGGCACGATCACCGCCCGGGGCACGTCCTCCCTCCGCCCCGCGACCCACATGGCCGCCAGCGCCGAGCCGAGCAGCCCGAGCATTCCGAAGATCCACAGAGCCGAGGTCGCCGGGTCGCGGCCGAAGGTGGCGGCCTGGTAAAACAGCACCGCCGCCGCGTAGCCCATGAGCGTGGTCCAGCCGCAAACGAACAGGGTCCAGCGCAGGTTGGTCTCCCGGTAGACCGCGGCGGTGGCGGCGACGCAGGGCATGTAGAGAAGGACCAAGAGCAGGTAGGCGAAGGCGCCGGCGGCGCCGTCGAAGCGGCTGGCCATGGCGGTGAAGGTGCCGGTGGCGACCTCCTGTTCGGCGGCCGCGGCCTCGGGCGAGGCGACGTCGCCGATGTCGAGGCTGAGCGGGTCGGTGAGGCGCGCCGCCACCTCGGCGAGGTTAGCCGGGATGGTGGCGAAGGCCGCGGCAATGCCGCCCCACAGGCTGAACCCGGCGTCCAGATCGTCCTCGCCGCCGCCTGCTGCCGCCGAGCCGGCCGCGAGCCCGCCGTAGAGCGCGTCCAGGGTGCCCACCACCGCCTCCTTGGCCAGGAGGCCGGTGAAGATGCCGACCGTCGCCGGCCAGTTGTCCTCGTCGATGCCCATGGGCTGGAACACCGGCACCATGGCCCGGCCGATGGAGGCCAGCACCGACTTGTCGCTGTCCTGGTTGCCGAAGCTGCCGTCGGAGCCCCAGGAGTTGAGGAAGGCGACGACCACGACCACGCCGACGATGACCCGGCCGGCGCGCAGCACGAAGCCCTTGAGCCGGTCCCAGGTGCGGATCAGGACGTTGCCGATGGCCGGCATATGGTAGGGCGGCAGCTCCATGATGAACGGCGAGGTCTCGCCCTGGAGCAGGGTGCGCTTGAGCACGAGCCCAGTGAGCACGGCGGCGCCGATGCCGACGAGGTAAAGCCCGAACACCAGGTTCTGCCCGCCCACGGGGAAAAACGCCGCGGCGAACAGGGCGTAGACCGGCAGCCTGGCGCCGCAAGACATGAACGGCGCCATGACGATGGTCATGGTCCGGTCGCGCTGGTTCTCCAGGGTCCGCGCCGCCATGATCGCCGGCACGTTGCAGCCGAAGCCGACGATCAGCGGGACGAAGGATTTTCCCGGCAGGCCGATGGTGCGCATGAACCGGTCCATGACGAAGGCGGCGCGCGCCATGTAGCCGGAGTCCTCCAGCGCCGAAAGGCAGAGGAACAGGCAGCCGATGATGGGGATGAAGGTGGCGACCGTCTGGATGCCGCCGCCCACCCCGTCGGCAAGCAGCGCCTTGAGCCAGTCCGGGCTGCCCAGCCGGCCCAGCAGCGCGCCGAAGCCGTCGACCAGGATGGTCCCGAAGAGGATGTCGAAGAAGTCGATGAAGGCGCCGCCGACGTTGATGGTGAGCATGAACATCGCGTACATGACGGCGAGGAAGATCGGGATGCCGAGCATGCGGTTCAGCACCACCCGATCGATCCGGTCGGACAGGTTGCGGCCGACCTCGCCGGTGCGGGTCAGGACCGCCGCCACCACCCCGTGCACCCAGGCATAGCGGCCGGCGGCGACGAGGATGTCCGGCTCGTCGCCGGCCTCCTCCTCGATCCGCGCCTTGAGCCGCGGCAGACGGTCGCGAGCCGCCGCCGGGGCCGCCGCAACCGCCTCGGCGTCGCCTTCCAGCAGGCGCAGCGCCAGCCAGCGGCGCCGGTCTTGGGCCACGCCCAGATGCGGCGCAAGCTCTTCGGCCGCCCGCTCGACGGCGCTGGGGTAGGCGAGGTCGATCCTGCCCCTCCGCGGCGCCGCGGCGGCGGCCACCACCGCGTCCTTCAGCGCCTCGATCCCCCGCTTCCTCGCGGCGACGATGGCCACCACCGGGCAGCCGAGCCGGCGCGCCAGCCCTTCGGCGTCGATCCGCATCCGCCGGTCATGGGCCACGTCCATCATGTTGAGCGCGACGACCACCGGCAGGTGCATCTCCAGGAGCTGGGCGGTGAGGTAGAGGTTCCGCTCCAGGTTCGAGGCATCGACGATGTTGACGATCAGCCGCGCCGTGCCAGCCGCCAGGAACGCCTGGGCGATCCGCTCGTCCAGCGCGCCGTCGGCGTCCGGGCTGCCCAGGGTGTAAGTGCCGGGAAGGTCGACGACCTCGATGCTTTGCCCGGCGTGCTCGAACTGCCCGGTCTTTTTCTCGACCGTCACCCCAGGCCAGTTGCCGACCCGCTGGCGCGCGCCGGTCAGCGCATTGAACAGGGTCGTCTTGCCGCAGTTGGGATTGCCGACCAGGGCGATCACGCTCGCCGTCATTGCGCAGGCTTCCTTCAGGTTTTGCGTTCGACCTCGATCACGTCGGCTTCGGCCCGGCGCAGGCTGAGCGAGAAGCCGCGCACCTCGATCTCCATCGGATCTCCGAGCGGAGCCAGGCGCTGGACGCGGAACGCCGTGCCCGGGGTCAGCCCCATGGCCATCAGCCGCGCCCTGTAGCCTTGGCTGCCTTGGGCGAAGCGCTTGACCTCGGCGCTGTCACCAACCTTGAGCTCCGATAGCTTCATGGCCTCGCCTTCCCGTCGCCTACCGCCTCGACCCGAACCTTCAGCGCCAGGCCGAAGCCCACGGCGACCCGTGTCTCCCCCACGGCAACGAGCAACGGCCCGCCCGGCTGGCGGGTGACGATCTCGATGGTCTTGCCCGGGGTCAGGCCGAGGTGGGCGAGCTTGCGCTGGGCTCCGGCGCCGCCGTCGACGGCGAGGATCGCGACGCGCTCTCCGTCGCTTGCCTGAACCAGAGGGAACCCGCTCAAGAGCCGCCCCCCTCGCCAGCCACCACCGCTCGCCCCCTAAACATACCGCAAGCGCGACGCATTCGGAATTTCATGACGCAACCATAGCCGCGCCGCGAGTTCCTGTACATTCCTTGTGGGTAATGCATCGCGCATGGGAGGCATGCGCGGCTGGGGAGGCTCGGCGGCGCGCAGTGACGATGCGAAGCCGCCGCGGAGCCTCCACCCGGGCGCACCCGCGCCCGCAAAAGGCCCATCGCCAATGCCCGGCGCCGCTGCTACACCGACGCCCGCAGGGTCCGCCGGCCGCAAGAGATGCCAGCCACGACCTTTGCGCATGAGGAGCTGCGCGCCATGCTGATCTGGGAACTGACGTTGGTCGCGCTCCTGATCGTGCTGAACGGCTTTTTCGCCATGTCGGAGCTGGCCATCGTCTCCGCCCGGCGCGCCCGGCTGCAGCACATGGCCCGGTCCGGCAGCCGCTCGGCGGCGCGGGCGCTGAGGCTCGTGGATGATCCCACCGGTTTCCTCTCCACGGTCCAGGTCGGCATCACCCTGGTCGGCATTTTCGCCGGCGCCTACGGCGGCGCGACCCTGGCCGAGCCCCTGGCCGCGGCCATGCGGACCATCCCGGCGTTGGCGGAGATGGCCGACGACCTGGCGCTGGGCGTCGTCATTGTCGCCATTACCTACCTGTCCTTGATCGTTGGCGAACTCGTGCCCAAGCGGATCGCGCTCAACAACGCCGAGCCGATCGCGGCCTTCGTTGCCGCGCCGATGCAGCTTCTCGCCCGCATCGGCCGGCCGGTCGTCTGGTTCCTCGGGGTCTCCACCGACGCGGTCCTCGCCCTGCTGCGCATCCGCCCCAAGGGCGAGAGCACGGTGAGCGAGGAGGAGGTGCGGCTGATGATCGCCGAGGGCACCGACGCCGGCGTCTTCCACCCCGCCGAGCGCGAGATGATCGAAAGCGTCCTCGCCATGGCCGATCGCACCGTCCGGGCGATCATGGTCCCGCGCCCCGAGGTGATCTGGCTGGACGTCAGCGATCCTGCGGAAACGAACCTGGCGACCATCCGCGACAGCGGCCACTCGCGCTTCCCGGTGAGCGACGGCGATCTCGACCAGGACCTGGCCATCGTCCACGCCAAGGACCTGCTGGAGCAGCTGAACCACGAGGGCAGGATCGATCTCGCCGCCGCCGCCCACGAGCCGCTCTATGTTCCCGAGACGATGCCGATCCTCAAGCTCATCGACCGGTTCAAGAGCACGGGCATGCACATGGCGGTGGTGGTCGACGAGCACGGCAGCTTCGAGGGACTGGTGACGCCCACCGATGTGCTGACCGCCATCGCCGGGGCGCTGCCGGACCATCCCGGGGACGAGAGCTCCGAGGCGGTCCAGCGCGACGACGGATCGTGGCTCCTCGACGGCCGGCTGCCGATCGACAAGGTCGAGCGCACGCTCGGGCTGCGCGACATGCAGGAGGATGAGGACTTCGTCTCGCTGGCCGGCTTCGTGCTCTACCGCTGCGGCCACGTCCCCGAGGTGGGCGAGTCCTTCGTCTGGCGCGGCTGGCGGTTCGAAGTCGTGGACCTGGACGGCCGGCGGATCGACAAGATCCTGGCCAACCCGGTCGCGGGCTAGCCGCGGGGCAGCGCCACCAAGCGCCGCGCTAGACCACTGCCTCGCCGTGCAGCCGGCTCACCGCGTCGCTCAAGGCCGCATCCTCGGTTTCGAAGGCGCGCTCGGCATCGGTCAGCGGCGCGCCCGTTTCGTCGATCTGCCGCCAAACCCAGTACTCGCCGTTGTTGGTGACTTCCACCCGGGCGTACACCCGGCGGAAGAAGCCGCGCCGGCATGGATGCGGCTCGGTGATCATGATGTTGTGAATGCCCGCAAGCCTATCCACTATCTTCCCCCTTCGATGGGACGATGTTGGCCCTCAGCCTCTCGTGGCCGTTGCTCGCAACAAGCGGGCCAGTTGCGCCGCAAAAACGCGGCTGCAAAAGGCAGGCACCGCAAAGGACGAACGCAGAGTGCGGCGCAGCGACGGGCCTTGCCGGCCAAAGCTTGCATGAACCGCGCGCATTTGCCGCGGCATGAGGCAATCAGGAGGTTCGCGGGGCGATGGAGTGGAGCGACGACGGCGTGATCCTGTCGATGCGCCGCCACGGCGAGACCTCGGCGATCGCCTCGCTCCTGACCGGCGGACATGGCCGCCAAAGCGGCCTGATCCGCGGCGCCCGTGGCCGCGCCTCCCGCGGCTTCCTCCAGCCGGGCTCGCGGATCAAGGCCACCTGGCGGGCGCGCCTCGCCGAGCACCTCGGCACCATCACCTGGGAGCCGCTGGCGCCGGTGCCGCCGGGCGTGCTCGACGATGCCGCCCGCCTCGCCGCCCTTGCCGCCGCCTGCGCGCTGGCCGATGCCGCCTTGCCGGAACGCGAGCCGCACGAGGCCGTCCACGCCGGGCTGCTGGCGGTGCTGGCCAGCCTTGCCGACGAGGAGGTTTGGCCTTCGGCGCTGGTGAAATGGGAGCTGGGGCTGCTACAGGCCCTGGGCTACGGCCTCGACCTCTCCGCCTGCGCCGCCACCGGCGCGACCGACGACCTCGCCTACGTTTCGCCGCGGAGCGGCCGGGCGGTCAGCCGTGCGGCCGGCGCGCCCTACCATGGCCGGCTGCTGGCGCTGCCGGCGTTCCTGCACACGCCCGGGGCAATCGGCAGCCGCGCCGAGGCGGTGACCGGGCTCGAGCTCACCGGCTACTTCCTCGAGCGCAACGTCTTTCGCGCCCACGGCCGCGCCCTGCCGCCGGCGCGGGTGCGCCTGCTCGAGGTGCTCCGCCGCACCGCCGGCGGCACCGGCCTTGCGGACGCGCAAGGTTAGGCGAACGGGCAGAGAAAGGTCGCCACCGCCCTCACCCGCCCGCTCCGCGGGCCGCCCTCTCCCACTTCGTGGGCGAGGGCAGGTGCGCAACCTCCTGCGCCGCTTCCTCTCCCTCACCCGCCCGTTCGCGCGGGTGCGCCGCCTCGCGGAGCTCAGCATGAAACGGTGCGCTTCGCCGTTCGCCGCGGGTGAGGCTCGATGCGCCGGCCTCTCCCTCTCCCTCTCCCGCGCGCCGCAGGCGCAAGTGGGAGAGGGCGGGGTGAGGGCCTTCTAACTTGCCCCCACGTGGATGCTGCGCGCGGGCGCGGCGTGCGCTACGGTCGGGCCGCCGAAGACCCGGACACCGAGCGGATAACCGGGCGCCGGCAGCGGTAGCGGGGAGGTGCAACATGCGGGCGCTCGAGCGGTTCGCCCTGGCCGTCGACTGGATCAACGAGCGGGCCGGCCGCGCCGCCGGCTGGCTGGCGCTGGCGATGGTGTTGATCACCTTCGCCGTCGTCATCCTCCGCTACGTCTTCAGCCTCGGCTTCGTCTGGATGCAGGAGTCCTACGTCTGGCTCCACGGCGTCGTTTTCATGCTGGGCGCCGGCTACACCCTGCTCCACGACGGCCACGTCCGCGTCGACATCTTCTATCGCGAGGCGAGCATTCGCAGGAAGGCGCTGGTCGATCTGTTCGGCGCCCTGCTGCTGCTGTTGCCGTTCGTGGTCATGGTCTTCTGGGTCGCCTGGCCCTACGCCGTCGTCTCCTGGCAGCGGCTGGAGGGCTCCAGGGAGGCCGGCGGCCTGCCCGGGCTGTTCCTCTTGAAGTCGGTCATCGTCGCCTTCTGCATTCTCCTCGGATTGCAGGGCCTGGCCATGGCCGCCCGCGCCGTCCTCGCCCTTAAGGGCCGCGTCCACCCGCCGGGCCCGGAGAACGGGATCGGGGAGGTCTGAGGATGCCGGGCGACGTCCTCCTCGGCGAGATCCTCAGCGTCGGGATGTTCGCCGTCGTCTGCGCCGTGCTCATGCTGGGCTTCCCGGTCGCCTTCTCGCTCGCCGGCACCGCCCTGGCCTTCGCCCTGATCGGCGCCGGCCTCGACGTTTTCGACCTTCGCCTGCTCGGCGGCCTACCGTCGCGCTACCTCGGGATCATGGTCAACGAGGTGCTGGTCGCGGTGCCGCTGTTCGTCTTCATGGGGGTGATGCTGGAGCGGGCGAGGATCGCCGAGAAGCTCCTGGAAACCATGGGCCTGCTGTTCGGCCGGATGCGCGGCGGGGTCGGCATTGCGGTGGTCTTCGTCGGCATGCTGCTCGCCGCCTCGACCGGGATCGTCGGCGCCACCGTCGTCACCATGGGCCTGCTCAGCCTGCCGACCATGCTCCGCGCCGGCTACGACCCGAAGCTCGCCACCGGCACCATCTGCGCCTCGGGCACGCTGGGCCAGATCATCCCGCCCTCCATCGTGCTGGTGCTCTTAGGCGACATCCTCCAGGGCGCCTACGCCGAGGCGCAGCGGGCCATCGGTAACTGGGCGCCGGAGCCGGTCTCGGTCATCGACCTGTTCGCCGGCTCCTTCATCCCCGGGATGATCCTGGTCGCCCTCTACATGGGCTGGATCCTGGTCCAGGCCGTGGTCAATCCGGCCTCGTGCCCGGCGCTCCTGGCCGAAGGGGAGAAGATCGACGACCTCGGCCACCGGGTCGCGACCGCGCTGGTGCCTCCGGGGATCCTGATCTTCGCCGTCCTGGGCTCGATCCTGGCCGGCATCGCCACGCCCACCGAGGCGGCCGCCGTCGGCTGCGTCGGCGCGCTGCTGCTGGCGGCGCGCACCCCGAGCGAGGAGACCACCCGGACGCGCACGGGCGGAGGCTGGCTGCGTCGTCTCGCCCGCCACCCCATCGAGCTCGCCGGCGTCGCCGTCATCGCGGAGATCGCGCTCGCCGACGGCTTCGACCTGCGCATGCAGCTCAACGTGGTGAGCGTCTTCGACGCGCTTGCCTTTGCCCTGGCCCTGCTCGCCGCGGCGGTGCTGGCCTGGGGGCTGGCGGTGGCGCTGCTTCGGTTGTGGCGCTCGAAGATCCTCACCGAGGCGATGCGTTCGACGGTGAAGATCACCAGCATGGTCTTCGTCATCCTGCTGGGCGCCTCGGTGTTCTCGCTGGTCTTCCGCGGCCTTGGCGGCGACCGGCTGGTCGCCGACGTCTTGCATCAGTTCCCCGGCGGCGCCTTCGGCGCCATCGCCGCGGTGATGGTGGTGATGTTCGTCCTCGGCTTCTTTCTCGACTTCATCGAGATCATCTTCGTCGTCGTGCCGATCGTGGGCCCGGTCATCCTGCAGATGGACGTGAGCCCCATCTGGCTCGGGGTGATGATCGCGATCAACCTGCAGACCAGCTTCCTGACCCCGCCCTTCGGCTTCGCCCTGTTCTTCCTCCGCGGCGTGGCGCCCCCGGAGGTAAGGACCTCCGAGATCTACCGCGGCATCATCCCGTTCGTCGTGATCCAGCTCGTGGTGCTGGCGCTGGTCGCGGCATGGCCGGCGCTGGCCACCTGGCTGCCAAAGGCGCTGTTTCCGTGAACCCACGGCGCGCGGCCCGCGGGACCAACCCCGCCCGGTCCCACCCCCTCCGTCACCCGCGGACTTGGTCCGCGGGTCCATGAAGGCGTGGTTCGCCGCAACACGTGCGGCGATGACGGTGGACTGTGCACCTCACGAAGCCCGGCCGATCGGCCGAATGCCCGCGCGGCCGCGGGTCAGACGCGGATGCGCTAGGCGCTGAAATCGCTCTTGGTGAAGAGGGCGATGAGCTCGACCCCCGCCGCGGCCAGGGCCTCCGTCGCCCCCTCCTCCCGGTCGACCACCGTCAGCACCGCCTTCGCGTCCCCCCCGGCCTCGCGCACCGCCGCCAGGGCTTCGAGCACCGAGCCGCCGGTGGTGGTCACGTCCTCGAGCAGCAGCGTCGGCGCGTCGGCCTCGAAACAGCCCTCGATGCGCTTCTGGGTGCCGTGCGCCTTCACCGTCTTGCGGACGAAGAAGCCCCGAACCGGCTGGGTCGGAAAGCTGCGGCAGGCGACCGCGCCGACGATCGGCACCGCGCCCATCTCCAGCCCGCCGACCTGGGTCGCGCCGCGAGCCTTCGCCACTTCGAGGATGGCATCGGCGATCAGGCTCATGGTCTCCGGGTCGAACATCGCCAGCTTCATGTCGAAGTAGATGCTCGAGGTGCGTCCCGAGGCGAGCCGCAGCTCGCGGCCCGAGACCATCGCCAGCCGGTGCAGCCGATCGAGGAGCCGGGCCCGGCGCAGGGCGTCGAAGGGGGTGGCTTCGGCAGTTATGGTCATGCTGTCTCTCGTCCCCCTGGAGCCGGCGGCTTGATCCATTCACGCCGCCGCCGCATATGCCGTTCAACCGGACCGCGCGTCTGCGCGCGACGTCTGGCGCGCTATGACCCGCATCCACACCTCTGTACTATGAGTTCCATGCGAAGCAAGCTTCTTGGCGGGGTTGTGGCCGCGGCCCTTGCCGCCGCCGGCGCCGGCGCCTGGCTCTACGGCGAGCGCGGCGGCGACGGTGGTGGGTTGGCCGCGGCGGACGACCAGGCCCAGCCGGAGGCGGTCGTCGTCGAGGCCCGCCCGGTCTCGCTCGGGACGGTCGCCAACGAGGTGTCCGCCGTCGGCACGCTTCGCTCCAACGAGGCCGTGGTCATCCGTCCGGAGATCGACGGCCGGGTCACCGAGATCCATTTCGACGAGGGCGCCCCGGTCGAGCGGGGCCAACTGCTGTTCAGCTTCGACGACCTGATCCCCCGCGCCGAACTCTCAGAAGCCGAGGCCAACCTCGCCTTGAGCGAGCGCAACTACCAGCGGGCGATGGAGCTCTACCGCCGCGGCGCCGGAACCGGCCGCAGCGTCGACGAGACCCGCGCCAGCCTGCAGAGCGACCGGGCCAAGGTCGACCTGGCCAAGGCCAGGCTGGACAAGACGAAGATCGCAGCCCCCTTCGCCGGCATCGTCGGCCTCCGCCGGGTCAGCGTCGGCGACTACGTCTCCAGCGGCGACGACCTGGTCGCCCTCGCCAGCATCGACCCCATCAAGGTCGATTTCCGCATCTCCGAGCGGTTCCTGTCCAACCTGCACCCCGGCCAGGAGCTGGGGGTCGAGGTGGACGCCTTCCCCGGGCGCACCTTCCGCGGCCACGTCTTTGCCGTCGATCCGCAGATCGACGCCAACGGCCGCAGCATTGCGCTCCGCGCCGAGGTGCCTAATCCGGAGCGGGTGCTGCGTCCGGGCCTGTTCAGCCGCATCCGCCTGGTCCTCGACGTGCGCGACAACGCGATCACCATCCCCGAGGAGGCGATCGTGCCCCAGGGCGAGCAGCGCTTCGTCTTCGCCGTCGTCGGCGGGCACGCTGTCAAGACCCGGATCACCCTTGGCCACCGCGGCCCGGGCTGGGTGGAGGTGACGAGCGGGCTTTCCGCCGGCGACGTGGTCGTCACCGCCGGGCAGCTCAGGATCCGCGACGGCGCGACCGTCGAGGTCGTCGCCCCGACCATGGCGACGCCGGGCGCCGGGGCCTGAGCCGGTGAAGCTCTCCGAGACCTGCATCCGCCGGCCGGTTTTCGCGACCGTGCTGAGCCTCCTGATCGTGCTCGTCGGGCTGGTGGGCTATCAGCGGCTGTCGGTGCGCGAGTATCCGAACATCGACCCGCCGGTCGTGACCGTCCAGACCAGCTACATCGGCGCCAGCGCCGAGATCATCGAAAGCCAGGTCACCAACATCCTGGAGGACTCGCTCGCCGGCATCGAGGGCATCGACTACATGACCTCGATCAGCCGCGAAGAGACCAGCCAGATCACCATCACCTTCCGCCTCGACCGCGATCCCGACGCGGCGGCGGCGGACGTCCGCGACCGGGTCAGCAGGGTCCGCGGCCGGTTGCCGGACGACGTCGAGGATTCGGTCATCCAGAAGGTGGAGGCCGACGCCCAGCCGATCATCTACCTCGCCTTCTTCAGCGACCGGCATTCGCCGCTGGAGGTCAGCGACTACGCCGACCGCTACGTCAAGGACCGGCTGCAGACCCTGCCCGGCGTCGCCGAGGTGCGCATCTTCGGCGAACGCCGCTATGCCATGCGGCTGTGGCTGGATCCCGCCCGGCTCGCCGCCTTCGACATGACCACCCAGGAGGTCGAGAACGCGCTACGCCGGCAGAACGTCGAGATCCCCGCTGGCCGCATCGAGAGCGCGGACCGGGAGTTCACCGTCCTCGCCGAGACCGACCTGCGTACGCCCGAGCAGTTCGACAACCTGATCCTCCGCGACGCCGGCGGCTACCTGGTCCGCCTGGCCGACGTCGGCACGGCCGAGCTCGGCGCCGCCGACGAACGCCGGCGGGTGCGGTTCAAGGGCACGACCACGGTCGCGCTGGGCGTGGTCAAGCAGTCGACCGCCAACCCGCTGGATCTGTCGCGGGCGGTGCGCGAGAACCTGCCCGCCATCGTCGACAGCCTGCCTGAGGGGATGCGCGTCGAGGTCGCCCACGACCGGGCGGTGTTCATCGACGAGTCGATCAAGAACGTCTACTACGCCATCGGCGAGGCCGCGGTTCTGGTCGTCCTCATCATCTTCCTGTTCCTCCGCTCACTCCGGGCGACGCTGGTGCCGCTGGTCACCATCCCGGTGTCGCTCATCGGCGCCTTCGCGCTGATGTACGTGCTGGGCTTCTCCATCAACACGCTGACGCTGCTCGCCATCGTGCTGGCCATCGGCCTGGTCGTCGACGACGCCATCGTCATGCTGGAGAACATCTATCGCCACGTCGAAGACGGCATGGCGCCGGTCGCGGCCGCCTTGCAAGGCAGCCGCGAGATCGGCTTCGCCGTCGTCGCCATGACCCTGACCCTGGCCGCCGTCTACCTCCCCATCGGCTTCATGACCGGCAAGACCGGCAGGCTGTTCACCGAGTTCGCCTGGACGCTGGCCGGCGCCGTCGTCGTCTCCGGCTTCGTCGCGCTCACCCTGTCGCCGATGATGTGCGCCAAGCTCATCCGCCACCAGGGCCAGCACGGCGTCGCCTACCGCACCATCGAGCGCGGGCTGAACGCCATGACCGATGGCTACCGGCGGCTGCTCGCCCGCGCTCTCTCCGCCTGGCCGGTGGTGGCGCTGATCGGCGCCGGGGTGGTCGCCTCGATTTTCGTCCTCTACGCCAACCTCAAGTCGGAGCTGGCGCCCTTCGAGGACCAGGGCACGGTGGTCGGCATCTTCGTCGCCCCGGACGGAGCGACCATCGACGCCATCGACGCCTACGCCAAGCGGCTGGAGGCGATTTACAAGGCAGAGCCGGACGTCGATCGCTACTTCGTCGTCGTCGGCACCCCGGTGGTGAACCAGGGCATCTCCTTCATCAAGATGACCCCCTGGGACGAGCGCGAGCGCACCCAGAAGGAGATCGCCTCGACCCTCTCGCCGAAGATGGCAAGGGTGCCGGGCGTCATGGCCTTCCCGGTGAACCCGCCGCCGCTCGGCCAGAGCGTGCGCAACAAGCCGGTCGAGATCGTGGTCAAGACCTCCAGGCCCTACCGCGAGCTCGAAACCATTGTCGACGAGTTGATGGCAAAGGCGGCCGAGTCTCCCGCCCTGATCAACATGGAGACCGACCTCAAGCTCAACACCCCGCAGATCCGGGTCAACCTGGACCGGGAGAAGGCGGCGAACCTCGGCATCGCCGTCGAAACCCTGGGCCGCAGCGTCGAGACGCTGCTCGCCGGCCGGCAGGTGACCCGCTTCAAGCGCGAGGGCGAGCAGTACGACGTGATCGTGCAGATCCGCGACGAGGACCGGATGACCCCCGACGCGCTGAACCGAATCTACGTCCGCGCCGCCGAAGGGGCGATGGTGCCGCTGTCCAACCTGGTGCAGATCGAGGAGACGGTGGCGCCCAAGGAGCTCAACCACTTCAACCAGATGCGCGCCGCGACGATCACCGCCAACCTCGCCCCCGGCTACAGCCAGGGAGACGGCATCGCCATCCTCGAGGCGGCGGCGGCGCAGGTTTTGCCCGGCACGGCGCGCCTCGACTATTCGGGCCAGTCACGGGAGTTCAAGGAGGCCAGCGCCGACATCTACATCACCTTCGCGCTGGCCCTCGCCTTCATCTACCTGGTGCTCGCCGCCCAGTTCGAGAGCTTCCGCGATCCGTTGATCATCATGCTGACGGTGCCGCTGTCGATCGCCGGCGGCCTCGCCGGGCTGTGGATCAGCGGCGGCACGTTGAACATCTACAGCCAGGTCGGGCTCGTCACCCTCATCGGCCTGATCACCAAGCACGGCATCCTCATCGTCGAGTTCGCCAACCAGATGCGCGCGGAGGGGCGGCCGGTGCGCGAGGCGGTGATCGACGCCTCGGTGTTGCGGTTGCGGCCGATCCTGATGACCACCGGGGCCACCGTCTTCGGTGCAGTGCCGCTGGCGATCGCCGCCGGCGCCGGCGCCGGCGCTGAGAGCCGCCAGGACATCGGCTGGGTGATCGTGGGCGGGCTCACCGTCGGCACCTTTTTCACCCTGTTCGTGATCCCGGTGGTCTACGCCCTGGCCGCCGGCCGCGACGAACGGGCGCAGCGCGAAGCGGCGCTCACCGCCGAGCCCGTTCCGGTGCCCCGGGCGGCGGAGTAGCGCGCCCGGCTTCTTTCTCGCAAGCTGCTCAAAGCGGATTGTTGTACGGTTGATCCGCGAGAAGCAAAACTTCGTCATCGCGAGCCGCGAAAGCGGCGTGGCGATCCAGAAAACCTTTCACTGGATTGCTTCGTCGGCTACCGCCTCCTTGCAATGACGACAGCTCCCCAACCTAATTACAAGATGCCTAATCGGGCAGCACCAGCGTGCCGGCGCCGTGCTCGGTGAACAGCTCGAGCAGCAGCGCGTGGGGAACCCGGCCGTCCATGATCACCGCGCCTTCGACGCCCTTGTCCACCGCGTCGAGGCAGGTTTCGATCTTGGGGATCATGCCGCCCTTGATGGTGCCGGTCTCGATCAGCCGCCGGGCCTGCGACGCCGTCATCTGGGCGATGAGCTCGCCGTCCTTGCCGATCACGCCGGCGACGTCGGTCAGCATCAGCAGCCTGCGCGCGTTCACCGCCGCGGCAATGGCGCCGGCGGCGGTGTCGGCGTTGACGTTGAGGGTCTCGCCGGCGGCGCCGATGCCGATGGGCGCGATCACCGGGGTGATGTCGGAGCGGTCGTAGAAGTCGATGACGTGCGGGTCGATCTCGGTCGGTTCGCCGACCAGGCCCAGGTCGAGGATCCGCTCGATGTTGGAGCCGGGGTCGCGCTTGCTCCGGCGCAGCCGCTGCGCCCGGATCAGGTTGCCGTCCTTCCCCGACAGACCCACCGCGAAGCCGCCTGCGGCGTTGATCGCCGAGACGATCTCTTTGTTGATCGATCCGGCCAGGACCATCTCGACCACGTCGACCGTCTCCTTGTCGGTGACCCTGAGGCCGTCGACGAACTCGCTCTTGATCTTCAGCCGCTCCAGCATCCGCCCGATCTGCGGGCCGCCGCCGTGGACCACCACCGGGTTGATCCCGACCTGGCGGAGCAGGACGATGTCGCGGGCAAAAAGCTGGGCCAGGGCCGCATCGCCCATGGCATGGCCGCCATACTTGATGACGAAGGTGGCGCCCGAGTGCCGGCGCATGAACGGCAGCGCCTCGGAGAGCGTCCGGGCGCGGGCGAGAAGCTGGTCTTGCGGCGGTTTTTCGTTCATGCACCGCCCCTTAGCGCAGCAGGGCGGCGAGTTCCAGCCTTAATCGCGGCCGGGCGCGGAAGCGGGCACGGGCCGTCCGGCTAGCTGCCCTGGGACGACGCCCTGCCGCTCGACAGGCTGGTGAGGGCCTGAAGCAGCACCTCGGGTGACAGCGGCTTGGTCAGCACCGCCTCGACGCCAAGCTGATCGAGCTCGCTCGCCACACCACCGCCGCCGCTGGTCAGCGCGATGACCGGCAAAGGCGTCAATCCCAGCGTCGACACCCTCACGAGCTTGACCAGGTTCGACCAGTCGAGGCCCAGGGTGTCGGTGTCCAGGATCATCAGATCGAAGCTCGTCTCTTCGAGGGCGTCCAGCGCCTCGAGCTCGTTGGAGGCCGGCCGTGCCCAGTAGCCGTAGCCTTTGAGCAGGCTGTCCAAGACTTTCCTGGCAAGGGGTTCTGACGAGATAACCAAAGCTTTCGGAGGCCCCACGATATTCCTCAAGTAGCAGAAGTAGATGATCGTTCATCGTCATCCGGTCAGGCTGCTTCTGGTTGCTCCAGTTCGTGCTTGCAGCCAGGTCACCAGGCGCTGCGTCGGAAGCGGCCGGCTGATCAGGTAACCCTGCACCTCGTCGCAGGTTTCGCCGCGGAGGAAGTCGAGTTGCTCCCCGCTCTCCACACCCTCGGCGACGACCTTGATCCGCATGCTGTGCGCCAGCGCGATGATGGCGCGGACGATCGCCGCGCCGTTCGCTTCCAATAGCGCATCATGTACGTAGGATCTGTCGATTTTGAGGCCCGCCAGGGGCAGTTTCTTCAGATACACGAGTGAGGCATAGCCGACACCGAAGTCATCGATGAAAACATCCACGCCGATCTCGCGGATCTGCTGGATGATATGTTTGGCAACGGCGATGTCCGCAATGAGCGTCTCTTCGGTGATTTCCAGAACCAGGGACACCGCCCCCGCCCGCGGACCGGCCAGGACACTGCGGATCAATCCAGGAAGCTGGGGGTCGAGAAACTGGTCGGCGGTGAGGTTGACCGAGAGCCGCAGGGGACCGATGCCGGCGGCCGTCGCCGCCGAGGCGGCCTCGCGGCAGGCTGTCCTGAGCACCCAGGCGCTCAGCTCGTCGCTCAGGCCGAGTTCGTTGGCCACCGCAACCACCTCCTCGGGCGGATTGAGCCGGCCATCCGGACCCCACCAGCGAAGCAGCGCCTCGACCCCGGTCACGCTGCCGGCGAAGTTCACCTGAGGCTGGAAGTGCAGCTCGATCTCGTCGCGATCGATCGCTTGGCGCAGCGTTTGCCGGATGCCGTCTCGCCGGGAGGCGACGGGCCGCGGCGCTTCCGTTGCGTGCTGGATGCGGTCTGCGCCCTGCAGCTTCGCTGCGGCAAGAGCCTGCTCAGCGGCGATGAGAAGCGAGCGGGCATCGCCGGCGTGGCGGGGATAGGTCGCCGTGCCGATGCTGGCGCTGACGGATTGCTCGAAGCCGGCGATGTCGAACGGCTCCGCAAGCGTCCTCCTGATCCTTTGCGCAAGGAAGGTCGCGGACTCGCCGTGCACGAGTTCCAGGAAGAGCAGCGCGAAGGAATGCTCGCCGATGCGCGCGGCCATGCCCGGCTTGCGGACGGAGCCGGCAAGGCGGGCGGCCGCCATCCGCAGAACGGCGTTGGCGGCTTGCTGCCCAAGCGCCTCGCCGATGGCGGCAAGGTAAACGAACTCCACGAGCATGACGGTGGCGTACTTGCCCTCGGCCTTGGGAGCGGCGAGCGCGTGCTCGACCGCCTGCTCGAACAGCTTGCGGTTCGGCAGCGAGGTCAACGGGTCGTGGGTGGCCTGGTACTGGATCGAGCGCGCCAGGTTGTGCACATCGGTGACGTCATTCAGCGCCAGGACGAGCCCGCCGGATCCGTCGCCGCCGCCGATGCTGGCGACGGTCCCCCTGACCGAGCGGTAATCGCCGCCTCTGGACCTCAGCACTGCTGCGACGGTGCTATTCTCGGCGGCAACCCCGTTCCTGATCACGAGGTCGACGTCGACCGCCTTCCCGGCCAGAGCGTCCTGAAGGTGCAGGATCGAGCGGAGTGGGCGGCCGCCCGCCTCGCTGAACAGGAACCCGGTCATCTGCTCGGCCGCGGGGTTCATGAACACGATGGTTCCGCGGGCGTCGGTGGCGATGACGCCGTCGGCGATCGACTTCAGCCCGGCAGCCGCCCGTTGGCTCTGCCAGAGCAGGGCGGTCCGGGCCGACTTGAGGCGGAGGAAGGCCTGCACCGCCAGGCCAAGGATCAGGCCGGCGCAGGCGGCGGACGGCGGCAGCCACAGCCCGAACGCGGCCATCGCCCATAGCGCGGCGACGACGACGAGCCCCGCCGCACCGGCAAAAGCCAGCCACAGAGCCCCCGTCAGCTCGTAAAGGAGCGCATGCAGAATGGCCGCGGCGGCGGCGAAGGCGGCGCTCCAGGCGTCGGCGGCGGGACGCAAAACGATGCCCTGCAGCAGGGCGTCGGCAATGTTCGCCTGCAGCTCGACCCCGCTCATCATCCGGTGCTGCCGGCCGAACGGGACCATCAACATGTCGCCCAGCGCGGTCGCGGTCGCGCCCACCAGGACGATGCGGTCCTTGAAGACCCCTTGCGGGAAGCTGCCGTTCAGCACGTCGATGTACGAGACCCGGGGAAAGCGCCCGGTCGGCCGGGCGTAGGGAATGAGCATCATGTCGTCGCGGACCCAGGCCATGGGCAGCACCTGCCGGTCCTTCTCGCCGCGGCGCACCAGCGGCAGGCCGTCGAGGACGTCCGGTCTCACCAGTTGGACCGCGGCCAGGGCCAGCGCAGGCCAATGCGGAGTCGCCACGCCTCCCTTGAGGAAGCTCCGCCGGACCGCGCCGTCGATGTCTTCCTCGACCTCGACATGCGCCAGCGTAGCCGCCGCCTCCGCCAGCGGCGGCGCCGGGAGCACCTCGACCAGCTGCCCGTTCGGCGGCAGCCGCTCGTGGAGAATGGGCAGGACCACGCCGGCGTGCTCGCGCATCGCCCCGGCGAGCAGCGTATCGCCCGCGGGGTCGCGAGCGTCCGGACCCGCGAACACCACATCGAAGGCGATGGCCCGGGCGCCCGCCTCGTCGAGGCGGCGGATGAGCTGGGCGTGGACCGCGCGGGGCCATGCCCACGGCCCAAGGGCGTTGAGACTTCGCTCGTCGATGGTGACGATCACCACCTCGCCCGAGGCGGGCCGGCCCTGGCGGGCGAGCGTCCCGTCGTAGACGAGCAGGTCGATCCGCTCGAAACAGTTGACGTAGCCGGCCCAAGCCGCAACCAGCGCGACGGTGACGGCCAGGACGGCGCGCCTCAAGCGGCCGCCCGGCCGGTTCTGCCTCACGGTCAGGCGCTGCCGGATCGTGCTGGCCGATCGCGCCAGCGCGCGCCGGGCCGCGGCGCGCATCTACAGGTCCCGCAGGCGCTTGAAGACGCGGATGACGAGCCCCCAATACTTCTCTTCGACATCGACCGCCTGGGCCGCACCGAAGGGCCCCTCGTAGCCGTCGGCGTCGATGGTTCGCACCCGCAGGACGTAGTGGCCGGGTTCCGGCCGCGGAACCGTCACTTCCGGAACGCTGCTTTTCTGGTCGAGGACGATCGTCTCGAACGCCCGGTCCCGGGCGAACTGGATCTGGTACGTCTGGCCCGGCTCGCCCGCCCGCCAGCGGAACACGAGGCTCTTCTCGTCGCTCTCGGCCGGTCCGGGTGTCGGTCCCTTCGGCGCCGGCCTGTACTCGAAGCTCTGGAAGTCGCTGTAGGGCCCCACCTCTCCTGCGGCATCGACCGTCGCCACCCGCCAACTGTAGAGGCCCGGCGACAACGGCTGGTCGAGTTTCAGCGACACGCCTTCGTGGGCGTCGCGTTGGACCACGGGCGCCGCCAGGGCCTCGGTCTTCGCCAGCTGGAAGTGGTATGCCTTGGCCGTCTCCGGAGCCGTCCAGCGGAACGTCGGAGCCTCTTCGCGAACCTTGCCCTCCTTGATCGGCTCCATGAGCAGGGGAGGCTCCGGCCGGGCGTCGATCTCGATGCGCGCGGCGGTGTCGTGACCCTCCAGGCCATGGTCGTCGATGGCCCGCACCCGCACCCAGTACTGCCCATCGCGCAGGTCCGGCCCGCGAAGCGTGACGTCCTCGGAGACGATGTCGGACAGCAACTCGTCGAAAGCTTCGACCGACGAGACCTCCATCCGGTAGGCAAAGGCGCTGGCGACCGGTTCGACCCGAACGTGAAACGGGAGGCGGTCGAACGCGGGGGGCAACGGCGCAAGACGCGGAGCCGGGAGGAGAACGCGGGGCGCGCCGGGCTGGGCGCCCTTGAGGGTGACGACGCCGAAGCCTTCATCGACCTGAACCGTGCCGCCGGCGGCGCTCACCTCCACCGTTCCCGACAGCACCTCGGTGCGCGCGGTCTCGCCGTGGTTGGCGACGGCGACGCGGAGGCTCGTTCCGCGGACCGCAGACACCGCGGCCGGCGCCTCGATGGCGAAGCGCGAAGGGTTGGGGCGGCTCTTCACGTCCGCGTCGGATCGGCCCTGCTCGAGATGGAGGCGCGTGTCCACCATCGCCTGCCCGCCGCCGTAGGCGCCTACCGTGTCCATTCGCAGCACGGAGCTCGGTCCGGCAAGCAGTTGCGAGCCGTCGGCGAACTCGAGGGTCGCGCTTCCAGAGGTGGACAGGGTCAAGGTGTCGCCCGCATGGAGAAGAGTCCCCTCGCTCACCGGCCGCTCGGCGGCAGTTCCCGCGGCGGTTCCGGCGGGCGCGATCGTGCCTTCACCGCTGAAGCCCACCACCCGCGCCGGCGCCGGCTCGGCCTTCAGCAACTCGACCGGGACCCTCAGTCGGAGCCCGGGAGGCATCCGCCATGGGTCGGCGACGTTGTTCATCTCCTGCAGCCGGCGCCAGCAGGCGCTATCGGCGCAGTGCTGCTGGGCGAAGTCCCACAGGTTGTCCCCGGGGCGCACCGTATAGATCCAGTCCTCGGCCGACGCCGGCCTCGGCAGTGCCGGCATGGCCGCCAGCAGCGCTATGGTCGTGATGCGGACCGCCCACCGCTGCATCCCCATCCTCCGGCCCGGCTTCGCCCTCTCCTAACGCGGCGGCGACCGGGTGAAGCGGGCTCATAAGAGTATGAAAATAGCGCTTGGCTCAAAAGCTGTGGCTAACCTGTGGTAACGACACGCCCCGCGCGTCCCGTGGTTTAGCCCGCAAGTGAAGGACGGTTTTTGAAGGCGCACACCTTGAAACGCACTGACCACACACCACGAAATACACATGATATAACCAATGTGGGGTACTACTAACAGCGGGTTTAGGGGTTGTGCTACCGCCGTGAACTGGCGGCCGCTTTAAGCCGGCTGGTCCGCGGACCAGTCGGCGAGGGCGGCGAGGCCGGCGCGGAGCTCGGCGATGCCCAGCTGGGTGCGGGCGCTGGTGGGGATGATCGCGGGATGGGCGGCGGGATGGCCGCGGACCTCGTCCGCGACCGCGGCGGTCCGGTCGGCGAGCTCGCTCGGGGTGATCTTGTCGGCCTTGGTCAGAACCAGCTGGTAGGAGACGGCGGCGCCATCGAGGATCGCCATGATCCCGCGGTCGACGTCCTTGATCCCATGGCGGGCGTCGATCAGCAGCAGGGTACGCCGCAGCGCCGGGCGGCCGGCGAGGTAGAGTTCGACCAGACGGCTCCAGGCGGCGACCTTGGCCTTGGGCGCGGCGGCGTAGCCGTAGCCGGGGAGATCGACCAGCATCAACGCCGCCGCCAGCGTGAAGAAATTGATCTGCTGGGTCCGGCCCGGCGTGTTGGAGGTCTTGGCCAGGGTGCTGCGGCCGGTCAGCGCGTTGATCAGGCTGGACTTACCGACGTTGGAGCGGCCGGCGAAGGCGACCTCGGGCAGCGCCGCTTGCGGCAGCTGCTCGATCTTGGCCGCCGAGATGACGAAGTCGCAGGGCCCCGCGAACAGGACCCGGCCGCGCTCCAGCGCCGAGGCCTCCGCAGCGCCGGCGGGATCCGCCTCCGCGTCCGCAGGGGTCAGATCTTCACCCCCTCGCGGCGCATGATCACCCACTGCTGGATGACCGAGAGGATGTTGTTCCAGGTCCAATAGATCACGAGCCCGGCCGGGAACTGAGCCAGCATGAAGGTGAAGATCACCGGCAGGAACATGAAGATCTTCGCCTGCACCGGATCGGGCGGCTGCGGGTTCAGCTTCTGCTGCAGATACATCGTCACGCCCATGATCAGGGGCCAGGCGCCAATGTGCAGGGCCGCCGGGAGGATGGCTTCCGGGTTCCACGGGATCAGCCCGAACAGGTTCCAGATCGTGGTCGGGTCGCGGGCGGAAAGGTCCTGGATCCAGCCGAAGAACGGCGCGTGGCGCATCTCGATGGTGACGAAAAGCACCTTGTAGAGGGCGAAGAACACCGGGATCTGAACGATCATCGGCAAACAGCCGGACGCCGGGTTGACCTTCTCGCGCTTGTAAAGCGCCATCATCTCCTGGTTCAGCCTCGCCTTGTCCTCGGCGAAGCGCTCACGGAGCTTGGTCATTTCCGGCGCCAGCTTGCGCATCTGGCTCATCGCCCGATACGACTTGTTCGCCAGCGGGAACATCGCGAGCTTGATGCAGACGGTGAGGATCAGGATGGCAACGCCGAGGTTGCCGACCAGGCCCTTGAGGTAGATGAGGAACAGGAAGAACGGCTTGGTCAGGAAGTAGAACCAGCCGAAGTCGATGGCGAGGTCGAAGCGCTTGATGCCGTACTCCGCGGCATAGCGGTCGAGCAGCCGCACCTCCTTGGCGCCGGCGAACAGCATCGTCCGCTGGCTGATGCTGCCGCCGGGGGGAACGACCTGGCCGCCGCCCACGTAGTCGGCCTGGTACTTGTCCAGCTCGCCGGCGCGCGAGTGAACGAAGCGGGCGTCGACCCGGTCCGTCTGCGTCGGGATCACC
The DNA here is from genome assembly GCA_034382075.1 of Rhodospirillales bacterium. Classification (GTDB taxonomy): domain Bacteria; phylum Pseudomonadota; class Alphaproteobacteria; order Rhodospirillales; family Defluviicoccaceae; genus JAEULH01. Next base: position 24,885 of record JAXMOZ010000002.1, read on the forward strand.
GCGCCCAGCCAGTATTTGTCTGTGAAACCCAACCAGCCGCCGGTGGTCTGGTAGCTGATCACCCCTTGCTCGCGCAGGTCCTCGTAGCTCAGCTCCTTCAGCGTGCCGTCGAGCACGCCGATCGGCCCCTCGTGGAGGATGAAGAACTGGCTGGCCTCCGGCGAGCCCCAGCGGGCAACCGCGCTGTATGGGTTGATGCCGACCGCCTGGGCCCCCGTGTTCTCGACCTCCTGGGTGATCGTGAACATGAAGTGCTCGTCGACGCTGTAGATCCGCTTGAAGACGAGGCCGGCGCCGTTGTCCCAGGTGAGCGTCAGCGGCCGGTTGGCGACGAGCTCGGATCCGTCCGCCTCCCAGCGCGTATTCGGCCCGGGCAAGGGGACGTCGGGCGGAGCGCCGACCCAGCCGAGTTCGGCGAAATACGGCTCCGCCGCGCCGGGCGGCGAGAACAGCACGATCTCCGGGCTGTTGGGGTCGATGGTCTCGCGGAACCTGACCAGCGTGAGGTCGTCGATCCGGCCGCCGACCAGGGCGATCGAGCCATGCAGCTCGGGGGTGTTGATCGGGATGCGCGGGGTCGCGGCCAGCACCTCGGTGCGAGTGCGAACCGCCAAGTCGCCTGCCGTCGTCGGCGCGGCGGGCGCGCCGGGCTGCGTCACCTGCGGAGCCACGGCCCCCGGCTGTGCCGAAGGCGGCGCCGCGGCGCCGGGCGCGGGCGCCACGCCCTCGCTCGTGGGCGCCGGCTGCGGTGCCGGTTTCGGCAGCAGCCGTTCCGCGAGCAACTGGAACCCGATCAGAATGACCACCGAGAGCGCGATGGCCAGGATCAGGTTCTTGTTCTCCATTATCGACCCCTTCTTGAGATGCGCATGCGGCTCAGGCGGAGAGCCGGTCGCGGCGCCGCCCGTCTTCGCCGGCGTTGTCGGGAACGGGGTCGTAGCCGAAGCCGCCCCAGGGGTGGCATCGCCCCAGCCTGCGGGCGGCGATCGCCCCGCCGCGGATGGCGCCGAACCGGCGGACAGCGTCCAGCGCGTACGCCGAGCAGGTCGGCTGAAAGCGGCAACTGCCGGGCAGGATCGGCGAAACGAGGCCGCGGTAAGTGAGGATCAGCGCCGAGAGCGCCCAGCCGGCCGGGCTCATGACGGTGACGACGCCGGCGAACCGGGGCGCCGCCGGCCTCGGCGCGTGCCCCGTGCCGCGCCGAAGGACGAAGCCGATGGATCCGCCTGCAGCCGGCGCACCGCCGTCGCCAAGTCTTCCAGAAGCGCGCTGAAGGGTCGCGTCAAGGTCTCGGCCCGCCCAATGATCACGTAATCGCATCCCGCCACTGCCTGCTCCGGCAGCACCTGCCGCGCCACCTCGCGCAGCCGCCGTCTCGCCCGGTTGCGGGCAACCGCCTTGCCGACCTTGCGGCTCGTTGTGAACCCCACCCGCACCACGTCCGTCGGCACGACTGGCGCCTCCGCCTCGCCGCGCCGCAGCATCTGCACGATCAGTCCGGGAGCAACCCACTTCCGCCCGGCGCGGGCCGCACGCACGAAATCCGCGCGCCGCTTCAGCCGAGAGAGATCGGATGTCACAAGGACGGGGATCAGGCCGACAGGCGCTTGCGCCCCCGCCTGCGCCGGTTGGCCAGAACACGTCGGCCGCCGACGGTTGCAGAGCGCTTGCGGAAGCCGTGGCGCCGCTTGCGGATGATCTTGCTGGGTTGGAAAGTCCGTTTCAAAAGCCTGCTCCGGGGCCGATGGCAGCGCCTGTCTTTAAGGGTTCATCCGCGGCAAGTCAACGCCGGGCGGTCGCCGCAGGCTACCGGGACAGCCGCAACCGGGCACCTTCGACGCCACGAAGCCCCCATCACGCGGCCGTGAGCAGTCGTGAGCAGCGGGCGCTGGAACACCCGAGGCTTCAGGCCGATGTATTAGCCGGCGACACACGGCCGCCGCAATCGAAAGCATCGGTATGATGCCAAGGCACGACGGGGACGCTCAGGCAACCGGCGGCGACGCCGGTGCCCCCGCGGCCGCGCGCTTCTCCCCCTGGAGGCTTGCCCCCATCGCGGTGATCGCCGCAGGCTTCGCCGCCGCCTTCGCCTTCGACCTCGACCGCTTTCTCAGCCTCGAAGCGCTGAAGACCCATCGCGAGGCGCTCCTTGCCTGGCGCGCCGGCAACGAGGTTTTGGCGGCCGTCGTCTTCATCGCCGCATATGCCCTCGTCGTCGCCCTGTCGCTGCCCGGCGCCATCTGGATGACGGTTGCCGGAGGCTTCCTGTTCGGCACCCTCGCCGCCGCCACCTACGTCGTCGTTGCCGCGACCACCGGCGCCGCGGCCATCTTCCTCGCCGCCCGCTATGCCTTCCGCGACCTGCTGCACGCCAAGGCGGGCGGGGCGATCCGCAAGATGGAGGCGGGCTTCGGCGAGAACGCCTTGAGCTATCTGCTGTTCCTTCGCCTGGTGCCGATCTTTCCGTTCTGGCTGGTCAACCTGGTGCCGGCGTTCCTGGGCGTTCCCTTGCGGACCTTCGTGCTTGGCACCTTCTTCGGCATCATCCCGGGGAGCCTCGTCTACACCCTGGTCGGAAACGGCCTCGGCGCGGTCCTCGACGCCGGCCGCAAGCCCGACCTCGGGCTGATCTTCGCCCCGGAGATTCTCGCCCCGATCGCGGGCCTCGCCGTCCTTTCGCTCATGCCGGTGGCTTACAAGCGCCTGCGCCGCAAGCCCGCCCTCGCCGACGGCGCCTGAGCCGAGCGCTCCCGCGCCCTGCACCGGTATCCACCGCCTGCCGCCGTGGCATACTGCGGCGCATGGACATGGCGCCGACCCCCCGCCCCTCTCTCGTCACCGGCCTGTCGGCGCGGCTGCTGCTGCTCACGGTCCTGTTCGTGATGCTGGCGGAGGTGCTGATCTACGTGCCCTCCATCGCCCGCTTCCGCCGCGACGACCTCGACGACCGGCTCGCCAAGGCCCACCTCGCCATGCTGGCGCTGGAGGCGACGCCCGACAACATGGTCTCCAAGGCGCTGGAGACGACGCTGCTCAAGCATGCCGGCGCCTATGCCATCGCCCTCAGCGAACCCGACCGGAAGATGCTGATGCTGGGCGAAGGCGCGCCGCCGCCGGTCGAGGCGAGCGTCGATCTCCGCGAGGAGACCGCGGCCGGCATGATTGCCAATGCCTTCTCGACGCTGGTGCAGACACAGAACCGGGTGCTGAAGATCATAGGGCGCTCACCGGCGGAGCCACTGGGCACGATTGCGATCGTCATCGACGAGGGCCCGCTGCGCGCGCAACTCCGCGCCTTCTCCATCCGCATCCTGACGCTCTCCATCATCATCTCGCTCATCACCGCCGGGCTCGTCTTTTTCGCCCTGCAGTGGCTGATGGTCCGCCCGGTCGTCCAGCTCACCGAGGCGATGACCCGCTTCCGCCAGAACCCGGAGGACGAGGCAGGCGTCCTGCGGCCCGGCCGGCGCGGCGACGAGATCGGCCTGGCCCAGCGCGAGCTCGCGGTGATGCAGACCCAGATCCGCACCGCGCTGCGGGAGAAGAGCCAGCTTGCGGCGCTTGGCGGCGCGGTCGCCAGGATCAACCATGACCTCCGCAACGCGCTGTCCACCGCGGCGCTTGCCTCCGACCGGCTTTCGGGCATCGCCGATCCCGAGGTGCAGCGGGTGACGCCAAAGCTCTACCAGGCCATCGACCGGGCGATCGCGCTGTGCACCCAGACCCTCGACTTCGTCCGCGACGTCAAGTCGACCCTGCGCCTGTCCTCGTTCGCGCTCGGCGAAGCGGTGGCGGAGGTGGCGGCCGAGGTGGTGGACGCCGCCGGCGAGCCGCTGCCGGTCCGCTGCCGCGGCGGCGACGTGATGATCGAGGCCGACAGAAGCCAGTTCCTCCGGGTGCTGGCGAACCTCGCTCACAACGCCGCCCAGGCCGGCGCGCACGCCATCCAGGTCGAAGCGAGCCGCAGCGGCGAACGCCTGCTCATCGACGTCGGCGACGACGGGCCCGGCATTGCGGCTGTCATGCAGGCCGAGCTGTTCAAGCCGTTCGCGACGGCGGGGCGCGATGGCGGCAGCGGCCTTGGCCTCGCCATCGCCCGGGAGATCGTCCGCGCCCACGGCGGCGACCTCACCCTTGCCGCCACCGGCCCGGCGGGCAGCGTCTTTCGCATCGACCTGCCGGCGCCGGGCCGCGGTCCGGAGGGAGCGGCCGCCGCCTGAGCCATGGCGCACCGCGGCGAAAGCGCTTGCGCCGGCGCACGGAATGGGAAATCTATTCCCGCGGCGCGGTGCGGCGAGGACAGCAAGGCGCGGAGCGGGCAAAGAAAAAACGGGGATAAGGACGAGGACAATGCATCACGTCGGACGGTGGGTCGTCGGCTTCATGGTCGCCGTCATCGGCCTGTTCGCCCTGTATCTGGCTTCGCAGGCCCAGGAGCCGGTCATGTACTACTGCGGCCTGGGGTTGTTCGCCGCGTCCGTGTTGTTCAATTTCCTTCAGATCAAGCAGGTCTACGACGAACAGGGCGGCCACTGAGCCGGGGTCCGGCGACGGCGGGCAACGGTCGGGACGCAACCGGCCGCTCTGGGACGTTGCCGCCTACGCCCTGTTTGCGGACCAACGGCTGCGGCCGGCGCTGGACCTGATCGGCCGCATCCCGGACGTTGAACCCGAGCACGTCGTCGACCTCGGCTGCGGCCCCGGCGGGGTCACCCGCCTGCTGGCCCAGCGCTGGCCGCAGGCCCGCGTAACCGGCATCGACGCCTCGGCGGACATGCTGGCGGCGGCGCGCGGGGACGGCGGCGAGATCCGCTGGCTCCAGGCGGACCTCGCCGACTGGGCGCCGGACGCACAGCCGGATCTCATTTTTTCCAATGCCGCCCTGCACTGGCTCGACGATCATGCGGCGCTCTTTCCCCGTCTCCTCGCCATGCTGGCCGACGGCGGCGTGCTGGCGGTGCAGATGCCCAACAACTTCGCCGAGCCGTCGCACCAGGCAATCTTCGAGCTAACGCGTCGGGAGCGGTGGCGGGAGCGGCTGGGATCGCTGCTGCGGACCTCGCCGGTCGCATCCGCCGAGACCTACCTGGAGATGCTGCTGCCGCGAACGGCGCATCTCGACCTCTGGGACGACCTACTGGCATGTGCTGGATGGCGAGGATCCGGTGCCGGCCTGGACCTTGGGCAGCGCGCTGCGGCCGGTTCTGGGCGTTCTCGGCGAGGACGAGCGCCGCGACTTCATGGCGGCCTACGCGCAGGCCATGCGCGCCGCCTATCCCCGCCGCGACGAAGGCCTGACGCTCTTTTCCTTCCGCAGGCTCTTCGTCGTCGCCAGGCGCTGAGCGGCTTGTCGTTCCAGGTTGATCCGCCGGAAGCAAGAAGTGGCGAGGCGTTGCGGCGGCTGGAGCAGAAGCCCCGGAGCGCCGGGAAGGGCGGGATACGCCTGACGCGATCCCGCCCTATATCGCTACGCCGCTCGCGTTGACGATGCTTCGTCCGACGTGAGTATGTCTGCGGATCGCTTCAGCGGGCGGTGTAGCCGTCCGAGAGCGTGCGCATGAACGCGACGATGTCGTCCTCCTCCTCGTCGCTCAGGCCGAGATTGCCGATGTCCGGAACGTCCGGATTGGCGTTCGGGGCGAGGAGATTGGCCGACACCTCCGGAGCAGGCCAGCAACCCTGGCTCAAGGCGTCCCGTTCCGTCGTGAACTCATCCGGGCAGCGCGGCTTCACGTCCCTCGTGTTGTAGAAGTGGACGATCGACTTCAGGCTCTTGAAGTAGCCGTTGTGCCCGTAGGCCTTGGGGAAGACGGTGTTCGGCCGCTTGTCGACGTTGCGTACGGTCGGGAACTTGTGCCTTCCCTGGTTGACGCCGGCGAAGGCTGCCAATCCGTCGGTCCGGGTGGCGAGGAAGCCGCCGAGGCCGAGGTCCACCCACCGATCGCCCAGCGGATTGATCGGCATGCCATCGTCGAGGAGCACGTCGTCCATTCCGTAGAACGGGTTCTGCGGGTTCTTCGGCGCGCCGATGTTGGCGAAGCCGAAGGTGGTGAACAGCGGCGGGGTGCCAGGGAACGCAACCGCATCCGGCGTCGAGCGGTGACAGCCGGAACACTGTCCCCTGGTGTTGAAGAGCTCGAGACCGCGAGCCTCCTGGGGCGTCAACTGCGCCTCGTTCCTGAGCACGGCGTCGAACTTGGAGGTGAACGCGTTCACCTCGGGCGAGCCCTCGAAGGCGGCGATGGACAGCGCCACCCTGTCGTAGCTGAGCTCCACCGCCTCGGGCGTGCTGCAGTCGATGGGCCCCTGCCAGACCTCGGCGAAGAGCCCGGCATACTTCGCGGCCGCGACGTGCTGGCAGACCTCCAGTTTGTCCGGGTTGTTCTGCTCAACGTGGTTGACGAAGGGACCGAGAGCCTGGTCGGCGGTCGGGTCGCCCAGCCTCTCGCCGGTAGCGCGTCCGTCCCAGAAGTTGCCGCCGCGCCGCGTGGTGGCGGTGACGGCGAGGGGCGGGGCGAAGCTCACATAGGCGACGGTCGGCGCTTTGCGGCCGCCGCTCCGCTGCGGGACGCTGCCGGGGAAGACGGCGCCGCGCTGGTTGATGCCCGGCACAGGAACCGTCCAGCCCACCTTCGGCTCGTGGCAGGTGGAGCAGGACATGCGCCCGGGGTCGGAGATCTTGTCGAAGAACAGCTCCTTGCCAAGTCGCTCGACCGGGCTCAGGCTGTTCGGGTTTTTGTTGCGGGGAGCAGCATTTGCTGCGGTTGAGAAGGCGAATAGAACAAGCAGCACTGCCTGTGCAGTGCAAAGTGTATTGGTGGCCATGGTTTCTCCACGGTTCGTGAGTGGCAATTGCGATTGGCGGCAAAGCTACCCCTGCTGGGAAACCAAAATCAACGTTCGATTTACGCCTGCCGTAAATCGGGCACGGTTGGCACTTTGCCACTGGTCGGCCGGGGGTGCAGTTCCGGCGGAGGCCGTTGTCTGCCAAGCTGGCCCAGCCCGAGGAAAGTGCCGCCGAACCGGAAGAGCCGCCGGCTCTTGCGGCATAACGCAGCACGGGGAACGGAAAGGAGCGCACCGGAGATGGCGGAGATGCACAAGGGACGGTGTTTCTGCGGCGCGATCGAGATCGAGGCAACCGGCGAGCCGCTGGAGATGGGGTACTGCCACTGCGGCTCGTGCCGCCATTACTCCGGGGCGCCGCTGGTCGCCTTCATCCTCTTTGCCGCCGATCAGGTGAGGATCACCCGGGGCGGCGAGATGCTCTCACGCTTCGAGAAAGGCGGGATGAGCGCGCGCCGGTTTTGCAGCCGCTGCGGCGGCCATGTGATGACCGAGCTACCGGACTTCGGCCTGGTCGACGTCTACCCGGCCGTGCTGCCGAGCGTGGACTTCAGGCCCTCGGTCCACCTGAACTACGGCGAACGCGTCCTGCCGGTCCGCGACGGCCTGCGCAAGCTCAGGGACTTTCCGACGGAGGCCGGCGGCTCGGGCGAGGTGGTCGGGGAAGATTGAGGCCCCGGCGGGCTGCGGGGCCGCCCCCAGCCCACTGAAGCCGTCGGGCGGGTCGAGGCGAAGCCGGACCCGCCGGAAGTTGGCGGTATGCGCCTGCGGCGATCCCGCCCTACGTCGCCGCCCGGACCCGTCCGACCGGGGACGGGAGCCGCCCTACCCCTGCGGCTGGGGCGCGGCGCCGCCGAGGTGGCCGGGATCCGGCTTCTGGTCGCGGCCGCCCGAGGGTACCGAGGCCTTCTGCGCCGGCGGTTCCGCCCGGTTATCGGCGTCGCCGCCGCGCTCGACCGCCTCGCCGCGAAGGATGCGGCGGATGTCTTCGCCGGACAGCGTCTCGTATTCGAGCAGCGCCTGCGCCACCCGGTGCAGGACGTCGATGTTCTCAGCCAGAACCCGGCGCGCCTCGGCTTCCGCATGCTCGATGATCTGGCGCACCTCCTCGTCGATCAGCCGGGCGGTGTCCTCCGAGAGGTGCTGGCTGCGGGTCACCGAGTGGCCCAGGAACACCTCCTCCTCGTTGGCGTTGTAGCGCAGCCGGCCCAGCTTCTCGCTCATGCCCCATTCGGTCACCATCCGCCGGGCGAGGTTGGTCGCCTGCTGGATGTCGTTGGTGGCGCCGGTGGTCACCTCCTGCTTGCCGAAGATCAGGTCCTCGGCCACCCGGCCGCCGAACATCAGTGCCAGCCGCGCTTTGATCTCGCTCTGCTTGAAGGTATAGCGGTCGCGCTCCGGCAGGTTCGCGGTCAGCCCCAGCGCCCGGCCGCGCGGGACGATGGTCACCTTGTGCAGCGGGTCGTTGCCCGGGACGAGCAGACCCACCAGAGCGTGGCCGGCCTCGTGGTAGGCGGTCAGCCGCTTGTCCTGCTCGGTCATGGCCATGGACCGGCGCTCCGCGCCCATGATCACCTTGTCCTTGGCGGCTTCGAAATCGGCCATCCCGACCAGCCGCTTGCCCGCGCGGGCGGCCAGCAGCGCCGCCTCGTTGACCAGGTTGGCAAGGTCGGCGCCGGAGAAGCCGGGGGTGCCGCGGGCGATGATCCTGGCGTCGACGTCGGGACCGGTCGGCACCTTGCGCATGTGCACCTTCAGGATCTGCTCGCGGCCGAGCACGTCCGGGTTCGGCACCACCACCTGCCGGTCGAACCGGCCGGGGCGGAGCAGCGCCGGGTCGAGAACGTCCGGGCGGTTGGTCGCGGCGATGATGATCACGCCCTCGTTCGCTTCGAACCCGTCCATCTCGACCAGGAGCTGGTTTAGCGTCTGCTCGCGCTCGTCATGGCCGCCGCCCAGGCCGGCGCCGCGCCTGCGCCCGACCGCGTCGATCTCGTCGATGAAGACGATGCAGGGCGCGTTGCGCTTGGCCTGCTCGAACATGTCGCGAACCCGCGACGCGCCGACGCCCACGAACATCTCGACGAAGTCGGAGCCCGAGATGGAGAAGAACGGGACGTTGGCCTCGCCGGCGATGGCGCGGGCAAGAAGCGTCTTACCGGTGCCGGGAGGGCCGACCAACAGGCAGCCACGGGGAATGCGGCCGCCGAGCCTGCGGAACTTGTCCGGAGCCTTGAGATACTCGACCAGTTCCTCCAGCTCCTGCTTCGCCTCGTCGATGCCGGCGACGTCGGCAAAGGTGAGCCTGCGGGTGTCCTGGGTGAGCAACCGTGCCCGGCTTTTGCCGAAGCCGAGGACCCCGCCGGGCCCGCCCTGCATCCGGCGCATGAAATAGATCCACACGCCGATGAGCAGCAGCGCCGGGAAGGCGGAGATGAACAGCGACCACAGCATGCTCGGCTGCGGCGGCGGCTCAGCGACGATGCGCACACCCTTCTCCCGAAGGGTCGCGACGACGTCGGTGCCGTCCGGCGCGAACGTCCGGAACACTTGGCCTTCCTCGTAGCGGCCGCTGATCTCCTGGCCGCGGATGGTCACGCTGGAGACCCGGCCGTCGTTGACGCTGGCGATGAAGTCGGAATAGGCGAGTTGCGTTTGCGCGCCTTGCGGCCCCGACGGTTGCAACTGCGTGAACAACAAGAGGACGACGAACCCGATAATGACCCAAAGGGCAAGGCTGCGATTGTTCTTCACGTCCGTCGTCCCTCGTTGTCCCAGCCTGACAGGCTACGCCGCCAGGACTTGGCTGTCCGCCGCGGCGCGCTCGCCGGCGAGCGTCGCCGCCACCGCGTGCACCACCGAGGCAATCCGCACCGCCGCCTGGATCTGCTCGGCGCCGAGCCCGGCCTTGCGCAACTCCCGCTCGTGGGAGTCGATGCACATGCCGCAGCCGTTCACGGCCGAGACGGCCAGCGACCACAGCTCGAAATCTACCTTTTCCACGCCCGGCTTGCCTATGACGTTCATCCGAAGCCGCGCCGGCAAGGTCTTGTAGTCGGGCGATGAAACCAGGTGCACGAAGCGGTAATAGATGTTGTTCATGGCCATGATCGCCGCCGCCGCCTTCGCCGCCTGCAGCGCCTCGGGCGACAGCCGCGGGGCAAACTCGGCAACGATCGCCCCGATCACCTCCGGCTCGCCGGTCGCCAGCGCCGAGGCAATGAAGGTTCCGGCCTTCTGCTGCTCGCTGAGCCCCTGCTCCGCCGCCAGCGAGGACAGGTTCAGCTTCAGGTCCTTCGCGTAATCGGGCAGGCGGGTCTTCAACATTTCAATGGACATGGTCCCAATTCTCCAATTGTTCAATCGGCCGCGGGCGCGATGCGGTCCGGAGGCGCGCCAGCCGCGCCCCCGGCTCCGGTCCGCTGTTAAGCGGCCTGCAGAACGTCCTCGCCCTTCTGCCAGTTGCAGGGGCAAAGCTCGTCGGTCTGCAGGGCGTCGAGAACCCGCAGCACCTCCTGGGTGTTGCGCCCGACGTTGAGGTCGTTCACCGAGACGAAGCGGATGATGTTGTCCGGATCGACGATGAAGGTGGCCCGGAGGCAGACCCCTTCCTGCTTGTCGAGGATGCCCAGGGCCTCGCTCAGCTCCCGCTTGATGTCGGCGAGCATGGCGAACGGCAGGTCGGTCAGGTCCGCGTGGTGCTGCCGCCAGGCAAGGTGGACGAACTCGCTGTCGGTGCTGGCCCCATAGACCACCGTGTCGCGGTCGTTGAAGTCCTCGTTCAGCTTGCCGAACGCGGCGATTTCGGTCGGACACACGAAGGTGAAGTCCTTGGGCCAGAAGAACACGACCTTCCACTTGCCGGGCTCGGACTGGTCGGTGATGCGGCTGAACGCCGTTTTTGGATCGGTCGAGACCACGGCGTTGAGGTCGAAGGACGGGAAACGGTCGCCTACGGTGAGCATTTCTGCATCTCCTTGTGTGTGTTCGGTATGACGAATGTGGAGCAAAGCGGTGATCGCTTCACTCGGATAAAGTTGTGACTTTAGATCGATGGGGTCGATCATGATGCCGTTCGCCGGCCGGCCGCTGCCGCCGGGTGGGCGCCGGAGCTGGCGCGCAAACCGAAAGCACCGCCCGGGACCGGACGGCGCTGATTGCTCCTCAGGTGTGTCGGTCGGTTTCGTCCGGCGCGCGGAGCGCGCGCCGGCGGCGCCGGACGGCAGGGCCTACGGCTGCTGCGCCTCGGCCATCGCCGCTTCGACCGCGACGGGATCGACGAACAGTCCGGCGCCCAGGCTCAGCGCCAGCATGACCGCGGCCTCATCCCAGCGGGTGAAGTGCTCGGCCTGCGCCCGCTCCCCGTAGAACAGCGCGAACGTCGCAATCACCATCGCCGAGATGAAGGCCAGCGAACTGATCGCCGCGACCGTCAGCCCAGGCGGAGCAAACGACGCCAGCAACACCGTGGTCGCGATCATCACCGCGAGCCGCATGAGGCTCAGCCGGTTCCGCTCGTCGCGGGGATCGCCCGACGAACCGAAGGTCGAAGCCGAATGCTGTCTCGGGGTCATCTCCTGCCTCCCACGTTCATCCACTCCTGATATCGGAGTCCGGAGGTCGGATATCAACCGTCCGGATCTTGTTCCGGCGTCACCGCGCCGTTAGGCTTCGCGCGGTCTTGATCGTCCTGGCTCAAGGAGCCGCTTGCGTGCAGCCGACCGGTGAACGAAGGCTCGGAGCGTCACGCGAGGCTGTCTGGGTCGCGCTGAGCGAGCCTGACGTGCTGCGCCGCTGCCTTCCAGGCTGCGAGAGCGTCGAGCGCGTCTCCGACGTCGAATTCACCATCAGCGCGCAGGTTCCGCCGGCTGCGGCGCCGTTCGCCGGCACATTGCGGCTCGGCGACGTCGATCCGCCGGCAGGGTTCAGGTTCACCGCCGAGTTGCGGAACCCGGCCGACGATGTGGTTGCCGCCGCCGGCCGGATCGACCTCATCGCTGCGGGAGAGGCGACGCTGCTGCGCTACCAGCTGGAGCTTGCGGGCAACGCCCTGCCCCGGGGCGAACCGCAACCCAGAGGCGACGCGGCCGGCCGGCTCGCCGAAACGTTTTCCCTCCGCTTCGAGCGGGCCTTGGCCAGGCGTGGCGGCGGCGCGACCGCGCCCGCCGCGCAGGCGCAAGCTCAAGCGCAAGGGGGAACACTTGCCACGGAAGCACGGCCCGGCCTCCGCCCGCTGGTCTGGGTCCCGGCATTGATGCTGGCCGTCGCGCTGATCCTCTACACCTCGAGCTGACGAAGATGGCGACGGACGAACAGCGGGACGGCTTCGCGCCGATCCTGATCTGGACCCGGTTCAGCCTGGTCAACAAGAACGTCAGCGCCAGGAGTTGGCAGATCGGCAGAGGCGTCGCGCCCGAGGAGTACATCCGCTCGGTGGTCGAAGACGAAAGCCGCCTCCGGCCCAGGGCGCAGATCTTCTTCCGCCATACGCTGCCGAACATCGACGCGGCGTTCCAAGCCAACCCTGCGATCCGTCATGTCGCCGCCGCCTCCGACAGGCTGCCCGGCTGGCTGCTGGGCGAACTCGACGCGGCCGCGGCCAGGTATCCCTGGTTCCATGTGCTCAAGGTCGGTTACGAGGACGACTTTGATTGGCGATCGGCGCTTCAGCCGACGCTTCTTTCCCTGGCGGGCGCGTGTTGCCGCGACGCGTTCGTCGTCGCGAGCTGCCGGCTCGACGATGACGACGTCCTGGCGCCGGCGTTCTTCGAGGCCCTCGGCGAATACATCAAGCCGCAGTTCAAGAGCTTCTGCGTTTCGTTCAGCAGGGGGTTCTGCGGCGTCTGGGACGAGGGCGCGGCGGCCTACACGGCCTTCTACACCTGGAAGTTCCCGATGAACGCCATGGGCCTTTCCTACATCGGCGAGTACGACGCCGCGGAGAGGGAGTGGCGGACCCCGTACTGGTCGCTTCCCGGGGCGCACGAGCAGGTGGACGAGCGGGTCCCGACGATCCTCGACGGGCGCAGACGACTGTTCATCCGCTCCCTGCACGGCAGCAACGACGTCGACCTGGACGATGCGGGCTCTCCGAAGCCGCCGTCAGCCTTGCGGCGGCTGTTCCTGCGCGGCTCCAAGGAGGACGACAATCTGCGCAAGATCCTGAAGAAGAGCGAGGCCGCCGACATCGGCGAGGTCAGGGCGATCTTCGTCACGATCTGACCCGGCATCGCCGCCGGCCAGGGGGTTATGGTGACCTCCCCCCTTCTCCACCTGATCCAGAAAAGCGCTCAGCGTGTTCTTCGCTTCCAAAGCAACAAACTCAGCCATTTGATCGCCATCCAACCGCTCTCTGGGACTCTAGAGCGGATTGCGACCCCGCCAGAAACAAAACTGCGTCATCGCGAGCCGCGTAGCGGCGTGGCGATCCAGTACACGGTTCACTGGATTGCTTCGGAGGCTTACGCCTCCTCGCAATGACGACCGTGTTTATAGTTCGACTTGAGCACGAATTGCTTTAGCTTACCGGCGACTGAACGCAAGCAGGCTGCACGGGAAGCTGCTCACCTCAGCACCACCGTCTTCGCCCCGTTGAGCAGCACCCGGTGCTCGATATGGAAGCGGACGGCGCGCGCCAGCACTACGTTCTCGATGTCGCGGCCGACCATGGCGAGCTGATCGGGACCGTAGGTGTGATCGACCCGTTCGACCGCCTGCTCGATGATCGGCCCCTCGTCGAGATCGGCGGTGATGTAGTGGGCGGTGGCGCCGATCAGCTTCACCCCCCTGGCATGGGCCTGGTGGTACGGCCGCTGGCCCTTGAACCCAGGCAGGAACGAGTGGTGGATGTTGATGCAGCGCCCGCGCAACCGCTCGCAGCTTGCCGGGGTCAGGATCTGCATGTAGCGGGCGAGCACCACCAGGTCGATCTCGAGTTCGTCGACCAGGCGCAGCACCGCCGCCTCCTGGTCGCGGCGGGTCTCGGCCGTCACCGGCAGGTGATAGAAGGCAATGCCGTGCCACTCGGCCAGCGGCGCCAAGTCCGGATGATTGGAGACGACCGCCGGGATCTCCGCGCAGAGATCGCCGGTGCGGTAGCGGTAGAGCAGGTCGTTCAGGCAGTGGTCGGCCTTGGAGACCATGATCATCAGCCGCGCCTTCCGGCCGGCGTCGTGCAGCCCCCAGACCATGTCGAAGCGCGCGGCGATGCGCGAGAACGCATGGGTGAAGGCAGGCGCGGAGGCGGTGCCCGCGGCCGTGCGGAACACGGTGCGCATGAAGAAGCGCTCGGTGATGGGATCGCCGTAGTGGGTCGACTCGGTGATGAAGGCGTCCTGGCCGGCGAGGAAGCCGGAGACGGCGGCGACGATGCCGACGCCGTCCGGGCACGAGATGGTGAGGATGTAGTGGCGATGATCCATTGCGGTCATACGTATTCGGAAGGCTTGAGGCAGCCCGGGGCGGGGTTCGCTCGGGGCGCGGCGGAGGTCGCTTTAGGAGAGGATCTTGCATGCAAGATCTTAGCCCGGGCGAACCCGAGCCGCCCGCCCAAGGCTGGAAGGCTCTGCGTTCTTTACGCTTTTCGCACCGGCGAAAAAAGTGTATCGGGACGCCTGCATAACGGTGGGGACAGCGAATGGATGGCGGTATCGACACCCGCTCCGCCTCGGCGCACGAGGCAGATGGACCTCAGCTGCCAGATTATCTCGTCAAAACCTACACCTGGGCATACCTCAAACCGTCGAGCCTGCTGCTCCTCGACAACACGTTCGTCGTCACCGCGATCCTCTGGGGCAACCTCAATCGCCTGATCCGGGTCAACTGCGCCGAGCTGAAGCCGGGGCAGCGGGTGTTGCAGGCGGCGAGCGTCTACGGCCGCTATTCCTCGGACCTTGCCGCCGCCCTGGGTCCATCCGGCCGCCTCGACGTGATCGACATTGCGCCGCTGCAGGTCGCCCATTGCCGGCGCAAGCTCGCCGCCTTCCCGCAGGCGCGGGTCCGCCTCGCCGACGCGGCCAAGCCCGGCGGCGGCACCTATGACGCCGTGTGCTGCTTTTTTCTCCTTCACGAGATCCCCGACGACCACAAAAGCAAGGTCGTCGACGCCCTGCTGGCTGCGGTGCCGCCTGGAGGCAAGGTCGTCTTCACCGACTATCACCAGGCCAAGGGCTGGCACCCGCTGCGCTGGCCGATGCACCTGGTCTTCCGGCTCCTCGAGCCGTTTGCGCTCGGCCTGATCGAGCGCGAAATCCCAGACTTCGCCAGCGAGCGAGACGACTTCCACTGGCGGAAGACGACCTTCTTCGGCGGACTGTATCAGAAGGTGGTTGCCGAACGGCGCCTGCCGCCGGCCCTGTCCGAGGCGGCGGAGTAGCCGGGCCTCAAGCCTCCAGCAGATCGGCGGCGACGACGAAGGCGTCGAGGACGGCGCCGCCCGGGGTGAGGTCGTGCCAGGTGTCGATGTCGGCGTTGAGCGTCGCCAGCGCCCCGGTCGGGAACTTGCGCGCGAGCTTCCCCCGCGCCGCCTCGTCGCCGCCCTGGGTCAGCATCCGCGCCAGCATCTCCAGGCCCGGGTTGTGGCCGATGATCATCACCGAGGCGAGGCTGTCGCTGAGCCGATGGATGCGGCCCAGGAGCGTGTGCGCCTCCGCGAGATAGATCGCCTGCTCGAAGCGCACCGGCAGCGCCACCGGCAGCCGCCGCTGGACGCGCTCCAGCGTCTCGCGGGTGCGCCTGGAAGGCGAGCACAGCACCTGCGCCGGCGAGATCGACAGCCGCTGCAGGTGATCGCCCATGGCCTTGGCGGCGCGCCGGCCGCGTTTGTTCAGCGGCCGGTCGAAGTCCTCCAGCGAGGCGTCCTTCCAGCTCGACTTGGCGTGGCGCAGGAGATAGAGCGTCTTCACCGGCCGGCCCCGGCAGCCCGGCGGATCGGACCGCCCTCACCCTCCCGCTTCGCGGGTCCCTCCCTCTCCCGCCGCGCGGGCGAGGGCCCGGCCGCGCGTCTCCCTCTCCCGCGCTGCGGGAGAGGGTCGGGGTGAGGGCCACTCGCGCACTTCGCGCCGCCTGTCGGTGTTCCCGGTCCCACGGTGCCCCCTTACCGCGGTTCGCGGGGGGCGCGGCGGGCGTAGGCGCGCGGCTTGATCTTGCGCAAGCGCCGGGCCCGTTCCAGCCGCCGTTCGGCGGCGACGATGAGGACGTCCTGGGAGCCGCGATGCGCCTGGCCGCCGCGCGGGCGGCGCTGGATGTAGCTGCCGTCGGGCTGCATGTCCCAGGCGCTGCGGTGATCGGCAAGCTGCGTTTCCAGGATCGCGCGGAGTTCCTTGCGCAGCTCCGGATGCTCCACCGGCGCCAGCACCTCCACCCGGCTCTCCAGGTTGCGGCTCATCAGGTCGGCCGAGCCGATGAAGTACTCCTCGGCGCCGCCGTTCTGGAAATAGTAGATGCGGGTGTGCTCGAGGAAGCGGCTGACGATGCCGATCACCGTAACCGTCTCCGAGATGCCGGGCAGGCGGGGGCGGAGCCGGCAGGTGTCGCGGATGATCAGGTCGATCTTCACCCCGGCCTGGGAGGCGCGGTAGAGCGCCTCGACGATGTCGGAGTCTTCGAGCGCATTGGCCTTCAGCCGGATCAGCCCGGGCTGCTCGAGCGTGTGGATCGAAGCCTCCCGCTCGATCTTGGCGATCAGCGCCTTCTTCATCGTCGTCGGCGCCGCCAGGATCTTGCGGTAGTTGCGCGCCGGCCGGCAGCCGGTGGTCAGGTAGTTGAAGAGTTCGGTGATATCGAGGCCGATCTCCTTGTCGCAGGTGAGCATGCCGAGGTCGCAATAGAGCCTGGCGGTGCCGGCGTGGTAGTTGCCGGTGCCGATGTGGCAGTAGCGCTTCAGGCCGTTGTAGTCCCTGCGGACCACCAGGATCAGCTTGGAGTGGGTCTTCAGCCCGAGCACGCCATAGGTGACGTGGATGCCGGCCTCCTCCAGCCGGCTTGCCCAGCGCAGGTTGGCCGCCTCGTCGAACCGGGCCTTCAGCTCCACCACCACCGCCACCTGCTTGCCGTTGCGGGCAGCGTCGATCAGGTACTCGATGATCTTCGTGTCCGCGGAGGTGCGGTACAGCGTCATCTTGATCGCGTAGACCTTGGGATCCTCGGCCGCCTCGCGGACGAAGCGCACGACCGAGGTCACGAACGATTCGTACGGGTGGCTGAGCAGGATCGGCCCGTTCTCGCGAATGATGTGGAAGATGCTGTCGTGGTCCTGCAGCTTGATGTTGTCGATGGCCTGATGCGCCGAGTAGCGGAACTCGGGCCGGTCGAGGAAGGCGATCTCCATCAGGTCGCGCATCCCCATCATCACGTCGGTGTCGTAGACCTCCTTCTCCGCATCCAGGCCCAACTCGGCGGCGAGCATGCCGCGGTGGTTGGGGTCCATGTCGCGGATGGTCTCCAGACGCACGATCGGAGCGAACTTCCGCTCGCGCAGCTCGGCCTCGATCATCGCCACCAGATCGTCGGCGGTTTCCTCGTCGCGGTCGGTGTTGGCGTTGCGGGTCACCCGGAACAGCTCCACAGACTGGATCTCCATGCCGGGGAACATGTCCTCCAGGCAGTGGGCCATGACGTCTTCCAAAAGGACGAACTCGTCTCGCCCGGCCACGCGCAGGAACCTGGGCACGCCGGCGCCGGTCGGGACCTTGATGCGGGCCATGGTCATGTCCGCCTCGTGGGGGAAGCGGAGCGTGACCAGCAGGTTCAAGGACAGGTTGGAGATGAACGGGAACGGGTGCGCCGGGTCCATCGCCAGCGGCGTCACCAGCGGGAAGACGTTCTCCTGGTAGTACTCGCGGATCTGGTCCTGGGCCGCCTTGGGCAGCCGGGTAAACTGGCGGATGTGGATGTCGTGGCGGCGGAGGTCGTTGAGCAGGTCGAGATAGGTCTCGCGCTGCTGGCGGCGAAAGTCGGCCATCACCACCCGGCATTCCTCGAGCTGCTGGCCGGGAGTGCGCCCGTCCACCGTCAGCTTCTGCACCCCGGCGCCGATCTGCTGCTTCAGGCCGCCGATCCGCTTCATGAAAAACTCGTCCATGTTGGACGAGGCGATGGCCAGGAACTTGACCCGTTCCAGTAGCGGCGTGCGCCGGTCGCGGGCCTCGTTGAGGACCCGGTAGTTGAACTGCAGCCAGGTGAGCTCGCGGTTGAGGTACAGCTCCGGCGAGCGCAGGTCGGGCACCGGCCGCGGCGACGCCGGTTTCGCCGGATCCGCGGCATCCGCGGCAACGGCAGCCTTCGCCCCATCCGCGCCAACCGCGGGCCTGGCCCCGGCCCGTTCCGCCGCGCCCTTGGGCGCCGCTACCGTTCGGGCGGCGTCGCCCTCGGCAAGCGCCTCGCCGGCCTCGTTCGACGCCGCGGGATCGGTATCCTCCGTCATCATATCCTCTCTCGCTTGCGCATCGCCTTGACGCTGTCGAGTTCCTGCTGCTCCAGGCCGGCCGAGAGCCGCTCGTTGATGGTGGTGAGCACCTTCAGCCGGGCGAAGCGCTTGTCGTTCCCCTCGACCAGGGTCCACGGCGCCCGGCTCGTGCTGGTGCGCTCGACCATGTCGTTGACCGCAAGCTCGTAGTCGTCCCAGCGCTCGCGGTTGCGCCAGTCCTCGTCAGTGAGCTTCCAGCGCTTGTACGGGGTATCGCGGCGCTCCTCGAAGCGGCGGAGCTGCTCGTCGTTGCTGACGTGGATCCAGAACTTGCAGAGCACGATGCCGTGGCCGACGAGCTGCTCCTCGAAGTCGCGGATCTCGGAATAGGCGCGCCGCCACTCCGGCTCGCCGGCGTAGCCCTCCACCCGCTCGACCAGCACCCGGCCGTACCAGCTTCGGTCGAAGATCGTGACCCGCCCCGCCCGCGAGAGGTGCCGCCAGAAGCGCCACAGGTAGTGATGCGCGCTCTCCTCGTCCGTGGGCGCGGCAATCGGAATGACCTGGAAGTCGCGTGCATCCAGCGCCGCGGTGATCCTGCGGATGATACCGCCTTTGCCGGCGGCGTCCCAGCCCTCGAAGACCAGGATGGTGGAGACGCCGAGCTGCTTCGCCTTGCGGCAGTTCTGGTTGAGGGTCCCCTGGCAGGCCTCGAGCTTCTTGCCGTACTCCTTCTTGTCGACAGCCTGGGTCATGTCGAGCCGGCTCAGGATGGTCACCCGCGGCAGGCGAATGACCTGCTGCGTCGGCGCCTGTGCGTCTTCGCCTCCGACCGTCTCGCTCGCCGGCTCGCCGCTGGGGGTCACGCCGTCTGCCGGCCGAGACACGACCTTGGCGCCAGCCTGGTCGCGCCGCTCCTTGATCTCGCTGGCGAGGCGGCGGTGGATCTCCACCTCCTCGAGGTGCTTGATGGTGCTCTCCAACAGCAGGTTGCCGACGGTGACGCTGCGGTAGCGCTTGTCGTAGCCCTCGACGATGTGCCACTGCGCCCGGCCGGTGGATGTGCGCATGATCACCTGCTCGGCGGCGGCGACGAAGCCGTCGTACATGTGCCAGTGGTCCCAGTCGGTCTGGGTCACGCGCCAGCGGGTCAGCGGGTTCTTCTCCAGGGCGGCGAGACGCTCCTTCTGCGCCTCCTTGCCGAGGTGCATCCAGAACTTGATGATCAAGGCGTCGTCGTCGGCGAGGTCGCGCTCGAAGGCGACGATCCGCTCCAGGTCCTCGTCGAACTCGGCCTCGCTGGCGCGGCCATGGACCCGGTCGAGGATCGGCCGCGAGTACCAGCAGCTCAGGAACATGCCGATCCGCCCGCGCGGCGGCAGGTCACGCCAGTAGCGCCAATACTCCGGGCGCTCGGCCATCTCGTCCGAGGGAGAGCCATAGGCGCGGGTGCTCAGCCAGCGCGGATCCATCCACTCGTTGAGCAGGTTGATGGTTTCGCTCTTGCCGGCGCCGTCGACGCCGCCGAAGACGATGATCACCGGAAAGGGCGCCGCCCGCAGCCGCTGCTGCACCGCAAGCAGCTCCGAGCGCAGCACCTCGACGGTTTTGTGATAGTCCTCCTTCGGGAGCGTCTTGCCGAGCTCGGCGGTCCGAAACATTTCTGCCGTCCTCCCCGTCCCGCTGTGCTACATGACGCCGCGCTGACCGGGCTTCTGCCCGACGTTGCGGTCTAATGGCGCCGGCGCGTCGCCGGATCGGCGGTGCCGGTCGATCGACCTGCCCCGGCTGATATCGAGCGAGCCATGAGCAACCACAAGGAACGCGCGCCAGACGCGGTTGAGGCAGAGGCAGCGCATCAGGCATCACCGCCGCGCATCGGCGTCGTCGATATCGGCTCCAACACGGTGCGGCTGGTAGTCTACGATGTGCCCAACCGTTTGCCGATCCCCATTTTCAACGAGAAAAGCCAGTGCGCGCTGGGCCTCGGCCTCGGCCAGAGCGGCCGGCTGAACCCCAAGGGCACCGCCGAGGCGAGGCGCAGCCTGGTCCGCTTCGTCAAGCTGGCGAAGGCCATGGACGTGGGCCGCCTGGAGCTGGTCGGCACCGCCGCGGTGCGCGACGCCGCCGACGGCGCCGAGTTCGTCCGCCGGGTCGAGGCCGAATGCGGCGTCGCCGTCCACGTGCTGAGCGGCGCCGAGGAGGCGCGGCTCGCTGCGGTCGGTCTGATCAACGGCGTGCCCGACGCCGACGGGGTGCTGGGCGACCTGGGCGGCGGCAGCCTCGATCTGGTGAGCCTCGGCCGGGGCGAGGTCGGCACCTACGCCACCCTGCCGCTCGGGCATCTGCGCCTGCGCGAGCGCGCCAACGGCAGCCTGGAGAAGGCCCGGGCGGCCGTGGCCGAGGATCTGGCCAAGGTCGGCTGGCTCGGCGAGACCAACGGCCGCAGGCTCTACGCCATCGGCGGCTCCTGGCGGGCGCTGGCGCGCATCTTCATCGAGCAGATCCGTCACCCGCTGCACGTCATCGACAACTTCGAGCTCGGCTTCTTCGACGCGCTGCGCCTGGCCGGGCTGGTTGCGGGCCTGAGCCAGCCGACGCTGGCCGAGCTCGGCAACATCGATGCCAAGCGGCTCGAGACCCTGCCCTACGCCGCTCTCGCCCTCGCCGTGCTGCTGGAGCAGGCGCGCCCGGCCAGGGTCGTCTTCTCCGCCTTCGGAATGCGCGAGGGGCAGATGCTGGAGCTGCTGCCGGCGTCGCTGCGCCGCCAGGATCCCCTGATCAGCGCCTGCGAAAGCCACGCCGAGCGCGCCGGCCGCTTCGCCATGCACGGCCAGGAGATCCTCGACTGGATGACGCCGCTGTTTTCGGGCGAGGGCGAAGACGCGCAAAGGCTCAGGCTGGCGAGCTGCCTGCTCAGCGACATCGGCTGGAACGAGCACCCCGATTACCGCGCCGCCCACGCGGTGCTGAGGGTGCTGCGGCTGCCCTACCCCGGGCTCACCCACGCCGATCGGGTCGAACTCGCCCTCGCCGTCCTGGTCCGCTACGGCGGCCAGGCCACCGATGCGGCGCTGAAGGACCACCTTTGCCTCCTCGACGACGCGCGGATGAGCCGGGCCAGGATCACCGGCCTCGCCCTGCGGCTGGCGCAGACGCTTTCCGGCGGCGCCCCAGGCCTGCTCCGCCGGACCCGGCTCGCGCGCGACGAGAAGCGGCTCAGCCTGCAGATCCCCAAGGACGGCGCCGTGTTCCTCAGCGAGGCGGTGGAGCGGAGGCTGAACCGCCTCGCCCGCGCCCTCGGCCTCAAGCCGCAGATCGTCGAGCTCGGCGAACTCGCCGACGCCTGAGGGCGGGGGCGGCCGCCGCGGTCCGCCGGTCCCCGGTGGCGAGCGGCCCTGCCGCGGCTGTGCTAAGATCGCCGGATGCAGACGACGCACGGCGTCCCGGAGGAGTTGCTGCAAGCGGTTGTGGATTACTTCGATCCGCAGCGGGTGATCCTGTTCGGCAGCCGCGCCCGCGGCGACGGGGGCGAGGACAGCGACATCGACCTCCTCGTCGTCGTCGTCGACGACACCCCGGCGGAGAAGCTTTCATCGGAGGCGCTGTGGCGGGTGCGCGACGGCCACTCCGGCGCGTTGGACCTCATGGCCTGCCGGTCGAGCACGCTGGAGCGGCGGGCGCGGGCCATCGGCTCGTTCGCGCATACCCTGCTGCGGCGAGGGCAAGGTGGTCTATGAACGGCGATGACGCGAACCAGGACGCCATCCAGTGGGAGGAAGCGAGGCGGTGGTTCGCCAGAGCCGATGATGATCTGGCGGCAGCCCGGCTCCTGCTGGATGCGCAGCCCGCAATCGTTCGCTTGGCCGCCTTTCACTGCCAGCAGGCGGCCGAGAAGCTCCTCAAGGGCCTGCTCATCGCGGCCCGCATGACGGCGCCGAAGTCTCACGACCTCGCGGCACTCGCGCCCGGTGTGACGGCGGCTTTTCCGGCGGTCACGGAGATCGTCGGGGCACTGCGTCGGCTGGGCTCCTGGTATGTCGCCGCCCGTTATCCCGACGTGGAGGAGATCGAAGCAGCGCTCGTCGAGAAGAGCTCGTCAGCGCAGCTGTCTAAACGAGCGTCCTCAAAGCTTGAAATGCTTCACGAAGACTACGGCTTCTGCGACGGCGCCTCGATCCCGTTAGTGATGGACCACACAGGCAGCGCACGGCTGTGGACCTTCGCGGGATCCGCGGTGAATGAGTCACTCAGGTGCGCTATCGCGCGTCGTGGCGGTGCGATCAAGGGGTCCGACAACTTCTCGATCTCGTTGAAAAGCTCATGCGGCGCCTCGACGTCCGATCTGCTGGCTCGCCTGGACGTCGCTGACTGCCGTCCTTCCCTACCACCAGGCATGGAGGAGGCGCTCAAGTTTTCAGTGTGCGTGCCACCTGACGAAAAGGAGCAAATTCTCACAGAACGACTTCGCGACGTACGCGGGATCGGGGAGACCCTCCTGCGCCCCCTGCGCGTGATCCGCTTAGACGGCAGGGCGACCGGAAAAGGATAATCCGTAACACCGCAGCCTGCACAAGCATGGATGCGCAACTTCGCTACAACCTGCTCCATGTTTGATCAAGCCGAGGTAGATCAAGCCTTGACACAGTTAGACCACCCGACCTTTGTGCACTGTTGGATCATGCTGCGCCGGCTCGGCACGCTCTCGAGGCGCCCGCCGCGATCCATGTGATCTGGAACGGGCGGCAGGATGCGCCGCCTGGCGATCATGCCGGTCCAGAGCTGCCGCGCGGCGAAGCGGCGCAACTCGCTGACGCCATCTTCACGGTGTTCCGCAACGACGTCACCCAGTTGCAGGGTGGCCTCGGCATCCCCGTTTTCTTCTATAGCCAGCCCAGGGACAATGGCTGGGACGTCCCCCGCGACCTGCGCCTCGACGCGGCGAACCGGAACGTGGTCGTCGTGCTCGTCGACGAGGCGCTCATCGACGCGGTTGATGAGGGCACGGGCTGGGCCGGCTACCTCGACGGCGTGCGCGCTCAGCAGCGGGAGCCGCAGGAACTGGTCGCGGTGGCCCTGTCCGAGGAGGCCATCGACTTCTGCAACAAGCACGGCCTGCGCAATGCCATCCGCTGGCACTTCTGGGCGGGCCAAGGCGAACAGGAGAGGATCGACCGCCTGGCGGTGCACCTGCTGCCGGTCCTCTTCGACTTCGTCCGCAAGGAACTGGGCGAGCAACCCGACCCGCAAGCGCGCAAGAAGATCAGTCTGTTTCTCAGCCACGCCAAGGGGGACGGCCGGTCTTCGGCGCTCGCGTTTCGCGGCGTCATCCAGACGATCCCCGCCCTCGGCGACTTCTTCGACGAGGTCGACATCCTGCCGGGGGAGGAGTTCGAGCCCGTTCTCGAGCGGGAGGTGGAGCGGGCAGCCATCGTCGTCGTCCACACCACCGTCTACGCCAGCCGCGACTGGTGTTGCTGGGAGGTCGTCGCCGGCAAGCGTTTCAACGTCCCTATGGTCGCCGCCAACTGCGTCGAAGACCGCGAGGAGCGGAGCTTCCCCTACCTGGGCAACATCCCCTCCATCCGCGTGGACGCCCCGACCGGGCCGAAGGTGCTTGAGGTCGTCCGGCGACTGCTCGAGGAAGTGCTGAGGCAGCTGCTATGGCGCTGCGCGGTCCGCCAGTACCGGGCGCTCGAACCGGCGGCGCTCGCCAATGCCGTAGATACCTGGCGCCCGCCCGAGCTCGTCTGGCTGATGCTGAGCGAAGACGTGAACGCGAAGATGGCGAGCGTGACCCGGCCGGGCGAGGTCGAGATCACGGTCCTGTATCCGGATCCGCCGCTGGGGCGGAACGAGCAGACAATCATCGACCGGTACAAGCCGCAGGTCAGGCTGCTGACGCCGACCGCGCTGATGGCGACCTAGCCGAGGAGCCACCCCGATGGTCATGCCCGAGCGGCGGCTCGAAAACTGCCAAATCATGATGTCGATGTCCGAGAGCCCGGACCTCGGCCCTTTAGCCATGGGCGAGCAGCACTACAAGGAGGCCGTGAAGGAGATCGCCCGTCACCTCCTCGCCGACGGCGCGACGCTCGCCTACGGCGGCGATCTGCGCGAACGCGGGCTGACCTGGCTGCTGTTCGACATGGCGCTGACCTACAACCAGGCGGCCGCGCCGGAAAGCGCCAAGGCCAAGATCGTCAACTACCTCGCCTGCACCGCGTGGGAGAAGGAAGGTGCCAGGGAAGAGGTCGAACTCGAGATCCGCCGTCAGTATCGGGGCGCGGCGATACCGAAGTGCCTCCCGAGGCCGAAGGACGTGCAGGATCCAATCACCGGCCAACCGTATGTGGCATCCGAAGATAACGCCGCTGCACTGACCGACATGCGCCAGCGGATCATCGCCGAGTCGCACGCGCACATCTGCCTGGGCGGCAAGGTCGAGGGCTACAGCGGGCGGTACCCAGGCATCCTCGAAGAGATCGCGCTGTCCTTAAGCAAAGGCCGGCCGGTGTACCTGCTGGGCGGTTTCGGCGGCGCGACCGCCGACGCGGCGGCAGTCGTCTTCGGTTCAAGCCCGGTCGATCCCAATATGCGAAAGCTCAAGGAGATCTACGCGCCCGGCTACGGGGCCGTGATCAAGGCGATCGAGGGCCTCAAGACAAAGGCTCCGAACAACGGCCTGAACCTCGAGAAGAACCGGGAGCTGGCGACCGCAGTCGACATCCAGGTGCTCATCCCGCTCCTGCTTCGCGGCCTCAGGGAGACAATGCACCAGCAACCGGCCCATGGCACGGTAACAGCGCGTCCTTGAGGCGCGCACGGCCCGTCGGCGCCGCTGCCCGTCGCATCAGGCCGCTCCGGCAAGGCGGATAAATGACAACGCTGTTCATCAGCCACAGCTCCAAGGACAAGGCCTGGGCCGAGCGGACGCATCAGGCTCTGACGGCTGGCGGCTACCACTGCCTGTTCCTCGACTCGCACCCGGACGACGGCATCCATGCCGGCGCCGACTGGGAGCAGACCCTGTACCAGCGGCTGCGCCAGAGCCGCGGCGTCGTCGTCCTCTGCTCCGCCAACTGGCTCGCCTCGCCCTGCGAATGCCCTGCCGCTGCCTCCGCCGGCCAGCCGCGCCACCGCCGCCGGCACGGGCGCGTCTCGACGACAGCGTTCGTGCAAAGACCGGCTCAGGCGCTATTATGCCGACGTGGCGCGTCCGATCATGCTGGCTCCGTGGCGCGCGCAGGTCGCCAGCCCTTTAGAAGCGGAGGCACTCGGATGATGCCGAGCCCGAACACCGCCGAGACTACCCTAGCGATGACGAGGCCGGCCACATGCAAAACCGGAGTTGATCCGTGCCAGGCGTGAGCGTTGTCATCCCGAGCTACAACATGGCCGCCTACGTGGGAGCGGCCATCGACAGCGCGCTGGCCCAGGACCATCCTCTCGTGGAGGTCATCGTCGTAGACGACGCCTCCAGCGACGGATCGAGGGAGATCATCTCGGGATATGCTGATCGAGTGCGTGTCCTGCTGCTGGAAAACAACGTCGGACAGTCCGAGGCCCTGAATGCGGCCTGGCCCCTCGCCCGCTACCCGATAATCGTTTTCCTCGATGCGGATGATCTGCTCCTGCCGCATGCGGCGGCGCGGCTGGCAAGCGTGTTCGCCGAAAAGACGGCCAAAGTGCAGTTTTGCCTGCAGACGATCGATGCTACCGGCCGACCGCTCGATCACGTTGCGCCCAAGTATCCGGCGGATCTGGACACCGAGACCATTCGTGGCGAGCTGTTGCGGACGGGATCTTCCCCGGCCGCACAGGGAAGCGGCAATGCCTACGCGAAGTGGATGCTCGAACGGATGGTGGACGACGACGCCTTCTCGATCCCCGGCGGCGAGAGGCTGTGGATGGACGCGATCTTGGAGATCAACGCGCCCTTTTACGGAGAGGTGCTCACCCTTCAGGAGCCGCTCGCCTCCTATCGCATGCACGACGCGAACTGGTCGGGGCACGCCGAGATATCGGCAGCGAAGTTTGCCCGCATGGTGGAGTTTTTCGAGCTCAAGCTCGCCTACCTGGCGAAGCGGTGCGCGGCCCGGGGCGTGAGGTTCGACCGGGATGCAGCTCGCTCCTCGGCGCTTTGGGCGGTCGAGTACAGGGTCGCGGCTGCCAAGCTCGATCCCGGCAGCGCCGGCGATCGGTCGCGCCATCTGCTCCGGCAGGCTCTGCGGGCCTGCGCAAACTCCGTCTACCCCTTGCAGCAAAAGCTCCTTCGCGGCGCCTGGATCGCGGGCGTGTGTTTGCTGCCAAAGCCGCTGGCCAGCCGTCTCATCGGCTGGCGCTTCATCGTGCGGCAACGGCCGCAATGGATCGAAAGCTTCGTCCGCCGCGAGAGGCCTAGCCGCCGGCGATTGGCGTAACGTCGACCGCAACCTCGATCTTGTGGGCGCCGCCGCCGAAGATGGCGCCCTTCACCAGGCTGACGTCGCCGTAGTCGCGGCCCCAGCCGAGGGTGATGTGCTCCTGGCCGACGAGCAGGTTGTTGGTCGGGTCGAGGTCCACCCAGCCCTGCTCGGGCACCCAGACCGATAGCCAGGCGTGCGAGGCATCCGCCCCGACCAGCCGCTCCCGGCCCTCCGGCGGCCGCGTGAGGAGATAGCCGCTGACGTAGCGCGCCGGCAGCCTGAGCGAGCGCAGGCAGGCGATCTCGAGGTGGGCGAAGTCCTGGCAAACGCCGCGCTTCTTGGCAAAGACCTCGTCGACCGGGGTGGACACCGTCGTCGCGGTCGGGTCGTAGGCGAACTCCCTGAAGATCCTTGCCGTCAGGTCGAGCGCCGCCTCCAGCAGCGGGCGGCCCGGCGTGAATGATACCCGAGCATAATCCTCGAGCTCGAGGGACGCCGGCACCCGCGGCGACGAAAAGGCGTACTGCAGGGCGTCGAGCCCGGCCTCGGAGCGATCCGTGGTGAGCGCCTGGTAGAGCCCGTCCCAGGGCGTCGTCGCGCCGGCATCGGGGCGGTCCGGGGCGAACACCTCGATCACGCTCTTCGCGTGCAGCGTGAGTTCGGTGTGGCGCTCCTGCAGGGTGATGAAGGTCAACGGGTTGCCGAAGGCATCGGTGGAGGACGCGTGGATGGTCGGCGTCGGGCTCACCGCCAGCATGGTTCGCCGGGTGTTCTGCCGCGTGCTGGGGCGGGGCACCAGGTGCAGGACGTGGTGGGAGAAGGAAACCGGGATGGAGTAGCGGTACGTCGTGCGGTGGCTGACGTCGTAGAGCATCGCCGCCAAACCGCTCACAGCTCCGCCGGCCGCCTGGCCTCGGCGTGGCTGAAGTAGTCGCGGCTGATCAGCTCCGACAGCTTCGGCAGCTTGGTCAGGATGCTGGCGAAGACGCCGTCCAGCGCCAGCCTGCGCCCCGAAGCTCTGGCCTCGCAGAGGGTAATGATGTCGCAGAGCCTGATCTCGGTCAGCAGCGACAGGATGATCCGCTGCTGGTCGCTGCGCACCACGCTGTCGGCGTCGCGGGGAAGCTGATCGGCGTGCTCCGAAAGCGCCGCGATCTGGAAAGCGATGGAGCGGGGGTTGGTCTCGTCGAGGAGCAGCAGGTCGATCACCGGCGGCAGGATCGGCGTCGTCAGGTAGCGCGAGCGATAGGTCATGAAGCTGTCGGCCAGCTCCAGCAGCAGGATCAGGCCGCCGTCCTCCTCCGGATCGCCGCCCACCAGCAGGCTGCGCATCACCCCGGCGTGGTGCTTCGCCCGCTCCAGCCGCCGGCCCATGTCGAGGAACCGCCAGCCGTGGTTGCGGGTCATGTTCTCCATTTCCATGCCGCTGAAGGCGGCAAGCGAGCGGATGGCGTTGTCCAGCATCTCCAGCGAGGTGCCGACGTCGAGATAGCCGCCGAGCCAGCGGCCGTGCTGGGCATGCTCGGCCATCTCGGCGTGGAATGTCTGCAACGTCCGCCAGGCGTCGAGCGACAGCCGGTCGCGCACCAGCGACGCCGTCCGGCGGAGGTGGCCGAGGGTGTCCTGCAGGCCGTACGGCAGCTCGGCGTCGAACATCAGCGTCGCCAGGCGATGCTCGAGGCGGGCCTCGATCCGCCCGGCGATGGCGGCGGCGCGGGCGGCGGCCAGTTCCTCTGCCGGCTTCGCCTTGTCCAGCAGGAGCTGCACCAGGCGCTCCATCGCGGCGTGGCTGTCGCCGGGCGCGTCGTCCTCGGCGATACGCCGGATGACGCTGCGCAGCACGCGGATGATGTCCTCGCTCCGCTCGGCGTAGCGGCCGAGCCAGAACAGGTTGTCGGCGGCGCGGCTGGGAAGGTCTTTCCCCGTCCGCTTCGGCTCGATGTAGCTGAACGGCGAGCGCAGCAGGGTGATGGCGTTGACCGGCCCTTCGGCGAGGACGCAGGTGTCCTTGGTGCTTTCGCCCTTCTGCAGGCTGATGGCGCGGGCGTCGCTGGAGGCGGAGACGCGGGCAAGCCCGCCCGGCATCACGGTGTAGCTGGCCCCCTCCCCCGCCTCGGCGGCCAGGAACAGCCGGAGCATCATCGGCCGTGGCTGCAGCCGGCCTTCGACCCACGCCGGGGTCGTCGACAGCGAGGCGACCTCGGAGGCGACGAAGGTCTCGCCGCGGTGCTCCAGTTGCTGGCGCAGCTTGGCGCGCTCGTCCTCGCTCAACGCCGCGTTGATCAGCGGGCCGCGGCGGCTCGACATGATCGGTCGGCGGGCGAACGCCGGCTCCACCGCGAACTGGTCGAAGTTCGCCAGCACGTGCTCGCGCGCGTTGCGCTGGCCGCACCACCAGGTGGCGAGGCTGGGCAGGATCAACTCCTCGCCGAACAGCTTGCGGCAGAGCCGGGGAAGGAACGGCATCAGCGCCTTGGTCTCGACCACGCCGCTGCCCAAGGCGTTGGCGATGGTCACGGTGCCGGCGCGGGCCGCCTGCAGCAGGCCGGCGACCCCTTGCGGGCTGTCCGAGCGCAGCTCCAGCGGGTCGCAGTCCTGGTCGTCGATGCGGCGGACGATCAGGTCGACCGGCTTCAGCCCGTCCACCGTCTTCAGGTAGACGCGGTTGTCGCGAACCGTGAGGTCGGGCCCCTCGGCCAGGCTGTAGCCGAGATAGCGGGCGATATAGGCGTGGGCGAAATAGCCGGCGGTGTCCGAGCCGGCGGTCAGCAAGGTGATGCGCGGGCTCTCGCGCGCCGTCCGGGAGACGAGGCTGTGGTGCCAGCTTTGAAAAAAGCCGGCGAGCCGCTCGATGTGGTGGTCGCGAAACAGCTCCGGCAGGCAGCGGGCGAGCACGATCCGGTTCTCGAGCGCATAGCCGAGGCCGGAGGGCGCCTGGGTGCGGTCGGCGAGCACCCACCATCGCCCGTCCGGGGCGCGGCCCAGGTCGGCGGCGTAGTTGTGCAGGTAGATCCCGTCGCGCGCCGGCAGGCCGCGGCAGGGACGAAGATAATGGGGGTTGGCAAACAGCAGCACCGCCGGCAGGTCGCCATCGCGCAGCAGCTTCTGCGGTCCGTACAGGTCGGCGAGGATGGTGTTGAGCAGGCGCGCCCGCTGCATCAGCCCCCGCTCGAGCATCGCCCAGGTCGACGGGTCGAGCACCAGGGGAACGAAGTCCAGCTCCCACGGCCGATTGGCGGCGTCCGAGTCCGGCTCGATGGTGTAGGTGAGCCCGTTCTCGTGGCGCAGCCGTTCGGCCAGGCGCCAGCGCTTGGCCAGGTCGCCGGCCGGGATCGCCTCCAGCGCCCCGATCAGCGCCCGCCAGTGCGGCCGCACCGCCAAGTCCGGCGTCATCAGCTCGTCGTAGATGCCGTCAAGCGGCGCATACCCGGCGCAGAGGCCGCCCTTCGCGATATCGTCCATGGGAAGGTTGACGCTCATCGCCTCATCGAGACCGCTCCATGCCGCCAGTGGCCGGCGCATGATTACCGATCTCGGCGCCGATGCCACGCCCTTTGATGCGCTGCCGCCGGACGAGCCGGCTGCGCCGGGGCCGATGCTCGTGTTGTTGCCCAGGAGCGTGAGGAGGCGGCAGGCCGGCCATTCGGGCAGAGTGAACATTGCAATGCCCGCCGCCGTCGTCTTCGGGCCGGGCCGCAACGCGGCCGGTGAAGCCGTCCCTGCTACGTGAGCGCCCGGATCCGCCCCACCACCCGCGGCAGGTCGTCCGGCGGCCGGCCCGGCATCTCGGGGAACGGCTGACCCAGCGGCACGGCCAGGCCCTGCGCATAGAGCCTCTCGTGCAGCGCGCCGAGGTCGCGGGAGTAGCCGACCAGGTTGAGGTCGTAGAGGCTCTGGCCGAGCCTGGCCACGATGCCGCCGCCGGCTTGCGCGTGGAGCTTGCGGGCGATCGCCCGTTTCAGCGCCTCGGTGCTGCTCTTGCCCACCGGCAGCGGGAAGATGGCGAGCGGCCGGCCGAGCCTCGCCACCTCAACCATCATCGAGATGCTGTCGCCGGTGACCACGAACCGGTCGGCGAGGCCGAGCAGCGCCAGGTAGGGGTTGTCGCTGGCCTCCGGCGTCCAGGCGAACAGCCTGGCCGAGGCGGGAAGGTGTGCCTTCAGCGCGCCCACCACCGCGTCCGGGGTCCTTCGGCTGGTGGTGGCGTAGAGGCTGCCTTCGCCTTCGGTCGAGCGCAGGGTGAGCTCGATCAGCGAGCGGGTGACACGTGCGTCGAAGACGAACGGCTTGGTCGGGCCGCCGATGAGCACCGCCGTCAGCGGCCGCGGCAGGGCCGCGAGCCGGTCGCGCCAGGCTTCGACCTGCTCGCCGATGCGGCCCGGATCGGCCCGCATCAACGGCAGGTCCAGGTGGACGACGTTGCCGCGCGCCGGCAGCCGGTACTGCGGCGTGGCGATGATCAGCGCGAAGTCGTCGATGTTGCGCTTCGGCCGGCCGATCAGCACCACCTTGGTCCGCCCGCCCGACTGCTCGCGCACCCACAGCGCCGCCATCGACGGCCTGCGGCCGATGGTGAGGATCAGCTCCGGCCAGGGCGGCTCCAGCGGGTCGGAGCGGGCGAGGTCCAGGTGGTAGAGCGACGGCTTGAACGGCGGCTTGCCGAGGACGAACTCGGCACGGAAGCGCAGGCTCCGCCGTTCGCACGGCCAGCCCAGCGACGCGGCAATGATCTCCACTTGCGCATTGTCGCCGAGCTTGTCGCCGAGGACGAGCCAGGTGCTGGGGGTGGGGCCGCCGCAGGGGCTGGGGCTGGGCTGGACCGCGGCATCTTCCGCGGGCGCTACCGCCGGGGCGGCGGCCGATGCGGCTTCGGGACCGATTTGTTGAGAACTCACGGCTTGATCCGGTCGGCGCCGGCGCGCATCGCCTTGGCGACCTTGTTCGCGGCGCGATAGGCTTGCAGCCTGGCCTCGGCGATCATCCGGTCGCGCCGCCCCGCCACCGGTTCGTAGCCGAGTTCCGCCATCTGCTTGCGGGTCAGCCGCTCGATGATAGCAATGTCGGAGCCGGACAGCTCGCGACGCCACGAATCGACTTCGCCGCGGCGGTAGAACTGCGCATCCACTTCCTCCGGGGCGCTGACCGTTGGGCGAACTTTGTCGAAGGCGGAGGCGGCGACGTAGCTCTCGGCCTCCTCACGGCTTACGGGTTCACCCAACGAGGCAAACAGGCGCATGATCTCCCCAGGCCCGTCGGCGTGAAGGGCCTCGTATCTGACCTCGCAGTAGCGCTTGGTCTGGGTGCCTGCCACCCGCGCGTTCGCGACGTCTCTGCGCCACTTCCGGCAGGCATCCGCGAGCCTGCTGGGGGCCCAGGAAGACCCCCAAGATCCAGACGCCGCCCGCAAAGACGGGACCACTGCCCGTGGATCGCGGATAATGTGAACGAAGAACGCATCCGGAAAAAGCCGCAGGATGTCGGCCGCATATGCTCCGTGCTTCGGGGTCTTCTCGACGAGGATAAAGGCGTTAGGACGGCAGTCCGCCAGCCGGCCCAAGCATAGCGCCGCGAAGCCCCGCATCCACTCGACGAACTCGTCCTCGGAGATTAGATTCGAGAGCCCTGTAGCGGTTCCCTCATGCCTGCGCCAAGACTCCGGCAGTGACCGCAAATAGTTAGAAAATAGATAGGTCTCCGGCGCAGTGCCTGCGCGGGGCGACTGCGACAGCAGACTTTGGAGCCAGGTCGTTCCGCTCCTGGCGGAGCCGACGACAAACACGAGCTTCTTATCTTTGAGCATGATCTACAGCTTGTTCATTTCCGCGGTCACCCGGCGGTCCAGCCACTATGGCCACACTGCGGCCCGGCTGGGACCGCTAATCCGTACAACTGCTACGTCTGAACGCTATGGCCTCGGCCAAAGCCAATGGCCTCCACCAAGGTACACGATCCGACGCCGGTTCCTTTAAGCACCTTCATTCGCCGGGCACTGTTTGACCGGTGCCGCCACGCTATACCAACCACGCGCTTGCGCCGCCACCGCTTGGCGGTCCGGCTCGCGGTCGGGATGAAGGAGCTTGTCGATGTTGTCCCGTGCAAGGTACCGTTCGGTGGCTGCGCCAAACTGGCGCTTTGAAATAGCGGAAGAAGCAACGGTCGGCCTGGGTGCTCGGAACACGCCTTCCCGCAGCGGGCAGCTTACAAAAGATATTTCTTACGGTGCCGCTTGTCCGTGGCCCCTTTAAAGTGGCTGCCGCTTCTTCCGTAGACTGTGCCGGGGCCTTCGTAGCCGCGGCTGTAAACAGAGTGGGGACCGTGAAGCGGCTGATCCTCGTGGAGCCAGGCCTCATAAGAGCCACTGGGCACGAACAGGCTCACGCTCGTGTGCTAGCTGCGGAATGCGCCAAGCGGGACCTGGCTTTCCTTGTGCTGGCCAATAGGAATGCCGAAGACGGCGTGGTCGCCGACCTAGCAGCGCGAAGAGTGTTTCACATAAGCGTATACGCTACCGTAGAGCGCTCCGGCGTGATGGACATGATAAACACCAAAAGAGCATGGTCTCGCCGCTACAGGAAAGATTTTCATGCTGCATTTGATCGCGAGTGCGTCGACCAACATGATCTACTTCTTCTAAACACGGTTACGATCAGCGTTCTCGATGGTTTGGGATCCTGGCTTGCGACCCGTCGTCCCGAAGAACGTCCTGCAACGGCAGTCATCTTTCGGCTGGGTGCGGAAGAGGGTCTGCCAGGAAGGCACTATCCAAACCTGTCTAGGTGGCTCTACCGACGTTCGATCCTCAAGCTCAGCGGGCAGCTGAAGTGGCGACTGCTCCTCGCTACTGACACGGACGCCATCGGCTCCGAATTCGCGCGGCTGACCCAGCGGCCGGTGGCGGCTGTTCCCCTCCCAATCTCGGTTCCTGAGCCGGCCCCGCCGCGGCAGCGTTCACCTTTGGTAAGCGTGGCCTTTCCAAGTTCGGCTTACGCGCATAAAGGATTCGCGCTTCTACCTGACGCCTTGCGGATTGCGATGGGGCGGCGCTCCGAACTGCGCGCGACGATACGCGTAGCGAACCCGCCGGAAGCAATGGCGTCGGTCGTCGAGCGGCTGCAGGCCATGGCTCCGCAGGTGCGCTTGGTTCAGGGGGCGCTTCCCCCTGATCGCTATTATCAAATGATTTCGCAGGCTGATGGGATCCTGCTTCCGTATGACCCCGTCGTCTTTGCGAAGAGGAGTTCCCAGATATTAGCCGAGGCTGCCGCCCTTGCGCGTCCGGTCATAGTGATTGCTGGAAGCTTTCTTGATAGAGAATGTCAGCTTGCAGGGATAGCCGGGGTGACCGCAGAGGCATTTACGGGAGAAGCGCTGGGAGCCGCCCTTCAGCGATTTGCGGCGGGTCGGGATCTTCTGGCGAACGCTGCTTGGGCGTCCTGTCCCCTGCACCGGTACCGCCACTCTGCATCGGCTTTTATGAATCAGTTGCTTCGCTTTACGCGCTCTTGCGAGGCCGCCACATCAGCCAGCTAAGTCATTCAGGGGGCGCAGAGATTGCTAACCACCAAGAAGATTCGCAGCAAACTGAAGAAAATAGATCCCTTGCGCCATCGCGAGTTTATGCAGAGGAGGTCCGCTAGGAAAGAGGTTTGTAACCGGATAAAGGAGCTTGTTGTTGGAGATGTACTTCTCAGACTCGATGAATTTGAAGGCGAATTCTATATAGACTCAAGGTCCGACATCTTGCTTCGTGTCCTTGCAGACGGGTTCTTTGAGCCAAAACTCGCGAGGCTCGCCGTGCACTTAACCGACCCTGAGAGAGATGTGATAGACGTTGGGGCAAATATTGGATTCTATGCGGTCTTGCTGGCTAGGCGGCTAAGAACCGGTAGACGAGTGGCCGCATTTGAGCCGGCAGAAGAAGCATATGCAAAGTTGCTACGAAATGTCAGACACAATGGATTAGAAGAAATAATTCTTTCCATGTGCTGTGGAGCGAGCAATTACACCGGATCATCCGCCTTATATAGCGTTTCCGGTCGAAGCGAATATTCGAGCCTTGCGCCCATCGTGCATCCCTCCGCTTCAAGCGGCTCGATCAGCTCACAACCTGTTAGAACGGTAACGGTCGATGAGGTCGTATCGAACCATAAACTACGTCCAGGATTCATGAAGGTGGATGTAGAAGGCGCAGAAAATCTCGTAATTCTGGGTGCAGAGCACACTATACAAACCTATCGGCCGATAGTAATGATGGAGATAGCGGACCAGTTGCTGCAATCTGCTGGATCTTCTGCTAAGGCTGTTGTTGAACACATGCTTTTGCGCGATTACGTCGTTGTTGATCCGATTAAACCAAAACTAAGGCCGGGCAGCCGAGCTTATGGAGACGTTGTCTGCTTTCCAAGAGAAGACGACCGGTGGCGGGTTCTGGTTCAGCAATAGGCCCAGAAGCCGCTAAAGTTAAGGGTCCAAATGGCTGAGTTTGGTGCACAGCGCTCGCGCGTTGGCCAGCAAGAGGATTCCCTTCAGGGCGCTAAGGTCTGCGTCTGCGCCTGCACCTACCGCCGGCCGGACGGATTGAGCGCGATGCTCGACGGCATTGCCCGGCAGACGTTTTCGGTCATGCCGCGCCCAACACTGCATGTCGTCATTGCCGACAACGAGTGCAGCGACCGAACCCGGGAGATATGCACGGAGTTCGAGCGGCAGTCCGCGATTCCTGTGGTCTACGTCTGCGAACCCCGGCGCGGCATCTCATTCGCGCGGAACGCCTGCCTCGACAACATTCCCGAGGGCTTCGAGTTCTTTGCCTCGATCGACGATGACGAGGTCCCCGATCCCGATTGGCTCGAACGGCTGCTGGAGGCGCAGGCGGCCACGGGTGCAGACGTGGTGCAGGGTCGCGTCGTCGCGGTCTTCGACGAGGGAACGCCGCAATGGATTATCGAAGGCAACTTCTTCGGGCGGCCTCGCCGGCTATTCAATTTGGACTTCCATGAGCGCCAGAACCTTCAGGAACTCGAAAGCGCCGGAACAGGCAACGTCCTGATCAGGGCTACACTCGTCTTGAAGCAGAGCCTGCGGTTCGACTCGGACTTGGCGTTAACTGGAGGAGAAGATACGAAGTTCTTCAAGTCACTCCGCGGGCACGGCGCGTTGATAATCTACGCTGACCACGCGGTTGTTCACGAGCGATACCCGAGAACGCGCGCGAATTTTCGATACATGGTTACCGAGAGGTTTCGGATGGGACATGTACGGGCAACGGTGGTCACAAAAGATGCAGAGGTCTCTGCGCGAGCCACCGTTAGATCTAGACTCTTTCTTCAAGCAGCGACGCATCTCAGGCTTGGCGTTCGCCGGATAGCGAAGACTCTTTGGTCTAAGAAGCGCCAAACGGACCGCTTCGCTGTGGGCGCGTTCGAAGCGGCCTACGGGCTCGGCATTCTTACGGCACTCGCTGGGTTCAGATACGAGCACTATAAGAAAAATGCAGTCTAGCGATAAGGCCGAGCCGCGCTTCGTAGCCATCTGCGCCTGCACCTACCGGCGCCCGGAGGGGCTGGCGGCGCTGCTGGCCGGCCTGGCGCGGCAGCGGTTCGCAGCCGAGCGCAAGCCTGCGCTCCACGTCGTCATCGCCGACAACGAGGGCAGCGGCGAGGTGCGGCGGATCTGCGAGCGGTTCCGGGGCGAGACCGGGATCCCGCTGACCTATGTCCACGAGCCGCAGCGTGGGATTTCGTTCGCCCGCAACGCCTGCCTCGACAACCTCCCGCCCGACTGCGAGGTCTTTGCCTTCATAGACGACGACGAGGTGCCCGACCCGGATTGGGTGGACCGGCTGCTCGAAGCGCAGCGGCGCACCGGAGCCGACGTGGTTCAGGGGCCGGTCGTCCCGGTGTTCCAGCCGGGCGCCCCGCGCTGGCTGGTCGAAGGCGGCTTTCTCGGCTGGCCGAGGCGCAACTGGCGGGGGACGCGGCCCGAACTCGTCGAGGATCAGGACCTGCCGGAAGCCTACACCAACAACGTGCTGGTCCGCAGGGCGGCCATCGCCGGCGTCGGCCTCCGCCTCCGCTTTGATCCGGGCTTCGCCCTCGCCGGCGGCGGCGACAGCCACTTCTTCCAGGCCTTGCACGCCGCGGGCTCGCGGATCGTCTACGCGCCGCGCGCGATCGTCAGGGAGAGCGTGCCGGCGGAGCGGGCCACGTTATGGTATCGCATGCGCCTGGAGTACCGCATCGCCATCAGCCCGCTGAAGGCCAAGGCGAGGGCGTCGAACGGCACGGCCCCGCGGCGGCTGAGGCGGCTCTGGCGCGACAGCGGCATGGGCAAGCTGGCCTCGGGGATCGGCGTTCTCCTCCGCTCCGCGGCCAGCCTGGATGCGGACCAGGCGGTGGTCGGCTGTCTGCGCCTTGCCTACGGCGCCGGCCAGTTTGCCCGCACCCTCGGCCTCAGCTATCACATCTACCGCTGAGCCGCCCTTTCCCGGAGATGCGGATGACCGAGCCCCTATGCGTGGCGGTTTGCGCCTGCACCTACCAGCGCCCGGACGGACTGAGGCGGCTGCTCGACGGCGTGGCGGCGCAGACCTTCGACAGTTTCCGAAGCGAGGCAGAGGAGGCTCCGCGCCTCAGCGTCGTCATCGCCGACAACGAAGGCAGTTCCGTGGTGCGGCGGATCTGCGAGACGTTCGCCGCAGAGACGGGCATCGCCTGCGCTTGCGTTCACGAACCGCAGCGCGGGATCTCCTTTGCCCGCAATGCCTGCCTGGAGCATCTGCCGGTCGATTGCGACGTCTTTGCCTTCATCGACGACGACGAGGTGCCGGAACCCGATTGGCTCGACCAGCTCCTCCTGGCCCAGCGGCGGACCGGCGCGGATGTCGTCCACGGCCGGGTCGTGCCGCACTTCGAGGGCGAGGTGCCGCAGTGGATCGCCGACGGCGGGTTCTTCGCCGTGCCGCGGCGCGGCCACGGGGTGAAGCTGCCGCAGATCGCCGACCTGGCGCCGCTCGACCGCGCCGCCACCAACAACGTTCTGGTTCGCGCCGAACCGGTTCGCGCGCACAAGCTGAGGTTCGCGCCGGCGTTCGCGCTGTCCGGCGGCTCGGACACCCTCTTCTTCCGGACGATGCACGCGCTCGGCTGCCGGACCGTCCATGCCGCCCATGCCGTCGTCGCCG
Organism: Rhodospirillales bacterium; assembly: GCA_034382075.1. GTDB lineage: Bacteria > Pseudomonadota > Alphaproteobacteria > Rhodospirillales > Defluviicoccaceae > JAEULH01. The sequence continues at coordinate 62,725 of JAXMOZ010000002.1, forward strand.
AGCACGTGCCGGCGTCCAGGGCCAACCTCGGCTATCTGATGCGGGTGCGGTTCAAGACCGGCAACACCGCGGCGCGCATCGACGCCCAGATGGACAAAGTCGCCCCGTCCGAGAGCGCCGCAAAACGCGTTTCCGCAGCCGCCTCCGACATCGGCCTCGGGGTGAGGCGAATGCTCAAGTCACTGCTTACGGGGAAGTGGCAGAAAGACCGTTTTGCCATCGGCGCGCTTCGCATCGCCTACGGCGCCGGGTACCTTACCGCCGCGCTGGGCTACCGCCACCAGCACTACAAGTAGCGCAAGAGCCGCCGCCGGGCCTCGCGGATCCTTGGCGCGGGAACTGGCGGATGGGGTGTCCTCCTGTATAGCGTCTGGCAGGGTCCGGGGGTGTCCGGTAGTGCAGCCTGGATCAATGACTTGATTGAATCCACGGTCCGGCATCGTCCATTGCGATCCGGCTTCATCCCACATAGAATGAGGGTCGGAATGTGGATGTGAAACGTGAAGCCGCAACAGCGTCATCCGGACAAAGCTCTCTCTGCCGTGAAGGTTCGCGCGCTGGCCAAGCCGGGCCGCTACGCCGACGGCAACGGCCTTTACCTTCTCATCGATCACAACGGCGCGAAGCGCTGGCTCCTTCGGATCGTTGTCCAGGGCCGCCGCCGCGATATCGGCCTCGGTAGCTGCCGACTCGTCACGCTGGCGGAGGCCCGCGACAAGGCTCTCGAGTACCGCAGGATCGCCAGATCCGGCGGCGATCCGGTGGCGAAGAAGCGGGAGGCGCAGCGGGTCGTGCCGACCTTCGAGCAAGCCGCCCGTATAGTTCATCAGGAACACAGGGACGCCTGGCGCAACAGCAAGCACGTCGCGCAGTGGATCAGCTCCCTCAACCAGTACGCCTTCCCGACGATCGGCGACCTGCGGGTCGACCACATCGACACGCCGCACGTGCTGAAGGTGCTCTCCCCGATCTGGCTCGAGAAGCCCGAGACCGCGCGCCGCGTCCGTCAGCGTATCGCTGCCGTCCTCGACTGGGCGAAGGCGCATCGCTACCGCTCCGGCGACAATCCGGTCGAAGAAGTGGCGAAGGCTCTCCCCAAGCAGCCCGACAAGCGCGGCCACTTCACGGCGCTGCCGTATTCGGCGGTCCCGCGCTTTCTTACCGCTCTGCGTGCAAGCGCTGTTGGTGAACCGACGCTGCTCGCCTTCGAGTTCCTCATCTTAACTGCGGCACGGACGAACGAGGTGCTGGGTGCGACCTGGGACGAAGTGGATCTCGATGCCGCCCTCTGGACGGTTCCCGCAGAGCGGATGAAGAGCGGGCGCACACACCGGGTGCCGCTGCCGTCGCGCTGCCTCGAGATTCTCCGTTGCGCAAGGGAGATTGGCGCCGGCGGTCATTTCATCTTTCCTGGCCGCTCGCCGACCCGGCCGTTGTCGAACATGGTGTTCCTGATGGCGCTGCGGCGCCTCGGCGTGTCGGCCACGCCGCACGGCTTCAGATCAGCGTTCCGCGACTGGGCGGCCGAGCAGACGAACACGCCCCGCGACGTTTGCGAGATGGCCCTCGGGCACGTCATCGCCAACAAGGTCGAGGCCGCCTACAACCGCAGCGACTTGTTCGAGAAACGCCGGCGGCTGATGGACGACTGGGCGCGGCACGTCTCTAGCAGGAGCTGATTATCGTTGCACACTAGGAACGGACACACCCACCATGACAGATGAATATGATTTGACGTCCAGGGCTGCGGAACTCGAAACATATATCATCGGGAAGTCCGGCATTATCAGTGATTACGCTTTTTGGAGCCAGTGTCCATACTGGACGTTACAGGAGACTGCTTTGTTGAGTATCGGTTTGGAGCCGAGAGAGGTTTCTTTTCAAAACATTGTATTTCGCTATAGGGATCAAGATTTTCTTGATAAATGCTATCATCGTTTGGATATAGTACGGCGCGCTACAGAGATAAAAGATTTGGGCGCTGAGGGACCTCGGAGCGACCGTCTCCGGCCGCGGGAGGTGCTGATGTGGGCACAAACAATAGCAATGCGCTTTCCGCCGTGCCTTGAGGCCAAGGTTTTAGGACAACAATCAGCAGATGTCAGTGCCGATACCGAAAATGGCAGCAAGTCTCTTCAAGGAGATGAACAATTTGATAAAATGCGTGAGGAGCGCGCTGCATCCAAGGATGTTCCTGATGAACCCCCCGTAACAAAGGATACGCTAAAAACGAAGGAGAGGAATTCTCTACTAAAGATGGTGTTGGGCATGACATGCTGCATATACGGCTGCAAGCTGGATGAAGATATCAGCAAGTTCGCAACCGAATTAAGCGGTGATCTAGATGGCAGGGGAGTTCATCTCGATCCGGACACTGTTCGCAAGTACTTAAGGGAGGCCGCTGACTTGGCGGACCGTCAACTGAGGTGACTGTCGTCATACTATGGGCAAGCAGTCCTCATGCCCGACCCGGGCCAGCCTCATCTCAATTCTTTTGAGATCGTTTGAGGATTTTGTGTCGGCGCCACCGGCAGCGTGCGGCTCGATGCCGAGGCAGGCCAGGGCTAGCCGCGCCTGCTCACGGCGATCCCGGTACCAATCCCGCCAGCAGGCGTGATGGAGCCAGACGTGCCGGCCGGTCCCGAAGGGCACGACGACGCGGCCATAACTTTCGGCTTCACCGCACCGGGCGCACCGCCCCGGATCAGACCGCTGGGGATGACGCCTCAGCCACTCGGCGACGCAGCACTCGAACGCGACCTCCCGAGCCGCTACCTCCGTCTGCTCACCATCGAAGCGGGCCACCGCGGCTCTTTCGGTGTGGAAGATCTGCCAGTCTTCCGCTGACCAGTCGCCACCGGCCGAGCGCAGCAGTGCCACGATGTCGGCTTTCTTCTCGCGGAGCAGGTCGAGGACCGCAGGCGGCGGCGGGGAGGAAGCCTCCAGCAGCAAGTCGTCGCCATCGAGAAGCAGGCGAACCCCGGCGTCCCGCGCCGCGTTTACCGCTTCGACGGCCGCTCTCATAACCGCGCCCTCCATCCGCCGGCCGCCGCTGCCGCCGCAGGATTACGAGGGGTGTTTGCGTCCGCAGTGTCCGCAGCGTCCGCAGCGTTTCTTTTCAATGGGTTGCCGCGGACGCTGAGATCAGCGGCGATATCGCCACCGTCCGCGGTTGCGTCCGCAGGAGTATCTAGCGTCCGCCCAGGAAGCGGAGCTAACTTGCTGCTACCAAAGGCTTTCGATGCCATCGCGGACGCTGCGGACGCTGCGGACGCTGCGGACGCTGGCTCCGGGGCACTTTCTGCGTCCCGGCGCGCAACATGAATAAGCTTGGGTCTGTCCCTGCCGTCGCCACGGAGCCCGAAAACGATATCGATGCCGACCTTGCGCAGGAAGGTCGCTAGCCGGCGCAGGCGGCCCGAGAGCGCGCGAGGGTTGCCTGGCCATGTTTTCGATCTTGCCGTCCGCTCGCCGGCATGCTCGGCCAGGGTGCCCAGAAGATCCGAGGCGGTTCCCGTCCATTCCGTCCGCGTAAGCATCAGGGCGCGAACGGTCGCGGCAACCAGGTCAGCATCGATGACGCGCTCGACGGCCTCGTCGCGGTTGTCGCAATAGGCCGCCCAGAAGGTGTCCGCGGGCCAGAACATCGTCTCGCATGCCGTCGCCCACAGCGCGAAGTCCGCCATGCGTGGCAGCCTCGGCAGACGCGTCTCGGGCAGCCGCTTCAGGCCCTCGACCACCGCATCGAGCAAAGCGCCGAGGATGCGCGGGCGCTCCACCTCGAACGCGTTCCAGAGGTCGGCCTCCGGCTTCCGGCGCTCCTCCGGGATCGGCTCCAGGGTCAGGAACAAGGCTCGATCCGCAAGATCGGGGCGGGCCACGATCTCGTCGATCCCGTTCAAGATCACGGGCCGGGCGGCGTCGAACAGCACCTCATCCTGATCGGTGTAGAGCTGGCGTACGGCGAAGCCGCCGCCGGTGGCGAGCCGGCAGAGCGTGTCGGAGATCCAGGGGGCGAGGCCTGAGACGTTGTCGAAGGTCAGGACATGGCCGTTGCTGGCGGCGATGAACAGGTCCCGGTCCTCGCGCGGCAAGGCCCGCAAGGGCGCCGTATTCGGATCGAGCAGGGCCCTGAGGATGGCCGAGAAGGTGGACTTCGCCGAGCCCTGCTCGCCGGAGAGCACGAGCACCGGGTAAGGCCCCCTGTTCCGCAGTACGGCCACAGCCCATGCGATGACGAGCACGAAGTCTGCGTCCGACTGAACGTTGAGAAATGAGAGCAGGGCCTCGATCGACCCGCCCGGAACCGGAATCGGTAGAGGCCGCATCCCGGACGCCCGGCGGAAGCGCACCGGCGGGTTGTCGATCACTCGCCAGCCTGTCTCGTCGATCTCAACTGCGCGCCACGTCTTGTCGCCGAGATCGAGATAGAGCCGATCGTCCAGTCCGGCGACGCGGACGTGCACGACGCGCTCAGGCGCATCGAAATGCGCCTTCGCCTCGATCAGGTTGAGCGCCGATTGCAGGGCCTCCGAGCTCGGCGCGCCGCCGGTGTCCTCGTAATACCGCCGCACCAGCCAGCGGCGGAAGCCCTTGGAGCGGATCGCCCAGGTTTCGCGGTGGTCGTCGATGTCGAGGTCGGCGAAACCGGTTCCATCCGGCGCATGGAAGAGGTCCGCCGTCTGTGCAAGCTCGATCAGGATGTCGGCCTGCGTGGTGCGGCCGCCGCCATCGCCAGTTTCCTTGGCGATCGCCTTGTCGAGCGAGACGACGCGACAGCCTGCCTTCTTGAGCTGCGAGCGAAGCGACTCGAACGCCGCACGGTCCTTCTGCTTCAAGATGCAGAGCCGCTCAAGGACTTCCGGCCCGAATGGCGCGCCGTGGTCCGCCCTGCATCTTTCCACCAGGTCTTGGAGTGGATCGGGGACCTCTTCGGCCGCGTCCATGGCCTCGGCAATCATGGCGATGCGGTCAGCACTTGGCGTGTCCTCGGTGCCCTCATTCATCACGCGCACCCCCGCAGCACGTCGTTGAAGTCGAGGCCCTTTGGCGGGTGGGCGATGCGAACGCGCCGACCTTCGCCGGCCCAGCGGAGGGCGCAGCTGCGCGCCGCCGCCTCCCCGGGATCGTCGCCATCGGCGAGAACGATCACATCGCGAACGCCCGGAGGCAGATCCAGCGAGAGTAGGCCGGAGGTGGAAAGCGCCGCCCATGCCGGCAGCCCGGTCGCCTGCATCGCGGCGAGGCAGCTCTCAATGCCTTCCCCGACCATCAGCACCTCGCCCGGTTGGGCCAGGCGCACGGCGCCGCCGCGACAGGGGCCCAGCATCATCTTCTGGGGGTCCACCAGCGCCTTCCCCTTGCCGTCCCGCGCGAGGAAGGTGCGATGGATGGCCTGAGGCTCTCCGGTTGGCCCCGCTCTCACCAAAGCGACAATGGCCGGCCAGGTGCCGCCGCCGGCATGCTTGAGGGCAGTATGGAAGCGCAGCGAGTCCGGCGCCGACAGCTGGATGCCTCGTGAGGCCAGGTAGACCTCGACCAGTGTTCCCTGAGCCGGCCTGGCCTCAGAGTTCCAGATGCGCAGAGCCGCCTCGCTGCGCCGGATGTCGTCGTGATCTCGCCCGCGATCCGCCAGCCCCCGGCGCTTGTGGCGCAAGACGGCGTGCGAGGCCGTGCCGGACCAGAGGCCGCGCGAGCGCAGCGCCGCGATGACGCTTCGCTGCTCGCAGCCGGCGTGGCAATGGACCAACACGCGCTCGTCGCTACCGTCGCGGATCGATAGGCTTGGGTTGTGATCCTCGTGTGCGGGGCAGCGCGCACTCCAGCCGCTGCCTGATGTTGCGCCGCCGAGCGCGACCGCGATCTGCTTAGCGTACATCGACAGCGTCCTCGATGAGCGCGTGGATGTCTTCGGCCCGCCAGGCCGTGATGCGGGGACCTAGCTTGACGGGCTTAGGATAGCGGCCGGAGGCAACTCCGGCCCACCAGGTCGACTTGCTGACGGGGATCGGCCCGTGGGGGGCCAGGATCGACGAGAGGCGGACAAGGCCTTTCTTCGGAAAGGAAGCGTGGTCCGACATGGCTTGCTCCATCCTGCTGAGGTGCAGCCTAGTCCTACCGTGGCCGGCAGCGGCGGAGGCCGAATTCGGCTACCGCTTAGACGAATTCGGGTGCCCCTGCAGGAATTCGGCTAACGGCTCTTCCCAGCGCTCTTGCTTGTCAAAATGAAATAGGAAGGAAGTGAAGTACTATGTTATTGAAGCCATACAGACGCGGGTTAAGCGCCTCGAGCGGTAGGGCGGGTCCTTCCTAAGACAGGAAAACCATGCGGGTCGGCGCGCGCCGGTCACGCTTGCAACCATAGGTTTTTTTGAGGATAACTGTCCTAGTGCCGGATGACGCGGAAAATGGTTCGGTTTTTGCCGCTATGAGCCTTTGTTCTCTGTCGGGACAGTCATGAAGCGCCAACGGGCAGGCATGACCATGCAAGCGTACGCGGACCGCGTTGGGCTCTCGCTCGGGGCGATCCAAAAGGCTAAGTCGTCGGGCCGGCTGGTGCTGCATCCCGACGGCTCGATCGATGCTCCGGCATCCGATGCGCGCCGAGCGCAAATGACCGATCCAAGCAAGCGAGGCGCTCTCAAAAAGGCGAAGGCGGCAACCTCGGCCGCTGCCGACGCGCTGAAGGCGGTCCCGGAGGCTGCCGTAACCGCGGTGGTGGAGACGCTGCGCGAAGAGGGCGTCGATGTGCAGGAAGGCATGACCTACCTCGAGGCGCGCACCGCGAACGAGGTGCTCAAGGCCCAGGAGCGCAAGCTCCGGGTCGAGAAGCTCAAGGGCGAGCTGGTCGACGTCGCCCAGGTCAGGGCGAGGGTCTTCCGGTTCGCTCGCGAGCAGCGCGACGCCTGGCTGAACTGGCCGAACCGGGTCGCCGCGGTGATGGCTGCCGAGCTTGGCATAGATGCCGTCCCTTTCCACGCCGCCCTTGATGCGGAGGTGCGCCGGCACCTTGGTGCACTTGCCGACATCGTTCTGAAGCTCTGATGTCCGGCCTGCGGCCGGAGCCGTCTCTCCTCGTCAGGGACTGGGCGGATCGCTATGCAGGGCCCGGACATCACGCTCGCGAATATTCGCGCGTTGTCGCTGCTCCAACGTGCCGACGTGAAGCCAGGGTCCTTCCTGGGGCGAAAAAGCAGTGCGGCAGCCAGATGTCCAAGCATTTTGTGTGCTTTTCATGATGTTGTTACAAGCATCTCCCCTGCTGTCTAGGCGGTGATGGTTTGAACTTCGCGATGCCGGACGCCCTCTTCGACGAGATCGTGGCGCTGGATCGACAGCCTCGGGGCCCGTGCGCCACAGCTCATCCGCGGAGGCGCTGGAACACCTGCGAGAGCCTTCCTCTCGCCGCTGCCACCTCCTCCGCGGACGCCACATCCTCAGTCTGCGGGAACAGCGGGCTCCCCGGCGACCAGAGCTCGACGCTCTCCGGGTGCTCGTCGAACACCTCCGGGTCGGTGGTCACCCGCACCGGCGTCCCGAGGCCCGGCGCCGTGTAGCTGAACTGGCGGGGGCTGCCCTGAAGCGGCTTTGCCTCGACGCCTGGCGGCAGGAGATCGGGGCGCGCCAGCAACCCATCCAGGAACGCAAGATCGTAGAGGGCCGCCGGCCGCACCGGCTCCTCCAGATCCGCAGGAACGATGGCGTCGAGGTCGAAGCCCTCGGCCTCCGCGTGCGCTGCCTCCGCCTCGATCTCGTTGACGGCAGCCCGACGGGCAAGCTCGGGGTCGCCGCCGGCGAGCGCCGCTTCGGTGATCCGCGCCGGCAGCTTCGAGAGGATCGGCTGCAACTTGCCGACGAAGGTGCCGAACAGGCCGATGCGCCGGCGCAGGGCCGCGTAGACGTCGGCCTCCACCGTGTCGCTGTAGTGCAGGTTGACGATGCGGATGGTCTCGTGCTGCTGACCGAGCCGGTCGATGCGGCCGATCCTCTGCTCCACCTTCATCGGGTTCCACGGCATGTCGTAGTTCACGAGCGCGCCGCAGAACTGAAAGTTCAGGCCCTCCGCCGCCGCATCGGTGCAGAGCAGGTACTCAGCGTCCTGTTCACGGAACCGCCGCTTGATCGTCTCGCGCGACACCGTCGACCACGTCCCGTCGGCGGCCATGACCTCCCCGCCCCGTCCCGAAAAGCACATCGTGGTCGCGCCGAAGCCGGCAGCCAAGTGCTCACGCAGGAAGTCCATTGTGTCCGTGTACTGGGTGAAGATCATCACCTGTGGGTAGCCGTCGCGCCTCAAGTCGGCGAGCACCGTCTTCAGCCGCTCGACCTTGCTGTCCGGAGGAAGGCGGCGGATGCGGGCCAGCAGCGTCTCGATCTCCGGCGTCTCCTCCGCGGCCAGCGCCTCGGCCTTGACCGCCTCGATCTCGTCGGCGTCCATCGGCTCGTCCGTCGCCTCCTCGGCGGCCGCGTCTTCCTCGTCCGCGTGCGTGAGCCCGCGCAGGCGGTCCTCCAGCGTTTGCGCCAGCGCGTAGAAGCTGGAGGCCAGCCTGCGGCGATAGATCGTCATCACGAAGCCGACCGCGTTTTTCCGGTCGGGATCGGCGCGATTGTACGTGGCCGAGATGTAGCGCTCGACGTCGTCATAGATGGGCCGCTCGCTATCGCCGCTGAGCTCGACGAACTTGTCTTCCACCTTCCGGTCGGCGATCCGCAGGTCCATCTTCCCCGCCTTGTGGTAGGCGCGCAGCAACTCGCGGGTGTGCCGCGAGAGCAGCCTCCCCGCCGGCGACGTGCCGTGGATGATCTTGAGCGCGGCCCGGCGCTCCTCCGTTTCCAGCCGCCGCCGGGGAATGGCCGAGGGGTCGTGCAGCGCCTTGAGGATGCGCTTTACCCTGAACCGGCTCATCTCCGGGACGAGCCTGGCAACCTCCTCCGGCTCGACGGTTCCGAACGCACCCTCTCCCGCCCGGAACAACTGCACCAGGCTCTCGAAGTCGGCCTGAGAGGGATTGCCGCCGCCGAGCAGCTCGAAGAACTTTCGGAACGGCGCCGGCCCCCACTCCGGCGGCAGGCCGAGCAGGTTGAGCAGGTCCCAGACCTCGATGGGATCGACCTGCATCGGCGTCGCGGTAAGCAGCACCAGCCCCTGCGTCCGCTTGCGCAACCCCTGCATCAGCCGAAGAAGCTGGTTTGGCCCCTTCTCGCTGGCCGAGCCCGCTCCCTGCCTGCGGGCGTGGTGCGCCTCGTCGAGAACCACCAGGTCCCACGGCTCGGCGCTCTCTAGGAGATCCCTCGCGCGGTCGCGCCGGCGCATGAGCTGGCTGGACGCGATCACCACCGGCTCCTGGTGCCAGCGCTCCCGGTCCACCGGCCGGCTCGAAGGCGGCCCGAGGGTGGCCGAAGGGGCCCAGTTGAGGCTTCGGCCGTCGTAGATCGGCCAGTTGAGATTGAACTTTTCGCGCAGTTCGATCTGCCACTGGCTCAGCAGGGCCTTCGGCGCCAGGATCAGGATCCGCCTTGCCCGGCCCGCCAGCCATGCCTGTCGAAGCAAAAGCCCGGCCTCGATGGTCTTGCCGAGGCCCACCTCGTCCGCGATCAGCAGTTTAGGCGGCCAGCGGTCGTACATCCGCCGGAAGGCGCGGACCTGGTGCGGCCACGGCACCACCGCGGCCGTCGCCTCGCCCACCCGCTCGCCGCCGCCGGGCATGGCCGCAGCCTCGCGGATGAAGCCCCAGACGAGGCGGCGCAGGTCATGGGCAGGCAGCGCAGCTCCGACCGCCGGCTCCTCCGGCTCCACCGGCGGATCTTCGGCCGGATCGAGCGCCGCGTCGTCTGCCTGCAGACGCTGCGGCAACCTGTCCTCCTCGGGGAGGAAACGAAGCAGCTCAAGCTTCACCGCGGCGGGCACGTCGAGGACGATCGCCCGGCTCGCCTTGTCGGCCCAGAGCCGGGCAAAGCTCTCCTCCTCGGCGTCGACGTGCGCGGCCGTTCCGTTCCAGTCGATGAAGACGTGGAAGCTGTCCCAATTGAACCGCCAGCCCTGCAGCGTCTCGTTGGTGCTGCCGGCGAAGGCTAGGCGGCTGCCGGTCTTGTCCTCGATGATGCCGCACTTCTCATGGAACACAGCGGCGCCGGCGACGGGCCGGCGCACGCCGTCGCAGGGCACCGCCACCTTCACCGCCAGGATCCCGCGGGCCACCATCCATGCCAGAAGCTCCAGCGCCGCCTCCGCGCCGGCGTCGAGATCGGCAAAAGGCGCCCGCAGCATCGCCGCCTCGACCGTTTCCGCCAGCGACTGCCCTCGCTCGATCGCCTCGACCTCCGGCGGCTCCAGCGTGCAGCCGACGATCAGGCGCATCCGCCCGCCGTTGCGGATCAGCCCCTCCAGGCCACGGGCGGCAATCGCCAGTGCGGAGGCGGAGAAGTAGCCGGTGGTGCGCTCGTAGCGGACGGCGCAGTCGAGCGCCGGCACGTAGAACGCAGCGACCACGTCGCCGTCCTCCGGCGTGTACTTGGTCTTCCAGGCGCGGTCAGTGAGGAGAGGCATCTAGCTCGGCCGGGCTCGGTTAAGATGTACCCGCAGACGAGCAACATACCTGCTTACCGCGTCAACGCCCCACCCGGCAAAGCGGACGAGGCCAAATACAACAAACAGTATGATTATCTTGACCAACACGGAACGACCTTCGTGCTCAGCGTGATCAAGAAGCTGTGTAGTATAATATACGATCGGCACCAACGCGATAATCTCGATGGTAAAACCCAGCCGCTTCTGCTTTTCGAGGAACTGGCTCGAATTTTCTGCAATGGATTGCAGCTTGCCAAGTACTGCACGATTCTCATTAGCGCGCTGCACAGACTCCTCTTCGAGCAGAAGCTCCAGCCCTGCTCCCAGAAGGCTGGCAGCTTCCTGACACTGTTGCGAAACATCCCGCTGGTAGCCTAAGGCAGACTGGCATGTTCTTACGCACGGCCGGAAGGTTCTCTCCAGAAAATAGCCGATCCGCGTCCATCCCTCTACCCGCTCTTCGCGAAGCTCATGTATACGTTGGAAGACAAGGTCGGAGAATGCCAAGGTCGCCAGAAAATCGTACCTGGTTTCAGCAACCAAGTTGGCTGCTTCTCTAGATACCCGGCTAAGCACTTGGTATGCCAGCTTGTCTCTCTTGGCCTCTACGAAGCTTTCTTGTTTTACAACCTCCTTCAACTCCCGCTCGTAATTTTTGAGAGATTTTAGTTGCTCCTGCGCCCGGTAGAAGTTGCGGCTCCCGATCGCGACGTACATGTCCACCTCGCCGATGCGGCGCACCAGCCGGCCGAGGCGGGAAGGCCGCAAGCTGATGTCTCGGATCAAGATCCGGTTGAAGCCGTCGGAGAAGCGCTTGAACGGCGTCCAGGCGACCGCGCCCCCGTCACTGACTCTGGACGCGAACAGATCTGTGAATGCCTCCGATACCACGAACCCATGGCCTGGATCCGCGCCGCAGTTGAAGACCTCCACGAGGTCTTGGCCGTAGTTCGTGCGGTTCGAGTCGGCGCGCTCGACCCGAATGTGCGTACGAAACGCGACCTTTTCGCTGATGCCGTGCAACAGGTCTTCCGGCACGGCCGACCAGGCCACGCGGCCGGGGATGTTCGTGTCCGGCCTGTAGAAGGAGACGGAGAAGAAGCTGGTGTGCTTCTGCATGACGCACAGCGCGTTGCCGCTCAGGTCCTCGATGATCTGCTGCGCCAGGAAGCAGTCGTAGAGGGTTTGCAGCGGAAGTGGATGCGGAAGCGGGTGGTTGAAGTGCTCGTAGCATCCGCGGATGAAGGCCTCTACTTCCTCTCTTGAAGCCTTCTGCTCTGACCTCTCACTCTCGCCCCCGGTCAGGATGGCGATAATGGAGATGAGCCGTGGCGCCTCGACGAGCACCGGTGGCCGCGCATGCAGCGGCTCGTAGGGATCCGGCATCATCGCGACCTCCTTTATCCCGCCTGTTATGCAGTTTCGTTCTTCCACAGCTCCAGCTGCGCCGGCGGATCGACCTGCCCGCCGAAGGCGAGGCGGCGCAGCATCTCCAGTGCCTCGAAGTCGCTGGCGGCCTCGGCCACCGGACCGGCCGGCTCTTCAATGCCGGTGAAGGTCTTGGAGACGGGCAGCACCTCCAGCACCGCCTCAAGCGCCGTCAGGAACTGGGGGTCGCCGGCGATCCCGGCCGTCTCCAGAAGCTCGCGGGCCGCCTGCAGGCTGCGGCTGCGCGCGGCGTTGGCGGCGTGATGCAGGGCGTCGATCATCGCCCGGGTGCCGTCGGCGCCGCGAAGCACGCCTTTCGCCGCCCTTGTTGCCGCGTCCCAGAGCACCAGGTCGCTCCCCTTCTTCTCGGCCAGCGTGCCGATCACCTCGGCGTCGAGGTCGACGCCGCAGACCCGCGCCAGCCGCAGCGCCTCGTCGTAGGGGAACTGCGGCGCCTTGAAGGCGTCCCAGGCAAGCACGAACCACGCCGTCGCCGGGTCCAGGTCGGCGCGCGCCTGCCTGTGGGTGAGCTGCTGCAGGCGCCACTGCTTCACCTCCCGGCGCGCGGCGTCGAGCGCGTCCTCAGGCGTGGCCAGGTACGGGTCCGCGTCCTCGAACGGGGTTTTCTGCGTCCGCCCGCGCGCCCGGGCGGCGGGCCGGGGCGTGCCGCGCCGGAGCGGCCAGTGCCGGGAGAAGGCCTCCAAGGCCGGGCCGAAGCTCGCGAGGTAGAGGTCCACGCCCTTGATGCCGGCGGCCTCGAAGCTGGCGATGCGGGCGCGCACGGCCTTGGCCACCTCCGGCTCCACGTCCTCCCAGAACACGCCGTCGCCGTTGGTGCCCGCGACCTCGCGCGGCCGGCAGACGAGGAAGATCGTCGAGTTGGCCGCGGCCTTGTCCTTGATGTGCAGCGATCCCTCGGCCTCGGTGTTGACCGGCCAGGAGGCGGTGATGACGAAGCCCGCCTCCATCATCGCCTTGGTCAGCGCGTCCCAGGCAGCGTTTTCCTTGTGGGTGAACATCACCGTCATGATGCCGTTCGCCTTCAGCACCCGCCGGCACTCGGCGAAGATGGCGGCCATCCGGTCCTGGTAGTCACGATCGGCGAGGACCCGGCCGCCCTTGCTGCCCTTGAACTTGGCGACGTTGGCGACCGCCTCGTTCTCCTTGTCGGTCAAGGGCCGGCGAAACCACTCCGGGTAGACGTAGCCGGCGGTCCGCTTGAGCCAGACGTAGAAGAAGTCCGAAAGCTCGGCGTACATGACGTTGGCGTAGTACGGCGGGTCGATGATGACAGCGTCCACGGCGCCGTCGCCGATATGGTCGAGGGCATCCGCGGACCTGCAGGTGATCTCGATCTTCGGCGGGACGAAGTTGCTGGCCGAGAGGTCGAGGTGGCGCTGGCCGGCCTCGCCGTTGCGCTTGCAGTTCCCGTTCGCCACCAGGTCCGGGCGGGTGAGCTGGATCAGCTCCTCGATGCACTTCGCCGTTTGCTTTATCGCCCAGTCGTAGCCGAGGCCCACGATCAGCGGCGCCATCTCCGCATACGACCACTTGATCGAGAAGTTGTGCTGCCGGAACGTATGGTCCATCACCTCCCGAGCAGAGTGCCAAGTGACCTGCCTGGAGTTGTAGTCGCGCAGCTTGTCCAGGCTCAGCGCCAGGTACGCGAAGGCTGCTTTCTGCCTGTCGCTCAACGCTCCGCTCGCCTGCTCTTCCTTGAGGATCTCGCGGAACACCTCGACGCTCGTGCTGTGGCCGAGCAGCTGCCGCGGTGAGAACATGTCCTTCCACCAAGACATGCCGTACATGCGATGGCCGCGGTCGTAGTTGGAAAGCTCGCCGATCGCCTCATTCGGCACGATGTCGTGGGCCTCCCACTCGGGAAGCTTCTCGGCGAGACGGGCGGCGACGAGCGCCGAGACGTCGTCCTCCGGCCGCGCCGCCCGGTAGCCGCGCTCCCACTTCTCCCGCGTCCGCCCGGTCTTGGTCTTGGCCAGCACCCGCCGCTTGAAGACCACGGCGTAGAGCTGCTCGCCCATGCCGCCGGCCTGGGCCTGGCGCTTGATCTCGTCGTCGTCGATCACCCGTCCGCAGTCGGCATAGGGGCAGCGGCCATCCCCGCCGGCGACCGTGCCCGGCGACTGCTCCTTGAGCGCGGTCACGATCTCGAAGCGGCAGATACGCCCGGCGTCACCAGGCCCCGCCGCCTCGTCCGGGCGAAGGCGCACGCCGGTTCCGTCGGGCGCCAGCCGCCAGTTCGGCGACAGCGGCACCAGCCCCTCGCAGTACGGACAGCGCACGGTCCGCGCCCAGAGGTAGGTTTGGTCGATCTCATCATCAGTGCGCCCCGCTGGAAACAGAGGCGAGAGGCGATCTTGAAGGCGCTTCCTGAATGCGGCCGAGATCCGCGTAAACTCGGACAGGACGGCATGGCCATATTGCATCGGCCATTCAGCCGTCGCTCGGAGTATCAGCGCCGCAACTGGGTTGAGGTCGTTCGCGTGGCAAGGGAACCCGAGACGGCTCGCCTCGAATGGAATGCTGCCACCGCCTGCCGTCGGATCAAGAACCAGAGGCACGTCGCCGTTTCCGGTACCTTCGGCTCGCGCTTGCGTTTGGAGCCAATCGAGGTCCTCGACGCTGGGCATCCACTTGAAAGCGCGTTGGTAGCCGTACGGTTCAGGAATTCGAACTCCAGTTCGGATTGCCTGCTCGATCTTGCGTTTGGCGGCTACCGGGTCGCCGTGGATGCCGAGGACGTGGAGGAAGCGGTCGCGGTCGGCATCCGCCGGAAGCAGGCTCGCCAGCACCGCCGCACGCGACGCCACCAGCGGCCGCCTCGCCCACCAGACGTGAAGGCGGTTGGGCGCCGGAAACGGCGTCATCGGCGTGCGCTCGCGGATGCTCTCGATGCCGAGCGCCGCGATCGGCAGCCACTCCTCGATCAGGCGGCGATCGGACATGCTTTCCCCCTTATGTTCCGCTCAGACGGCGACGAAACCGTCGAGCGCCTGTGCCTTCCTGTCGAAGCTCCCGGTCGCCTCTGCGCCAAAAGCCCGGTTGGTGCGGCCGATCAGGCAATCGGCGAAGTCGGCGTTCCCTCTGCGATAGTCCTTGAGCGCCGCCCAGGCCTCTGCGGCGTTCTCGACCGCGAACACCTCGGTGCGCAGGACGGCGTCGAGGATGACGGCGACCTGCTCGCGGCCATAGCCGTAGCCGCTGGCGAGCACCCAGGCGGCCTCGACCAGGACGATGCGGTTGATCAGGCACGGCGCTTCCGCCGAGCACGCGTCCTCGACGAACCGCAGGGCGGCATCGGCCTGCGCCTCGTCGTCGCGCAGCAGCAGCCGCAGCAGCACGTTGGTGTCGAGGCCGATCACCTTCGGCCAGCCCTCTCCGCCGCGCGGGCGCGAACGGCCTCGTCCATCTCCTCCAGGCTCAGCGCCCGCGGCGGCGGCGGAACGGCGGCGCGTAGCTCCGCCAGAGTCAGCGTCGCCGGGATCATCAGCGCCGTGCCGTCCTCCTGGACGACAAACTCCACCCGGTCCCCGGGCTCCAGGTGCAGTCGGTCGCGCACCGCCTTCGGGATCGTCGTCTGCCCCTTCGCGGTGATGGTGGCGCTCGCCATCATTCCCTCCTCCTTACCGAACCAAAGGATCCTTACTGTACGGCAAGGAGCATCTCCGGTCACCGCTGCCGGCGGGGTTCGGCAAGCAGCGTTCTGAGCGCGAACAGGACCCGGCGGGGGTTCTTCCGGTGCATCGCCATGCCGAGCCAGTAGGCGGCCTCTTCCCGGCCCATGGCCTCGATGCCGTCGGCGCAGGCGCGCATGTTCTCCGCGCTGCGCATGGGCGCCAGCGTCCGGAACAAGAGGCCGAGGTTCAGTGCCAGGTCCTCGTCGATGGAGAAGGCGCGGGGCTTGGAACGGCCGAGGCCGGACAGCGAGATCTCGGCCTGCTTCAGGCGCCGCAGCACCCGGTGCTCGACCAGGGCGAAGTTGCGCCCGCGCAGGCCGGCGAGGCGCAGCGGTGCCGCGACCTGCGGCGTCGCCGCTGCCGGCACCTGCCAGACCTCGATCTCGGTGTCCTCGGGCCCGTGATGGCGCGCCCGCAGCTCGTAAGCCGGGGCCGCGCGCGATCCTTCGGAAAGCAGTGGGAGGCTCATGGCCGCACCTTAGCCGATCGGCTTCGCCGTGGCAGTGACGTACGCCGCTCCCGAGGAGTAGCGGGCGAGCCTTTCGGTCAAGGCCTCCGGGGCGTTGCCGCCGAGGGCGAGCCCGTCGGCGAAGCGCATCTCGAAGACCAGGCGGACGTCCTTGTCCTTCGCGGCGCGCAGCTGAGGCTCGAGGAAGTCCTTGACCGGCTGGGCGTCGACGATCGGCCCGGAGAAGGTGAGCTCGGTCGTGCCCCCCTCCGTCGTCTCGTAGCCGCCCTCGATGCGCATGGACTTGGCGGCGCCCGGCACGGCGTTGACGGCGCCCATCAGCCGGAAGCCGTCGGTGGCGTCGAACACCCTGAGCGTCACCTCCGCCAGCGCCTCAAGGCGGCGGCCGCGCGCGTTCTCCCACAGCGTCGTCAGCGCCTCGCGCAGCACGCCCTCGGCCTCCAGCTCCGGCGCCGCCACGGCGGCCGTCGCACCCTCCGAAACAGCCCCAGGCGCCGGCACGACTGCCGCCTCGCCGCCCATGTCCACGGGAAGCGGCCGGGCCTCGTTCATCACTTCGGCGGCGACCAGGCCCGGAATGTACGCCGGCCCAGGCTCCGGCGGCGACGCCGGCCGCGGCCAGATGCCCTTCTCCTTTGCGTAGGCCCCGGTAAAGACGAAGGACTGCTCGTCGATGCGGACCTGCGCCGCCGGGTCGCCCTTGCCGTAGAGCAGGTCGCCGGAGCGGTAGACGTACTCGCCGGCCTCGACGCCCTGCTGGATTCCCTTCACGAAAACACCATCGCCGATCAGCATCGGCAGCGAGGGGTCCCGGCGAAACTCGGCGCGGAGCTCGGCGGTCGAGATCTGCCCCTTCTTCAAGGGCGTGCGGTCGCGGATATAGGCGGGCGAGTCCGGCGCGTCGTCGCCCATCCTGAGCTTGTTGAGGTCGCGCAGGAGCCGGACCACCGCCTTCTGGCCGCTGCCCGGCGCCTCAGAGGCGCTCTGCACCTCGATGGCGCTGTGGTTGAGGTCGACGCCGGCGCCCTCGAGGCGGTTGCGCGAGGGATAGAAGACGTGCCGGTAGCACTGCTGGATGGCCACCGCCGCCTCCTGCTCGGAGCGGCGGTACAGCTCCAGCACCCGGTCGCGCTGGTGCTCGGCCAGCTCCGCCAGACGCTCCTGTGTCCGCAGCTGCGCCAGGGCGAGGCGGTAGACGACCTTCCGACGCATCTCCTCCTTTCTGGTCTCGTCGGCGACGATGAAGACGACGTTGTTGAGGTTGCGGCGAAAGTCGGTGCCGGCCGCGCCCTTGTGGCGGAAGATCCGCTCGACCAGCGGCGGCACCGTCACCTCGGCGGTGCGCACGCTGTCGGCGTCATAGCCCACGAGCACGAGGTAGGGCCTGCCGTCGCCGCCGTCGTCGGGAACGTCGCCTGCGTCGCCGGCGAACGGAACGAGGTCGAGCGTGGTGTTCTTGAAGATGCCCTTGATGGTGTCGTTGAGGACGGCGCGGGCCTCGCCGCCGTCGATGAGGGTTTCCTGGCGGCGGATCACCTGGGTGAGGTTGGCCTCGGTGAGGAACCGCAAGGGCACGTTCGGCCGGTCGTCCAGGTAGGCCGACTGGGCGATGACCCTTTTGCGCGCGTCGTCGACGAAGCTCGGATCGAGATCCGGCGCCAGGACCGAGTAGAGGAGCTCGCGCTCGTTCAGGCCCTTCAGCGACTCGTTGAAGGCCAGCGTGTGGAACAGGATCGGGCGCGCGACGATGGAGCCGTAGGGTGGCAGGCCGGCGTAGATATTGCGGTCGAACTCCTGGGCGAGCGCCGCCTTGCCGCCCTCGCCTCCGCTGACGTCGTTGCGGATCGGGGCGTCGAACAAGGGCAGGTTGAGGCGGGTGACGATCTCCTGGCGGATCGGGCGGTAGCCGGGGTCGAGGTGATGCAGATGGACGGCGTAGGTGCCGGCGGGCTGCTGCTCCCAGATGTTGCGGACGCCGCGCGCCAGGATGCGCAGCATGCCGCGCACCCGCTGAAAGTTGCCGAGGGTCGAGAGCTTGTTGGTAAACGTCGCCATCATCTCGGGGTGCAGCGGATAGCCGAGGCGAAAGCGCTGGATCCGGTCCTCCCCCGCCCGCTCGGCGGGCAGGTGATCGCCGTGCCGTGCCCAAAGCTCCTGGTAGGCCTCGACGACCTGGCGGGCCCGCTCGTCGTCGATGGACTTGAACAGCCTGCGGCGGACGACCTGCGCCGTCTCCTCTTCCGTTGTCGGATCAAGTAGCGTCGCCTTGCGCGCCGAGACGCTTTCCGCTTCCGCCATGCTGTCGGCGATGAACTGGTGCTCGGCGCCGTAGGCGTCCTCTGCCCTGCCGCCCTTGCCGACCGCCAGCGTGTAGACCACCGCCGCGTTCGGAGTTCCCTCAACCGCCTTGAACAGGCTGGTCAGGAAGGGGACGAGCTGTTCGCGGAGCGACAGGGTCTTCGCCTTGCGCAAGAACACGGCCAGTTCGTCGAGCAGGATCAGCGTCGGCTCGCCGCCGAACAGGGCGCGGATGTTCTCCGCACCGGGCGCAACCCCTTTCTCGTCGTTTGCCCGGATGGTCTGGTAGCCGGCGGGCCCGGCAAGCTGGTAGGCGATCTCGCCCCAGGGGGTGAAGGCGCGCACGCCGGAGCCCATGACCCGCCCGGAGGCGGGATCGGCGTTCTCGCCGTCGAACGCGGCGAGGCGCACGGTCCGGCGCGGGACGAGGGCGGGGTCGACGAACTCGTCGATGCCGCTGACGCCAACCATGCCGCTGGCCGCATGGGTGAGCGCGATCAGGGCGTGGGTCTTGCCGCCGCCGTATTGCGTATGCAGCCGGAAGATGGACGACACCTCTCCGCCTCCGCCCGCAAGCCGCAGACAGACGTTGTGCAGCAGGGCCTTCAGGCCTTCGGTGGGGTGGGTGTTGGCAAAGAACCGGGCCGGGATCCCGGTTTCGTCCGGCGCCTCGCCGCGCAGGACCTGCGCCAGATCGGCGGCGAAATCGGCTTCCTGGATGACGCCGCGGACAACGTCCTCCCGCGGCTCGCAGGTCTCGAAGATCGTCGGCAGCGCCATGACTGGAGGTTCCCCCGATGAACCTTCCGAAAAGAGCAGGATTTCCGGGCCTCGTTTGAGAGCACCAGGATCAGCCGCCTTAGGTTTCGCAAGGTGTACCTCAGGGGGAGGCTGAGCGGTAGGGTTGATGTCACGTAGCAGTTCGAGCAGGAACAGCTTGTGTAGACCCCGCAGGGGGAACACTGGCATCATGACGAGCTGAGCTGCACCCCGGTTTCCGTGGACTCTCGGGAAAGTTCAGGCCGAGCTCACAACGGCTGGACGAGTTGAAGTAGGCGCTGGCCGAGTTGGCCCTGAACGCCGAGATGGCGCCTCGCCTGTGCTGAGGCATGTCGTAAACAACATAGAAAATCATCTCTCAGGTACTTTGCGCCGCCTCGCGCTTGTCTCTAGCCTAGTGGCTTATCCCTGTGCTTCCGGCGCGATCAGCATGTTGTAGGTGGCTGGTTTGATGGCGCGCTTCGCTCACATACGCTGCATCGACATGCGGACCTGACGCGGCCGCGTTTGCGGAGAGGGATCGAATGCAGCTCAGCAGGTTGGACCTCGCGGATCTCGTCTACTTCCTCACGATCGCGAAGCACCGGAACTTCCGCCGGGCTGGACTGGAGCTGGGTGTCAGCACGTCGGCGTTGAGCCACGCGCTGAAGGGCCTGGAAAACCGCCTGGGAGTTCGGCTGCTCAACCGCACGAGCCGCAGCGTGACGCTGACCGCGGCGGGCGAGGACCTCAATGCCTCCATCCGGGACGCGATGGAGGTGATCGGCGATGCAGTCGAAGGCTTGAACCGCTTCCGCGACGCCCCGGTGGGGCGCATCCGGCTCAACGTGCCCGAGCACGCCGCCTGCCTGCTTCTGGCCCCGGTGCTGCCGGCGTTCGCGGCGCGCTACCCCGACGTCGAGCTCGACCTCAACGTCAGCAACGACCTGGTCGATATCGTCGGGCGAGGGTTCGACGCCGGCATCCGCTACGGCGGCACCGTGCCTGCGGACATGGTGGTGCAGCGCGTCTCCGCCGACATCCGCTGGGTGGTCGTCGGTTCCGCCGCCTACCTCGACCGGTTCGGGGTGCCGGGCCATCCCGACGAGCTCCTGCGCCACCGTTGCCTCAGGATCCGCCTTGGAGACGAGAGCCTCTACCCATGGGAGTTCGAGAAGGAGGATCAGTCCCTGAGCATCGACGTTCCAGGGTCCTTCACGATCAACAACACCCAGCTGGCGATCGGCCTGGCGGTGGGAGGTGCGGCTTTGGCCTATCTGCCCGAACCCGCCGTGACGGAGCACATCGGCGCGGGCAATCTGCGGCCGGTGCTGGAGGACTGGGCGCCGATGGGACCCGGCTTCCACGTCTACTACACCAGCCGCCGCCAGGTGCCGACGGCACTGCGGTTGCTCATCGAGCATATTCGCGAGATGCGCCCCCTCGGGCTGTGACAACCGGGCGGACCGCGCCGGGCATTGAGCCCTGTTCAACGCGACGTTGCCTCGCCGGCACCTGATCCGGCACTCGGTCCAGGCCCAGATCTCCATCGACAGGTGACGGAGATCTCGCGATGGAACAGCCAGGCGACGCACTGCGTCCGGACCACGACCCGGGCGATTTGAGCCGGCGCACCCTGCTCAAGCTCGCCGGAACGGGTGCGGTGACCCTGGGCGCACTGACGTTGGCGGGCGGCGGCAGCGCGTCCGAGGGCTCGTCCGGTTGGGACAAGACGTTCCCGAAGAGCGACCGCGTCGACCACCGGAAGGTGACCTACGACAACCGCCTGGGCATCAGGCTGGTCGCCGACCTTTATGTTCCGAAAACCCTGGACCGCTCGCGCCGGCACGCGGCCCTGGTGGTCGGTACGCCCTTCGGCGCGGTGAAGGAGCAGGCGTCCGGCCTCTACGCCCAGACCATGGCCGAGCGCGGCTACGTCACGCTCGCGCACGATCCATCCTATGTCGGCGAGAGCGGCGGCCAGCCGCACCGCACCGCGTCCGCCGAGGCGCTGGTCGAGGACTTCAGTGCCGGCGTGGACTTCCTGGGCTCGCTGCCGTTCGTCGACCGCGAGGGCATCGGCGTCATCGGCGTTTGCGGCAGCGGCGGCTTCGGGCTGCTCGCCGCGGAGATCGACCCGCGCATCAGGGCGATCGCCACCGTCGCCATGTACGACATCGGCCAGGCCATGCGGCAAGGGCTTGCCCCGACGTTGGACGAGGCGGCGCTCCGGCGCAGTCTGGAGCAGGTCGCGGCGCAGCGCTGGGCCGAGGTCGACGGCGCACCGCGGATGATGGCTCCCGGCACGCCGGAGCGGCTCGGCACGGCCTCCACGGCAGTCGATCGGGAGCTCTTCGACTATTACCGCACGCCGCGAGGCCGGCATCCGCGCTCGACGACGGCCTTCCTGCGCACCAGCCATGCGCCCATGGCGCTGTCCTGGTCGTTCCAGAACCTCGGCTGGATCGCGCCGCGGCCGGTGCTGTTCGTCGCCGGCGAAACGGCCCACTCGCGCGCCTTCAGCGAGCAGGCGTATCGCCTCGCGTCCGAGCCGAAGGAACTCTTCATCGTGCCGCGGGCCGGTCACGTCGACCTCTACGATCGCATGAACCTGATCCCGTGGGACAAGCTCTCCGACTTTTTCGACCGGAGCCTCGGCTGATGCGTGGCTCGCGCATGGCGGGCGTCGCAGTCGTTTGCCTTGTGGCCACCGCCACCGCCACGGCGCAGCTGAATCGTTCCTCGACAGGAGCCAAGCCCATGGAGATCACCCGCAAGGCCGACATGAAGACGGTCGATGGCCCCGCCGAATACTTCACCGGCAAGGTGACCATCACCGGCCAGTTCCAGCGCCCGGATCCGTTCCGCGTCAGCGGGGCGATCGTTCGCTTCGAGCCGGGCGCCCGCACCGCATGGCACACGCACCCGCTCGGCCAGACGCTGATCGTGACCGAAGGCGTCGGCTGGACCCAGGTCGAGGGCGGACCGGTCCTCGAGTTCCACGCCGGCGACGTGCTGTGGTGCCCGCCCGAGCACAAGCACTGGCACGGGGCGACGCCGCACGAAGCCATGACGCACATCGCCATCCAGGAATCGCTGAACGGTTCGCCCGTCACCTGGATGGAGCATGTCAGCGATGAGGATTATCTGAAGGGACCCGAGTGAGATGCGCGCCACCATCATGCACAAGGCCGGCGACGTCCGGATCGAGACCGTTCTCGACGCCACCATCCAGCAGCCGACCGACGCCGTCATCCGCGTACCCGCGCCTGCATCTGCGGCAGCGACCTTTGGCCTTACAACGGCGGGCCCAACGTCGAAGGTCAGCGCATGGGCCACGAGGCGATTGGCGTGGTCGAGGATGTCGGACGCGACGTGCTCCGCATCAAGCGCGGGCAGGTCGTGATCATGCCGTTCGCCGACTCCGACGGCGCCTGCATGTTCTGTGAGGAAGGCCTGCACACCGCGTGCGTCAACGTCGGCTTCTTCGGCAACGGCACCGGCCTGGACGGCGCGCAGGCCGAGGCGCTGCGCGTGCCCAACGCCGACGGCACCTTGTACCCGCTCGACGTCGGCGAGGACGACGCGCTGATGCCGGCGTTGCTGACGCTGTCGGACGTCATGGGCACGGGTCATCACGCCGCCATCACGGCACGCGTCCGTCGCGGCGGATCCGTGGCGGTCGTCGGCGACGGTGCCGTGGGCCTGTGCGGCGTGATCGCTGCCAGGCGATTGGGCGCCCAGCAGATCATCCTCATGGGCCGCCACCCCGACCGCATCGCGCTGGCGAGGGCGTTCGGCGCGACCGACGTCGTCAGCGATCGCGGGGAGGAGGCGATCGAGCGTGTCCGCGACCTGACCGGCGGCTTCGGCGTCCAGTCGGTCCTCGAATGCGTCGGGACCGGACAGGCGATGGAAACGTCCATGGGCATCGTCCGCCCGGGCGGCGCGGTGGGGCGCGTCGGCGTGCCCCACTACGAGGCGATCAGCGGCGCGCAGCCGATGTTTTACAGGAACGTGTTCGTGGGCGGCGGCCCGGCGCCGACCCGCGCCTACATCGGCGAGTTGCTCCCCGACGTGCTGGAAGGCCGCACCGAGCCGGGCCGCGTCTTCGACCGCACGGTCGGCCTCGACGGCGTCCCCGACGGCTACCGGGCGATGAACGAGCGTGAAGCGCTGAAGGTGATGATTTGCCCCTGACCATCAGGAGGCGAGTCCGAACAGCAGGATCAATGCGATGACCAGGCAATCAGATGCCCTTGCGGGCAAGGTCGCCTTTGTTACAGGCGGCGGAACCGGGATCGGGCGGGCGACGGCGCTGGCCTTCGCGCGCCAGGGTGCCAGCGTCGCCGTCGTGGGCAACGACCCCGAGCACATCGAGGAAACGGCGAAGCTGATCGAGCAGGCCGGTGGCCGCGCACTCGCCATCGCGTGCGACGTTTCGCGCTCCGAGGCGGTAAAGGCGGCGATCGAGCGGACGGTCGAAGCCTTCGGCCGCCTCGACTTCGCGTTCAACAACGCCGGCGTCGAGCAACCCGTGAAGCCGCTCGTCGAGGTGACCGAAGACGAGTGGGACCGGCTGACCGCCGTGAACCTTCGCGGCGTGTTCCTGTGCATGAAGCATGAGCTCGCGGCCATGCTCCGCCAACGCGGCGGCGTGATCGTGAACACCTCGTCGGGCGCGGGGGTGAAGGGCTTCGCAGGACAAGGCGCCTACTGCGCCTCCAAGTTCGGCGTCATCGGCCTGACGAAGTCGGCGGCGCTCGATTATGCGGCCGCCAACATCCGGGTGAACGCGATTTGCCCCGGCATCATCGACACACCGATGATGGACCGCTTCAGCGGCGGTACAGAAGAGGGGCGCGCCCGGGTGATCGCCCAGGAGCCGGTCGGGCGGATGGGCAGGCCGGAAGAGATCGCGTCCGCGGTGCTGTGGCTCTGCTCGGACGCCGCGTCCTTCATGGTCGGCCATGCGATGGTGATGGACGGCGGCCAGACCGCCTGATGCGAAGGTAAACTTGGGGGGCGGTACAGCCGGGGAAGGCGATGACCGTGCACGGCGATACGCACCAGACAAGGGCGCCTACCCCCGGGGGCCTTGTCACCGTGCTTTTAGCCATTCTCCCTGATTTCCCACCTCCCTGCCGCGCGTCTTTCGGTCCGCGCGGCAGGCTTTCATTACGGTCCCCCGGAACGAGGACACAGGCGTCGGGCACAATGGCTTGGAAGCGTCTCGAGACGAAGGCACTTCCGCGCCACGCCAGAGGCCGCTATGCACGCTCACATGCTCATTATCGGCCGTCGGCGGGATCGCTGTGCCCGCGCCGCCTTGGCACCGCCTCTTTGGCCAAACTGGCCAACGGCGCTGATCGCACGAGAACGCCGATCCGGGGTTCCCGTTTCCGTGCCGATTGACACGGCACCTGAGGGGAAGCTCCAGTGCGTAGCGCTGGACCCAGCGTAGAGCGTCACGTGGTCGACGCGCGTTCGGCCATCTTTCCTCAAGGTCCCGGTAGCTGATGCCGTAGCGGCAGTACCAGCGGACGCAGAGCAGGACGACCCCGGTTGGAAACCGGCGGCGCTTGAACACAGACATTGCCAGAGCAAGGTGATAGCTCCGCTTCCTGGGCGGACGCTAGACACCCCCCGCGGACGCAACCGCGGACGCTGGCCAGTTCGGCGCTGATCTCAGCGTCCGCGGCAACCTATTGAAAATGAACGCCGCGGACGCTGTGGACGCTGCGGACGCAAACAACCCCCATGCTTCTGCGTCAGCAGCGGCAGGCGCCCAATGGAAGGCGCGGTTCGGCGGGCAGACGGAAGCAACGGCTCAAGAGGTTGCCTCCGAGTGCTGCGTCGCCGAGTGGCTCAGGTGTCATCGCCAGCGCTCTGATTCCGGGCGCTGCGCCCGGTGCGGTGAAGCCGAAAGTTATGGCCGCGTCGTCGTGCCCTTCGGGACCGGCCGGCACGTCTGGCTCCATCACGCCTGCTGGCGGGACTGGTACCGGCATCGTCGTGAACAGGCGAGGCTCGCCTTTGCCTGCCTCGGCATCAGGCCACCCGCTGCCAACAGTGCCGACACAAAATCCTCAAACGATCTCGGGGGAGTTTAGGATGAAGGGCTCTGCCGCTCGTTCCACTGCCGAGGAGACCTTGACGCTCAACGTGAACCGGCTCCACCGCGACGGCTGCCTCGAGCCCGGCAGTTCGGGATCACGGAGTGGCAGCGCGGAGGACAACCTGTTCGCCCCCATCTCAAGGGGCATGAGCGACTCGCTGCTTACCCTCAGCTACGGTCTTCCGGGCGCTAGCGCGAAAGACCTCGAAGAGATCGTCCCGATCATCCGCGTGCCGTGTCGGTACGGCGGCAGCCGGCCGTACTTCGTCTGCCCCGGCATCCGTGAACGGCGTCTACTGCGGCCGGCGCGTGGTCTGCCTGTACCTCGCGGACCGCTACTTTGTTTGCCGGCACTGCAACGGCACGGTAGATAGACCGGCTGCGATCCAGAGGCAGGCCGAGCGGCGCACCCACGACTACAAGCGGAACGGAACCACGTCGCTGTTCGCGGCGCTCGACGTGACCCGGGCCCGCTGCGCCAGCCAAAAATCACCCGACTCAGCCTCAACCCAAGCCGCTCTCGCACGGCCATGACGCCCTGATCCCCGCCGGGGCAGGCAGCCCCGGCGAGAGGAGATTGCTTCTTGCGCAAGGTTTCAGAGCGCCCGCGGCTTCCCCCACTCCGGATGGTCGAAGCGCCGCCCGTACGTCTCGAGCGCTCGGATGACCTGCATCGCCCCGGCGACGCGGTCCGGCCCGCGCATGGTTTCGCTTCCCTCCACCAGCCCCGCCAGTACCCTGTGCAGCTCCGCGTCCGCCGCTTCGGGCAGCCGGCAACTGCGGGCGACGTAATCCACCCGCTCCCGGATCTTGCCGGCCAGCATGGCGTAGTCGGCCTGGGGCAACCGGCCCATGTGGATCGAGGGGAAGGCCTGCGTCATGGCCCGGCGGATCTCGCTCATCCCCTGACGCAGCGGCTCGTCGGTCGGCCACCGCTGCCCCTCGCCGAGCCTCCATGCATCCAGCTGAGCCGGATGCGCATGAGCGCGATCCGGGCCGGACTGAGCGCCGGCAGAGGCGCCGCCGCCCGTCGCCATCGCCAAGCCGCCGACGAGGAGGGCCGAGAGTAGTCGCTTCCTGTTCGTTCGCATATCGATCTCCTTCGGGTGTCTATCCCGCCGGACCGGGCGGGAGATGACGAGACACTATCGATGGTGCGCTGACCGCCCGCTGTTCACCGATGTCAGCGATTTGTCAGCCTCCATCCCCCAGAATGCGCGTCATGCTGCGTTTGAACCGCCGCGACCTGCTGCGCCTCACGCTCTGCGCTGCCGCTGCGCTGGCGGCCTCCGTCGCTCTGGCCGGCGAGGACGGCGAGCACGACAGCGCGAGACGCGCGGTGGAGCGGGGAGAGGCGCTGCCACTGGCGGCGATCCTGGCCAGGGTCAGGGGCGGCCTCGGCGGCGAGATCACCCGCGTGTCCTTCAAGCGCGAGCACGGTGCCTGGGTCTACGAGTTCAAGGTGGTCGAGCCGGGCGGCCGGCTTGTCGAGGTCTACGTCGACGCCGCTAACGGCCGCATCCTAGAGCGGGAGAGGGACTGATGCGGGTGCTGGTGGTCGAGGACGACCCGCGCATCGCCCGAAGGCTGAGGGCGGTGCTGGAGGACGCCGGCTACGCCGTCGATGGCGTCGACAACGGCGAGGACGCCTGGTTTCGCGGCGACACCGAGGAGTACGACGCGGCGATCCTGGACCTGGGATTGCCGCGGATGGACGGCCTGACGGTGCTGAAAAAGTGGCGCGAGGTCGGCCGGGAGGTGCCTGTGCTGATCCTCACCGCCCGTGGCGCCTGGGCCGAACGAGTGGCCGGGATCGACGCCGGTGCCGACGACTACCTCGCCAAGCCCTTCGTCATGGAGGAGCTGCTCGCCCGCCTGCGGGCACTGCTGCGCCGCTCCGCCGGACGTGGCTCGCCGCTGATCGCGATCGGCCGGGTCGTCCTCGACACCCGGCAGATGCGGGCCACGGTTGACGGCGACCCGCTGGCGCTGTCGCCGCTCGAGTACCGCTGCCTCAGCTACCTCATGCACCACGCCGGGCGGGTGGTCTCGCCAACCGAGCTCATGGAGCATCTCTACGCCCATGACCACGACCGCGAGGCCAACGCGGTGGAGGTGCTGATCGGGCGCCTGCGCAGAAAGCTCGGCGTCGAGCTGATCGAGACCCGCCGCGGCTTCGGCTACGTCATTTCGGAGCCGCCTTCGCCGTGAGCCGCGGCTCGCTGCGGGTTCGGCTTCTGGCTGCCGGCGCCGGCTCGATCCTGATCGCGCTGGCCCTGGCCGGCGTTGGGCTGACCCTGCTCTTCGAGCGTCACGTCGAGCGGCGGGTGAACGCCGAACTGGAGCTGAACCTGCGCCAGCTCATCGGCCATCTCGGCCTCGACGCGGGCGGCGCGCTGCAGCTGGAGCGTCCGCTCACCGACCCCCGCTTCGAGCAGCCGCTGAGCGGCCTCTACTGGCAGATCATCAAGCAACCTTCCGGGCCGGTGCTCCGGTCGCGCTCGCTCTGGGACGAAGCGCTCGATCTGCCGATGGACCGGCTGCCGGCGCCGGAGGTTCACCGGCACGTCATTCGCGGCCCCGGCGGCGCGGCGCTGCTGGTCGTTGAGCGCTCCGTCGATCTGCCGGCACGCGCCGGCGGCGGCGCCATCCGCGCCATCGTCGCCATCGACCGCGCCGAGATCCACGCCGCCGGCCGCGCCTTCGCCGGCGAGCTTGCGCCGTCGCTAGCCCTGCTGTTCGCGGTCTTGCTCGCCGCCGCCTGGGTGCAGGTGAGCGTCGGCTTGCGGCCGCTGGACACGATCCGCCGCAAGCTCGCCGCCATCCGCACCGGCGCCGCCGCGCGCATGGGCGAAGACTTCCCGGACGAAGTCCGCCCGCTTGCCGCCGAGGTCGACAGCCTGCTTGCCGCCCAGGGCGCGAGCCTCGAGCGCGCCCGCGCGCACGCCGCGGATCTGGCTCACGGGCTGAAGACGCCGCTGACGGTGCTCGCCGACGATGCCCGGCAGCTCCGCGCCCGCGGCGAGGTTGAGCTCGCGGACGAGATCTCCGCCCTGGCCGACGGCATGCATCGCCACGTCGAACGGGCGCTCGCCCGCGCCCGCTCCGGCGCACGCGTCCGCGGCGGGGCCAGCCAGCCGGTCTCGCCCGTCGCCGCGCGGGTCGTCGAGGTGATGCGGCGGACCCCGCGGGGACGCGACCTCCACTGGCGGATCGACGTCCCAGGCGACCTCGGCGTCGGCGTCGACGGCCAGGACCTGACCGAGATGCTGGGCAACCTCGCCGACAACGCCGGCAAGTGGGCGAGAACCGAGGTCCGCCTTTCGGCCCGGCGGGACGATGAAGCCGCGGCCGTGGTCGTCGAGGACGATGGCCCTGGGGTGCCCGACGAGGAGCTGGCGACCGTGCTGGCGCGGGGCGGCCGGTTGGACGCAAGCAAGCCCGGCGCCGGCCTCGGCCTCGCCATCGTCGGCGATCTGGTCGAGGCCTACGGCGGGTCGCTGTCGCTCGGCCGATCGCTCCTCGGCGGCCTGAGGGTGGAGCTCCGGCTCCCGGGCCGCCGCGACCGGGCGGTCCCGGGCCTGCCGGGCTGAACGTCGAGGAGCGAGCGCTACCGCGCCCGCTTGCGGCCTGTGATCATCGCCTTCACCAGGTTCTCGCCGTGCTCGAGGCTCGACACCACCACGCCCGCGACATGAAGGGCGATCAGCCCGAGGCTGGCGTAGACGAGGACCTCGTGAAGCTCCTCGACCCACTCGGCGCCCCAGAAGGGTCCGGTGGTCATCATGAAGCCGGTGGCGGAGATGCCGATCAGCATGGCCAAGAGCGCCAGGATCATCACCCCGCCGGCCGGGTTGTGCCCAAGGAAGCGCGGCGCCCGGAAGCGCATCGCATTGCGAACATAGTCGGTCACTTCGTGCGGCGTCCGGACGAAGTCGCTGAAGCGGGCATGCCGGGGACCGACGAAGCCCCAGATGATCCGGAGGAGGATGAGGGCCGCGATGGCATAGCCGGCCGTCAGATGCAGCCACTCGCTCTCGTCTCCGGTGGCGAAGGCGACGATGAACAGGCCGACCAGGCTCCAGTGGAAGATCCTGACGAACGGATCCCACACCCGAACCGTCGGCACGGCCCGCGCGTCGGCCGGCAGAGCCGCAGCCGGCGGCATGGAGCCGCCGGCTGACGCTGCATCGTTGCAGAGGCTCATCGGGTTCAGTCCCGCTCCGCGGCGACGATCTCGCCCGAGGTCGGATCGACGAACAGCTCGGTGCGGGCGCCGGTCTTGTCGCGGCCGTAGAGTTCGCCGCAGGCGCCCTTCAGCTTCGCTTTCTGCACGGTGTAGCCTTGCGCTTCGACCTTGGCCTTCAGTGCGTCCAGCGAAAGCCACTGGGCCTCGGGAGCCGTGGTGCAGGGCCGCTCCAGGCTTCCGGCCTCGGCCAAGGAGACGGCGCCCAGGGAAAGCAGGGCGGCGGCGGTTACGGCGGCAATGGTGCGCATGAGGTCTTGCTCCTGTTCGAACCCGCGCCGCGGGTTGCGGCGCATGCCAGGAAGACTGGCACAGCCGGCCTGACCGCCGGCTGATGCCGGCCGTCAGCGAGCAGACAGCTTCAGGGTGAGGGCGGGCAGGAGCAGCGCAGGCGGAGCAGCGGGTAGTGTCTCAGTTTGAAACCGCCGCCTCGCGTTTTTTGTACGGGCCGCGCGGAGCCAGCTTCGGAGCCCGCGCGTCGATCCGCGCCACGATGTCCTCCATGGGCCAAAGGCGGTCGGTGACGCCGGCTGCCATCGCCGGCGTTACCCGGAGCGTCTTGTGGATGCGCACGAAGTTGTAGAAGACGAAGTAGAGCGCCAGCGAGTGAATGTGGTTCTCCAGCTTCTTCGAGAAGGCATTCGTCAGCCGAGTGAACCGGCGCATGCTCATGCGCATCGTCAGATTGTGCCGCTCTACATGCGACGTGCTGACGTGCTTCATGTCGGGGTTGCCCTCGACCCGCTGCTTCCGCGCCCCGAGGCACTGAGCCGGGCTGTAGCGGCCTTTGGCGGCTTCCGGAACCTCGCCGTAGAGCTTCACGAGCTGGGCATAGTCGATGTCGCCACCGAAAGTGCCCTCAACCGCCTCCAGGTACGCGCGGTGGCCGTCCGTCGTTAGCTGAACCCGGTTGCTCAGGCGCGAGCGAAGGTCGTCCATGAGCTCCATGGCCGCCTCACCGGAGCGATCGCCGACGAAGTAAGAGACAATCAGCTTCGTGTTGGCGTCGAGCGCCGTCCACGTCCACACATCGCCAGCGCCGTCCGTGCCGGCCTTGGCGGCAGCTACGTTGCGCTCCTTGGCGTAGCAGTAGGACCAGATCTCATCGCACTGGATGCGGCTTGCCTTCACATTCCTGACGAGGTCGTCGTGCATGGCTACGCAAGCCTCGCCGGCGTCCTCAAGCAGCTTTGTGACGGTATTGATGCTGACGCCGGAGACGCGCGAAACTGACCGCATGGACGAGCCTTCGCAAAGAAGGCTGAGGATCTGAGCGCGCTTGGCGGCAGGAAGCTTGTTCATGACCGGCAGCGTAACGCGCGGGGCCGGCCTTAGCAAGCATATTGTTCACTTTAGCGTCTGCCGGCACATGCCGCGGCCCGGACAACCCTCAGCTACACTTGCCGTCGCCTAGGCACGTCCGATACATCAAGTTCTAAACCCTCCACCTTCCAGTGGACGTTCTTCTTGAATCTGTAGAGCCTTACCCGGTGGCCGCCAGCGGCGCTAAAAGATGAGTTAAGGCAATCCACCTTCTCTCCGCATATAAGGTGCGTTTGACCCCAGTTTTTGAGGGCGGCCCACCTCTCATTGTTGATCAAAACAACCGGCACCGACACGGACGACGTTCTCATCTATAGGGCTTTCACGCCTCTGGCATGCAAGTTCCTCGCGGCCCTCTCAACATCGCGGGGATGGAGTGATAATGCTTCAGCTATCTCTGATGTATTGACCCTAGTTTTTCCTATGGCACGGATTGCCTCTATGTACTTGAATACCGCATCCTCTATGTCTTCGTAAGGAGTGGCATCTGCAGCGCGCACAACAGGAAGAGCAACCGCTGCAGCCGTAGAGGAAGAAGTGCTTGCGTATCTTACAGAACTCACAGGGGAAGCGGGATATGTAATAATCATTCCTGCGGACCTCCGTCTCTGGTAGTCTTAAGCCTATTCAACTGCAGTTCTAACGCTCGCATAAGTCCTTCTGCTACAGCTTCAGAAAGAACTAGCTCTACTTCCGGTCGAATCTGCACCTTCAGATCGTCACCAACCTTTTCTACGCTCTCTGCTTGTAGCTTGCTCGGAATGCGGGCCGCTAGTAAGCATATATCAAAAGGTGTGGAACTCACCTCGATGTAGTTAACGTAATACATGGGATGATCAGCGTCAGCTATCATCTCTATACGTGCGCTCACCTCTCCATGAACACCTACGTCACTGTTCCCATCATCCCGTAGCCCCATCATCTCCACCTCGCTGCCGCCGCCTTCTTGGCAATCTCGCGGCGCTCCTCTCCCGTAAGTTTCTCCGCCCGGGCCTTCGCCCCGGCCTCGCCGCTCCGGCGACGGCCAGGCGCTGCGCCTGGCGTGTCCTCGATCTCGCCCGTGGCGATCCGTGCGACCGCGATCGCACAGGCGTGCGCGTCAGCCGGTCGCCGCTCCCCATTAGGTCCCTTTGGCATACTCGCCCCTACCTTCCCCTACACAGGGGAATGTGCATCATTGCACGGCTGGTTCAAGTTTAATGCACCTTTGTCAAGCCCGGATCGGAATTCGGATTTCAAACTGAGGCACTACCGAGCAGCGGCGTCAGGTCGCGGGCCTGGGGCATTGCGACGATGCACGCCGGCCTCTCGAAGCCGCCCGGCCGGTCGCTAGGGCGTGGCGGTGCAGCCGGCCGATGCGCTGCAACAGCACGTAGCATGGGGCAGAGGTCGGTGATCAGCAGGTCGGCGTCGATGTCCAGGCTCTGCTCCAGGGTCTGGGTGCCGACGAGCCTGGATTTGCACGAAGAGCACCGAGCGCAGCAGCGCGGTCATGTAGGGATCGCAGGCGTGGGGGGGTTGCCGCGACGTCGCCGCAGTGATTGACGAGCGGATGCCGTTCGGAGCGGCCGCGGTCATTGCCGCGCGGTCTAAATTTCCCCACGCTCTCTCGTGCACGGGAGATCCAGTCTATCCCATGATGTGGGGTGATCCGTGGGTTCTGCCCCTTGACACTCCCAAAAAACGACGCATTAGCAGCATGTTAGCAGCAAGAACTGGCGGATGGGGTGGGATTCGAACCCACGATGGGCTTTTGACCCATACTCCCTTAGCAGGGGAGCGCCTTCGACCACTCGGCCACCCATCCGCAGGCGCGAGGATGCACCTTGGAGGTTAACGCTTCTACAAGAGCGCCGGCGGCGCTGTCAAACAGGCGTCAAACAATCCGGCCGCTCCAGCCCCGCCTGCGTCCGCGTGCGCCCCGCCCGATGATCACAAACGCGAGAGCGCCGGCCGCCGGCCGCCGCGGCACGTAACCTTTCCCCGGCCATGCTCGAACTGGGTTGCGAGGCCGCAAACCGAGCTCGGTTCTACGGCCTTCGTCAGGACAACCAACGAAGGATCGTCATCATGGCCACCGCCACCGCACACCGCGCCGCGCTCGCCCTCGCCGGCGCCCTCATCGCCGCAACCTCCCTCGCCGCCCCCGGCGCGCACGCCGCCGAGAAGGAGAAGTGCTACGGCGTCGCGCTGAAGGGCCAGAACGACTGCAAGGCCGGCGCGGGCACGAGCTGCGCCGGGACATCCACCATCGACTACCAGGGCAACGCCTGGAAGCTGGTCGATGCCGGCAGCTGCCTCAAGGTCGGCGGCAGCCTCACCGAACGCGAGGGCAACGCCGCCCCGGTTCCGCGGGCGTCTTAGGGCCACCGATGGCCCACGCTCTCCCGCCGTTGGGCCGTCTTGACCACCCCATCCCGGCGATCGCCGGGGTGGGGCTCAAGCCCGACACTACGCCGAGGTCCTGGCCGGGCGCGGCCGGACCCTGTGGTTCGAGATCCACCCGGAGAACTACATGGGCGCCGGCGGCCCGCCGCACCGTTACCTGGAGGCGATCCGCAGCGACCACGCGCTGTCCATGCACGGCGTCGGGCTGTCGCTGGGGTCCGCCGACGGGATCCGGACCGCGCAGCTGGACCGGGTGAAGGCGCTCCACTGCCGCTACCAGCCAGAACTCCTCTCCGAGCACCTGTCGTGGAGCGGCATCGGCGCTCACCTCGTCCCCGACCTGCTGCCGGTCCCGCTGCATGCGGAGAGCCTCGCACGCTTCGCCGAAAGCATCGACCGGGTGCAGACCGCCCTGAAGCGGACGATCCTGATCGAGAACCCCTCGCTGTATCTCGCCCCGAATGGCGGCGACATTCCCGAGCCGGAGTTCATCGCCACGCTTTGCCGAAGGACCGGCTGCGGCTGGCTGCTGGATATCAACAACGTCTTCGTCTCCGCGACCAACCTCGGCTTCGACGCCACCGTCTACCTCGACGCCGTCGATCCGGCCCTGGTCGGCGAGATCCACCTGGCGGGCCATGCCCGCGAGCGGCACGCCGGCGGCGACCTGCTCATCGACGACCACGGCGCGCGCGTTCCCGAGGCCGTCAGGTGGCTGTTCGCCCGTTACATCGCCAGGGCGGGCCCGACGCCGACCCTGGTCGAATGGGACACGCGCTTGCCCGATTTCGCCACCCTCGCGGCCGAGGCGGCGCAGGCGAACGTCATCCTCCACACCACCCCGGCGTCGGCATCCGGCCATGATCGGGCTGCGTGAGTATCAGGGGCGGCTGGCCGCGGCGCTGGTGGCCGGCGATTGCGAAGCGGCGCTCCGCCTATTCGGCGGCGACGAGGGACGCCGCAGCCTGGGGCTTCAAGTCTATGCCAACAACTGGATGCACACGCTGGTCTCGGCGCTGGCCGAGACCTTTCCGAGCGTCCGCGCAATCACCGGCGACGGCGTCTTCACCGCCATGGCCGTGGCCTACGTGCGGAACCGGCCGCCGGCCAGGGACGAGCTGCTGATCTGGTACGGATCGTCGTTCCCCGGCTTCATCGAGGCCGCCGGTATCGCCGGCCCACCGTACCTCGGCGACGTCGCCCGCCTCGAGCTGGCATGGCTGGAGGCCTATCACGCCGCCGAGGCGCAGCCGCTGCCTTTGGCGGCCATCGCCGCGCTGACGGCGGAACAGCTGGTCCACGCGCGACTGCGCTTGCATCCTTCCGCCCGGCTGCTCCGCTCCGACTACCCGGTCGAGCGCATCCGGGCGCGCTGCCTGCGCCGGGATCGCGAGGAGACGGCGGCGACGCAACCGGGTGCCCCCTCCTGCCTCGCCATTCTGCGTCCGGGCGCGGACGTCGGCATCATGCGCATCTCGCCCGCGACCTTCCAGGCACTCGGCCGGCTGCGGGATGGCGCTCCGTTTGGCGAGGCGACCAACGGCCTCGTTCCCGGCGAGCACCTCGAGGAGCTGCAGGCGCTGATCGAAGCCGGCCTGTTCACGACGATCGACGCGCATCCCTGAAGGAGGCAACGAGCATGACACCAACGGGCTCCGCCCAGACCTCGAGCGTCGATGCCCC
Organism: Rhodospirillales bacterium; assembly: GCA_034382075.1. Lineage (GTDB taxonomy): Bacteria > Pseudomonadota > Alphaproteobacteria > Rhodospirillales > Defluviicoccaceae > JAEULH01. Next base: position 97,699 of record JAXMOZ010000002.1, read on the forward strand.
GGCCATCGGCGCGGACGCGCCGGCAACCCCCAATGGACCGGCAAGGCTGCTCGCAGCGGTCATCGCTGAGCTGGAACGCGTCCCCAACTCCGCCCTGCAGTTGTGCGCCCGGTTGGCCATCGCCCCGGTCTTCTGGCTCTCCGGCCGGACCAAGGTGGACGGCTGGAGCATCAAGGACACGACGTTCGGCCTGTTCCGCTACGAGTACGCGCTGCCGCTGATCCCGCCCGAGCTCGCGGCATACACGGCCACGTTTGCCGAGCACGCGCTGCCGGTCCTCCTGGTTTTCGGGCTCATGACCCGCTTCGCCGCCCTCGGCCTCCTCGGCATGACGTTGGTGATCCAGGTGTTCGTCTACCCCGAGGCCTGGGTCGTGCACGGAATGTGGAGCGCCCTGCTGCTGGTCATCGCCGCCCGCGGACCGGGCGCCTGGTCGCTGGACCACCTGCTCGGCCAGCGCATCGGCGTCCGCCTCTAATGGGCGCCCCCAGAGCCGGCCCCGAGCGGAGGAAGGGCGGGCGGTGGCGTGGTCGTTATGGCGCCGCCGCCTCTTTTGCCATCGCGGCGAGAGCGCTCGTCATCTTCTCGACGACCTCGCCCCGATCGGCGATCCCGTGACGGGCGGCAATCGCCGCCGGAGGGACGTAGCCGATCCGCGTCGTCCCGGCGGCATCCTCCCAGACCAGCACGCGCAGCGGCAGATCGAGCCCGGCCGTCTGTTCGCTCTGCATCAAGGGCGTCCCGAGCTTCGGATTGCCGAAGATCACCAGCACCGTCGGGCGCAGCGAAAGCCCTTCCGCCTTGGCGGCGGCGGCGTGATCGACGGTCGCCACCACCTTGGCGCCCCGGGCGGCCACCGCTGCTTGCAGCCGCTGCGCCGTCGCCGGCACGTCGTGCGGGCTCTCTCTGGTGACGAGCGTCTCGGCCTCGGCGGCATGCACTGCGGCCGGAGCGGTGAGCACGAGCGGGCCGGCCAGCAGCGCGGACAGAACGATCGAGCGGGCGAAGTGGGTCATGTCGTTTCTCCGTATCAGGGGTGGGTCAGGGGGGCAGCGCGCCATGCGAGAAGGCGGCGCCCGAGTGCGCCAGCGGCACCGGCGAGCACCGCCACGGAGCCGAACTGCCAGACCAGCACCATGAACGCGGCGTCCTGTGGGTGGACCAGGCGAAGGCCGACGTAGGCCAATGCCGCCGCCGCCAGCGCGCCCAGAAAGGCGGTCAGGCGCGGGGCCAGCGGCGCGCCGCGGCGGACCATCACCACCATGGTGGCCGCAGGCACGGCCCCGACCATGGCGATGATCGGCAGACAAACCGGATCGGGGCGGAAGATGACGCCGTCGGGGCCGTAGGCGAGCCACTGCTCCCAGCACTGGCGGCCGAGGCTGCCGACCCACAGGGCGGCCGGCAGCGCCGGCAGCCACAGCGTCCAGCGGGGCGAGCCGGGAACGCAGGAGGAGAAGGCCGCGTGGGCGGCGCAGACCGCCGTCGCCAAAGCGGCGACGAGGGGCAGGAGGAAGTCCGGCTCGGCGAGCCGTTCGCCCAGGTCCGGCCTGGCGCCCATGATCACGCCGAACAGGACGATGACCGGCAGTGCTACGGCCAGCCAGCGGGCGACCCGCCGATGCGGCGGCGGAAGCCTGCGGACCGGCGGGGCGTCGCGCGCCAGGCTCCGGATCAGGCTTTCGGTGTCGGTCATGCTCTGTCCTTGCCGAGCAGCGCGCGCAAAGCCTTCATTCCGCGGTGGGTGGCCACCTTCAGCGCGGTCTCGGACATTCCACTGTGCCGGGCCGCCTCCTTCAACGACATCTCTCTCAGCTTCAGGAGCTCCAGCGCCTTGCGCTGCGCCGGCGGCAATGCGGCGACGGCGGCGCGGACATCGTTTCGCCCGAGCGCGGGCTCCTCATCCATATTCGCCGCAGCCCCGGCAAAGGTTTCCTCGAGAGAGTCCACCGCCACCTCGTTTGCAGCGCGGCGCAGGGAGCGGCGCTGCCAGTCGGAGAGCCGATGCCGGTGGATCGCCATCAGCCACGGCAGAAAGGCTCGGCCGGGGTCGTAGGTGTGGCGGACGGCGTGGACCGACAGCAGGACATCCTGGACGACGTCTTCGATGTCGGCGGCGCAGGCCGCAAAGAGGCGGCGTGCGGTGACCCTGCGCAGAAGCGGCGTTATGTCGCGAAGCAGATGCTCGTAAGCGACGCCGTCTCCGTCCTGCGCGGCCGCCATGAGGCGGCTCCATTCGGGATGGCCGTCCTCAGGCCCCGCTTCTGCCATGACCTGCACCTGCGTCCGATCCGCCCCCGGTCACGCGAAAGGCCTCGTCGCACGCGTCGGCCCGACCAGCCGGACCTGACGGCGCCCGCACGTGCCGGGCGAAGGCGGCGGCCAGCCTGCGGAAATCGGCGGCGCGCGGGTTTGCCGGAAGCCAAGCCAGCGCGATCTCCCGGCGCGGCATGCCGCCTTCCAGGGCGACGATGGCGACGCCGCGCTCGCGCCCGGCCTCGACCTCGACCGCAAGCTCGGGGATGAAGGTGATGCCGAGCCCGCTCGCCACCATCTCGATCAGCGTCCCCATGCTGGTGGCGAGGAAGTCCTCGTTGCTCCGCCCGGCGCCGAAGCCGCAGGCGGTCAAGGCATGGTCGCGCAGGCAATGGCCGTCCTCGAGCAGCAGCAGCGGCTCGCCCGGCAGCTCGGCGATGGCGACGCTGTCGCGTTCGGCAAAGGGATGGTCGAGTGGGCAGGCGAGCAGCAGCCGGTCGCAGCCCAGCACCGCGGTCTGCAAGCCGCCGCTCTCGTAAGGCAGGGCGATCAGCGCCGCGTCGATCCGGCCGCGCTCGAGCAGGGTCAGCAGACGCGCAGTCTGGTCCTCGCGCAGGTAGAGGCGCAGCGCCGGGTAGGCCTGGCGCAGCTCCGGCAGGGCGCGAGGCAGGAGATAGGGCGCGATCGTCGGGATGACGCCGAGGCGAAGCAGGCCGCTGAGCGGCTCGCCGCCGGCATGCGCCGCATCCACCAGCTCGCCGGCGCGGCGAAGGATGTCGCGGGCGCGGGCGAGCACGTCCTCGCCCACCGGGGTCAGCGCCACGAACCGCTTGGAGCGGCCCACCAGCGAGACGCCCAGGATCGTCTCCAGCTCGCGGATGCCGGCGCTGAGCGTCGACTGGGTGACGTTGCAGTCCTGGGCGGCGCGGGCGAAGTGGCGGTGCTCGGCAATAGCGACGAGGTAGCGGAGCTGGCGAAGCGTCGGCAGCGCCTTCATGAGACGGCCGGCGGCTGCGGGTCGGTGGTGCCGCGGAGCGCGTAGGGCGTGGAGATCCCGGCCTCGCTCAGGCGCTGGCGGGTCACCCGGAGCAGGTCGGACTTGAGGTCCTCGAAATGGGCAGACCGGGTCCAGGCGCTCATGGTGACGGTGAAACCGCCGTCCAGCGCCGTCACCAGCACCTTCGCCTCCGGCTGCGCCAGGATCCGCTCGTCGGCGGCAAGGCCCGCTCGCATCACCGCCAGCGCCCGTTCCAGGTCGTCGCGGTAGCCGACGCTGATGGCGATGTCGACGCGGCGGTTCGGCAGCCTGGAGTAGTTGCGGATGGTCTTGTTCCACAGCTGAGAGTTCGGCACCGAGACGAAGACGCCGTCGAAGGTGCGAAGCTGGGTGGTGAACACCCCGACCTCGTCGACGCTGCCGGCGACCCCGTCGGACTCGATGTACTCGCCCACCTCGATGGGGCGGAGGAACAGCAGCATCACCCCGGCGGCGATATTGGCCAGCGTGCCCTGCAGGGCCAGGCCTATGGCGAGGCCGGCGGCGCCGATCACCGCGATGATGCTGGTCGTCTGCACGCCGAACTGGGCGAGGGCGGCGATGACCACGAAGATCAGGATGGCGTAGCGGACCAGGCTGCCCAGCAGCGGCTTCAGCGTCGGATCGACCCGGGTCATCGGGCCGATGAGCTTGCGGAGCGCGCTCTCGGCCCAGCGGGCGACGAACCAGCCGGCAACCAGCAGAAGCAGCGCGCTGGCAAGGTCGCCGCCCCAGGTCAGGCTCAGGTCGAGCAGTTGCTCGGGTGAAGGCAGCGCTGTGTCGCTCATCTCTCCTCGGTCCTGCCGGTCCTGGTGCGGGAATGGCCTAAGACTAGGCGCGGCGAAGGCCATTGGCCAGACGCCCCGGCGGCCAACTGCGGACGAACTGGGGGCGAACGCTCAACCGGCGGGAGCGGAACGGGCGTGGATTGCCGCAACGAGTTCCGCAATGACGAGGGAGCGTGGTTCTGCGGGCGCCGCCTCATCCTCGCCGTCACCCGCGGACTTGTTCCGCGGGTCCAACGCGCAACCTCCTTGACTCGAAAGGGTTATGGCGCAACACGCGGGGCGGGGATACGCTCTCAGGCAGCCGGATGAAGCAGTCGGGGGCGCTGCGAACAAGGAGGCAAGGCGGTGATCGCATTCGCCGACAGCGGAACCTCGGTTCAGGCACAGCTCGAGGGGGTTCACGACCAGTTGCGCGCGGAACTTCCGGGGATCGTGCGCATCGGCGTCGCCGTCTACGACCAGCGCACCGACATCCTGCAAACCTTCATCCACAGCACCAAGGGACAGGCGCCGTTCGCGCTCTACGAGGCGAAGCTCAGCGAGGTTCCGTCGCTGGCGCTGCTGGCCCGCGACCGCTGCGAGCGCATCGTCGACGACCTCGACGCGATGGCGACGCGAGCGGAGGCACAGGGAGCGGTCCCCAGCCAGCACACCCGCCGGCTCCTCGAGCACCGCTACCGCTCGAGCTATACCAAGCCGTTCTACGACCACGGCGAGCTGTTCGGGTTCCTGTTCTACGACTCCGACCGCCGCGGCTACTTCTCCGAGGGCGTGATCCGCCACCTCTCGATCTATTCCCACCTCATCTCGCTGCTGATCGTTCGCGGCGTCTCCTCCGCCCGGGTGGTCCGCTCCGCGGTCGACGTCGCCAGGCAGTGGAGCCATCTGCGCGACGAGGAGACCGGGGCGCATCTCGACCGGATGTCGCGTTACGCCCGGCTGATCGCGAGGCGGCTGGCGGTGAGCCGCAAGCTGAACGACGAGTTCATCGAGTTCGTCTTCCTGTTCGCGCCGCTCCACGACATCGGCAAGATCGCCGTGCCGGACCGCATCTTGCTGAAGGCCGGGCGGCTGAGCGCAGACGAGTTCGAGATCATGAAAAGCCACGTCGCCAAGGGCGTGGAGATGGTCGACACCATGGCGAAGCAGTTCTCCTTCGGCGGTGCGGCCCATATGGACATCATGCACAACATCGTCTGCTACCATCACGAGGCGATCGACGGCAGCGGCTACCTCACCGGGCTGAAGGGCGAGGAGATCCCGCTGGAAGCGAGGATCGTCACCGTCGCCGACGTCTTCGACGCCCTGACGACCAAGCGGCCGTACAAGGAGGCTTGGGCCGACGATGACGCCTTCGCCTTCCTCGGCCAGCTGGCGGGAAAGAAGTTCGACGCCGATTGCGTTGCCGCTCTGGCCGGCGCCAGGCGCGAGGTCGCCGCAATCAAGGAGAACTTCCGCAACGCCGAGAACGGCTTCTCCGGGTTCCAGGAGGCCTACCTGGAGGGGGTGTAACCGCTGCCCACGGGCGGGCGGCGGGTGCGGCGCGAGGTGCGGCGGGCCGCCGGCCGTGGTAAACCTACCGGGCCGCAAGGATCTCTGACCTCCGCCCCTCATGCTCAGCATCACCGCCCTCACCTACCGGATCGGCGCCCGGGTGCTGTTCGACAGCGCCGACGCCACCGTCGCGCCCGGCCACCGGGTCGGGCTGGTCGGCCGCAACGGCTGCGGCAAGACCACGCTGCTGCGCCTGATCGCCGGCGTGCTGGAGGCGGACGAGGGCCGCATCGAGGTCCCGGGGCGCTGGCGCATCGGCATGACCAGCCAGGAAGCGCCGGGCGGCGAAGCCAGCCTGATCGAAACGGTCATGGCCGGCGACCGGGAGCTGTCTCGCCTTTCGGCCGAAGCCGAAGTCGCCACCGACGCCCACCGCATCGCCGACATCCATGCCCGGCTCACCGCCATCGACGCGCACTCGGCGGAGGCGCGGGCCGCTCGGATCCTCGCCGGCCTCGGCTTCGCCACCGAGAGGCAGCGCCAGCCCTGCTCGGTGCTTTCCGGCGGCTGGCGGATGCGGGTGGCGCTGGCGGCGCTGCTGTTCAGCGAGCCGGATCTGCTGCTCCTCGACGAGCCCACCAACCACCTCGACCTGGAAGCCACGGTGTGGCTCGAGGACTACCTGCGCGGCTATCCCGGCACCGTCCTCGTCGTCAGCCACGACCGCGACCTGCTCAACCGGGTGGCAGAAGAGATCCTCCACCTCGAAGCCGGCAAGCTCACCCTCTACGGCGGCAACTACGACCGCTTCGAGGCGGCGCGCCGGGCCCGGCTCGAGCTGAACGTCAAGGCGAAGGCGAAGCAGGATGCGGAGCGGGCGAGGATCCAGGCCTTCGTCGACCGCTTCCGCTACAAGGCGAGCAAGGCGAAGCAGGCGCAGGCGCGGCTGAAGATGCTGGGGCGGATGCAGCCGATCGCGGCTTTGGCCGAGGACGATGAGATCAGCTTCGCCTTTCCCGATCCCGAGCCGCTGCCGCCGCCCTTGGTCAGCGCCGAGGAGCTGAGCCTCGGCTACGACGGCGAGCCGGTGCTGCGCAAGCTGTCCTTTCGCCTCGACAGCGACGACCGGATCGGCCTTCTCGGCGCCAACGGCAACGGCAAGTCGACGCTGATCAAGTTCTTAGGGGGAAGGCTTCCGCCGCTATCGGGGCGGGCGACGGTGTCGCGCAAGCTTCGGGTCGGCTACTTCGCCCAGCATCAGGCCGACGAGCTCGATCTTGCGGCGACGCCGTTGATCGAGCTCGGCCGCAGGCGCAAGGGCGACCCGGAGGTGCGGCTGAGAGCCCATCTCGGCCGCTTCGGCTTTGCCCAGGAGCGGGCGGAAACGCCGGTGGCCAGCCTGTCGGGCGGCGAGAAGGCGCGGCTGCTGTTTGCGCTGATGAGCTGCGAGAAGCCGCAGCTCTTGCTTCTCGACGAGCCGACCAACCACCTGGACATCGTCGCCCGCGACGCCCTCATCGAGGCGGTCAACGCCTTTCCCGGCGCGGTCATCATCGTCAGCCACGACCCGCATGTCCTCGAACTCACCTGCGACCGGCTGTGGCTGGTGGACGGCGGGACGATGGCGCCCTACGACGGCGACTTCGACGACTACCGGGCCTTGCTGCTGGCGCGAAGCCGCAGCGGCGCGCCCTCCGGGGAGGCGAAGGCGAAGAGCGGCGCCAGCCGCAAGGAGCAGCGGCGCCAGAGCGCACGCCGCCAGGGAGCGCTGGCGCCGCTGAAGCGGCGGCTGGCCGAGGCCGAGGCCAGGGTCGATCGGCTGGAGGCAGAGCGTGGCGCGCTGCAGGCGGCGCTTGCGGACCCGGCGCTTTACCAGGGCGACCCGGCGCGGCTGGTGGCGATGCAGAAGCAGCTCTCCGAAACCGAGCAGCGCCTCGTCCACGCCGAGGAGCAGTGGATGGCGCGCCATCACGAACTGGACGAGGCGGAGGCCGGCCTCGCCACCGAGGCGGAGGAATGAGCCGGGACCCAGGCCCGATACCTTGCCCGTGGCCCTCTGTGCATGCGCGTAAAAATACCCCGGCCGCATGCCAGAGGCAGAGACGGTATCCGGAGTTTCCGCGGAAAATATAGGCTGGCTGCAGAAACGATGCAAGTCTCAACACTGTGCTACCTGAGCCACAGGAGGTCAGCTTGAAGACCGAAGCGGAGATCGAGGACGCTTTTTCACTTGAGCGCTTCTCCCGCTACGTCGAGTGGGCCGACGGGAGCCACCCTCGGGCACTGGAGCTGTACGCCCTAAACACGCAGGTCTCGGAGGCCCTGTACACGCCTCTGCAGATGCTCGAAGTGGCACTACGGAACCGGATCCACAACGTGATGCGCCGAGCGAGGCGCGACCGTTGGTTCGAGGATGAAGGCTTGCTCAAGGTTGCTGTCCAGAGGGAGCAGCTCACGAAAGCGATGCAAGGCCTAAGAGACAACATGAAAGAAGTTTCGGCGGGTGGCGTGGTTGCCGCTCTGACCTTCAGTTTCTGGACCGCCATGTTCAGCCCGGTTTATGAAGATCTTTGGCAAACGACGCTGCATCGGGTCGCCCGTCGCGAGAATGGCAAAGGGCTGCGGAGAAAAGATCTTGCGGCTCCGCTCGCCCACATCAGGGTTCTGCGTAATCGTGTCGCCCACCATGAACCGGTCCTCCACTGGGACCTTCCGAAGCATTACGACCGCATTCTGGAGGTGACGCGGTGGCTATCGGCCCCCGCGGATGACTGGTGCGTCACCTACAGCCGCTTCCCGACGGTTCATCCAGAACAGCGCGTCGTGCTTCCCCCAACGGTGTGAGGCTGTCGGGGCGCGGAGGCGGCGGCGTTCGCTTGTGCCGGTCAGGAGCTGGGAGCGGTAGACGCACCGAGCGCCCGGAAACGGCGGCCGTTGGCGCAGGCTCAGCTTGGTGTCAGCTCGAACAGGTGGTAGGCCCAGGGCGGCATGTCGACGTAGAGCCCGGCGGCGGACAGCTCGTCGCCGCTCCGTTCGTAGCGCACCTCGCTCATCAGGTCGACGAGGCGCACGGTCTTGCGCCTGAGCTCCATGAACGCCAGCGGCAGCCGGCACTGGCCGGCGGCGTGGGCATAGTTCACGACGCCGAGGATGCGCTCGCCGTCCAGGCCGCTCCAGGCGAAGGCGATGAAGCCGTCGTAGGTGCGGTTGTCGTCGTCGACCGGCCGCGGGTCGATCCGCCGCCACGAGCCGTTGCGAAACACCGGGCGCTTCAGCAGTTTCAGCAGCCGGTCGTAGAATGCCCCGATCGCTTGATCCTCGGGCTCGTCCGGGCCGCGGCAGAGATGGATGGGAACGCGGATCTTCCGCCCCTCGAGCTGCCCCTGGTGGAAGAAGCGCAAGCCTGGCGAGAAGTACGTCACAATCGCCGCCGCGCGGTGGGCCGGCAGCGCGAACACCTCCGCAGCCCGCGGCTCGTCGTGGTTCTCCAAAAACCGGGCGAGCTTGTTCTGAAAGTCGAGATCGGCGACCAGATGGTCGCGCACGCCAGAGGCGTTACGCTCCCGTAGCCGGTCGTAGAGGCGTTTGTCGTAGGTGTAGTCGAAGCCGTCCTGCTGCAGCGACCACTCCAGGTTCCAGTAGACCTCGGCCATGAAGGTGAAGCCGGGGCGGGCCCGGCGCACCTCGGCGATCGCCACCGGCCAGAACGGCTCGGCCGTCCGCCCCCACGTGCGGCGGAACACCTCCGGCAGCATCAGCATCGCCATGTCGCAGCGCACCCCGTCGCACTGGCCAGCGATGGCGACCAGTTCCCGGCGCTGCGCCTGGCGCAGGTCGTCGTTGGAAAAGTCGAGCTGCAGCGTGTCGGGCCAGCCCGGGAAGTAGGGGTCGCGGCCGCGGGCGATGACGCTGGGGCCGGCGCCGGTGTCGATCCGGACCCAGTTCTGCGGCGCCCGCTCCAGGTCGGCGTCGGTGCCGTGGATATAGAAGTCGGGATTTTCCTCGACCCAGCGGTGGTCGGGCGCGGTGTGGTTGGGCACGAAGTCGAGCATCAGCGCGAGGCCGTGCCGGCGCAGCCGTTGGCGCAGCCGCGCCAGCGCCTCGGGTCCGCCGAGAGCGCGATGCACCGTGTAGCTGGAGACCGCAAAGGCGGAGCCGCAGATGTCGTCGTCGCCGAGATCGGGGAGAGCCCGACGGAACTCCGCCTGCCACTCCGGGCGGGAGCGCGAGACCGCGCGGCCCGCCTCCCCTGTCTGCCAGACGCCGAGCAGCCAGACCCAGTCGAAGCCGAGCTCGGCGATGCGGTCCAGGGCGGCGTCGTCGATGTCGTCCAGCGTCGCCGGCCGGCCCAGCCTGCGGCCGATGCGGGTCAGCCAGACCCGGGTGTTGATCTGGTAAAGCGCCGGGTAGTGAACCGCCATCATCACCGGCCTCGCCGCCTCAAGGATCCAGACCCACGGGTGTGCCGCCGCGCGCCGGCAAGGCCCCACCGACCGCTGCGGCCCGGTGACCTGCGGCCATGGCCGCCGCCATGACGCGCACATGGTCGGCTGAAACGCCGCTCTGGCGCAAGGCCCGGATGGCGGTGTCGTTGTCGCGCTTGGCCAGCCTTCGCCCGGAGGCGTCGCGGCAGAGGGGATGGTGGTGCCACACCGGCGGCGGCAGCTCCAGCAGCGCATAGAGGAGGCGGTGAATGTGGCTGGCTGCGAACAGGTCCTCGCCGCGGGTGACCTCGCTCACCCCTTGCGCGGCATCGTCGACGACCACCGCCAGATGATAGCTTACCGCGACCTCCTTGCGGGCGATGATCACGTCGCCGAAGCGGCCGGCGTCGACCCCCTGCGCGCCGCGTATGCGGTCGTGCCAGACGAGCCTGCCGGTCCTCCGTTCGGCCTCGCCGACGTCGAGGCGGATGGCGCAAGCGCGTCCGGCCTCGATCAGGGAGCGGCGGCGCCGGGGATCGAGCCCGCGGCAGGTGCCGGGATAGACGAACGTCCCGTCCGGGGTCTGCGCATGGGGCGCGCCCCCGGCCGCGGCGATTTCCGCGCGGATCTCGCTGCGGGAGCAGAAGCAGGGGTAGGTCACGTCCAGTGCTTCGAGCCGGGCGAGCGCCGTTGCGTAGAGCGGCATCCGCGCCGACTGGCGGACCACCGGCTCCTCCCAGCGCAGGCCGAGCCACGCCAGATCCTCCAGCTGGCGCTCGACGAAGGCCTCGCGGCAGCGCGTGGTATCGATGTCCTCGATGCGGACGATGAAGCGCCCGGCGCGCGCCAGGGCGAGGTCGTGGGCATAGATCGCCGAGTAGGCATGACCGAGATGGAGGTCGCCGGTGGGGCTCGGCGCGAACCGGGTGACGACCATCGTCCGGCCTTCAGAAGGAGCAGAGCGCGCTGGCGAAACGGACGCAGACGTCCTCGTCGGAGGCAGGGCGGTATTGGCAGGCGAGCCTGGCGCCGCTGCCGCCCTCCCCGTCCCCGTCCCCCTCCCCGTTGCCGATGGCGGCAAGAAAGAAAGCCTCCGCCTCGCTCATATCGCCGGGGCCGCCGGAGATCGTCTCGATCTGGACGATGCAGGCGCCGCAGGCGCCCGCCTCGCAGTTGAACAGCAAGGGGATCTGATGGTCCCTGGCGACCTCGAGCAGGGTCGGCCGCAGCCCCGGCGCCGCGGGAACGGCAACCGTCTTGCTGATGCCATCGAACTCGAACCGGATCTTCGCCACGGTCTCGTCTCCGCCCGCGTTCCCCGACTGGAGGCAGCACTCCATCGGCATGAGGCTCAGATCGCTCAATCCGGCCGTTGCCGCAACTCCTTCGTCTGCGCCCGCTTCCGCTTGGCCTCGAGCCGCCGCCGCCTGGACGCCGCGCTCGGCTTGGTCGCGGTGCGCGGCCGCGGCGCCTGCATGGCCTGGGCAATGAGCTCGACCAGCCGCTCGCGCGCATCCTGCCGGTTGCGCTCCTGGCTGCGGAAGCGGCTGGCGGTGATGACGATATCGCCGCCCTGGGTCCAGCGCCGGCCGGCCAGGCTGCGAAGACGCACGCGCGCGTCTGCCGGCAGTCCCGGCGCGCGCCAGGCGGCAAAGCGCAGCTCCACCGCCGTCGCCACCTTGTTGACGTTCTGCCCGCCCGGTCCGGAGGCGCGCACGAAGCTCTCCTCGATCGTGCCCTCGTCGATCACGATGTGCCCAATCCGGATCATGGAGCCGACGCTCGGCGCCGTTCCCGCTCCCCGGCCGAGGCAGCGCCGACGGCGCCCACCGCTTCGTCCTGTCCGTCCAGTTCCGCGGCCAGGGGCGGCGTCACGATCCCCCCGGAGATCACCATCTTCAGCGCCTCCTCGACGGTCATGTCGAGGATCACCAGGTCACCGCGGGGGACGAAGAGAAGGAAGCCGGAGGTGGGGTTCGGCGTCGTCGGCAGGAAGACGTTCAGCACCTCCTCCTCGGTGAGCTTCTGCACCTCGCCCCGGGTGACCCCGGTGAGAAAGCCGATCGACCAGATCCCCCGGCGGGGATACTGGACCAGCACCGCCTCGCGGAAGGCGGTGGACTGGTGGGCGACGACGGTCTCGATGATCTGCTTGGTGGCGCTGTAGATGCTGCGCAAGACCGGCATCCGTCCCAGCACCCGGTCGTAGAAGCGCATCACCAGCCGGCCGACGAACCCGGCGGTCAGCGCGCCGATGAGGGTCAGCGCGACCACGACGATGACGAGGCCGAGCCCAGGAATGGCAAACGGCAGGTAGGTCGTCGGGTTGTAGGCCTCCGGGATCAGCGGCGTCACCCGCGCGTCGACGAAGGTGATGAACAACCAGGCGAGATAGAAGGTGATCGAGATCGGCGCGGTGATCACGATCCCGGCAAGGAAGTAGGCGCGGAGCCGGGCGCCGAAGCCGATGCCGGGTTCGCCGCCCTTGCCTGCCGCAGGCTTGTCGTCCCGCGGCGTGTTGCTGCTATGCTCTGCCATAGCCGGAGAATTGGCCAGCCCGTGAGCAATGACAACGACTTTGCGGCCAACGCTGGCGCCGAGCAGGGCGAGGTGACGCGGATCTATCCGCAAGCGCCGCTGGTCGGCGTCGGCGCCATCGTCTTCAACCGCAGCCGGGTGCTGCTCGTCCGCCGCGCCAAGGACCCGCGCCGCGGCCAGTGGAGCCTGCCCGGCGGGCTGCAGAAGCTCGGCGAAACGATCGCCGAGGCCGCCCGCCGGGAGGTGATGGAGGAAGCGTCGCTGGCGATCCGCGTTCTCGGTCTTGCCGACGTGGTCGACCTGATCGAGCGCGACGACGGCGACGGCGGGGACGATGGCGGGCGGGTGCGCTACCACTACACCCTCGTCGACCTGGTCGCCTGCTGCGGCGACGACGTCATCCGGCCGGGATCGGACGCCGCCGAAGTCGTCTGGGCAGACGCCGGCGCCCTCGACGGCTACGGCCTGTGGGCCGAGACGATCCGGGTCATTGCCCTCGCCCTGGAGAGGTGGCGGGCCGCCGGCTCTCCGTGAGCGGCGGAGAGGGCGGAGAGCCGGCGTTGTGCTTTGCGCCTGGGCGGCGGCGCGGGTATTTTCGCTCCCGCAGTGCCAGCGCGCCGGCGCTCAAGACCGGCCGCGGCGAGGATCACCATGAGCCCACACCTCCGCATGGCCGCACGGCGGCGATGAGACGGCGCTTCAGCCTTGCCGCTGCCCTCCTCTGCGCCGGGCTCATGGCTCCCGCGGCCAACGCCGCCGAGCTGGTCGTCGATCTGGCCCGCCACCTCGTCGCCATCACCACCGGCTTTACCGGCAGCGACGTCCTCCTGTTCGGCGCCATCGACGCCGAGGGCGACGTGGTCGTCACCGTCCGCGGCCCTGAGAACACCGAGCTGGTCCGGCGCAAGGGCCGGGTCCTCGGGATCTGGATGAACGAGCGCGAGCTCGCCTTCAAGAACGTCCCCGCCTACTACGCCGTCGCCTCCAGCCGGCCGCTGGACGAGATTCTCTCGCCGCGGGCCATGGGCCGCCATCAGATCGGTGTCGAGCAGCTTCGCCTTCCCGGCCCGGCCGGGGGCGACCGGGCCGAGGTGGAGGAGTTCCGCTCGGCGCTCATCCGCAGCAAGCAGAGGGCCGGCCTTTACACCCGGGAGCCCGCGCAGATCCTGTTTTTGGGCAACCGCTTGTTCCGCACCGACCTGTGGTTCCCCGCCAACGCCCCGGTCGGCCGCTACGTCGTGCAGGTGCTGCTGATCCGCGACGGCGACGTCGCCAGCGCCGAGATCACCCCGCTCGCGGTCAGTAAGGTCGGGTTCGAGGCCGGGGTCTACAACTTCGCCCAGCGCTATTCGCTCGCCTATGGCGTCCTTGCCATCCTGATTGCGGCCGGTGCAGGATGGGCGGCGAGCGCGATCTTCCGCAAGAGATGAGCCGGTGAAATCCAGCGACGACGAGGACGCGGCCGACGCCGGCGGGGGCGAGCCGGGGAAGCCTCCGGCGAGAACCTTCCTGTGCGTCGTCGACGAGAGCAGCGAGCTGCACCAGGCGCTGCGCTTCGCCTGTCACCGGGCGCGGAAGACCGGCGGCCGGGTGGCGCTGCTCTACGCCATCGAGCCGGCGGAGTTCCAACACTGGATGGCGGTGCGCAACCTCATGGAGGTTGAGCGGCGCGAGCAGGCCGAGGAGCTGCTTCAGGTCGTCTCCGCGGTCGTCCAGAAACTGTCGGGCACGACCCCGGTGGTCTACATCCGCGAGGGGCCGCTCAAGGACCAGCTGATGCAGCTCATCGCCGAGGAGCCGGACATCTCGGTGCTGGTCCTTGCCGCCGCCGCCGGCAGCGACGATCCCGGGCAGGTGATCGCCCACATCATGAAGAACATCGGCAAGCTGCGGGTGCCGGTGACGATCGTCCCCGGCAACCTCACCGACGACCAGATCGACGCGCTCAGCTAGCGGCGGCCCCCTCCGGCTCCCGTGGCGGATGCCGGGACGATGGCCGGGATCGGGCGGTTGACAGGGCTGTGCCCCTTGCCCATGGTCGCGGCGCTGTTGCTGTGGCTGAAGCGGGACCAAGACGCATGTCAGACGACCTCAAGAACGCCGTCGACGCGGCATGGGAGGAGCGGGAGAGCTTCGGCCCGCAGACCCATGGCCCGGTGCGCGAAGCCGTCGAAGAGGCCTTGGCCCTGCTGGACAGCGGCGGTGCCCGCGTCGCCGAGAAGATCGACGGCGTCTGGCGGGTCAACGAGTGGCTGAAGAAGGCGGTGCTGCTGTCCTTCCGCCTCAACGACATGGTGCCGATCGAGGGCGGCCCGGGCGGGTCGGCCTGGTTCGACAAGATCAGGCCCAAGTTCTCCGGCTGGGACGAAGAGCGCTTCCGCGAGGCGGGCTTTCGCGCCGTTCCGTCCTGCGTGGTCCGCCATTCGGCCTACGTCGCGCCGGGCGTCGTGCTCATGCCGTGCTTCATCAACGTCGGCGCCCGGGTGGACAGCGGGACGATGATCGACACCTGGGCGACGGTCGGCTCCTGCGCCCAGATCGGCCGCAACTGCCACATCTCCGGCGGTACCGGCATCGGCGGGGTGCTGGAGCCGCTGCAGGCGGCGCCGGTGGTCATCGAGGACAACTGCTTCATCGGCGCCCGGGCCGAGGTCGCCGAGGGCGTACGCATCGGCGAGGGCTCGGTCCTGTCCATGGGCGTCTACATCGGCGCGTCGACCCGGATCGTCGAGCGGGCCACCGGCGAGATCCACTACGGCGTGGTGCCGCCCTATTCCGTGGTCGTGTCCGGCAGCATGCCGGGGAGGCCCTTGCCGGACGGAAGCCCCGGCCCCGGCCTCTACTGCGCCGTGATCGTCAAGAAGGTGGACGAGCGCACCCGCGCCAAGACCTCCATCAACGAGCTGCTCCGCGAGTGATCGCCGGCAGCATCGCCAACGCCACAGCCGCCATGGGTGCGCCGGTCGATCCGCTGGCCTTGAGCCGGGCCCTGATCCGCTGTCCCAGCGTCACGCCCGAGGACGCCGGGGCCCTCGACGTGCTGACCGCGGCGCTGGAGCCGTTGGGTTTCTCCTGTCACCGGCTGCGGTTTGCCGAACCCGGAACCGCGGCGGTGGACAACCTCTACGCCCGCTTCGGCGACGGCGGGCCCACCTTCTGCTTCGCCGGGCATACCGACGTCGTGCCGCCGGGAGGCGGATGGAGCACCGATCCGTTCGCCGCCGAGGTCCGCGGCGGGCGGCTCTACGGCCGCGGCGCCGCCGACATGAAGACGGCGATCGCCTGTTTCGTCGCCGCCGCCGGCCGTCAGCTGCGAGAACACGGGGCCCGGGGTGGCTCCATCAGCCTGCTCGTCACCGGCGACGAGGAGGGCCCGGCGGTCAACGGCACCCGCAAGGTGCTCGACTGGCTGGCCGGGCGCGGCGAGCGGCTGGACGCCTGCCTGGTCGGCGAGCCGACCAACCCCCGGGCGCTGGGCGAGATGATCAAGATCGGCCGTCGCGGCAGCCTCAACGCCCGCTTGCGCGTCGAAGGCATACAGGGGCACGCCGCCTATCCCCACCTCGCCGACAACCCGATCCCGCGCCTGCTCGAGATGCTGAGGGCGCTGGAGGCAGAGCCGCTGGACCAAGGTACCGCCTATTTCCAGCCCTCGACGCTGACGTTCACCTCGGTCGACGTCGGCAACACCGCCAGCAACGTCATCCCGGCGGAGGCCCGCGCCGCCTTCAACATCCGCTTCAACGACCGGCACTCCGCGGGGTCCTTGCGGGACTGGATCGAGGCGCGCTGCGGGAGCGTCGGAGGCCGCTACAGCCTCGAAAGCGACTGCTCCGGCGAGGCCTTCGTCTGCGAGCCGGGGCCGCTTGCAGCGATGGTGGCGGCCGCCGCGGGCGAGCGGACAGGCCGGGTGCCCGAGTTCAGCACCAGCGGCGGCACCTCGGATGCAAGGTTTTTGAAGGACGCCTGCCCGGTGTGCGAGTTCGGCATGGTCGGGGAGAGCGCGCACAAGGTCGACGAGAACGTCGCCGTCGCCGATCTCGATGCGCTCACCGACATCTATGCCGGCGTCCTCGCCCGCTTCTTCGGGACAGCCGCATGATCCCCAGCAGCCGCGAGATCATCTCCTCGCTCTACGGGAGCTGGCGGCTCGCCCACTTCGACCGCGGCGGCATGGGGTACTTCGACACCAGCATCGACGGCTTCTGGCGGTCGTTCTTCGCCGCGCTGATCGTTGCCCCCTTCTACGCGGTGATGCTGGGGTTGCGCTATTCCGCCGCCGGCGAGCCGGGCGATCCGATGCACTACGGCCTGATCGAGGCCATCAGCTACCTGATCTCATGGTTCTTCTATCCGGTCGTCATGCACGCACTGACCGGGCTGCTCGACTGCCGCGACCGCTTCGTCGGCTACATCGTGGCCTACAACTGGTCGCTGGTGCTGCAGAACGCGGTCCTCGTGCCGATCGCGATCCTCAACGGCTTGAGCTTGATCAGCGCCGACGCCGCCGGCGTCCTGTGGCTGATCGCCATCGCGGCGGTGCTGGCGTACCTGTGGTTCATCGCCCGGGTGGGGCTGGCGGTGCCGGCGCTGACCGCCGTCGGCATCGTGTCGATCGACGTCCTGCTCAGCCTCCTCATAAGCGGGCTGACCGATCGCCTGCACTGACGCCGGGCAGCTTTGGTTACGGGAGACGGCTCGAGCCGTCCTCACACGGGGTCTCATGGCGGGTAGGATCAGCACGTTTCTCAAGGTTGCGCTGGCGAGCATGGCTCTCGCCGCCTTCTCCACCGGACTGCAAGAGCCGGCTGTGGCCGGCGAAGACGCCGGGAAGCTGGGGAGCGCAGCCAGCCGCCACGATTGCCTGGCCGAGCCGCCGCCGGCGGCGAAGGCGGCGGGGCTGACGAAGCTCGCGTTCTGCGACGACTTCGGCAGCGACGCAACGATCGACCTCGACGGGACGCTCGAGGACGGCTTCAAGTGGTACATCACCGGCCTTCCCTACGGCTTCCGCGGCTCGCAGCGGCAGGCCTACAGGGTCGCCGGCGGCATCCTCAGCTTCCGCCCCGACATCAACCAGGCCCAGCTCTCGTTCCTTTCGGCGGTGGTGCCGCGGGGATCGAGCAAGCCGGTCGGCTGGTACATCGATCGCGAGGTCCGAGGCTGGTACGTGGAAGCGCGGATGGCGCACGTCGAGACGTCGCTGGACAAGGGGTTCCCCGCCTTCTGGACGATGGACCTGTGTCACCTCTACCGCTACCCGGCGCCCTGTGCGGTGTTCGTCGAGCCCGACTTCTACGAGTTCATCGGCGGTCGCGACACCCGGGCCGTGCATCTGCACCAGGACCCCACCGGAACCAAGGCGTCGAAGCTCGACACCTGGGGCACCATCCGCCCCAGCGGCAGTCTCGGGGTGAACTGGCAGGACTTCAACACGGTGGCGATGCGGGCGCTTCCCGACGTCATCAGTCACTACGTGAACGACACGCAGGTGACGGAAGGATCGGCGCGCTCCAGCACCTACAAGGGAACATTCCTCTGGGTGGGCGACGTGGTCGCCGGCCCGCGGATGAGTGGCGCCGCCGTCGGCCGCTACCCGGTGATCTTCGGCTCCGGCCCACAGATGCCCTTCGAGCTCGACTGGGTGCGGGTGTGGGTCAGGCCCTGATCCACTCGTCGTTGCTCGGCCAAAGCGTGGTCCGGCACAACGAGCTGTAGGCGCGGGTTCCGGGCGCCCGCTGGTAAGCCCCGAGGATCGTGGTGATTCTGATCCGCAGGACCATGAGCCGGTCTGCACCGGCCACGCCTCGCCCGTGTGCGACCCCCCGAGTCCCCTGCAAGTCCTTGTAATAGCGAACTGATGCGGTTCCAGGGTCGGCCATGGCCCGGGGACCTTGTTCCCGCTTCCGGCCTTTGTTCTAAGTGTAGTGCTGGTCGTCGTTTCGCGCTTACCGCGCGGAAGCCGCCTTAAGGGCCACTGGAAGCCGGGAGTTGCATGTGGGCGTCCCTCGCGGCGATGTTTTGGGAACAGAAGTTTGGGCGTAAAGCCCCCTGTTGCGGCAGAGGCGGCCGCATGGACGCCACAACAGACACGCGACGCACATAATCAAGAGCGGGAACGATTCGAACACCGTCTCCTGCCAACGACGAGCCGAGGCTGAGGCGACAAGCGAAAGGGACCCGTGTTCATGGGACGAGTTGACGACTTGTTGAACCAAGCGGCTGATCATGCGGAGGAACGAGAGGTTGTGGCGATCTGCTTTCAGCAGTTCGCGCCCTACCACGTCGACCGCATCGCCGCGGTTCACAGCGCGCTCGGCGGGAAGATGCGGGTGTTCGGGGTCGAGTACTCCGACAAGAGTACGACCTACGCCTGGGAGAGGGCGGGTAGTGAAGGGTTCGAGCGTATAACGCTGTTTCCGTCCGGGAACTGGGAAAAGATGTCCTGGATGCAGCGCCTGCGCGGGCTGATGTCGTGCCTGCTCCGCATCAAGGCGAAGCATGTGTTCTTGATCAACTACCAGTTGGTGGACACGTTCCTGTGCGCTGCCTTGCTGCGGCTGCTGGGGAAGTCTCCCTACATCATGATGGGGTCGAGATTTTGCGATAACGAGCGCCTCTTCTGGAAGGAGACCGTCAAGAGGGTGATGTTCATGCCCTACGTCGGCGGCATTACCAGCGGCCATCTCCACTCCAAGTACCTGAAGTTTCTCGGCGTCGACATCGGCAACTTCCGCACCGGCCTCGACACCCTGTCCCTGCAGCGGGTCCGCGAGATGGCGGGCGCCGATCCCGCGCCGCGTGGCCGGGACTTCCGCTCCAGGCATTTCACCATCGTCGCCCGGATGATCCCGGAGAAAGACTTCCCGACGGCGATCCGCGCCTATGGCCGCTACTGCGCGCAATGCGAAGAGCGTGGCCTCGTGCCGCGCGAACTCGTGCTCTGCGGCGACGGTCCGGAGCGGGCGATGGTCGAGAGGGCTGTCCAGGAGAGCAGTGCGCACTCGGTGCGGTTCTTTGGGTTCGCGAGCGAACGCGAGGTCTGCGAGACCCTGGCAACGAGCCTGGCGCTGATCCTGCCCAGCGTTTCGGAAACCTGGGGTCTGGTCATCAACGAAGCGATCGCGATGGGTGTGCCGGTTCTGTGTTCGGACGTCTGCGGCGCCCGCGACGAGCTGGTGCGCTCCGGCGTCAATGGCTTCTCCTTCGCTCCGGGCGAGGTCCAGGGGCTGGCCAACCTGATGATGATGGTGTCCTCGAAGGAGGACGTGTGGCGGCAGCTCGCGGCAGGGTGTTCCCTGGTCACGCCACGGGCCGACGCGGGCCGCTTTGCCAGGGCGGTGGCGGATGTCGTCCAGCCGCACACCCGGGTTCAGCTGCTTCCGGAGCTGCAGGAGGTCGGCCTCGGCCGCGGCTCCAGGGGGATCCGCGAGGGCATCGCCGTCGAGGCGGCGCGGGCGCGGGCCTACCAGGTGGCCGGGGAGTAGCCGGGAAGTAACGGCCCCGGACTCCCCGGGAGCGTAATCCCGCGGATCAGCCGTAGTTCACCGCGATCAGGTACAAGCCGCACGCAGGCGCGGTCGGGCCGCCGCGGCGCCGGTCGCGGGCGGCGAAGGCCGCGGCGAAATCCTGCTGCGACCACTTGCCCCGCCCGACCAGCGACAGGCTGCCGGCGATGTTGCGCACCTGATGGTGGAGGAAAGAGCGGGCGCGGATGTCGATGACGATCGCCTCGCCCCGTCTCGTCACCGCCAGCTTATCGATGGTCTTCACCGGCGAGGCCGCCTGGCAAAGCGCGGCGCGGAAGGTGGAGAGGTCGTGGCGGCCGATCAGGCCGGCGGCGGCGGTCGCCATGGCTTCGTCGTCGAGCCTCACCGGCACCCACCACGCCCGGCCGCGATCCAGCGCCGGCGGGCTTTGCCGGTTTAGGATGCGGTAGACATAGCGCCGTTGCTTCGCGGAGAAGCGGGCGTGGAAGCCGTCGTCCACCGGCTCCGCGGCAAGGACGACGACCGGGTTCGGGCGGAGGTGGAAATTGATGGCGTCGCGCACCGTCTTCGCCGGCGCCTCCCGGCAAAGATCGACATGCGCGACCTGACCCAAGGCATGCACGCCGGCGTCGGTGCGCCCGGCCCCGTGGACGATCGCCCGCTCGCCGCAGTACCCATGCACAGCGTCCTCCAGCGCGGCCTGTACCGAAGGGCCGTTGCCCTGCCGTTGCCAGCCGACGAAGGGCGTGCCGTCGTATTCGAGGAGGAGCTTGTAGCGGGGCATGCCCCGGCTTTAGCCGAGCCGCGTGCTCGGAGGAAGCGGATAACCGCGGAGAAACGCTTCGCCGTCGAGCGGCTTCCTGCCCGGCCGCTGCAGCCGCAGCAGCGCCAGCGCGCCCTCGCCACAGGCCACCGTCGGGGCATCGTCGAGCACGGTCCCGGGAAGGCCGCCTTCAGCAGTGACCCGCGCCTGGAGCACCTTGATCCGCTCGCCGGCGTGCTCGAACCATACGCCGGGAGACGGCGACAGCGCCCGAACGGCCCGCTCCAGCTCGGCCGCCGGCTTGCTCCAGTCCAGCCGCTCGTCTTCGGGGCCGATCTTGGCGGCGTAGGTCACGCCTTGGTCGGGCTGCGGGCGCGGGGTCAGCGCGCCGGCGGCGACGCCGGCAAGAGCCTCCACCATCAGCCGCGCGCCCAGATCGGCCAGCGCATCGTGCAGCTCGCCGGCGGTGGTCGTCGCCGCGATCGGCACCGTCCCCGCGAGCAGCACCGGCCCGGTGTCCAGCCCGGCCTCGACCCGCATGATGCTGACGCCGGTTTCGCCGTCGCCTTCGAGGATCGCCCTCTGGATCGGCGCCGCCCCGCGCCAGCGCGGCAAGAGCGAGGCATGGACGTTGTAGCAGCCGAGCCTGGGAGCCCCGACCACGGCCTCGGGCAGGATCAAACCGTAGGCCGCGACCACCCCGGCGTCGCAGCCAAGCTCCGCAAACGCCGCCTGTTCGGCCTCCCCCTTGAGGCTTTTCGGGGTGCGCACCTCGAGGCCGTGATCGAGCGCGAAGGCGTGAACCGGGCAGGCGCGGGTCTCTTTGCCCCGTCCCGCGGGGCGCGGCGGCTGGGTGTAGACGCAGGCGATCTCGTGGCCGGCCTCGATGAGTGCCGCAAGCGCCGGCAGCGCGAAGGACGGGCTGCCCATGAAGACGAGGCGCAGGCGCGCGGTGTCGGTCATGCCACGGCGAACGCGCCGTTCTTCTTCGCCTTGCCGAGCTTCCGCAGGATGATGTTCCGCTTGACCGCGGAGATGTGGTCGACGAACAGGATCCCGTCGAGGTGGTCGATCTCGTGCTGAATGCACTTGGCCAGCAGCCCGTCGGCCTCGATCTCGCGGATCTCGTTTTCCTGGTCCAGGTAGCGGACGCGGACCCGCGACGGCCGCTTCACATCAGCGTACTGGTCGGGCAGCGACAGGCAGCCTTCCTCGCCCAGCACGGCGTCGTCCGAGTGCCAGAGGATCTCCGGATTGGCGAGCCGCATCGGCGCGTTCGGCTCGTCGGGCGAGGAAATGTCGACGACGATGACCCGCTTCAGCACCCCGAGTTGCGGCGCGGCAAGGCCGATGCCGGTCGCTGAATACATGCTGTCCAGCATGTCGTCCATGAGCCGGCGGATCTCGGCGTCGACGCGAGCGACCGGGGCCGCCGGCCGCTTCAGCCGTGGGTCTGGGGCAACGAGGATCGGCAGGCTCGACATGGTCACTGCGGGATCAAGGCCGGTGGGGTCAAGGCCGGTGGGGTCAAGGATCGGGCGGTCTTTCTTGCGGTCGGTTCGCTAGCGATATGGGAAAGCCGGTCATGACGTCAATACGTCGGCTGCCCATCACTGCCTGACCCGGACCCGATACTCCAGGACCGAGGCGCCGCCGGCCGGCACGGACACCCGCCAAAGCGCGCGGTTGGCGGCCGTCTTTTCGTGCTTCGCGCTCTCCGAGAGCATCGTCCAGTCGCCGGCGATCGCCTCGACCACGTCGACCACCACGGCGTCGTCCCTGGCGTTGGCGAGATCGATGCGCCAGGCGCTGTCCGTCGTCCCTTGCGGCAGGTCGGCCCGGGCGAAGTCGGTCTGGCGGCGGGTGACGGTGATGTCGAAGGCGGCTCCGGCCTGAAGGGCCAGCGGCCCGCCCGCGGGCGTATCGGCGATGCGATCCTCGCCGAGCAGGCGCGAGGCGCCGCCGCTGTCGCGGGCGTAGATCCGGACGATCCCGGCCGGGAGTGGCACGCCGCCGGCATCGGCCTTGGGATTGGCGAAGCGGAGCGTGGTCCGCGGATGGGTGGGCTGCGGGTCGCCGTTCCAGGGCCCGAAGACCTGGGCCGCGCTCTCGCTGACGTACCTGGGCTCGACGGCAAGATCCGGAAGGCCGAGCAGGGCGAACTGCCGGGTTTGCCCGTCGGCCAGGCTGGCCGGCGCTGGCAGGCTGTAAAGATAGACGGCCCCCAGGGCTTCCGGGGCTCCCGGCGATGCATCCGCCTGCATGGCCATCGCCTCGGCGCGCATCCGCGGCGCGGCCGCGGGCGGGCTGGCCCGGCCGATCTCGCCCGCGACCAGGCCGATGCGGGCGTCGGGATAGGCCGCCCCCGAGGCGTTGCGGACGATGGCCCGTCCGGTCAGGGTGAGGCTCTTGCCGGCGTCGCCGAGGGTCGCGACGTAATCGGCGCGCCAGTCGAGCCCGGTGGTAAGATAGCCGAGCTCGACCGGGCGCTCGCTGGCGTCCTCGGCATGGACGGTGGCGATGAGGGTGGACGCCGCCCGCAGGTCTTCCGGCACCGCGTCGAAGACCAGGCGGCCGGGGACCTCGGTCTCGATCCGGTCGCGGTAGCGGAGCACGATGCCCGGATCGGCGCTGAGGATGGTGGCCCGCTCCACCGTCTCCTCGCCGGTCGCCGGGTTGATCCGGGCGACCCCGACCTCGCGGCCGACATGGCGGCGAACCAGGGCGTCGGCGCCCAGCGTCGCGCCTTCGTAGTCGAGGGCGTTCACCGTGAGCCCTTCGCCCGCAACGACGGCGCTGTCGACGATCAGCTGCCGGCTCACGTCGGGAAAGGCGAGGCGATTGGCGCCGGCGGCAACCGTCGCCTTCCGGCTGTCGCGGATCAGCGCCAGGCCGTTGGCGTAGATGGTGACGTCAAGGGCCTGGCGATCCTGAACCGGAAGGTCGACCTCGCCGGCGGCGGCGGCGCTGGCCGTGGAGGCGGCAACAAGGACGGCGGCGATGCGGCGCATGGCAAAGCTCCGATAGCGGCGATGGACCGAGCCCGTCAGTTTGCGTTTGTCGGAGAAGTGGTGCAAGATCTTTGGTGTATACGGCATCAGCTCCACAACGTGTAGTGCATGGAGATCCCTTTCGCCTGGGCTTCGGGGCCCGTGCTGGCGCTCGGCGCGGCCGTTCTCGCCATCGCCGCGCTGGCCCTGCTGGCGCTGATGCGCGCCGAACGCGCCCGCGGCGAGGCGGCGGCGCATCTCGCCCGGCTCGCGGAGATGAGCG
>JAXMOZ010000003.1:0-105562 GCA_034382075.1 Rhodospirillales bacterium
GTATGGCCACTACAGAGTCCGCGGCCGGCGAGGGCGCCGCCGATTTCTTCATCGACATTACGGCGGACGTTTGCCCCATGACTTTCGTCCGCGCCAAGCTGCTCATTGAGCGTATGGCGAGTGGGCAAGTGGCAGAAATTCGCCTGCAGGGCGCGGAACCGCTCGCCAACGTCCCGCGCGCGGTGGCGGCCCAGGGCCACCAGGTCATCGCGATGACGGCGGAGGAAACCGATCCGGGCCAGGACCATCCGGATCCGCATCGGCCCCACCGCTTGCGGTTGCGCAAGGGGTGAGCCCGCGCTTTGCCAGAATCAGCGCGTCCGAGCGGCCGCCTTCCGGCGCCTCGTAGTAGCCGGGGCGCCGGCCGACGCCGACGAAGCCGCGCGAGAGGTAGAGGGCCTGCGCCGCGGCGTTGTCGCAGGCGACCTCCAGGAACAGCCGCTCCGCCCCGCGCTCGCCGCAGCGTTGCTCCAGTGCCGACAGCAGCGCCTCGCCGACGCCGCGGCGGCGGCGATCCGGAAGCACGCCGATCGCCAGCACCTCGCCCTCGTCGGCGACGACCCGGGCCAGGGCGAAGCCCACCGGCTCGTCGGCTTCGAGCGCGATCAGCGCGAACGCGCCGAAAGCCTCGATCAGCGCCAGCATGGCGGTGGCGCTCCAGCCGCCTTGCTGCAGGCTCAGGCGGTGGAGCGAGGCCAGCAACTCGGCGTGGGCCGGCCCCGCCGCCTCGATCCGGATCCTTTGCGCCTTCACCGCGTCGCCGCCCCGGTCTCCGGTGCGCGCAGATAGAGCGGATCGGGGAGGCCGGCCGGGCGCATGCCGGCGGCCCACAGCCGGGCCGCCACCCGCGCCAGCGCCGCTGCCGACGGGGCAACCTCCAGCAGCGCAACGCCGGTGCCGATCCCGGCGGCAGCCATGGCCGCCGCGGCGTTGCCGACGACCAGCCCGAGGCTGCGGCCGCTGCCGGCGAGCTCCTCGGGAGCAGCGACCACGGGGGCTCGCGGCAGGCCGTCGGGGGCCTCGAACCGTTGCGCGAACACCTCGCTGCGGCGGCTGTCGAGAACCACGAGCACGGCGCCGCCCTCGGCCCATGCGGCCTCCGCCTCGCTTCGGGCCGCCTCCAGAACGCACTCGAAGCTGGTCACGCCGAGGCAGGGTCGCCCCGTCGCAAGGGCGATGCCGCGGGCCGCGGCCAGGCCGACGCGCATCCCGGTGAAGGTGCCGGGACCGACCGTGACCGCGATCAGCTCGAGCTGCGCGTAAGCCGCTTCCGCCTCGGCCAAAACCTCGCCGATCAGCGGCACCAGCCGCTCGGCGTGGCCCCGCGTCATGGGTTCCGTCCGCTCCCGCACGACCCCGTCGCTCCACAGCGCCGCGGAGCAGGCCGCGGCCGAAGTCTCGATCGCAAGAATCTTCATCCGCCGTTCAAGCCAAGCTGTGCAACATCGTCTCCGCCTCTGTACCCTTCCCCGGGCAGCAGCAACATCCCTGGAACCGATGAGCCTGATCGAGATCACGCCCGGCGAGTTCGGGGTCGAGTGCGACCTCGTCTACGCCTCGGAGCGCAACTTCACCGGCAAGCGCGTCTACGCCCGCGCCGGCTGCTACCTGCATGCGGATACCGCGGCCCTGCTGCGGACGGCGGTGGATCTTGCCGCCAACCTCGGCTTTCGCCTGCGCATCCTCGATGCCTTTCGCCCGGCGGAGGCGCAGTGGAAGCTTTGGGAGCATCTCCCCGACCCCACCTACCTCGCCGACCCCCGCCGCGGCTCACCGCATAGCATGGGCGCCGCCGTCGACCTCACCCTGATCGACGCCGCCGGCGGCGAGGCGGTGGACATGGGGACCGGCTTCGACGACATGCGGCCGGTGTCGTGGCACGCATCGACCGCGGTGCCGGCCACAGCACAGCGCAACCGGGCGCTGCTGCTCGGGATCATGACCGCGGCCGGCTTCGATTTCTATCGCAACGAGTGGTGGCACTACCAGCTCTTCAGCCCGCGCGGGCGCTATCCGGTGCTGAGCGACAGCGTGCTGGCCAAGCCGATGATGGGCGAGAGCGGCGTGTCGTGTCAGGCTTCGCGAAGCCGCCCTGGAGCGTAGGGCGGGACAGCCGCAGGCGTGTCCCGCCGAAGGACGGCGGGTCCGGCTGCGCCTCGACCCGCCCTACGGCTTCGTCGGCTCCGGGCCCTTGCGTCTACAGCACCTGGCAGGCGTCGTCGAAGCCGAGCCTCGGGCTGCGCGGGTAGAGCACGCTGGCGTCGCCGTAGCCAAGGTTGCAGAGGAAGTTTGAGCGGACGGGCGTGCCGGCAAAGAACGCGGCGTCGACCATGGCGTTGTCGAACCCGGACATCGGCCCGCAGTCCAACCCCAGCGCCCGGGCGGCGAGCATGAAGTAGGCGCCCTGGAGCGTGCCGTTGCGAAACGCGGTGGTCTCGATCAGCCGCTCGTTGCCGACGAACCACGACTTGGCGTCGGTGTGGGGAAACAGCTCCGGCAGCCGCTCGTAGAAGGCGAGGTCGTGGCCGATGATCGCGGTCGCCGGCGCCGCCATGGTCTTGTCGACGTTGCCGGGGATCAGGCACGGCCGCAGCCGCTCCTTGGCCTCCGCCGAGACGACGAAGGCGATCCGGGCCGGCGAGCAGTTGGCGCTGGTCGGCCCGAGTTTCGCCAGGTCCCACGCCTCGCGGAGCAGGTCCAAGGGAACATCCCGCTTCTGCCAGGCGTAGTGGGTCCGGGCGTTGCGGAAGATCCGGTCGAGGGTCGCGTCGGCGTCGACGCTCGCGGGCCCGTCGTTGGCCATCGTCTAGTCGACCGGCCTGACTTCGAGCACCTCCGGGACGTAGTAGCGCAGCATGTTCTCGATGCCGTGCTTCAGCGTCGCCGTCGAGCTCGGGCAGCCCGAGCAGGATCCCTGCATGTGCAGGTAGACGACGCCGTCCTCAAAGCCGCGGAAGATGATGTCGCCGCCGTCCTGCGCCACCGCCGGGCGCACCCGGGTGTCGATCAGCTCCTTGATCTGGGCGCTGAGCTCGTCGTCCTCGCCCTCGCCAGGAACGCTGTCGTCGGCCTCGGCCATGACCGCGTCGCCCGAGGTGAAGTGCTCCATGATGGCGCTGAGCACGATCGGCTTCATCACCTGCCAGTCCTGGTCGGAGAGCTTGGTCACGGTGATGAAGTCGTTGCCCAGGAACACGCCGGCCACCCCGTCCAGCTCGAAGAGGCGCAGCGCCAGGGGCGAGCGCGCGGCCTCCTCCGGGCTGGTGAAGTTGGCGGTGCCGCTCTCGACGACCACCCGCCCGGGCAGGAACTTCATCGTCGCCGGGTTGGGCGTCATCTCGGTTTGAATGAACATCTCAGAAATCTCCCACGCTGCGAGGATCTCGCATCTGCAAGGCGAACATGGGCGGCTGGCAGATGGGTATCAAGCCTGCCGCCGGCCGGCGGAAAGGAAGCCCACGGCGTCGTACACCTCGCTCAGGATCGGCCGCGCGATGGCCTCGGCGCGCTCGGCGCCGTCCTTGAGCAGCGCCTCGATGTAGCCCGGATCGGCCTCGAGCCTCTGCATCTCGGCGCCGATGCGGCCCAAGGTCTCTGCGGCGAGGTCGGCCAGCTCGCCCTTGAAGGCGGCGAAGCTCTGGCCGGCGAAGCGGGCGCAGGCGGTCTCGATGTCGCTGTCGGCCAGGGCGGCGTAGATGCCGAGCAGGTTCGCAGCCTCCGGGCGGCCGGCCAGTCCGTCCGCCGTCGCCGGCAAAACCTCCGGGTCGGTCTTGGCCTTGCGGATCTTCAGCGCGATGGTGTCGGCGTCGTCGGCGAGGTTGATCCGGGAATAGTCGGACACGTCCGACTTGCTCATCTTCTTCGTCCCGTCGCGAAGCGACATGACCCGGGTCGCCGGGCCGAAGATCAAGGGCTCGACGATCGGAAACAGCGCCCGGCCATAGTCGTTGTTGAACTTCTGGGCGATGTCGCGGGCGAGTTCGAGGTGCTGCTTCTGGTCCTCGCCCACCGGCACGTGGGTGGCCTTGTAGGCGAGGATGTCCGCGGCCATCAGGTTGGGGTAGGCGAACAGGCCGACGGAGGCGTTCTCCCGGTGCTTGCCGGCCTTCTCCTTGAACTGGGTCATTCGGTTGAGCCAGCCCAGCCTCGCCGTGCAATTGAAGATCCAGGCGAGTTGGGCGTGGGCGGCGACGTGGCTCTGGACGAAGATGATGCTGGAGGCGGGATCGACGCCGCAGGCGATCATCGCCGCCGCCGCCGTCCGCGAGCTGTCGCGCAGCTCCTGCGGCTCCTGCCAGACGGTGATCGCGTGCATGTCGACGACGCAGTAGAGGCACTCGAACTCGTCCTGCAGCCGGACCCAGTTGCGGAGCGCGCCGAGGTAGTTGCCGAGGTGGAGGTGGCCCGTCGGCTGGATGCCGGAAAAAATGCGGTTCAAGCTCTCGCCCCTGAACCGTCATTGCGAGGAGGCGGAGCCGACGAGGCGGTAGGGCGGGTCGAGGCGAAGCCGGACCCGCCATCATCGGCGGGTTACGCCTCTAGGCTAACCCGCCCTACGCGCCACGCCGCTCCCGCGGCTCGCGATGACGAAGGAAGTGTGCTGGCAGGCTGCTTACCCGGCTCGGGCGGCTTCGTCCAGGGCCGATCCGGGGTTCGAGCCGCGACAGGGTGACGGGCAGCACGCAGCCGAGCGGTCAAGCCGCGGCGTCGGGCCGCTTGATGAAGCCGCGCAGGTCGCGGATCCCGGCGGCGCCGAAAAGTTGCGCCGCCACGGCGAAGCTCACAAGCCCGGAGCCCACCAGGATCGCCAACGCCGCGACCCGTTGGAGCTGATCGCCGTCGAGCCAGGGGGCGAGGATCTCGAGGTGGAGGAAGGCGCAGACGCCGCCCATGATCGCCGTCGCCGCGATCACCCGCGGCAGCCTCCGGCGCAGCCGCTCGTCGATGGCCAGGTGGCCCCGCTGCCAAAGGATCACCGCCAGCGCCCCGGCGTTGATCCAGAAGGCCACCGCCGTCGAGACGGCGATGCCGACGTAGGAGAACGGCCACATCAAGATCAGGTTGAGGCCGACGTTGATGGCGGCGCAGACCGCGGCGACCTTCACCGGCGTGCGGGTGTCCTCGCGGGCAAAGAAGCCCGGCGTCAGCGCCTTGATCAGCACGTAGGCCGGGAGCCCGGAGGCGTAGGCGGCCAGCGCCATGGCCGTCGCTTGCGCCTCCGCCGGACCGAAGGCGCCGCGCTCGAACAGCACCGACATCACCGGCTGGGCGAGCACCACGAGCCCGGTGGCGGCCGGCAGGGTGAGAAGCAGGGTGAACTCCAGCGCCCGGTTCTGGCTGTGCATGGCCGCCCGGGCGTGCCCGGCGCGGAGCTGGCGGGCGAGCAGCGGCAGCAGCGCCGTCGACACGGCGATGCCGACGACGCCCAGCGGCAGCTGGTTCACCCGGTCCGCATAGAACAGGTAGGACACCGACCCCGGCGGCAGCCACGAGGCCAGCGCGGTGTTGATGGTGAGGTTGACCTGATAGATGCCGGCGCCGAGCGCCACCGGCAGCGCCCGGCGCACCAGCAGGCGCACCTCCGGCGTCAGCTTCGGCCGCGGCAGCCGCAGCCACAGCCCCTCCCGGCCGCAGAAATAGAACAGCCAAAGGAACTGCACCGCGCCGGCGCCGGCGACGCCCCAGGCCAAGGCATGGCCGGCGGTCGGCGTGAACGGCACCAGGGCCAAAGCCGCGGCGATCATCGACAGGTTGAGCAGGATCGGCGTCGCCGCCGCCGCGGCGAAGCGGCCGAGCGAGTTCAAGATCCCGCCCATGAGCGACACCAGCGAGATGAACAGCAGGTAGGGGAAGGTGATCCTCGCCAGCTCCACGGCAAGGGCCACCTGCTCCGGCTGATCGGCGAAGCCCGGGGCGATGACGTAGATGAACAGCGGCATCGCCAGCTCGAAGGCGATCAGGAACAGCAGCAGCGCGCCCAGCAGCACGCTCAACGCCTGCTCGGCGAAGGCCACCGCCCTGGCCTCGCCATCGGCCTCGACCTTCTTTGCGAACAGCGGCACGAAGGCCGCCGAAAAGGCGCCCTCGGCGAACAGCGCGCGAAACAGGTTGGGCAGGCGGAACGCGACGAAAAAGGCGTCCGCCACCGGCCCGGCGCCGATGACGGCGGCGATCAGCATGTCGCGGATGAAGCCGAGGACGCGGCTGACCATGGTCATGCCGCCGATCGTGACGATCGAACGCAGGAGAACCATGCGGCCTATCTACCGGTTTTCGCGGCAAGCCGGAAGGCCGGGGCAAGCGGGCGGGGAGAAGGGCACTCGGCTGCGAGCGCGGCTCACTCGTCGTCTACGCCGACCGGATCCGGCGGGAAGACGTCGACGAGGCGACGGGCGAAACCGCCCAGCGGGAGATCCCCCGTTCATGCGCGCCTACACCGTCTTCAACTGCGAGCAGATCGACGACCTGCCGGCCCGCTTCCGGGCGACGGCGTCCCGGCCGAGGGCCTCGACAGCCGCCCGGAGCGCATCGCTCAGGTCGCCGACGAGGCGCTGAAGCGCCTGCGCACCGACCGCATCGACCTCTTCTACCAGCACCGCGTTGATCCGAACGTGCCGATGGAAGACGTCGCCGGCGCGGTGAAGGAGCTGATCGAGGCCGGCAAGGTCCGCCACTTCGGCCTGTCGGAGGCCGGCGTGGAGTCAATCCACCGCGCGCATGCGGTGCAGCCCATCGCGGCGCTTCGATCAACGCGGACACGGCGTTCGCCGGCGGCGACTTCCGCCGCATCGTGCCCCGCTTCTCGCCGGAGGCGCTCCGGGCCAACCGGGCGCTCCTCGACCTCGTCGGTGAGATCGCCGCAGCGCGCGGGGTGACGCCGGCGCAGATCGCCCTCGCCTGGCTCTTGGCGCAGCGGCCTTGGATCGTGCCGATCCCCGGCACCACAAAGCTCCACCGGCTCGAGGAGAACCTTGGCGCGGCCGACGTCGACCTGACGGCCGGGGACCTCGCCCGCATTGGGCAGGCGCTCGCCGGCGTCCAGGTGCACGGCGACCGCTACCCGGCCTCCTACCAGCGCTTCGTCGGCCGCTGACAGGAAGGGAGCAAGACGATGCCGACGAGCGACTTGTCGCGACGGACCCTGCTGACAGTGCCAGCGGTCCTGTCGATGGCGACCGCTACCGCGGCGTGCGCAGAACCCGACGCCGCGCCGAACCGCGCAAGCTCCAAGACGCTGGTCGCCTACTTCACGCGGTCGGGCAATACGCGGGTGATCGCCGGCACGGTCCGGCGCGCGCTCAGCGCCGACCTGTTCGAGATCCGGCCGCTGCGGCCCTATCCAGAGGACTACGAGCAGACGGTCGAGCAGGCACGCCAGGAGCGCGACCGCGGCTACGAGCCGCCCCTCGCGGCCAAGGTCGGGGACATCGCCGCCTACGACACGATCTTCCT
Source organism: Rhodospirillales bacterium (assembly GCA_034382075.1). Taxonomy (GTDB): domain Bacteria; phylum Pseudomonadota; class Alphaproteobacteria; order Rhodospirillales; family Defluviicoccaceae; genus JAEULH01. The sequence goes on from JAXMOZ010000003.1 coordinate 7,453, forward strand.
CGGTTTCCCGATCTGGGGGGAGACCGCCCCGCCCGTGATCCGGTCCTTCCTGCGGGCGCACGACCTCGCCGGCAGGACCTTGCGGCCCTTCATCACCCACGGCGGCTACGGCCCGGGCAATAGCCTGTCCGTGCTGGAGAGCCACGCGCTTGGCACCCGCATCGAGCCGGCGTTTGTGATGGAAGCCGATCAGGAGCGACGAACGCTCGACGAGGTCACAGGCTGGCTCGAACGCTCGGGTCTGCGCTGAACTCGCCGGTCGGCAGCAACGACGACACGAGGCACGGGATGACACGCGACAACCCAAAGCTCACGCTCGCCAACGGCGTCGGCATGCCGGCGCTCGGCCTCGGCGTTTATCGCAGCAGCCCCGAGGAGACGGTGCAGGCCGTCGCGACAGCGCTTACCGAGGGCTACCGCCTGATCGACACGGCCGCCGCGTATGGCAACGAGCGCCAGGTCGGCGAGGCGCTGCGCCGGAGCGAGGTCGACCGCGACGACGTCTTCGTCACGACGAAGATGTGGATCAGCGAGTACGGCTACGTCACGGGGCTGCGCGGCTTCGAGCGCAGCATGCGCAAGCTCGGGCTGGACACGCTCGACCTCTACCTCCTGCACCAGCCGATGCCCAACGAGTGGGGGCAGACGGTCGAGGCGTGGAAGGCCGCGGTCCGGGTGCTCGGGGAGAAGCGCGCCCGCGCCATCGGCGTGTCCAACTTCAACTCCGAGCAGCTGACCGACCTGATCGACCGCAGCGGCGTCGTACCGCACGTCAACTAGGTCGAGCTGCACCCCTTCTTCGCGCAACGCGAGCTGCGCGCAACCCATGAGCGGCTTGGGATCGCAACGCAGGCATGGTCGCCGATCGGCGGCGTCATGCGCTACTTCACCGACGATCCCGAGGCGGCCCGAAGCCCGCTGTCGCACCCTGTGGTGACCTGTCTGGCTGAGAAGCACGGCAGGACGCCGGCGCAGATCGTGCTGCGCTGGCACCTCCAGCGCGGCTTCTCGGCCATCCCGAAGTCGGTACGGCCAGAGCGCATCGCCGAAGGCTCGATGCTGAACTCGGGATCAAGATCGGGATTTGCGGCTTCCGCTTCCTCCTCCGCAACCGCCTGCGCCCGGCGAATGTCAGTCTTGATCGCCTCCCTCGTCAGCGCGTTGGCGACGAAAGCATCAAGCCACCGGGCCGCAAGGGCTGGGAAGGCGATTGATCGAGGCCGCACTGCCAGCCATGCCCGGCGAGGTCTCGCCGGCGCTTCTCTGGCCTCCCCGCTCACTCGCGGAGGCGGTTTGCCGCTTCAGGCCGATATGAGGCCGGCACGGGACGAGAACGGCGCCGGAGGGTCCAGCTAAACTATTGAAAAGGTGGTGGGCGCGTTGGGACTCGAACCCAAGACCCTCTGATTAAAAGTCAGATGCTCTGCCGACTGAGCTACGCGCCCTACCGCCACGGGAGCCTGGTCGTCCTGGCCTGTCCGGAAGGCGGTCGCACTATAGATGCCGGGCACCGGCGGTCAATCCCGCCGCCGCCCCGCGCCCGCCCCGCCGCCGCCCCGCGTCCGCCCCGCGGACACCTCGCAAGCGACATCCCCACCCCTCGCACTCGCGCCGTCTCGCCCCGCGTCCCCCCGGGCCCGCTCGTCGCACCGGTGCGGATGAAGGGCCGGCCGAGCCGGGGCTAGCGGTTGATGAAGTTGTCGAGGATACCGATCGCCGCCGGGCCGATGATGACGATGAACAGCGACGGCATGATGAACACGATCATCGGCACCGTCAGCAGCGCCGGCAGCCGGGCGGCCTTGGCCTCGGCCTTGAGCATCCGCTCCTCGCGGTACTCGGCGGCAAGCACCCGCAGGGCGTTGGCGAGCGGCGTTCCGTACTTTTCCGTCTGTAGCAGGGTGTTGACGATGCCGCGCACCGCCGGCAACGGGCAGCGCTTCAACAGGTTGTCCAGGGCCTGCCGCCGCTCGGGCAGGAACCCCAGCTCCACCGCGGTGAGCCCGATCTCGTCGGCGATCTCCGGGCTCGCCCGCTGGACCTCGTGCGACACCCGGTTCAGCGCCGCATCCAGGGACAACCCCGCCTCGGCGCAGATGACCAGAAGGTCGATGGCGTCGGGGAGGCCTTCCTGCATCAGCTTCTGCCGCTTGCCGATGGCGTTCCTGACGAAGATCTCGGGCGCGTAGGCGCCGAGCCCGAGGCCGGCGATGGGCGCCAGCATCGCCATGGTGCCGTCGAGCTCGACGAGGTGCATCACGTTGAACAGGAAGAACGCGCCTGCGGCGAAGACGAACGGCAGCACCAGCTTCATGAACAGGAAGACGACCAGGGCGTCCTTGCTCCGCCAGCCCGCCTGGGACAGGCGCTCGATGGTCTTGGTCCCGGTCTTCGCCTTGAGCAGGTTGAGCCGCTGGGTGACCCGCCGCATCAGCCCCACCGCCGCGGCCTTGTGCTGCGCCTGACGGCGGGTCTGGAGCATACCGGCGCGCAGCTCGTCCTGGCGGCGGCGAAGCCGCTTGGCGCGGATGCTCATCAGATCGGGAACCACGCACGCCGCCCACACCGCCCAGACGATGGCGAAGGCGGCGAGCCCGGCCATGACCGTGATCGCGGTCTCCGGCGAGAACGGCAGCGCTTCGGGCCAGCTCATCGCGCTCATATCTCGAACCGGATCAGCTTGGCCATGATGGCGATGCCGATGCCGATGCTCGCCAGCCCGGCGCCGGCGAGCATCATCCCGCGGGGGTCGGTGTAGAGCACGGCGATGTAGTCCGGGCTCATGACGCCGATGATCGCGCAGAGCGCGAACGGCAGGGAGCCCAGGATGATGGCGCTGCTCTTCGCCTCCGACGACATCGCCTTGATCTTCAGCCGCATCTGCCGGCGGCGGCGGATGATGTCGGACAGGTTGCCGAGGGTTTCGCCGAGGTTGCCGCCGGTTTCGCGCTGGATCGACAGGCTGATGACGAAGAAGTTGAACTCCGCGGTCTGCAGCCGCCGCGCCGTTTCCCACAGCACCTCCTCCAGCGGCTGGCCGAAGCGGATGCAGTCGGTCATGTGGCTGAACTCGGGGCCGATGGGTGCGCCGAGCTCGCGGCCGACGGCGGCCATGGACTCGGTGACCGGCAGGCCGGATTTCAGCCCGCGCACGATCAGGTCGATGGCCTCCGGAAGTTGGGCCACGAACTTCGCCCGGCGGCGGCCGCCGAGGAAGCCGGTGGCGAAGTGGGGGAGGCCCGCGCCGGCGACGATCCCGCAGAGACCCGCGAGCGGCAGCATGCCGGTGACGAGCAGCAGGGCGCCTCCGGCCGTCACGGCGATGACCAGGCAGGCGGCGAAATAGCTGCCGGGGGCAATGGCGTAGCCGGTCCGCGCCAGCCGGTCGCGGATCGCGTCCTGGCGCGGCACCAACCGCCGCGCCAAGGCCTCGACGATGGGCAGCGCGTGCGCCTCGGTCCGCTTGACGCTGCCGGCGCCGGCGCGGCCGGCGGCCGGCTTGATCGGCACCCCGGCCATCGCCCGGTTCAGCGCCCGCGCCCGCTTGCGCAACAGGCCCTGGGCGCCGCCACCGGCGAAGGCGGCGGCCAAGGCCCCGGCGGCGGCCAGCGCGCCCACGAAGATCACCAGGACCGGCAGGGTCATCGGCTGTACCCGTCGTCGGCGCTGACCGCGTCGAGCAGCGCCCGGCCGAGGCCGAAGTATTCGGCCTTGGGGGTGAAGTGCGGCCTGAGCCCCGAGCCCTTGAACCGGCCCACCAGCCGGCCGGTCTGGTCCTCACCCTCGAACTCGAAGGTGAAGAGGTCCTGGGTGGTGATCACCTCGCCTTCCATGCCGACGATCTCGGTGATGTGGGTGACCCGGCGCACCCCGTCGCGCATGCGCGCGATCTGGACGACCATGTTGACGGCGCCGGCGATCTGCGAGCGCACCGCCTCGTGCGGCAGCTTCACCCCGGTCATCGCCACCATGTTCTCCAGCCGCGTCAACGCCTCCCTCGGCCGGTTGGCGTGCAGCGTGCACATCGAGCCGTCGTGGCCGGTGTTCATCGCCTGCAGCATGTCCAGCGCCTCTCCGGCGCGGATTTCGCCGAGGATGATCCGGTCGGGGCGCATGCGCAGGGCGTTCTTCACCAGCTCCCGCTGGGTGATCTCGCCGTTGCCCTCGAGGTTGGGCGAGCGGGTCTCCAGCCGGACCACGTGGGGCTGCTGCAACTGCAGCTCGGCGGCGTCCTCGATGGTGACGATGCGCTCGCCGTTGTCGATCATCCGCGACATGGCGTTCAACAGCGTCGTCTTGCCCGAGCCGGTGCCGCCGGAGATGACGATGTTCAGCCGGCAGCGCGAGGCGATCTTCAGCACCGTCGCCATCGGCGCGGAGATGTTTCCCTGGCCCTCCATCTTGTCCAGGGTGATCTTCTGCTTGGCGAACTTGCGGATGGAGATGGTCGGGCCGTCGAGGGCGAGCGGCGGGATGATGATGTTGACCCGCGAGCCGTCCTGCAGGCGGGCGTCGACCAGCGGCGTCGACTCGTCCACCCTGCGGCCGATCCGGCTGACGATGCGGGTCGCGATGTTCATCACGTGGGCGTCGTCGCGGAAGGTGACGTCAGTCAGCAGCAGCTTGCCGCCGCGCTCGACGTAGATCTGCTTCGGGCCGTTGACCATGATGTCGGTCACCTTGTCGTCGGCCAGCAGCACCTCGAGCGGCCCGAGCCCGAGCAGATCGTTGAGCAGCGTCGTCACCAGGTCGCGCTGCTCGCTGCTGTTGAGCTGGATCTTCTCGTCGCCGAGGATCTCGCCCACCACCTCGCCGATCTGGGTCGCGAGCTCGTTGGGGGGTAGCATCACCGCCTTGGAGACGTCGATCCGGTCCATCAGGATCGGCTGCACCCGCGCCTTCGCCTGATCGATGATCTTGCCCTTGTTCGGGTCGGTTCCCTCCTCGCTGTCAGCGGGCACGCCCTGGACATGGCGCTTGGCTTCGCCCAGCAGCCGGTTGACGACGATGGTGACGACCTTCCGCCGCTCGGTCGTCTCCAGGCCCATGGCGTCGGCCTCGCAGACCTCGTCGACGACGCCGGCCATCATGGTGGCGAGGTTGCCGCGGCTGATCCGCAGGACCTCGCCGAGCTCGATCCGCTTGCGCGCGGAGGGCAGGATCTTCTGCACCGCGGCGTCGAGATCGATCTTCTCGGTGATGGCGGGCTCGCCGGCCAAAGCCGCCGTCAGCGTCCGGCGCTCGTCCTCGAGCCGGGCGGCGGGCGTCTGAGCCGCGGCGGGCGCCTGTTGGGCCGCCTCGCGCTGCTCCGGCTCAGCCCGGCGCGCTTCGCGTTCGCCGGCCGGCCGGTCGGAGGGCAGCGGAACGACCCTGTTGGGCCTGCGACCGAACATCGCCCCTACCCCTTCGGCTTCGGCTTCGGCTTCGGCTTGGGCTTCGGCGCGAACGACAGCCACTTCTGCCAGAACTGTGCCTGCCCGTGGCGCTGCTGGGAGACGCCGCCGGCGCGTGCCGTCAGCGCCCTCAGCGCGGCGGTGCTCTTCGCGCCGTTGGCGACCTTGGCCAGCGGCTTGCCGGTGCCGGCGGTGGCCGCCAGGATCTTCGGCTCGAAGGGAACGACGATGCCGGCCTTGGTCTCGGACCCGGCCTCGAAGTCGGCGAGGCTGAGCTCCGCGCCCTTGTTCGCCCCGACCCGGTTGAGGACGACGCTGAGCTCCGCCTTGGAGGCGAGGCTGGTGAACAGCTTCGCCAGCCTCTGGGTGTCGCGCATGCCGGCCAGCGACGGCTCCGAGACGAGGACGATCGAGCACGGCGGGGTCATGATCGCGGTCTGGGTGCGGGCGCCGAACCTGGGCAGATCGACGACCACGGCTTCGAAATCCCGGCGGAGATGCTCCAGCAGGAGCTCGATGGCCGAGGGATCGAAGGCGATGGCGTAGTCCAGCGCCTCCTCGGCGGACAGCACGAACAGGTTGTCAGTGGCGCGGATCATCGCCCGCTCGATGAACAGGCCGTCGATGCGCGAGGGGTTCTCCAGCGCCTCGCGAAAGCCGCGGCCCATCTCCAGGTCGAGGGTCAGCCCGCAACTGCCGAAGAACAGGTCCAGGTCGACCAGGGCGACCCGCTTCTTCTGCTCCTGAGCCAGCATCCAGGCGATGTTGACGGCGATGGTGGTGGCGCCGACCCCGCCGCGGGCGCCGACCACGGCGACGATCCGCCCCACGGTCGGGGCCGCGGCCTCCGCGGCCGCGGCCTGCGGCCCGTCCTTGGCGCGCCCGAGGCTCGCGGAGAGTTGGGCCAGATCGAGCGGCTTGACCAGATAGTCGTGGACGCCGAAGCCGATCAGCGCCCGGTAGAGGGCGATGTCGTTGACGTCGCCGATGGCCAGCACGCGCGTGCCCTCGTCGCAAACGTCGGCCAGGGCGCCGATGTCCGCCATGGGGTCGGCGCTGCCCGACAGATCGACCACCAGCAGCTGCGGCGTCGACGCGGTGTTCAACCGGCGGATCGCCTCGGCGATGCTGCCCTCGGTGACCTGGGGGTTGGCGATGCCGGCCTCGGCCGCGGCCTGCGCAACCGCCTCCCGGCTCTCCTCGTCGGCAACGTAGGCGGCGAAAGGCTTGGCCTTGGCCGGCTTACCCAGCACGCTGGCGAAGGCGGTCATTGCGCCGGCCCGCCCGCGTCCGGAAACACCTCGGCGGCCGAGGCGTCGCGGATGATCGGCTTGGTCTTGCCTTCGCGGTAGGCCTTCACCGTCCGCGCCGCCCGTTCGCCGTCGGCGTAGCCGGGATCGCGGCCGCGGACCAGGTCGGCCGGATTGGCCAGCATCATGCCGAAGTTCACCGCGGTGGCGCAGCTCCAGTTGCTGGCCGGCTGGTTGTTGAAGTTGACGCCGGGGACGCCGCTCCAGTCGGGGCAGGGCGGCAGCACGGCGACGTAGCGGCGCACCGAGACGGCGACGAGGTCGCCGCGCCTGCCGGGCTCCGGCGGGATCTGCACGACGCTTGCGGCGATCCGCTCGCGGGCAAGGAACGCCTTCACCGCCATCCCCCGCCGCACCGCCAGGGCCGCGGCCGGGCCGGGCCGGGTGGGCGCGGTCTCGGCTGGGGCGGTCACCACGAACACGTCGTCGCCGCCGTAGCGCGAACCGGCGCGGGCGAGGAAGGCGCGAAGCCGATCGGCCTCGGCAGCGTCCAGATCCTCGCGGGCGCCGGCAAAGCGGACCTCGTGGCTGAAGGCGACGAGCTCGGGCCGCGGCTCGCGGGCGACCACGACATCGGAGAAGTCCTGCACCGGCAGACCGACGTCGTGGGCGGCGTCCGACATGGCGGCGCAGCCGGCGAGCGCGACGGCGGCAAGGAGGATGGCGGCCGGGGCGGCGAGCAGGCCGCCGCCTTGCCCGGGGCGTGCAGGAAGAAGCGGAGCTGACATGGAGGTGCGTCCTACTCGAGGGCGAAACCGACGGGGCCGGTCACCCGGGTGCCCGCGGGCGTCACGGTCGACGCCGGCCCGGGTGTTGGGTTGCGCCGCCAGGGGCCGCCGGGGAAGATCCGTTCGACGTCGTGCGGCGGGGCGAAGCCGTCGGTGGGCGCGGCCAGCCGGGTCGACGACGGCCGGACGATGTAGGGCGTCACGATGATGACGAGCTCGCTCTCCTTGCGCCGGAACTGGTCGGAGGCGAACAGCCGGCCGAGGATCGGGATGTTGCCAAGCAGCGGGAAGCGGCTGATGTCGTGGGTGGTGTCGTTCTGCAGCAGCCCGCCGATGGCGAAGCTCTGGCCGCTGCCGAGCTCCACCGTCGTCTCGGCGCGGCGAACCGTCAGCGCCGGGATGGTGATGGCGCTGGTCAAGCCGACCGGGACCGAGACCGCGCCCTCGTTGGAGAGCTGGCTCACCTCCGGGCGGACGTGCAGGTTGATCCGGTCCTGGCCTACGAAGGTGGGGGTGAAGGCCAGCGAGACGCCGAACTTCTTGAACTCGACGGTCACCTTGTCGTCGTCCGGCACCAGGATCGGGAACTCGCCGCCGGCGAGGAAGCTCGCGGTTTCGCCCGAGACGGCGGTGAGGTTGGGCTCGGCCAGGATGCTGATCAGCCCCTCGGTGTCGAGCGCGTCGATCACCGCGTTCACATCCCAGTTCCCGAACGAGCCGCCGACGCCGACCGCATTGCCGACGCCGGCGCTGAACGGGTTGATGGTCGAGAACAGGAAGCGCAGCCCGTCGGTGTAGGCGACCTGCCAGTTGATGCCGAGCCGCTTCTCCACGTCGCGGCTGACCTCGGCGATCCGCACCCTCAGGTTCACCTGGGTCGGCGAAGCGACCCCTAAGCGATTGATCAGGTCGGCCTTCTCGCCGACGAAGCGGGCGGCCATCCGCCGGACGTCCTCGGAAGCGGTGGCGCTGCCGACCACGCCGTCGATGACGATGGCGTCCTCGACGCTGGAGAGGCTGATGTCGGCGTCCGGATACAGGCTGCGGACGGCGGCGTTCAGCCGGGTCAGGTCGGGGGTCACGGTGATGTCGAAGCTCGCCAGCACCCGCTCGCCGGCGTCGACGGCGAACAGCGAGGTGGCGCCGGCTTTCTTGGCGAACAGGTAGACCAGGCTCGGCGACTTCACGTGGATGTCGCAGATCTCGGGGTCGGCGACGAAGACGGTGTGCGCCGGCCGGTCGAGGCGGACCAGGCTGCCCTTGTTGAGCTCGATGCGGATGGCCCGGCCGCCGGTGGTGACCACCTCGGCGGCACCGGCGGCGGCGACGGCCACGGCCAGGGCGACGACGCAGGCCGTCAGCCCCAGCAGGGCCCGGCGGAGCCAGAAGAGCGCTTCGATCCACACGGCGGGAACGGGCATCACGGGGCTCCTCATCAGCTCAGTTCTGGACCTGCTGCGCTTCGCCGCCGCGCAGGACGTTGATGCCACCGCCCCCGCCCGAGCCGGAGCGGCCGGGATGGGGCAGCCCGTAGGGCTTGCCGATCATGTGCAAAACGTCGATCTCGCCGGTGTAGCTGTCGGGCTCTTCCGGCTCTTCCGGCTCCGCCGTCGCGCCCGGCCGCGCCGGCTCGGCGCCGGCGAAGCTGGCCTTGCGGATGAGCACGTCGATCTCGGGCTCGGGTTCGGCGACGGCCAAGCTGTGCAGGCTCAGCGACAGCGAGCCGAGCTGCAGGCCGATCGCGATCTTTTCCGCCTGCTTCGGCGTGACCTCGAGGGTGGCGGTGCTGGCGACCTGGGCCACGCCCTTCTCGCCGCTGTCGACGCTCTGGTCGATGGCCAGGATCCGCACCCGGGTGAGCAGGGTTTCGCTGAAGTGGCGGGTGGAGCTGTCGTCCGCGCCCTCGTTCTGCACCGTCCGGCTGAAGGTCAGGAGCACGTCGACCCTGTCGCCGGGGAAGATGAAGCCGGCGATGCCGCGGACGGCGTCGACGGGGATCGACACCGCCCGGCGGCTGGGGTCGAGGACGGCGGCGAGGAAACCCTGGTCGCCCTTGTGCACCACCCGCGAGCGGGTGATCGGCTCGCCGGCGAACAGCTTGGAGCGGGCCACCGCCCCGGCGAGCTCCTCCTCGGTCGCCTCGCCGCGGACCAGGTAGTCGTCGACAACGCCGTCCTTGGGCCAGGCGCGCCACTCCAGCACGTCGGCGCGGATGAAGCTGCCGGTCGGCATGTCGGCCTTGGCGACCAGCACGTCGATCGTCTCCATTGCGGACGCCTGCGCCGCCGGCGCCTGCTCTTCGAGCGCGGCGCGCTGCGAGGCCATCCAGCTGTTGGCGAAGTAGGCGGTCATCCCCGCCGCCGACAGCGCCAGCGCCAGGAGGATGATCGGTCTCGGGTTCATGGCCGCCGGCCCCTTTGCTCAACCGATGCCGCGCAACAGCGGCGGGCCGATCGTCAGCCAGCCGCCGGCGGCAATCGCAACGGCGTACGGGATGACCCGGCCCATGAGCACCGTGCCGATGTCGTCGCGGCCGATCCTGGCAAGGGCCAGGGCAACGGCGAACCGGTATGGGCTCATCATCACCATTGCCATGAGCCCGCCTAAGAAAGTGGTAACGAGGACGAACTCGAGCGCGGCCGCCGGCCCCGCCCAGAGCGCCGCCGCCGCCATCAGCTTGACGTCGCCGCCGCCCATGAGCCCGAGGCAGAACGGGATCAGCCCGAAGGCGAACACCGCCCCGGCGACGACGACCGCCGCCGGCCAGTCGATGGCGACGCCGCCGGCCAGGACATGGACGGGATAGAGGGCGGCGATGGCGAGGCAGATTCGGTTCGGGATCCGCATGGCGTCGAGGTCGGTGACCACCGCCAGCGCCAGCAGGCCCAGGAACAGGCTCACCGCCAGGAAGTCGAGGGAGGCAACCGCGTGCATGTCGTCATCGTCCTATGCCCAGCGTCTGCCCAGCCCTGGGCATGGCAAGCGCCGGGCGGCGAAACCGCCGTCCGTTGCCTGTCCGAGCCGGGCGCTCGCGCCCCTCGGGCGCTCAGGGAGGCGGCTTGCCGGCGCCTCCCTCACCCCGACCCTCTCCCTGAGGGCCCCTGAGGGAGAGGGAGGCTCGCGGAAGCGAGCGGGTGAGGGCTTGCCGATCGCCGCGCCGCGACGCGGCTTGCGACAACGTGGTCTTGCCGTCGGCTGGCGAAGGTGGTCACACCCTGCGTCGCCGGTGCAGAGAAGACCCTGTCGGGGCGGAGCGGCGCAGAGGCGCCGCCCCGTGATGGAGCCGATAGCGCTCAACCGCCAGAAGCGCCGTCGCCACCACCAGTGCCGGTGCCAGTGGACGCAGGCGCCAGCGACGTACCGACGCTCTCGAACGTGCTCTTGAGGTTCGTGCCGATCGTCCCCAAGGCGGTAATGGCGACGACGGAGACGAGGGCGGCGATCAGGCCATACTCGATGGCGGTGGCGCCGGACTCGTCGGAGACGATGCGAGTAATCGAACGAAGCTTCATCAGATCCTCCTGCTTGAAAGCGCACCCCCCGATGCAGATCAAGCGTAGGATCACCGCCGGTCTTTAGCAAAATCTTTATTTTGGTCTTAAGTATTTACAGGATGCTCTATATTTTCGTGCAATCTGCCGTAATTTGTAGAGGTAGTACGCTCATTACAGCCACTGGCTTGAGGAGGCGCGGACGATAGCGCCGCCGTCGCGGTTGGCGCTGCCCGTCGCGGTTAGGCCCGCCCCCACGATGGGCGTTGCCGGCAGGTGGGCGCCGGCGAGGCACGGCGGCCCGCGCCGACCCGGGCCGCCTCCGCCAAGAACAGCGCGTGATCGGGTTGACGCCGCAGGCCCGCCCAGGCCGCGTGCGTCGATCCTCGCGACAAGCGAGGATGACGGGCCACAGCGGTTGCAACCCCACCTTCGTCATGGCCGCACGTGTTGCGGCCATCCACGTCTTGATGAGCGTCGCCGCCGGCAGTTTTTCGTGGGTCCTCGTAACGAGCGCGAGGATGACGGGTGACAGCGGTTGCAACCCCACCTTCGTCATGGCCGCACGTGTTGGCACGTGTTGCGGCCATCCACGTCTTGATGAGGCGTCGCCGCCGGCAGTTTTTCGTGGGTCCTCGTGACGAGCGCGAGGATGACGGCCGGAGAAGACAGCCGTGCGCCGGCGCGGCGGGACGCGCCCGACGCCGACCTAGCCAGCCGCCACCCGCCAGGAACAGCTCGTGATCAGGCTGGCGCAGCAGGCCCGCCAAGCCGCATTCGTGGATCCTGGCGACAAGCGCGAGGATGACGGGTGACAGCGGTTGCAACCCCACCTTCGTCATGGCCGCACTTGTTGCGGCCATCCACGTCTTGATGAGGCGTCGCCGCCGGCAGTTTTTCGTGGGTCCTCGTGACGAGCGCGAGGATGACGGCCAAAAAATGCAGGCCGCGCGCCGGCGCGGCGGGACGCGCCCCGACGCCGACCTAGCTAGCCGCCACCCGCCAGGAACAACTCGTGATCAGGTTGACGCAGCAGGCCCGCCAGGCCGCATCCGTAGATCCTCGCGACAGGCGCGAGGATGACGGGTGACAGCGGTTGCAACCCCACCTTCGTCATGGCCGCAGGTGTTGCGGCCATCCACGTCTTGATGAGGCGTCGCCGCCGGCAGTTTTTCGTGGGTCCTCGTGACGAGCGCGAGGATGACGGCCGGAGAAGACAGCCGTGCGCCGGCGCGGCGGGACGCGCCCGACGCCGACCTAGCCAGCCGCCACCCGCCAGGAACAACTTGTGATCAGGTTGACGCCGCAGGCCCGCCAGGCCGCATCCGTAGATCCTCGCGACAAGCGCGAGGATGACGGGTGACAGCGGTTGCAACCCCACCTTCGTCATGGCCGCAGGTGTTGCGGCCATCCACGTCTTGATGAGGCGTCGCCGCCGGCAGTTTTTCGTGGGTCCTCGTGACGAGCGCGAGGATGACGGCCGGAGAAGACAGCCGTGCGCCGGCGCGGCGGGACGCGCCCGACGCCGACCTAGCCAGCCGCCACCCGCCAGGAACAGCTCGTGATCAGGCTGGCGCAGCAGGCCCGCCAAGCCGCATTCGTGGATCCTGGCGACAAGCGCGAGGATGACGGTCAAAAAAGGCAAGCCGCCCGCATCGGTTCCTTCCGCCGTCGTTCCTTCCGCAGCCTTTCCTTCCGCCGCCGTTCCTACCGCGTCGTTCTTCCGTCCTCCCGCCTCCGTTCGCCCCTTGCCCCTTCTCGCCGTGGGTGCGCTCAGCGGGTCGGTGTGCAGACGGTGACCGCGACCTGGCCATCGCCCACCACCTGGCCCGTGGGCACCACCACCCACGTCAGGCTGGGGCTCGGCGCGGCGCTGCCGCGAAGGACGGTGACCCCCACTTGCGGCGCCAGCACCCCGGTCCGGCCGGCGGCATCGACCGCCACCGGCGTTTGCACGCAGGTGAGCGACTGGCCGGAGCCGCCGAGCGCGGTGAGCGGCCCGGTGACCGGCAGCGCGACAACGGCGGTGAGCTGGTCGGATGTCGCCGCACCATGATCGGCCACCACCGCGCCCAAACCCTGGGCGGCGTCGGCGGCTCGGCCGGCAGCGGCCAGCAACACCATCAGCGCGAGCATCGCCCTCACCGCCCCGCCGACGCCCGCGCCGCGGCCGCACCAACGCGCCGTTTCGGTCGCGGCGCCGTCCGCGAGCCTTGAACGCGTCGCCATTTCCCGCACCCTTGCGACCCTCCTCCAGCTGCACGGTGCATCCCGGCCGCGTGCCGGCTGGGCTCAGCCCGTACAGCGTGTTATCGTAGAAGATTAACACGCTTTACTAGAAATGTCGAGGGGCCCGCGCCCCGTGCTTTGCCCCGTGCTTCAACCGTCCACACCAAGCCCGGCCCTGGCCACGCCCCGGCGACGCCCCAGCCCCACCGCCGGCCCACGGCCCACGGTCACGCCGCACCCCGTTGGCCGGGCTGCTCGAACCCGCCGCCGAGCCGTCGCCTGCAAATACCGAACAGCACAATAGAGATTGCTGGCAAAGTACAAGCATTCGTTTCTGTTGCCCAGAGGTGGCATTGGCATAGCATAGACGGGGGTCTTCTTGCCTTCGTGGTGGAACCATGCGCCTGTCCTTGCCCGCGCCCGCGATCGGCCGCGGGATATTGGAAACCTTGGTCAGCCGTTGCCGCGGGCGCTTGCGGACCATCGGTGCCCACAGCAGCGGCGGCGTCGCCATCTTCATGGCGGTGGCGGCGGTGCCGCTGTTCGCGATCATGGGGATCGCCACCGACACCGCCCGCGCCTACATCGTCAAGTCGAGGCTGTCCTCGGCGCTGGACGCGGCCTCGTTGGCCGGCGGGCAGAACTTCTTCGCCGACCACCGCGACGACGACATCCGCATGTTCTTCGATGCCAACTTTCCGCCGAACTACCTGGGCGCCGCCGTCGACGGCCCGCACATCAGCGCCGACATGGAGAACGAGAAGGTGTCGGTGGCGGCCAGCGCCTCGGTGCCGACGACCTTCATGCGCCTGCTGGGCTTCGAGAAGGTGGGGGTCGCCGCCGCGGCCGAGGTCACCCGCAAGATGCAGGCCCTGGACGTGGTGCTGTCCATCGACATCTCCGGGTCGATGAACGACCCGGCGCCCGGCGGCGGCAAGCGCATAGACGCCGCCAAGGTCGCGGCCTACGAGCTCATCGACATCCTCTTCGGCGCCGACACCACCAAGGACCTGCTCAGCATCGGCCTGGTGCCGTGGAGCTCCAAGGTCAACGTGATGATCCAGGGCAAGCCCTACGTCGCCAGCGCCACGACCAGCATCGCCGTGCCGTCGTTCCACAACCCGGAGAACGGCTTTGCCTCCCAGAACAGGCTGTGGTTCGCCAACAACTCGCCGGTGCCGCTGCTCACCCAGCCGCCCTCCAATTGGGAGGGCTGCGTGTTCTCCCGCTACATCCACAACGGCACCAACGCCGACGACGGCGACATCCGCTATGGCGCGTACGTGGGCGGCGGCGCTAGCTGGCCGGGCTGGCAGCCGATCTTTCCGGGGACCAACGCGAAGTGGGGCGGCGAGCCGGTCTCCGGCTCGGCCGACTGCGAGCTCTCGGTTTCGGGCGAGGAATGCGCGGCCTGCCCCAACGTCGGCATCACCCCGCTGCAGCACTCAAAGGCAGCGATCCGCACCGCGGTCGGCGGGCTTTCCGCCGCCGGCAACACCAACATCCCCGACGGGCTCGGCTGGGCCTGGCGGGTGCTGAAGCCGGAGCCGCCGTTTACCGAGGCGGTGAAGGATCCGCCGTATGTCCGCGACCAGGCCATCGTGCTGCTCACCGACGGCGAGAACTGCGGCGCCTCCGGCGACGGCTACAAGCGGGTGTTCGGCAGCTGCAGCGGCGGCCGCGCCGGGATGAACACCCGGCTGCGGCTGCTCGCCGCCAACGTCAAGGCGGACAACGTGATCGTCTACGTGGTCCAGTTCGCCAACGAGGGGACGGCGCTGCAGACCCTGCTCAAGGGCGTGGCCAGCGGTCCCACCGCCCCCTACTACCACTACGCGCCGTCGGCGGCGGAGCTGAAGAAGGTGTTTCGCGAGATCGCCAACCACCTCTCCGAGCTGCGGCTGTCGAAGTGACCGGCCGCTGAAGCATTCGTGACCAGGCGGCTGCACGTGTCGTTGCACACCGCCGGTGCGAGCCGCGAAGCGGCGTGGCCATGTAGCGCGGGATAGCCGGAGGCGTATCCCGCCTTGGCATCGGCGGGTCCGGCTTCGCCTCGACCCGCCCTACGGCTTCGGAGGCTGCCGCCTCCTCGCAATGACGGCGTTTTCCTCCTGACCGGGCGTGTCGACACCTTGCCCTAGCCGGCCGCCGCTGCCTTGGCCTCCCGCCGCCGCGCCCGGGCGCGAGCGGCGAGCAGGTTGAGCATCTCCACGCCGATCGAGAACGCGATGGCGAAGTAGAGGTAGCCGCGCGGGATGTGGAAGTGCAGGCCGTCGGCGATCAGGGCCACGCCCACCAGCAGAAGGAAGCTCAAGGCCAGCATCTTCACCGTCGGGTGGCGGTTGACGAACGAGCTCACCGGCGCCGCGGCAAGCAGCATCACCGCAACGGAGATCAGCACCGCGGCGATCATGATCGGCAGGTGCTGGGCCATGCCGACCGCGGTGATCACCGAGTCGATCGAAAAGACGATGTCGAGCAGCACGATCTGAACGATCGCCGAGGCCATCGAGGTCGCCTTGGCCTTGCCGCCGGCCTCGCCGCCCTCGGTCTGGTGGTGGATCTCGATGGTGCCCTTGGCGAGCAGGAAGACGCCGCCGGCGATCAGCACCACGTCGCGCCATGACAGCACGTACTCGCCGATGGTGAGCAGTGGCGCGGTCAGGCCGATGATCCAGGTGATGGCCATGAGCAGCCCGATCCGCATGAGCGCCGCCAGCGCCAGGCCGATGATCCGCGCCTGGCGCTGCTGATGCTCCGGCAGCTTGCCGGTGACGATCGAGAGAAAGATGACGTTGTCGATGCCGAGGACGATCTCGAGCGCGGTCAGGGTGAGCAGGCTGGCCCAGGCTTGCGGGTCGCTGAGAAGCTCGATCATGGCGGGGTCCCAATCTCGGCGGTATGGGAAGGCGCGCCCCGCCGGAGGCCGGGTCGTCGCAAGCGGCGCGGATCTTGGCCATGCCGGAGAGCCAAGGCAAGCGCGGATCCACGCCAGCAACGCCGGGACGCTGCCGCGGTTCCTGATGACGCCGCCGCGCCGTCGCTGACCGGGCTTTCCCAGGCCCTCCCGGGGCGCGGCCTTGTGCCGGGTCCGACGCTATGCTTCCTTCGGCCGCAGCAGGCCGAACCCCGGCCGCACCCCGACAGCGACAGGCTTTCCATCATGAGTTCCGCAACGCCGCCCGTCTCGCCGCTCGCGCCGAAAGGCTTCCCGGAGATGCCGCCGGTGCGCGGCCTCAGGCTTGCCACCGCCGCCGGCGGCATCCGCTACCAGGGCCGCGACGACCTGCTGCTGGTGGAGCTCGCTCCGGGCACCGCCGTCGCCGGCGCCTTCACCCGCTCGGCCACCGCCGCCGCGCCGGTCTTGTGGTGCCGGCGAGCGCTGGCGGGCGGCCGCGCCCGCGCCCTCGTGGTCAACGCCGGCAACGCCAACGCCTTCACCGGCGCCGACGGCGAGCGGGCGGTCGAGCAAACGGCCATCGCCGCCGCCGGGCTGCTCGGCTGCGCCGCCGAGGAGATCTTCGCCGCGTCCACCGGCGTCATCGGCGAGCCGCTGCCGACCGAGCGGATCGTCCGCGCCCTGCCCCGCCTCCACGACGAGCTGTCGGGCGGCGACTGGCCCGCGGCCGCCCGGGCCATCGCCACCACCGACACCTTCCTCAAGGGCAGCAGCCGTAGCGTGGAAATCGACGGCCGGCCGGTGGTCGTCAACGGCATCGCCAAGGGCGCCGGCATGATCGCCCCGGACATGGCGACCATGCTGGCCTTCGTCTTCACCGACGCCGCCATCGCGCCCGCGGCGCTGCAGGACCTGCTCGTGGCCGGCATCGCCCGGTCGTTCAACTGCATCACCGTGGACGGCGACACCTCGACCAACGACACGGTGCTCTGCTTCGCCACCGCCGCCGCCGGCAACGCCGCCATCGCCGATGCCGACGATCCGCGGCTCGACGGCTTCCGGGTGGCCCTGGACGCGGTCCTGGTCGACCTGGCCACCCAGGTCGTGCGCGACGGCGAGGGCGCGACCAAGTTCGTCACCGTGACCGTGACCGGCGCCGAAACCGATGCCGCCGCCCGAACCATCGCTTTGGCCGTCGCCAACTCGCCGCTGGTGAAGACCGCGATCGCCGGCGAGGACGCCAACTGGGGGCGGATCGTCATGGCGGTGGGCAAGGCCGGCGAGCGGATCGACCGCGACCGGCTGGAGATCCGCATCGGCGGCATCGCCGTCGCCGCCGAGGGCGGCCGGGTGCAGGGATACGACGAGGCGCCGGTGGCATCCCACATGAAGCAGGCCGAGGTCGAGATCGGCATCGACGCCGGCGTCGGCTCCGGCCGGGCGACGGTCTGGACCTGCGACCTCACCCACGGCTACATCGACATCAATGCCTCCTACCGGTCCTGACCGGGCCGGGTTCGGTCAAGGCTGCCTCCGCGCCGAGGCCGCCGCGCCGGGCCCGCCGCTGCCGCTGTTGCTGGTCGCGGCCGTCGCCATGGTCGACGTCGACGGCCGGGTGCTGCTGGCCCAGCGTCCCGAAGGCAAGGCCATGGCCGGGCTGTGGGAGTTCCCCGGCGGCAAGGTCGACGAGGGGGAGACGCCGGAGGCGGCGGTGGTGCGCGAGCTCGCCGAGGAACTCGGCGTCGATATCACCGAAAGCTGCCTCGCGCCGTTTACCTTCGCCTCGCACCGCTACGCCGAGGCGCACCTGATCATGCCGCTCTACCTCTGCCGGGTGTGGAGGGGCACGCCGACGCCGCGCGAGGGCCAGGCGCTGCGCTGGCTGCGGCCGCGGGCGATGGCGGCGCTGCCGATGCCGCCGGCGGACGCGCCGCTGGTCGCGATGCTCCGCGACTTCCTGTAGCCGCGGCGGAGACCGGCGAATTACGCGTAAGGTAAGCGCTCCTGCGCCGAGTTCCCGCTGTGTGAAGAGCAGTCTTGCTCTGTGATCGCCGTCACTGCATCGTGCGCGGTCTACTTACATACTTAGTCCAGCGATTTGAAGCGGCTTCGGACGGGACCGTTCAAGATACGGGCGAGGATGAAACGGAAGTTCTGATGAAAGGGCAAAGGTCCAATAAGGTAATTAATGGATCTTTGCCCTTGCATGGTGGGGGGCCCGGCCGTGGAACCGTGGAGGTTGTTCAGGTATCGGATCGTCGGCAGTCGGGGCGGGAAGCCACGTCTTGCGCTGGTGGCTCTCGATCAAGCGAACCCCGCAGCCGCGCTGCCGGCGCTCCTTGAGCGCCCGACAAAAAGTGCGTTCCGCGTAGCGAGCACGGCCCGCCGGCAAGCCGCTCCGGCCCCGGCGCAGCTTGAGACGAACTGATAATGAGGCGCGGTCCTGAGGATCGGCGCCTCCCTTTTTCGTTGGGCTGAATATCGACATCACGACCCGAACCGTTCGTCGCCACACCAAGGTCCGAAGACGATCCGAGACATAACCCCATAAGGGGCATAAGCTCCTCCGGCGGTCCGCTGGCGGCCGCCTGTGCCGCGACCAGGGGAAGCACGGCAAACCAGTTCGAGCCATCCGCGTCATCATCACCACGTCCCCTTTGGGGTTCTCTTCTCCTTCGGCCACCGGGGGTCCCGGCGGCCGGCGATGGCGATGCGGCGCGGCTATGCACGAGGGGATGCATGCCGCTTACCGTCAAGGTTGCCTGCGAACTGCACCCGATGACGCTGGACTTCGCCATGGGCGAGCAGATCGAGAACATCGCCGAGGTGATCAACCCTACGCCCGAGCGGGCGCGCGCCTTCTTCGAGAAGAACTTCGTCACCCAGGGGATGCGCGTTCTGCTCGACCAGGGGCTGAAGCGCCTCGCCGACCGCTCCGACCAGGCGGTGTTCGAGCTGAAGCAGGCCATGGGCGGCGGCAAGACGCACTCGATGATCGCGCTGGGCCTGCTCGCCCGGGGCGAGCACGTTGCGGGCGGCCATCGTCCCCGACATTGCCCGCGCCGCGCCGTTCGAGTGCGGCAGGGTGGTCGCCATCAACGGCCGGAGCAAGTTCCACGAGGCGTTCCTGTGGGGCGAGATCGCGATCCAGCTCGGCAAGGCGGCGGAGTTCAGCAAGTTCTGACGCGACGGTCCGTCGGCGCCGGCGGAGGATGACTGGATCGCGCTGATCGGCGACGAGCCGACGCTGATCCTCCTCGACGAGCTGCCGCCCTACTTCGATTACGCGATCACGCGGCAGGTCGCCGAAGGCACCCTGGCCCAGGTGACCACCTACGCCCTCTCCAACCTGCTCTCCGCGGCGCTGAAGCTGAAGCGCTGCTGCATCGTCGTGTCCAACCTGTCCGGCAGCTACGAAGGCGCCTCCCAGCAGCTCCGCCGGGCAATCCACAACTTCGAGCGGGAGGCGAACCGGCAGGCCCGCGCCGTCACTCCAGTGGATCTCGCAAGCGTCGAAATCTACGAGATCCTGCGCAAGCGGATGTTCAAGCGGCTGCCCGGCCGCGCCGTCGTCGATAGCGTGGCCGCGGCGTACTCCGCTGCGCTGACCGAGGCCGTGGCCGCAAATGCCATTCCTCGGTCCGCGGCGAACACCGCAGCCGAAATCCACGGTTCCTACCCCTCCCATCCGCCGGTGAAGCACGTCGTCGCCCTGTTCAAGGAGAACGAGAGCTTCCGCCAAACCCGCGGGCTGATGCAGTTCGTGGGCAGGATGCTGAAGTCGGTCTGGGAGCGGAAGACCAACGACGTCTACCTCGTCGGCTGCCAGCACCTCGACCTGAACCTCGCCGACGTCCGCGAAGAGATCAACCAGATCAGTAACCTGCAGGGCGCGATCGCCCACGACATCGCCGCCGCCGGCACGGCGGTAGCCGAGCTGGTCGATGCCGCAGTCGGCAGCGACGCGGGAAGCCAAGTCGCGGCCCTCCTGCTTACGGCGTCGCTGTCGGAGTCGGTCGACGCGGTGAAGGGCTTCACCGAGGCCCAGTTCCGCGAATGTCTGATCGCGCCGAACCGGACGGTGAGCGAGGTCAACAACGCCTTCGAGAGGCTGCGCAGCGACGCCTGGTACCTGCACCACAAGGAGAGCGGCGCCTGGTACTTCTCCAACATCGAGAACCTGCGCAAGGCCATCGAGTTCCGGTCCCTGAACGCGCCGCAGCCGAAGATCGACGCCGAGATGAAGCGGCGGCTGGAGGAAATCTTCAAGCCGGTCGCCCGGATCGCCTACCAGGAGGTGCTGGCGCTGCCCCAGGTGGACGACATTCGCCTGAACGGCCCGCGCCTCTGCCTCGTCGTCAGCCCGGACAGCAAGATCCCGCCCGAGGAGGTGCAGCGGTTCTGGCAGAGCGTCATCGAGAAGAACAACCTCTGCGTCGTCACCGGCGACGGCTCCGACCTCGCCAGCCTGGAGGAAAAGACCCGGCGCATCTGGGCGGTGGCACGCGTCGCCGAGGAGACGGGCGGCGAGGCGTCGCCGCACAGGAGCGAGCTCGAGAAGGAAACCGAGCAGGCCGCCTACGACTTCAACGCCACCGTGGTCGGCCTGTTCAACCGCGTCTTCTATCCGGTCAGGGGCAAGCTCGCCGAAGCCAAGCTGTCGATGACGTTTACCGCCAACCACTTCCGCGGCGAGGAGCAGATCGAAAAGGCTTTGGCTGCGGCGACGGCTACATCGAGAAGGGGCCGTTCCCCAAGCCGCGGACAAGCGTCAGCGTCACCCAGCGCGACTACAAGGAGGAAACCGGCGTCGCCCCCATCGAGATCCTGGCGCGGGACGCCGGCCCGAACGGACGCGTTCACTACGGCGGGAGCAACAGCGTCAGCGCCGCGAGCCCCGTCGTTCCCGACAGGATCTGGGAGACCGACGCCACCCGCCTGTGGTTCCTCGCCGTCGACCCCGACGGCCAGCACGAAACCGGCGAGCCGGTCTCCTTGGACGAACACGCTGACGCTCACCCATCAGCCGCGGGTGCTGCCCAACCGGCACCGCCAGGTCGAGTTGACGGTGAAGCCGCGCGGGGTGATCCGCTGGAACACCACCGGCGCCAACCCGCGCGACGGCGAGGTCTACACCGGGCCGATCATGCTGAACGGCTCCGGGGAGGAGATCACGGTCTACGCCTATGCCGAGGACGAAGGCGTGAGCGCGACCCGCACCTTCCGCATCCCGGCGCCCGACCACAATGGCCCGAGGACCGACGAGACGAAGCCGGCCAGGCTGCGCAAGCACATCGACTTCCGCGGCGCAGCTCCCAGCTTCGAGGCCATCAACGGCGCCAAGGCCGTGGACGCCACGCTGCGCGAAGGCGTTTCGCTGACCCTGGGCGAGGGTGCCCGCACCGTCACGATCCGCTTCGGCAGCGAAACCCGCGTTCGCCCCTGCGATCTGGAAGCCTTCATCGCCCTCTCCCGGCAGGTTCTTGGCAACGAGGCGGCCGACGTGGTCCTGAACTTGAAAAGCCTCGACTTCGCCAGCGGCCACGACCTGGAAGCCTTCCTCACCAAGGTGCGCGTCGACGCGGCGGCGGGCGAGGTGGAGAAATGAGGGCCGAAGGATCGAGCGACAGCGAAGACTTCGGCTGCCCCAAGAGCGTCGATCCGCAC
This sequence comes from Rhodospirillales bacterium, assembly GCA_034382075.1. GTDB lineage: Bacteria > Pseudomonadota > Alphaproteobacteria > Rhodospirillales > Defluviicoccaceae > JAEULH01. Next base: position 29,170 of record JAXMOZ010000003.1, read on the forward strand.
CACTTCCGGGTCGAAGTCCCGCCGGGGCGCGACGGCGTCGTGCTGATTGCCGAGCACTACGGGATCAAGGCCGGGATCGGGGCCTTCCCGAAGTCGCCCCCCGCTGCTACCTGCCGCGCCGCGTCTGGGGGCGGATCGCGGACGATGTGAAGCGCGACTTCAACGAGCGGCTGCGGGCAAAGAAGATGAAGCCTGGCCGCTGGCTCGCCGGCAGCAACAGGGTCGAGCGCCTGCTCGGCAAGGAGCTCCTGGTCCTCGCCTGGGCGGTGGAGAAGGCGAGCTCCCGGCTGGTTGCGACCGCCGTTCGCAACTGGAGCGGGCTGCGCCCGGAGGAGCGCTGGTGGCTCTACACCGTCACCGCCGCCGCCACCGGTGAGCCGCAGCAGGCCGACGTCGGCTGGCGCAAGGCGCTGCGCTTCGCGCTCACCGAGAACCCCGCCGACGATCAGGCGCTGCTCGTCTTCAAGGCGGCGCGGCTCATCAAGGACGAACCGTCGCCGTTCGAACCCCCCTCCCCCTCTTCGACCGCATGAAGGTCAGCAATGCCGGATAGCTCCTCGCCGCTTCCTGCGATCAAGCCGCTCGCCTGGAAGGATCGCCCGAGCCTGATCGAGCACCTTTTGCCGGCGCAGAAGATCTCCGCAGAGGCGCAGAAGGAACGCAAGGCGGGATCGGGGCAGACGCTGACCGCGCTGGGCAGCTACTGGAAGGGGCGAAAGCCCTTGATCCTGGCCAAGGCCTGCATCCTCGGCGCGCTGCTGCCGGCCACCGACGATCCCGAGGCCGACCTCGCCGTCTTCGAGACGCTGATGGGCATCGACGACGGCGCCTTCGCCAAGCGCGCCAAGACGGCGAAGCGCCGGGCGAGCATCGCCGGCCTGCCCTACCTGGAGCGGCTGGAGCGCGCCTACCGGCCGGAGGAAGTCCCGGACGAGGTCCTGTACGACGGGGTCTGGCCGGCGGTGAACCGGCACCTCGGCACCAGCGCCCGCTCGATGCCGGAGCTGGTCGAACAGCTCGGCATCCTCCGCTTCGGCCACAGGCCCAAGGTCGGCGATACCTTCTGCGGCGCCGGCTCCATCCCCTTCGAGGCGGCGAGGCTCGGCTGCGACGTCTATGCCAGCGACCTCAATCCCGTCGCCTGCATGCTCACCTGGGGCGCCTTCAACATCATCGGCGCCGACGAAAAGACCCGGGGCGAGATCGGGCGAAAGCAGCGCGAGGTTGCGGACGCCGTCGACCGCGAGATCACGGCGCTGGGCATCGAGCACGACGGCCACGGCAACCGGGCCAAGGCCTACCTCTACTGCCTGGAGACCCGCTGCCCACAAACCGGCTGGATGGTGCCGCTGGCGCCGAGCTGGGTGATCAGCAAGGCCCGCAACGTCATCGCCCGGCTAATCCCCGACGATGTCAACAAGCGCTTCGTCATCGACATCGTGACCGGCGCCTCGGACGCGGACATGGCCGAAGCCGGCAAGGGAACCGTGCGGGACGGCTGCCTCGTCTACGTCCTCGACGGCGAGGAGTACCGCACGCCAATCAAGACCATCCGCGGCGACTATCGCCTGCCTGACGGCACCACCGGCAACAGGCTCAGGCGCTGGGAGGTGCACGACTTCAAGCCCAGGCCCGACGACATCTTCCAGGAGCGGCTCTACTGCATCCAGTGGATCACCAGGGAGAGCCTGGGAAAACCCCGGCAGCAGACGTTCTTCGCCGCCGCCACCGACGAGGACCTGGAGCGTGAGGCAAAGGTCGACGCCGTCGTCGCCGAAAACCTGGCGCGGTGGCAGGCGGAAGGGCTGGTGCCGGACATGCCGATCGAGCCTGGGGACAAGACCGACGAGCCGATCCGCACGCGTGGCTGGACTCACTGGCATCAACTGTTTTCGCCGCGGCAGCTACATCTTCACGCGCTTTGCAAGAGGCTGCTTACCTGCCGCTCGATAACTGCTTTTGCCAGCGCTCTTGACGCGAACTGCAAGCTTACGCACTTGAACAGCGGCTGGGAGAAAATAGAGAACTGTTTCTACAATCAGGCTCTGAACACTTTCTTGAACTACGGAGTCAGGGCGTCTGTCGCCGAGAGGAATCCGCGCTTCCCCGCACATCGAAGCGAGGGCTTGCCGCCCACCCGATATCGCGTGTTAACGTCTGCTGTAGCCGTATCAGAAGAGGTGGCTCACCTCTGGATCACGGATCCACCCTACGCAGATGCCATCCGCTACGAACAGATCACCGAGTTCTTCATCGCCTGGCTGCGGAAGAACCCGCCGGAGCCGTTCAGGGACTGGATCTGGGACAGCCGCCGGGCGCTGGCGATCAAGGGCAGCGGCGACGACTTCCGCCGCGAGATGATCGTGGCCTACCGCGCCATGGCCGCGCACATGCCGGACCAGGGGCTCCAGATCGTGATGTTCACTCATCAGGATGCGGGAGTCTGGGCCGACATGGCTTCGATCGTCTGGGGCGCGGGGCTCAGGGTCACGGCCGCCTGGTACATCGCCACCGAGACCACCTCCGAGTTGAAGAAGGGCGGCTACGTTCAGGGCACGGTGCTGCTGGTTTTGCGCAAGCGGCTCGCCAATGAGGGTGCCTATCGCGACGAACTGGTGCAGGAGGTGCGGGACGAGGTCGCCCGCCAGATCGAGTTCATGGCCCGCCTCAACAGGGAGGCCCTTGAACACGACGGGAAGAAGGTGTTTCAGGACGCCGACCTGCAGATGGCAGGCTACGCTGCGGCCCTCCGCGTGCTCACGGGCTACGGCCGCATCGACGGCCAGGACATGGCCGCGGAGGCGCTACGCCCCCGCGTGAAGGGCGGGCGCGACATCGTCAAGGAGATCATCGATTACGCCGTGCAGGTCGCGAACACGCACCTCGTCCCGAGGCCGGTGCACGCTTCCGCCTGGGGACGGTCGACCGCCGCCGAGCGCTTCTACATGAAGATGCTGGAGCTCGAAGCCGAGGGCCTAAAGAAGCTCGACAACTACCAGAACTTCGCCAAGGCCTTCCGCGTCGCCGACTACGCCGCGCTGAAGCTCGCGCCGCTCAAGTCCTTCAGCGGCGGTCAGAACTACCTTCTGCCCGCGGATGTCCGCGTCGAGGACTTCCACACCGTCACGGTCTGGTGCGAGAGCTTCGGCGTCTACATCGGCTCGGCGGTGCTGCCGGAGCTCTGAACCTTGGTCGCTTCGGCACCGGCGAGGTGGGCGCGGAACCGGGCGACCGGCCCGGCATCCTCGGCAAGCGCCTGCAGATCCGCCGCCGGCATCGTGTTGGCGGCGATCAGCGGGAAGACGTCCTTCCACCGGCTTTGCGCCATCGCCGCGCCCTCCGCGGCCGCGAGCCGCCCGAGCCCGGCCTCGTCGCCGGCCAGGGCCAGCGCCACCGCCAGGTGCAGGATCCGGTCTGATCGCTGCTCCGGACCGGCGGCGTCGTTCGCGGCGCCCTCTGCGGCCAGCACGTGCGCGAGAGCACTGGCGGCGGCGCTCCAGTCGCCGAGGCGCCAGTGCGCGTCGGCACGCACCGCCGCCGCCTCCGGCGTGTCGATCGTCTCCAGCCGCTGCAGCGCCTCCTTGGCTCGGCCGAGCTTGACGAGGGCGCGGGCGGCGACGAGCTGGCGGTCGCGAGCAAGCTCGCCAGGAACGGTCGCCTCAGCGCTTGCCTCGATTGCCTTCAGCGCCGCCTCCGGCCTGCCGTCGAGAAGATAGAGCGAGGCGAGCCTTGCCCCGGCGGCGGCGCGAACGGCGCCGGTCAGGCGGAAGCGCACCTGGCTTTCCAACAGCGACGTTGCCCGGCCGAGCAGGTCGAGCTCGACCATGCGCTCGACCACCGCCTCGAGGACCCGGTCGCCGCGAGCATCCGCGGGCGTGAGCTCGCGGAACTCGTCGTAGAGGGCAATGGCCTCGAGCGGCGACAGCTTCGCCGAGGCCTCGCCGGTGAACAGCGCGGCGAACGCCTGGGTCATCTTCGCCGGGATGTCGTCGTTCTGCATGGCCCGGGGGAAGCTGGCGGCGGCGCGCTTGAAGGTGCGGAGCGCGGCGGCAAGCTCGCCCTCGGCGAGCTGCAACTCGCCCAGCCGGCGGAGGACGGCGAGCTCGAGCCCGTCGCCGCGCCAGGCAAAGCTGAGCGCGTCGAGAGCATCGATGGCCTTGGCCGGCGGTATCCGCTTTTCGGCAAGGCCGAGGTCCACCGCCGCGTACTCCGCGCGGACCTGGCTTCTCCGCTCGGGGTCGACGCCGGCCTCGACCTCTCGCCATTTCGCCAGCGCCGCCGGCAGGTCGCCGTTGGCGGCGAGCCTGCGCCCTTCGAGGAAGGCCACCGCCGCCGCCTCCGCGGGGCTCGTGGCCTCTGCGGCCAGCAGCGCCACACACCGCTCCGCGAGCGCCGGCTTGCCGGCGTCGATGGCGGCCTCGGCCAGAGCCGGCAGGAGCGCCCGGCGGAGGACCGGCGGATAGCCGGCGGCAATCGCCACCTGTTCGTCCAGCGCGTCTCCGCTTTCCCCGGCACCGCCCTGGGCAACCCGGAGCATCGTCCGCCAGGCAGCGGCCTCGGGATGGCCGGCAAGGGCGGCATGGCCGAGGTCGGCGTCGGCATTGGCGAGGCGGCCGAGCAGCAGCGTCGCCGCCCCGCGCAGGGCGCGGAACGCCGGCTCGCCTTCGAGAGCCGGGCGGGCCTCGCGAGCCCGCTCCAGCGCGCCCAAAGCCTCGGCGGCAAGGCCCTGGCCCAGGCTCAGCCTGGCGTGGCGCAGCCACAGCGGCTCGCGCTCCGTTGCCGAGGGAGCGGCGGCCAGCGCCGCCTCCAACGCCTGGCGGGTGGGGAGGTGGGCGCGGATGGTCTGGCCGGCCAGGGGCTCCAGCTGCAGCAGCCGCTCGCCCGAGGGCAGCGAGCGAAGCTGGGCGCGGGCGAGCGTGGCGGCGTCGGCGGGGGTGAGCGCAAGCCCGCCGGGCCTTGCGACCTCGACCGCTTCTCCAACCGGGCGCACCGCCAGATCGTCGACCAGGGGATGAACGACGATACCCTGGAGCGACGACAGCAGGCGGAACTCAGGATAGTCGCGGCCGCGGGCGAGGCCGTGGCCGGGCGCCAGGACCGGGACGACCACCAGGAAATCGCCGATCGCGGGATCCGCGAGCGCCAACGGCGCGCCGGGCTCCGCCACCGGCAGCAGCAGAGCCGCGCCGTCGCTGTCATGCCGCGGCATCGGCTCCAGGCTGCCGACGGGCTCCGCTGCCCGCGCCGCAAAGTCGAGGATCCAGGCAAGGCCGTCGCGGCCAAGGCCGGCGCGTCCGTCGCCTGCAAGGTCCAGCCGCAGAACCGTCGCCCGCGGATGCGGCCGCTGCTCGATGCCGCGCACGGACGGGCCGGCGGCGGTTTGCAGCCGGGCGATGTCCTGCTGCGACGGCTTGTCGAAGATGAGCCACAGCGCGCCGGCGCGGACGAAGGGCCGCGGCCGCCACCGGTTCCGCCCAGTCGAACCGCAGCGCTGGCGCGGCTGCGCCGGCGGCGTCCGCCCCGGCGGCGCTCACGACCGGCGCGTCCTTCCGGGCGACGCGGTTGGGGGCCGCGACCGGCGGCTTGATGATCCCTTGCAGGCCCTCCGCGGCGGCCGGTGTCGAGTGCTCCTGCGCCGCCGCCACCGGCGCCGCGTGCTCCTGCGCCGCCGCCACCGGCGGCGGAAACCCGGCGAACAGGTCGATCACCACCCGGGTCTTGTCGGCGAAGGTCAAAGCGACGATGCCGGGCTTGAGCGGAAACGACACGCTGCGCCCCTGGTCGCCGATCGTTGGCGGTTCGAGAAAGCGATGAAGCGGCGCCAGCGCCGCGGCGAAATCGGCTTCCACCGGCCGGGCGAAGCGGAGGATGTGGCGGCCGCCCACCGAGCGGGCCTCGAACTCGACCGGCGCGGGCCAGCTCAGGGTGAGCCGGCCGGTGTCGCCGCGCACCGATCCGCTGGCGCGGACGGCGTCGGCGCGGACCTCGCCCGTCGCGGCCGCGAGCGCACCCGCCAACAACAGCGACAGGGTGGTCCTGTTCAGGCTCACGCGCCGCCTCGCGCCGGCAGAATGACGATGTCGACCCGCCTGGCCGCAGCGCGCCTGCGCTCCGGCTCGTCCGGCGGCAGATCGGCGAAGCGGCTGTCGGCGAAGCCGCGGGCGAGGATCGCCTCGCGCCCTTCCAGCGTGCGCAGCACCGAGGCGACCGCCTCCGCTCTGGCGAGCGACAGCTCCCAGTTCGAGGCAAACGCGCCTGCCGTCAGCGGCGACGGGTCAGCGTGCCCCTCGGTGGCGGCGTCGTTGACGATGGTTCTGAGCACCGAGGCAATGGCAGCCAGCATCGGCTCGGAGCGGGCCGAGAGCTGCGCCGAGCCGGGTGCAAAGGCGAGGTCCGCGGGAACGGAGATCAGCAGCCGGTCCCCGTCGCGGCGGACCTCGATCCCCGCGGCCAGCGGATTGGCCGCCAGGTTCTGTTTCACCACCGAGGCGAGATAATCGAGATCGAGCGCCCGGCGCGGCGAGGCCGCGCCGATGGCGAAGCGGGCCAGCTCCTTCGGCGCATGACCGGCCGCCGGCATGTCCAGCGAGGCCGAAAGCGAGGCGGCGATCGCCCGCCACCGCTCGATCTCAAGCTGCGACATGGAGAACATCAGCACGAAGAAGGTCAACAGCAGCGAGACCAGATCGGTGAAGGTCAGCATCCACGCCTGCCGGCTGATCGCCGGGGGCGGCGCAGGGGCGGCGTGCGGATCCCGGTCGGGGCGGGGTACCGCGCTCATGACGCCCCTCCGCTGCCGGCGGCGGGTTCGGGCTGCTTGCGGCCGTCGATGCTGAAGGTCAGCCATACCTGATCTCCCGCTTGCGGCGCCAGCGCGATCGACAGCCGCTGCGCCGGCGCGCCGCGGGCGAGCAGCTCGCGGGCGAAGGCATCGGCGCGGGCCGCGGCGAACCTCTCCGGCCCCGCCTCGGCCCCGGCGGCGGCGGCCAGGGCCACCTCGACCGCCACGGTCGCTCCGCCGGGGGCGCTGCTCATGGCGGCGACCACCCTGTCCAGCAGCGGGTGCAGCGCCGGGCGCAGCGCCGCTGCCTCGTCGGCAAAAACCAACGCCGCCGGCAGCTCGGCGCGCAGGAGCCGCCCGGGCTTGACGATTTTGATCTCGGCGATGTGGACGACACTGGCGAAAGCGGCGGTGAGCCTGCGCTCCAGCAGAAGCGCCGGATCGCCTTCGCCCGGCCCGGCCGAGGTGCCGGAAGGCCTGGCGTCGCCGAAGGTCGCGGTCAGGCTCTCCATCACCGCCCGGGCCTTCATCTCCTCGATGGTCGAGAGGCTCACCAGCAGGATGAAGAAGGCCAGAACCAGGAGGTAGAGGCCGAGGAAGATCGACAGCGACGGATCGGCGTTCGACCGCGGGCGGGCGGTCGCGAGGCCGAAGGCCGGCGGCTGGCGATGGCGCCTGGCCGCGTCGGGATTAAGGTGGTCGGGCTGCATGGCTTAGCGCGCCGGGCGCACCTCGGGAGAAGCCGCCGCCGGCCTGGCCGCCGTCTCGACCTTGCGCTTGCGCACGAACTCGGCGGTCAGGTCGCGGGCCCTCGCCGGGTTCATCTCCGCCAGGATCGGGGCGAGCTTCCGCTCCTTGATCCTTTCGGTGACGAGAAGCAGGGGCTCCAGCTCCAGCGTCTGCAAGATGGCGGCGGCGTCCTTCGGCTTCATGCTGGAATAGAGCCTGGCGAGCGAAGCCACCTTTTCGTCCTGCTGCTCGTCATGGGCCTTGAGCAGCCGGCTCACCTGGAGCTGCAGCTCCTTGAGCGCCAAGGCCTTGGCGTCGATGCGGCTTTCCGCCGCCTTCAGCAGCGCCTCGCGCTTGTCCAGATCCCGGTCCCGGGCTTCGAGTTGCTCCCGCCTGGCGGCGAGTTGGCGAAGCACGTCGACCTCGGCCGGCGAGAACGCCGGATCCTGTGTTGTCTCCGCCCCCGGCGCGGCGGTCGCCGGCGGCGGCGTGGGAAAGGGATTTACCGGTGCCGGCGCCGGCGCCGCGGGTGCGGGCGCCACGGCGGCAGCCTCTGCCGGCGGCTTTTCCGCCTCGGCGGACTTGGCGGCGGCCCCGGCCACGGCGACCGGCCCGCGCTCCGAAGGCGCATCCGCGCTCTGCCAGAGCATCCCGATCTTCACCGTGAAGAACAGCGCGGCGAGGAACATCAGCGTTGGCAACGCCCGCAGGCGCCGGGTGATGCCAGTCGGGGCGGAAGGCATGGTCGCCGCCCTAACGCTTGAACCGCAGGGCTTGCAGCAGGTCGCGCTCGGCCTCCGAGCGCGGCGCGATCGCCGCCGTCGGCTTCGCCCGCGGGTGGGGCGTGGGATCGGCGCTTGCGCGCACGGTCGCCGCCGCCGCTCCCGTCTGCGGGCGCCCCGCCCGCAGAGAGGCCTCCAGCCGGTCGCAGACGGCCTCTGCCCGCTCGATGAGCTGGCGGAGATCCTCCTCGTGCGCCTCCGCCCGCTTGTTCTCCGCCTCCAGCGCCGCTGCCGTGGTCTTCAGGCAGGCGACGCTCGCCTCCGCCTTGCCCAGCGCGGCGTTGAACTCCTGGGCCAGGCTTGCGAACTCCAGGCGGTCGCGGCCGAGGCCGGCGAAGCGGCGGTTGAGGATCATCGCCAGCACGATGGCGACGACCAGCAGGACGGCGACGAGGCCGTCGAGAAACAGGGTCCAGGTCACGTTGGGCGTCCTGTCGGGGTGTTGCCGGACGGAGCCCGGCCGTCGATCTGCACCGCGATCCGCTCGCCGGACCGGCCCATCCGCGCCGAGTACATCGGCACCCCGGAGCAGCGCATCTCGATCAGCGAGTCGGGCGAGGCCTCGAACATCAGCCGGGAGCCGACCTTCAGCGCGAAGATCTCCCGCAGCGGCACGGTCCGCTCGTCGAGCACCGCGGTGAGTTCGACGTCGGTGAGCCACAGGTTCTCGGCTAGGTGGGTCTCCCAGATGCTGTCGCGGCCGAACTTCTCGCCCATGAACATCTGCAACAGCACGTCGCGGACCGGCTCGAGCGTCGAGTACGGCAGCACCAGATCCATGCGCCCGCCCCGGTCGTCCATATCGATCCGCAGGCTGGCGGCGACCGCCGCGTTGGACGGCTGGGTGATGGAGGCGAAGCGCGGGTTCGTCTCCAGCCGGTCGACCCGGAAGGTCACGGGGCTCAGCGGTTCGAAGGCGGCGGTGAGGTCGGCCAGCATCACGTCGATCATCCGCTCGACCAGCGAGCGCTCGATGGTGGTGTAGGGCCGCCCCTCGATGCGGATCGCCGCCGAGCCGCGGCGGCCGCCGAGCAGGATGTCGACGGCCGAATAGATCAGCGCCGAGTCGGCTGTGATCAGGCCGTAGTTTTCCCACTGCTCGGCCTTGAAGATGCTGAGCATCGCCGGCAGCGGCACGCGGTTGAGGTAGTCGCCGAAGCGCACCGTGCTGATCGCCTCCAGCGACACCTCGACGTTGTCGGAGGTGAACTTGCGCAGGCTGGTGGACATGAGCCGGACGAGGCGGTCGAACACCACCTCCAGCATCGGCAGCCGCTCGTAAGACAGCGGCCCGCGGTTGAGGATGGCGCGCACGCCGGTGACCGGCTGCGCCTCCTCGGCATCGTCGGCGAAGCCGAGCAGGCTGTCGATCTCGCTCTGGTCGAGGACCGCGGCCGCCTTGGGCGGGGGCGGCGGCGCGGGCGCGGCCGGCTTGGCCGCCTCGGCCAGCGCCTCGCCCCAGCCGTCGAGGTCGTCGCCTCCGGCCGGGCTTCCGCCGGCCGCAGCCGGGTCGTCGTCGTCCGCTGGCGTCATCGAGGGCGCGGTCCTTTCCGGATGCTACTGAACGAGGAGCTCGACGAACAGAACGTCGCGGATCTCCGCCGGAGCGACGGCCATGGCGATCCGCCGGCGAAGCTCCTGGCGAAGCCGCAAGGTGCCGGCGGAACCGCGAAGGTCGTCCGGGCGAAGCTCGCGGAGGTAGACCTGGCAGTGGTCGATGATCCTGGGCATCACCCGCTCCACCGCGGCGATGGCGGCCTGGTCCGGGAGCTCGAGCGAGATCTTCACCTTGAGGAAGGTCGACTGCCGCTCGTTGGTGTTCAGCGACACGACCAGATCGGGAAGCTCGTAGAAGACGATGGGCGACGGCGTTGACGCCGTTTCCGCCGCCGGCTCGCCGCCGAAGACCCCGTCGAGGGCGCCGGTGAAGTAGGCCAGCAGGGCGCCCGCGGCCAGCAGCGCCGCCGCGCCGGCGACGATGATCAGGGTCCGGAGGCGGCCGGCGTTGCGCCCTGGCGCCGCGTCCGCCGCCATCTCGGCGTCGGCGCCGTCCAGCCTGGTGATGCTCTCGGCCAAGGGTCCCCTCATGCTCGGGCGCGGACTGCGGCGAAGATCGTTCCGCCGCCGCCGAAGTTAGGGGCTCGCGGTTAACAAGCCGTTGAGCATCGGCACGGGCCACGGCGCCGCCCGGCAAGACCTGCCGGGCAAGATGAGCCGCGCCAAGATCGAAACGCCGCTGCCCGGCAGGTCGGTCTGAACGCAACCCTTTGATTTCGCTGACCGACGTCCATGGCACGGCGGCTGCAGCCGGCCGGCCGAGGTTTGCGCGTCAAGAAGCCAAGGGGGATCTCATGGAAACAACGCTGCTCGTCGCCCTTTCGCGGCAGGGGGCGCTGCGCCGGCAGATGGACGTTGTCGCCAACAACCTCGCCAACATGAACACCAACGGCTTCAAGGCCGAGCGGATGCTGTTCACCGACCACGTGGTCAGGAGCGGCGGCCCCTCCGGCCCTTCCGCGCCCATCGCCTTCGTCCGCGACATCGCCACGGTCCGCGACGACAGCCCGGGCCGCAGCGAGCCAACCGGAAATCCGCTCGACCTGGCGATCCAGGGCGAGGGCTACTTCGTCGTCGAGGGCGCGGGCGGCGAACTTCTCTACAGCCGCAACGGCCGGCTGCAGCTCGACGGCGAGGGCCGGCTGGTCACCGCCGAGGGGGCGCCGGTGCTGACCACCGCGGACACGCCTGTCTTCCTCGGCGAGACCGACACCGAGATCACCGTTGCCCGCGATGGCACGGTGTCGAGCGAAAACGGGGAGCTGGGCAAGCTCCGCGTCGTCTCCTTCGAACCCGGGGCCGCGATGCTGCCGATGGGCGGATCGCTGTTTTCCACCCAGGCGCAGCCGGTGGACGTCGCATTGCCGGTCGTCGAGCAGGGCATGCTCGAACGCTCCAACGTCGAGCCGATCCTGGAGATGGAAAAGATGATCCGGGTCGAGCGCGCCTACGCCTCGGTACGCGACCTGATCAACCGCGAGGACGATCGGCTTAAGCAAATGCTTCAGGTTTATGCCGCATAAGGGTCCACGGGCGCGGCGAGCCGCACCAGCACGGAGATGACGCGATGAGACCCCTCAGCATTGCCGCAACCGGCATGCTCGCGCAGCAGCGCAACGTCGAGGTGGTGTCCAACAACCTCGCCAACATGAACACCACCGGCTACCTCCGCCGCCGGCCCGAGTTCCACGACCTCCTCTACCAGAACCTGCGCCGGCCGGGGTCGACGGCGTCCGACAGCGGCGCAGTGGTCCCGAGCGGAGTGCAGCTCGGCCTCGGTGTCAAGCTCGCCGCGGTCTATCGCATCCACACCCAGGGGAACGTGGCCGCCACCGAAAACACCTTCGACCTCGCCATCCAGGGCAAGGGCTTCTTCCAGGTCGAGCGGCCCGACGGGGAGACCGCCTACACCCGCGACGGAACCTTCCAGCTCAATGCCGACGGCGAGATCGTCACCCACGACGGGCTGGTCGTGCTGCCGGGCATCACCATCCCCGCGGACGCCGTCGACATCAGCATCAACCAGAGCGGCGAGGTTCTGGTGAAGCAGCAGGGCGAGGTGGCGCTGCAGAACGTCGGCCAGATCCAGCTCGCCACCTTCCCCAACGAGGCGGGCCTGGAGGCCATCGGCAGCAACCTGCTGTTGGAGACGCCGGCCTCGGGGGCCGCCAACGTCGCCAATCCGCAGGAGCCGGGCTTCGGCAGCCTGCTCCAGGGCTTCCTCGAAACCGCCAACGTCAACGCCGTCGAGGAGATCACCAACCTGATCTCGGCGCAGCGCGCCTACGAGATGAACTCCAAGGTGATCCAGACCGCCGACGAGATGATGGCCTCGCTCGGCAACCGGTGATCCTCGGCATCTGCTTGCGAGCCGACGAAGCCGTAGGGCGGGTCAAGGCGAAGCCGGACCCGCCGGAGCCGGCGGGATACGCCTCCGGCTATCCCGCCCTACGTCCCCACGCCGCTCCGCGGCTCGCGATGACGTTCTTCACTCTGTAGAAGGCGAGACACGACTTGCGCAGCTTCACTGGCTGGTTCCTGGCGGCACTCCTGATCCTGGTCATCGCGCCCGCCTCCGCCGCCGACCCGTGGTCGGCAGAGGGCGAGCGGCTCTATACCCAGGAGCACATGGCCCGGATGGTCGCCGAGGCGCTGGCCGACAAGGACGGCGACCCGGACGCCATCGCCGTCGAGTTCTCCCCCGCCCTGCCGACGCTCAGGACCGCCGGCGACGCCGAGCCGATCGTGGTCGAGGAGGTCACGACCGACGCCTCCGGACGCCGGTTCGCCGCCCGCGTCGCCATGCCCATCGGCTCCGGCAACGTCCACCGCCAGACCCTCACCGGCCAGCTTCACCGGCTGGCGCAGGTGCCGGTGCCGGCGCGGGCCATCGGCCGCGGCGAAACCATCCAGGCGGAAGACCTGGACTGGGTGCAGCTGAAGGACAGCCGGATCGGCACCAGCGTCGTCACTGACGCGTCCGAGCTGGTCGGCCATTCCGCCCGCTCGCCGCTCAGGCCCGGCACCCCGGTCCGGGCGACGCAGATCCGGAAGCCGGTGGTCGTCGCCAAGGGCAGCCTGGTGCTGTTGGTGCTCGAGCGACAGGGCATGGCGCTCAGCGCCCGCGCCCGCGCCCTCGAGGACGGCGGCGTCGGCGAAACCATCCGCGTCAGCAACCTGCAAAGCAGCGCCGTCGTCGAAGGCACCATCACCGGCCCGGGCCGCGTCGACGTGAGCCTGTTGGGCCGCCCGCAGCGGGGAGGCCGGCGATGATCCGCCTCCGGCCCCACGCCGCCGCGATGACGGCGCTGGCGCTGGTGCTGACCGCCGGTCTCGGCGGCTGCAGCCTCGGCACCCGGCTCACCGAGGTCGGCACGACGCCGAAGCTCAGCAAGATCCCGGAGGATCCGCAGAAGGACCCGGCGTACCGGCCTGTCCGCCTGCCGATGCCGGCGCAACCCCAGGCCGACGACAACCCCGCCTCGCTGTGGCGGCCGGGCGCCAAGGCCTTCTTCAAGGACACCCGGGCCAAGGAGGTGGGCGACATCCTCACCATCCGGCTCAAGCTCGACGACAGCGCCAAGCTGAAGAACTCGACCAAGCGCGAGCGCGACGACGGCGAGACCGCCAAGGTCGACGCCATGCTCGGCTACGAAGGCGTGGTGCGCAACGCCGTTCCGGCGGTGGGCGTCAGCCCGGCGGTCTCCTTCGGTACCGAGCACGAGACCAATGGCGACGGCGGCATCGACCGGCAGGAGTCGATCGACCTGACCTTCGCCGCCATCGTCACCCAGGTCCTGCCCAACGGCCTCCTCGCCATCGTCGGCCGCCAGGAGATCCGGGTGAACTACGAGCTGCGCGAGCTGATGATCAGCGGCGTCATCCGGCCGCAGGACATCGAGGCCGACAACTCCATCCGCCACGAGAAGATCGCCGAGATGCGCGTCGCCTACGGCGGCCGCGGCACGCTCAGCGACCTGCAGCAGCCCCGCTGGGGCACCCAGATCTGGGACATCATCTTCCCGTTCTAGCTGCCCTCACCCCGACCCTCTCCCGCTTGCGCCTCACGGCGCGCGGGAGAGGGAGCCGCGTCCGATGATCGTTGCTCGCTTACCCTCACCCGGGCGAAGCACGGGAGAGGGGCGCTTCGCGAAGCGAGGCGAACCCGCGAGCTACGCGAGCGGGAGGGTGAGGGCTGTGGCCCGCCAAGAGCATGACGAAACGGATCGGGCTCGGGCGTTGCGCAAGCGAATGACGGACGCCGAGCGGAAGCTGTGGGCGCAATCGGGGAACGACAGAGCTGCCGACCCGGCCCAACACGGGGACTTTCCGGCCTACGAGGACTTTGCAGCGCCGCTCCGTACTTGGGCGAAGAGGGCGCCGTGGGCCGGCAGGCGGAGGTGGCCGCCGTCCAGCCCTCCGTTGAGGCCGTGGCCGGAGAGCGGCTCGACGGCCAAGTCCGCCGGCAAGGCGAAGTCCGCGTCGCCGTTACCAAGGTTGAAGGCGCAGAGCACCCTGCCCTCGCCCTCGCCCTCGCCGCGGATGAAGGCCAGCACCGGCTCGGGCGCGTCGAGGAAGCGGATCGCGCCTGCGATCAGCGCCGGGTGTCGCTTGCGCCAGGCGAGGAAACCGCGGGTAAAGGCCAGCACCGAACCGGGGTCGGCCTCCTGTGCGTCCACCGCCAGCGGCGGATGCCGGGGATCGATCGGCAGCCACGGCTCGGCTGAGGAGAAGCCTGCGAACGGCGCCCCGGCGGACCAAGGCATCGGCGTCCTCGCCCCGTCACGGCCCTTGTGCCTGGGCCAGAAGGTGATCCCCTCCGGGTCCTTGAGCTTCTCGAACGGCACCTCGGCATGGGGCAGCCCGAGCTCCTCGCCCTGGTAGAGAAAGCTCGTTCCGCGCAGGGACGTGAGCAGCGCGATCATCTGCTTTGCGAACGCCGCCGGATCGGCGGCGCCCTGCCCCCAGCGGGTCGCCACCCGGACGACGTCGTGGTTGCTGAACGCCCACGACGGCCAAGCGCTTTCGGAGAGCGCCTGCATCCGCTCGACGTTTTCGCGAATGAAGCGGGCGCCGAACTCCGGACCCAGAAAGACGAAGCTGTAGGCGGTGTGATAGCGCTCCGGCCCGTCGGTGTAGGCGACCATGGTGGCGAGCTGGTCCTCGGCGGCGATCTCGGCCACCGCCATCCGCTCCGGGTAGCGGTCGAGCAGCGCCCGGAGCCTGGCGACGAAGCCGAGCGTCTCCGGCCTGGTGCGATTGTAGATCTGCCGCTGCAGGTAGGAGGGCTTGTCCGGCGCCGGGTGCGGGCGGGCGGGATTATCCCTGAGCGCCAAGTCGTGCATGAAGAAGTTGGCGACGTCGAGGCGGAAGCCGTCGACCCCACGGTCGAGCCAGAAGCGGGCCGCGTCCAGCACCGCCTGCTGAACGTGCGGGTTGTGCACGTTGAGGTCCGGCTGCTCCCTGAGGAAGTTGTGCAGGTAATACTGACGCCTTCGCGGCTCCCATTCCCAGGCGACGCCGCCGAAAACCGCGAGCCAGTTGTTGGGCGGGCTGCCGTCGGGCTTGGGATCGACCCAGACGTACCAGTCGGCCTTGGGGTTGTCGCGGCTCTGCCGGCTTTCCAGAAACCACGGGTGCCTGTCGGACGAGTGCGAGTAGACTTGGTCGATGATCACCTTGAGGCCTAAGCGGTGGGCTTCGGCGAGGAGCTGGTCGAAGTCGGCGAGCCGGCCGAACAGCGGGTCGACGTTGCAATAGTCGGCGACGTCGTAGCCGAAGTCCTTCATCGGCGAGGTGAAGAACGGCGACAGCCAGATGCCGTCGACCCCGAGGGAGGCGACATGGCCGAGCCTGCCGGTGATGCCGGGGAGGTCGCCCACCCCGTCGCCGTCGCTGTCGAAAAAGCTCCGCGGGTAGATCTGGTAGATCACCGCGCCCCGCCACCATTCGCCGCCGCCCATCCCTAGCGCCCCTGCTGCCTGCCGCCAAGCCGGCACCATGCCGCAGGCCGCGGCCGGCAGGCAAGCGGGCGAGCTAGGCCGGTGGCCCGATTCTCTCCCTTCGGTTGCATCACACACGTCGGTCACATTCCTCGCTTTTCTGTGCGAGCGATTCCTTGTAAGACTTCATGCACAGGATGCGTCTGGCGGCCTCGGCCGTACCGGACGCCGACAATGAAGCCCTTCCCGCGCAATGCGAAGGGCACACCTTGAGGGAGGACGTTCATGCGACTGTTCGGCTTCGGGATTCTGCTTGCGGCGACGATGCTCGCGGCGCCGGCAACGCAGGCGGCGAGCCCGATCGTCATCAAGTATTCGCACGTGGTCGCCGAGAACACGCCCAAGGGCCAGTCGGCGAACAAATTCAAGGAACTGGTCGAGCAACGGCTGCCGGGCAAGGTGGTCGTCGAGGTGTTTCCCAACTCGCAGCTGTTCGACGACGACAAGGTGATGGAAGCCATGCTGCTGGGCGACGTCCACCTGGCGGCGCCATCGCTATCGAAGTTCGAGTCCTACACCAGGAAGCTGCAGATTTTCGACCTTCCCTTCCTGTTCAACGACATCGCCGCGGTCGATCGCTTCCAGCAGGGTCCCGCCGGCCAGGCCTTGATGCAGTCGATGGAGAAGAAGGGCGTCATCGGCCTCGGCTACATCCACAACGGGATGAAGCAACTCTCCGCGCACAATCCGCTGCGCGTTCCACAGGATGCCGCCGGCAAGAAGTTCCGCATCCAGGCGTCCGACGTGCTGCAGGCGCAGTTCGAGGCGCTGAAGGCCACGCCGGTGAAGAAGCCGTTCTCCGAGGTGTTCACCCTGCTGCAGACCCGCGCCATCGACGGTCAGGAGAACACCTGGTCGAACATGTACTCGCAGAAGTTCTTCGAGGTTCAGGAATACATCACCGAGTCGAACCACGGCGTCCTCGACTACATGGTGGTGACGTCCGACGAGTTCTGGAACGGCCTGCCGGACGACATCCGCAAGGAGCTCAAGGCGGCGCTGGACGAGTCCATCGTCTACGGCAACAAGATTGCCAACGACCTGAACGAGCAGGACAAGCAGAAGATCATCGCCTCTGGCCGCTCTGAGGTCGTCTCCCTGACGCCCGAAGAGCGGGCCAAGTGGGTCGATGCGATGAAGCCGGTCTGGACGAAGTTCGAGAAGGACATCGGCAAGGAGAACATCGAGGCGGCGGTCGCCGCGAACGGCGGCAGCTAAGCGAGACCGCGCGGCTTCGGCCGCGCGCGCCCGTCCGATCCCAAGCGAAAGCCAACGCTCATGATCGCACGCTTCGTGACCCACCTGGAGGAGGGACTGGTTTCCCTCATCCTCGTGGTCATGACCCTCGTCGTCTTCGTCGAGGTGGTTCTCCGCTTCGGCTTCAACACCGGCATGATCTGGGCGGACGAGTTCGTCCTTCACCTCTCCGCCTGGATGGTGCTGCTCGGCGCCTCCTACGGGGTGAAGGTCGGCTCCCACATCGGCGTCGACGCCGTCGTCCGGCTGCTGCCGAGCCCCGTTCGCCGTGTCGTCACCCTGATCGCCATCGTGCTCTGCCTGATCTACTGCTGGCTGTTCATCCAGGGCTCCTGGGTCTACCTGCAGAAGGTCCACCGGATCGGCATCGAGCTCGAGGATCTGCCGATCGAGAAGTGGCTGGCCCACAGCATCCTGTTGATCGGCTTCGTCCTCCTCGCCATCCGCTTTCTGCTGCTCGGATGGCACGTGCTGCAGGGCAAATCGGACAGCTTCGGCTTCGCCGACGAGGCCAAGGAAGCTCTCGAAACGCTCGGCGCCGACGTCAGCGCCAAGGAGGAGGCCAAGAAGCCGTGACCACCGCCGCCCTCTTCCTGCTGCTGTTCGCCTGCATGCTGATGGGCATGCCGATCGCGGTCGCGCTCGGCTTCTCCAGCATCGTCACCATCCTGCTGTTCTCCAACGACTCGCTCGCCTCGATCGCGCTGAAGCTGCTGCAGGGGCTGTCCGGCCACTACACGTTGCTCGCCATTCCGTTCTTCATCCTCTCCTCCGCCTTCCTCACCACAGGCGGCGTCGCCCGCAGGCTGATCCGCTTCGCCATCTCCACCGTCGGCTACATCCGCGGCGGCCTGGCGATGGCCTCGGTACTGGCCTGCATGCTGTTCGCCGCCATCTCCGGCTCGTCGCCGGCGACGGTGGCGGCCATCGGCTCGCTGGTCATCACCGGCATGGTCAAGGCCGGCTACCCGGAGAAAATGGCCGCGGGCGTGATCACCAACGCCGGCACGCTGGGCATCCTGATCCCGCCCAGCATCGTCATGCTGGTCTACGCCGCGGCCACCGAGCAGTCGGCGGCGAGGATGTTCATGGCCGGGTTCATCCCCGGCATCACCCTCGGGTTCATGCTGATGGTGGCGATCTACGTCGTCGCCAGGATCAAGGGGCTGTCGGCGCTGCCGTTCGGGGGCTTCGGCGAGATCGCCGCCTCGGCCTGGAGCGCCATGGGCGGCATCCTGTTGATGGTGATCGTGCTCGGCTCGATCTACGGCGGCATCGCCAGCCCGACCGAGGCCGCGGCGGTCTCCGCCGTCTACGCCTACGCCATCGCCGTCTTCGGCTACCGCGACATGGGCCCGCTGCGCGAGGTGCCCTGGCGACGCCAAGGCGAGTCGGCCGCAAGCGTCCTGGTCCGCAACACGGTGCAGATGCTGGTCGCCCTGCCGAAGTCGGTCTTCGACCCGGAGGTGCGCAAGGTCGTCCTCGAGGCGTCGAAGGTCTCGGTGATGCTGCTGTTCGTCATCGCCAACGCGATGCTGTTCGCCCACGTGCTGACCACCGAGCGCATTCCCCACCATATCGCCGAGGCGATCTCGGCGTGGGGGCTGCCGGCGTGGTCGTTCCTGCTCGTCGTCAACATCATCCTGCTGCTCGCCGGCAACTTCATGGAGCCGTCGGCGATCACCCTGATCATGGCGCCGATCTTCCTGCCCATCGCCCTGGAGTTGGGAATCGACCCGATCCACCTCGGCATCGTCATGGTCGTGAACATGGAAATCGGCATGATCACGCCGCCGGTGGGGCTCAACCTGTATGTCACCGCCGGGATTACCGGGCGAAGTATCGGCTGGGTGGTGCAGGCGGCGCTGCCATGGCTGATGGTGCTGATCGTCTTTCTGGTGCTGGTCACCTACATTCCGCAGATCTCGCTGTTCCTCCCCGAGTACATCGACAGCCTGAAGGGGTATGGAGCGGGCGGCGGGGTCGCGGAACCCTAGCCGACGGTTCGCCGCCGGTTGCGACGGAAACGACAGGAGACGGATGCCATGCCGACTGCCGGTCGCCGAAACCGCATCTTCCCGCTGCTGCTCGCCGTGCTGCTGGTGGCGGCAGCCGTCTTGGGGGCGGCGCCCGTCCGCGCTCAGGACGGGCCCATCGTCATCCGCTTCTCCCATGTCGTCGGGGAGAAGACCCCAAAGGGCATCGGCGCCGAACTGTTCAAGGAGCGCGCCGAGGCGAGGCTGCCCGGGCGGGTTCGGGTCGAGGTCTATCCGCTGTCGCGCAAGTACACCGACGAGGAAGTCCTCACCGCGATGGTGTTGGGCGACGTCGAGCTTGCCGCGCCCTCGTTCACCCAGTTCCGCGGCTTCAACCGGGCGATGCAGGTCTTCGAGCTGCCGTTCCTGTTCGAGAATACGGACCACCTCCACCGCTTCCAGCAAAGCACCGTCGGCCGCCAGCTCCTCGACTTCATGCTGCCGCAGGGGATCATGGGGCTGGCCTACTGGGACAACGGCATGCGGGCCATCTCGGCAAACAAGCCGCTGCTGGTGCCCGCCGACGCCGAGGGCCTGCTGTTTCGCACCGAGCCGTCGGCGGTGTTCCAGGCGCAGTACCAGCGGATCGGCGTCCCGGTCCTGCCGCTGCCCTTCAGCGCCGTGCCCGACGCGGTCCGCGACGGCCTCGTCCAGGGTCAGGAAAACAGCTGGTCGAACATCTACTCGCGGGGCCTTCACACGCTGCACCGCTACTTCACCGAGTTCGACCACAGCTTCCTCGGCTACATGGTCGTGACCAACGCCGACTTCTGGTCCGGGCTGCCGCCGGACGTCCGGGAGACCCTGGAGGCGGTGCTGGCCGAGGTCACCGCCGAGGTCAACGTCATCGCCCGCGAGCAGGCGGAGACCAACCGACGGAAGGCCAAGGAGGAAGGGAAGATCGAGATCCTGGAGCCTTCGCCGGCGCAGATCGAGGAGTGGCGCGAGGCGTTCATTCCCGTATGGCAGGACTTCGAGCCGCAGATCGGCAAGCCGATCATCGACGCGGCGCAGGCGGCGCGGAAGTAGCGCCCGCCGCAGGGGCGGCCCAGTGGTAGCCGCCCACCCGTACACGCCGGGCGCCGCCTGTGGCGGCGCCTTTCGGCCGCCGACGCGGCGCCAGCGCGGGTCGAGGCGAAGCCGGACCCGCCGAAGGCGGCGGGATGGCCTGCGGCGATGACGGCGAGTGAGGACGGCGAGTGAGGACGGCGAACGGCTCGTTCGTCATCCTCGCGTCTCTCTTCCGTCACCGCCGGGCTTGTTCGCGCTTGTCGCGAAGATCCACGGAAACTGCTCGAAGCCGCTCACGAGGACGTGGATCGCCGCAACGAGTGCGGCGATGACGGGTGGTGGACGGACACCACAGCCCGGACCGCCGGGGTGCGGAGGGAGCGGCTACACCAACGCGCGGCGGCGAAGATCCGCCTTGATCGCCGAGGCGGCCGCCTGCGTCAGCCTGTCGCGGATCATGCAGCTCGCCACCGCCCGCAGCATCTTGTTGACGCAGCGGCCGTCGTCGATGCGGATGCGCTTGAGCAGGCCGCGGACGAGTTCGGGGATGATCGCCGCCGCCCGGGCCTCGACCAGCGCCAGCACCGGCTCGAGCGACCGCGGGTCGAGCTTCGGCCATGGCCGCAGCGCCACCGGCCGGCCGGCGTCGCCAACCAGCGGGACCAGCTGCACGAACTCGCGGTCGACCGCGTAGCAGCCGTTCGCCCGGCGGACGCGCGGGTGCCGGTCGACGAGGTCCTGGCCCAGCGCCCTCGCCCGCTCCACCCAGGGGGCCACGATCGGGTTCTCGACGTGGACGACGAAGTGGTCGCGCAGGAACTTCTGGCAGTTGCGCCGGCCGAGCTGGAAGTCGTGCATCCGCAGCTCCTCGTGGAGAAAGCCGGAGAAGCCGCCCAGGCCGACGGAGGCGAGGTCGGTCTCCGAACCCCGCTTCTCCTCGCGCAGCGGCGAGACCAGGAAGCGGCTGTGCACGTCCTCGTGCATCGCCAGCATCACCTCCTGTGGATTGAACCGCGCCTGCCGGCGCAGCGTCGAGAACATCGCGAACACCGCATCAACCATGTCCGGCGCGCTGCCCATGCCGGGGTCGGCGCGCTTATCGTCGTCTGGAAGCGGGTCGATCATCAACACCGCCCGGTCGCACTGCCGGGGGTCGCGGGCATTGTGGACGTCGCGCCCGCCGGCCAAAGCGATCCGGGCAAACTCCACCGGCTCGTTGTTGATCAGCCCGCCGTCGACGCACCAGAACTCGTACGGGCGTTCGGGCGTCGCGCAGGCGACGTCCAGGTTGATCACCGGCCTCGGCGCGTCGGCGGCGCAGCCTGCCGGACCGCACCAGGGCGTCGCCTGGTAGAACGCCGGCAGGTTGGAGAAGGCGCGCGCCGGCAGACCGCCCGGGAAGGCGGAGGTGGCGAGCGCCGCATCGCGAAGGCAGCCCCAGCCGTCGAGGCGGCCGTCGCCGGCAGCCCGCGGCCAGTTCACCGGATGCACCCCGGCGGACAGCGGCTCGGCCTCGCCGGCGCCGGCGCCGAGGACGGCGAAATGGGCGAAGTCGGCGTGACAGGTGACCCGGTGGCCGCGCACCCCGCCGGCGGTGACCATTTCGATGACGTAGGGCAGCCCGCGCAGGTTGGTCAGGCACAGGTAGAGCTGCAGCGGGTTGGCGAAGTGGGCCGGCCGCGCCGGGCAGGCGCCCGCCGCAATCGCCGCGCGGACGCTGGCGACGGCGCCGTCGGCGACGGCGGCGATGCCGGTGCCGTCGAGCAGCGACGGAACGATGCCGGCGTTGCCGCGGATGTCGCCGGTCGCGAGCATGGCGCGGATGTCGATATCGCGCACCCAGCAGCGATAGAGCAGGTTCCGCTCCGCGTTCGCCGGCGCCGCCGCACCGCGGGCCGAGCACAGGTCGCGGATCGGGTGGTGGCCGGTAAAGGGGATCATCGCGGTGAGCGCCGAGATGATGCCGCCGGCGGAGCTTCCCGCCGCGGCGCGGATCTGCACGGTGTGGTCGGGGACATCGGCGCCGGCCAGCTTGGCCTGCTCCCAGGCGTCCAGCGCCTGGAGCAGGAAGTCGATCACGCCGGCGGTATAGGCGCCGGCGGACACGGCGCCGGCCATCACCAGCCCGACCTCGAAGGTTCGGGCCTTCGGCTTTCGCAACATCATTACCGAGAAGACCTCAATGAACAGGCGCGGCCGGAGGCGGGCGGGCTGTTCCCGCGCCTCGAACGGCGGCGCCGTAAGACCAAGAATGCAGGACAACAAAAACAGCGAGCGCAACTTGCGACCGGGCTGACGCAGCAGGACCCGCAAGCAGCGTCGCCCCAGTCTCGAGAAACCCAAGGCTCGTCACCCCCCGGACTTGTTCCGGGGGTCCATCGAAGACGTAGATGGCCGTGACGAGCACGGCCACGACGCAGGGAGCGGCAGTCGCTCTTCCTCGTCATCCTCGCGCTCGTCGCGAGGATCCACGCAAGCGGCCCGAGGACCGCCGCCCGGGGCTCTTTACCGTCATCCTCGCGCTCGTCGCGAGGATCCACGCAAGCGGCCGAGGACCGCCGCCCGGGGCTCTTTACCGTCATCCTCGCGCTCGTCGCGAGGATCCACGCAAGCGGCGTAGCCGGCGGCCGGTTTAGGAGGATATACCTAAACGGGGCAACCTTGGCAAGGTCTGGGGAACAGGCAGCCTACGGGTAGATCGTGTCGAGCGAGCCGTAGCGCGGCCGGAACACCGAGAAGCGGCTCACCGTCGTCTCCTCGATCACGTCCTGAAACACCAACGGCCGGTAGCGGAAGAACGCCTCGCACAGGATGACGTTCTCGCCGTCGCGGACGACGAGCCCGTCCGGCAAGGAGGCAACGGCGCCCTCGGTGCCAAAGGCGCTGTCGCCGTCGCCGGCGCCGTAGGTCCGCTGCCACTTGATCCGCGCCGGCCCGCCCGAGGCGGCGACGGAGGTGACCACCAGCCGCCCATCGGCCGCCACGTCGAAGGGGTCCATGACGAACTTGGCCGCCTGGAACAGGTTGCTCATGCCGGCCTCGGTGACCACCGCCGACTGGGCGACCAGGTCGGCCAGGCTGGCCGAGGTGCGCTCGACCTTCTGGTTGACCAGGACGAAGCGGGTGAACTCGATGCCGGTGAGCAGCAGCATCAGCAACACCGGCGTGGCGACGGCGAGCTCGACGATGAAGGCGCCGCGCTCGTTGCGGCCGAGCCCCTTCGGCCGGCGCAGCCAGCCCCTGGCGATGCGGCTCAGAGCGTACATGGCACCAGCTCGCTGCCGTCCAGCGACGGGTTCCACGGCTCGTTGCGCACGGCGACGCTGGCCGACAGCGGCAACTTGCCGTCGGTGCCGATGATCTTGCCCACCATCGGCGTGATCAGCGGCCAGTCGTAGCGCAGCCGGTACACGACCACCGATCCGGACTCGCCGGCGCCGTCGGCGCCGCGGTCTCGGTCGCGTTTGCCGTTGGCGTTGCAATCCTTGAAGGTCTCGCCGCCGTCGTACTTGCCGTTGGCGTTGCCGTCGATGAAATCTTCGCCCTTATCCACGTCCTCGAAGGTCGGGTAGCTGCGGATCTCCAGGCTGGCGTGATCGAAATCGACGAGGCCCAGGATGTGGTCTTCGACCAGCCCGCGGATGAAGGCTTCGCGCTCGGCCATGGTCGAGCCGCCGTCCGGAAGCTGCCCGGTGACGCCGTAGCGCGAGGCGTCGCGCAGGCTGCTTTCCATCAGCACGGTGACGAACATCACCAGGCCGAACTCGACGATGCCGCAGACCATGAGGAAGAACACCGGCCCGCCGAGGGCGAACTCGAGGATCGGCGAGCCGCGCTGGTCCGAGCAGAGCCTTCGGCAGACACCGGGCAGGGGAAAGATCCGCATGGTCGGGTGGCCGGGGCGCCGGCGGCTCCACGCTTCGCTGTTGAACGCAACGCCGTTATTATACGGCTCTCTGGGAGTACATCCTAAAGCCGATATTGCTGGCAGTCTTTGCGCTCTGTGCTTGCAAAGTTTGTGAGGACGGTGGAGCGCGGCGGCCCCGCCTGCGGGCATTGACGCGGCCTTCGATCCGGCTACGCTGGCCCTCAGGTTCAGGGGACGAAAGGGTCGGGCGATGAAGCTGGTGCGCTTTGGGCCGCAGGGGAGCGAGAAGCCGGGGCTCGTCGACGATGCCGGCCATGTCCGCGATCTCTCCGGCCACGTCGGCGACATTGCCGGCGAGGTTCTCGCCCCCGACCGGTTGCGGCGGCTGGCCGGGATCGATCCGCAAACGCTGCCGCTGGTGGAAAGCCCCGGCCGCCTCGGCCCGCCGGTCGCGGGGGTCGGCAAGATCCTCGCCATCGGCCTCAACTACCGCGAGCACGCCGAGGAGACCGGGGCCGCGGTCCGCTCCGACCCGATGCTGTTCTCCAAGGCGATCACCGCGCTCAGCGGCCCCAACGACCCGATCGTGCTGCCGCGCGGCTCGGAGAAGACCGACTGGGAGGTGGAGCTCGCGGTGATCATCGGCAGCCGCGCCGCGTACGTCGACGAGGACGAGGCGCTGGACGTGATCGCCGGCTACGCGGTGATCAACGACGTGTCCGAGCGCGCCTTCCAGAAGGAGCGCGGCGGCCAGTTCATCAAGGGCAAGAGCGCCGACAGCTTCGGCCCGCTGGGGCCATGGCTGGTGACCCGCGACGAGATCGCCGATCCGCAAGACTTGGCGCTGTGGTGCGACCTTAACGGCGAACGGCGCCAGGACTCGACCACCGCGCGGATGATCTTCCCGGTGGCGTACCTGGTCAGCCACATCAGCCAGTTCATGACGCTGCTTCCCGGCGACGTCATCGCCACCGGCACCCCCGCCGGCGTCGGCATGGGCTGCAAGCCGCCGCGCTACCTGCGCG
Source organism: Rhodospirillales bacterium (assembly GCA_034382075.1). Lineage (GTDB taxonomy): Bacteria > Pseudomonadota > Alphaproteobacteria > Rhodospirillales > Defluviicoccaceae > JAEULH01. The sequence continues at coordinate 54,218 of JAXMOZ010000003.1, forward strand.
AAGGCGACGTGCTCGAGTGCGGGGTCGAGGCCCTGGGCCGCCAGCGCCACGAAGTCATCGCATTCGAGGCGACGGGCGGGAGCTGAAGGCCCCGCCTCACGACGACGCACTTCAACGCAGAACAACAACAGTTCGTGGATGGCCGTGACAAGAATAACAAGTACGGCGATGACGGGGTGGAGGTGGCAGGGGCCGTGCTCCTCTCGTCATGAGCGCGCTTGTCGCGGTCATCCACGTCTACATGGCAGCAGACCAACCCCTGGATCGCCGTAACGAGTACGGCGGTGACGGGGTGGAGGTGGCAGGGCCATGGTCCTCTCGTCATGACCGCGCTTGTCGCGGTCATCCACGTCTACATGGCAGCAGACCAACCCCTGGATCGCCGCGACAAGTTACGGCGATGACGAGGTGTGGGTGGCAGGGGCCGTGCTCCTCTCGTCATGACCGCGCTTGTCGCGGTCATCCACGTCTACATGGCAGCAGACCAACCCCTGGATCGCCGTAACAAGTACGGCGATGACGGGGTGTTGGTGGCAGGGCCATGCTCCTCTCGTCATGACCGCGCGTGTCGCGGTCATCCACGTCTACATGGCAGCAGACCAACCCCTGGATCGCCGCAACAAGGACGGCGGTCATGTCCCTGGTGATGGTGTAGGTGGCAGGGCCATGCTCCTCTCGTCATGACCGCGCTTGTCGCGGTCATCCACGTCTTGATGTGCAGCCATCTTCAGGCGGCTGGTGTGGATCGCCGTAACGAGTACGGCGATGACGGGGTGTAGGTGGCAGGGCCATGCTCCTCTCGTCATGACCGCACTTGTCGCGGTCATCCACGTCTACATGGCAGCAGACCAACCCCTGGATCGCCGCAACAAGGACGGCGATGACGGGGTGGAGGTGGCAGGGGCCGTGCTCCTCTCGTCATGACCGCGCTTGTCGCGGTCATCCACGTCTTCACTTCCAGCCGGCAGATCCCGTGAAGAGGGACTTCGCCCTCCCCTAGAAATCCAGGTTGGCGTAGGTCTCGACCGGGGCGATGCCGGGGACGGTGTCGGCGAGGATCGGGCGGAACGCGGGCCGCGACTTGATCCGGGCGTACCAGGTCTTGGCGCTCTCGTTGTGCGCCCATGGCACGTCGCCGATGTAGTCGATGCAGGAGAGGTGCGCGGCGGCGGCGATGTCGGCGAGGCTGAGGCGGTTGCCGGCGAGCCAGTTCCGCCGCTCGGCGAGGAAGCCGATGTAGTCCAGGTGGTAGCGGATGTTGCTCAAGCCCGCGCGGATCGCGTCCGAACTAGGATAGCCGGTGCGCATCAGCCGCTTCAGCACCTTCTCGCCCACCAGGTTGGCGGTCACCTCGTCGTTGAACTTGCCGTCGAACCAGCCGACCAGCCGGCGAACCTCCGCCCGCTCCATGGGCGTCGATCCGTTCAGGGGCGGCGAGGGCGTGGTTTCGTCCAGGTATTCGGCGATGGCGGTGCCGTCGCAGAGGATCGCGCCTTCCGGCTCGACCATGACCGGCACCTCGCCCGCCGGGTTCATGGTCAGGAACGCGTCACGGCGCTCCCACACCGGCTCGACGCGACAGTCGGCGTCCAGCTTCTTCTCGCCGAGGACGAGGCGGACCTTCCGGCAGGCCGGCGACAGCCAAAGGTGGTAAAGAGTACGCATGGCCGTCCACTATACCCAAAGCCTCTTCACGCAAACAGCCGGGCCGCGCCCGGTTCGGCCTCGCGGGCGGCGACGATGAGGTCCGCCACCTCGCGGACCGCGCCGAAGCCGCCCCTGGCGATGGTGACGAGCCCGGAGATGCGCAGGATCGGCGGTTCGGCGTCGGCCGGGGCGATGGCCAGCCCCACCGCCTGCATGCATTCGAGGTCGTTGATGTCGTTGCCCATGTAGGCGACGTCGGCGAGGGTGATCCCCTGGTCGGCGACGATCTTCTGCAACACCGGCAGCTTGTCCCCCACCCCCTGGACGCAGGGGATCTTCAGCTTGCGGCAGCGGGCGGTCACCACCGGGTTTCCCTCCTTGGAGATGACCGCGACCGCAAGCCCCGTCTCGCGCAGCCGGTCCATGCCCATGCCGTCGCCGCGGCTGCAGAGCACACCCTCGCGGCCGTCCTCGAAGACGACCACCCGGTTGTCGGTCATCACTCCGTCGAAATCGAAGACCAGCAGCCGGATCGCGGCCAGCCGCGCCGTCGTCCGGCCCATCCAGAGGCGGCGGTGCAAGGCCTCGCCGGCGCACCAGGCGTCCTCGCCCAGCATCCGCAAGGCCGAGAAGGCGGGAAGGCGATGCAACACGATCCGCCCGCCCAGCGGCGCCGCCCAGTCGCGAAGCTGTGCCGCCTTGGTGATGACGATGGCCCGGTTCTCGGCCAGGCCGGGGCGAGACGTGCGCGGGCGCGGATCGTCTTCCTGCAGCCGGCCGAAGCCGCCGGCGTCCTCGACCCACAGCGTCTCGGCCGTCTCGTGGACGCCGATCAGGCTGTCGCCGCCGCGCGCCGCCAGATGACCCAGCGCGGCTTCGATCATCTCCGGCGTGCGCAAGGGCCGGCCCGGATCGAGGATGACGCAGATCTCGCCCTCCCCGTCCGCGGCAGCCACCGCCTGCGCCACCCGCGCCGCCGCCGCGTCCGCGTCCGCAGCGCCGCCGGCGGCCGTCACCTCCGCACCGGCCCGCTCGGCGAGCCGCGTCAGAACGCCATCGTCGCTGGCGACGATGGTCCGGCCGATCGAGGCCGAGAGCCGCGCCTGCTCGATCGAGTGCACCAGGAGCGGCCGGCCGGCGAAGGTCCGCTCCAGGGCCACGCCCGCCTCGGCAAGCGCGGGAATGATGGCGACGGTCATGGAACCCCCTCGAGCTGACGAAGACGCCGGTGCGCCCCGGCGGGCGATAAGCCAGGCGAGCGATAAGCCGGGCGGCGCCGCCGCGTCAATCCTCCGCCGTCGCCGCTCCGGAATGGACGCGCACCGCTTCGACGCCGTCGTCGGTGACCCGCGCCTCCAGCGCGAAGTCGAACAGGTCGCACTGCAGGCACAGCACCGGGTCCTCCTTCGGCAGGTAGGCCTTGTCGCCGCGGAGGAACTTTTGCGCCGTCTCGTGGCCGACGATCTCGGCCACCGCGGCCAGGTGGTCGTACGGGGCGCCGGTCAGGAGCGAGGCGATGTAGTCGCCGCAGCGCTCGTCTTCCGGCGCCGGCACCTTGGAGCGGATGCCCATGGCGACGATGCTGACAACCGCCGGCCGCTGCGCGCGGATGGCCTCGGCGGTGGCCCTGGCGGTCAGGTAGGAGGCGAGGTAGACCCTGTCTGCGACCTCCAGCGCCGCGAGCGCGCCGGTGACGCCGGAGGTGGTGCGGTGGACCACCGTGCGGCCTTGGAACATGGCCGGGCCGTTCCGCAAGATGAGGTAGGGAGAGTTGGTCAGGTCGAAGCCGTCGATGGGACGCTCGTTGTGCTCGCCGACGAGGACGGGGCGTGGAGCCCCCCTCTCCCTCTCCTTCCAGGCGAGGCAGCGGCCGATGTCGCCCTCCAGCACGATCCGCTTCGCGCCGCAGGCATAGAGCAGCGGCTCGCAGGTAAAGGCGCGAAAGACGTCGATGACGACGGCGATGCCGCGCGCGGCCGCGGCGCCCCCGGCCAGCGACAACCTGGCAATCTGCATCTGCCCCCCTTCGCTGTTGCGCGTTGTCCGCCGGGGCCCGGCACCCCTATGATTGCCGCCATGAACCGCACGGCACTGGTCATCCCGCTCTGGGTCGCCGCCGGCGCCGCCATCGGCGGCCTCGCCCGCTACTGGTGCTCGGGCGCCATCGCCCACGCCTTCGGCGAGACCTTCCCCTGGGGCACCCTGATCGTCAACGTCGTCGGCTCGACCCTGATCGGCTTCGTCTTCGTCGTCACTGGGCCGGACGGCCGGGTGCTGATGGAGACCGCCCATCGCCAGTTCATCATGACCGGGATCTTCGGCGGCTTCACCACCTTCTCGTCGTTCAGCCTGCAGACGCTGACCCTGCTGCAGGAGGGCGAACGGCTCTACGCCCTGGCCAACATCGCCCTCTCCGTCGGGCTGTGCCTGTTGGGCGTCTGGCTCGGCGCCGTCCTCGGCGCGCTGGTCAATCGCTGAGGCCGGGCAGGATGACGCTTCCCGACGACGCCCGCCTGCTGAGGATCTTCTTCGGCGAGGACGACAAGGCCGCGGGGAAGCCGCTCTACGAGGCGCTGGTGGAGCTCGCCCGCAAGCAGGGCTTGGCCGGGGCCACCGTCTTGCGCGGGCCCATGGGCTTCGGCCGGGCGAGCCGGCTGCACACCGCCAAGATCCTCAGGCTGTCTCAGGACCTGCCGGTGGTCGTGGAGATCGTCGAGGCGGAGGAAAGGCTTCGCGACTTCGTCAGCGCCGCGGAGCCGCTGCTCGGCAGCGTGCTGGTGACCTTGGAGCGGGTCGAGGTGATCCGCTACGGCAAGGGGCAAGACGCCTAACCGCGTGGCAGCGCCGTCACAATGCGCCCTCTTTGCGACGAGGAACCCGTCGCCGGACTTCGCGGCCGCCAATTGACGCCGGGGGAAAATCGGCGTCGATGCAACCTTAAGTGGCTGCCTGCCCTAGGGCAGCCGGCCAGTCCCGGATCTTCCTCCCCGCCTGACCGCTTTTGGTGAAGAACAGGGTTCAAGATCCTGAACCGAGCTTTGTCCCGCGTTCGAGACGTTTTCAGGAGCACGGAAAAAACAAGAGCGCGAAGCTTTGCCGGCCCGGTGCCGGCATTTGTGCCTCTGCACCGGCCCGACTTGGCCCCGGCGAGGAAATGGCGACGACTAACCCATTTGGTCGCTTGCCACCATTGCAGCCAAGTTCGCGATCCTATTCAATATTGAAGCACGAAGGTAAGTTCTTTCTGGCCCGAGTAGCAGAGACGTGTAATCCATTTGCAGTACCCGCGCCGGCTTGTCCCGTAACGTGTACTTGAACACATGGGCTCTGTCGGCGATTCCTGCACGGCTCCCTTTGCGCGCATTATCATAAAGATGGACGCCGAGCCCAAAAGTAGTATGCTCTTTGGCGATGGCGAGGGGAGAATCAACAGCTTATTGGCGGGCACCGCCACGGAGGCGAACTGACAAGACTGGAGGTCGAACCATGGTGCAAGCAGCACGTGTGGGAGGCGCGAGGGGGCTCCTTACGGTTTCTAGGACGACGACGGCTTACGAGCCCATGAAGGGATCGCGAAACGCCGACAAGCCGCGGATCGTCTTGATCGACCCGCGGCCGCTGACGCGGGAATCGGTGGTCAATCTGCTCAACACGGCGGCGCGGGAGTTCGCCGTCTTGCCCATCTCCGCCGCGGGGGAGATCACCGAGGCAGCGACGGACAACGCCGGGCTGGTGCTCCTCAACGTGGGGTTCGCGCTCCTGTCCGACGCCTGGGTGGAAGAGGAGATTCGAACGATCGCGGACCGGATGCCGCAGGTCCCGCTAATCCTTTTGTGTGACTCGGAAGACATAGGCCAGGTCACCGAGGCCCTTGGCCGCGGTGTGCGCGGCTACATCCCAACCACTTTCAATCCGCGGGTGGCGGTGGAGGCCATGCGGCTGGTCCATGCCGGCGGCACCTTCGTTCCCGCCAGCGCCCTCAAGCAGTGCGGCAACGGCCATCGCCGCATCGAGGGCGAGCAGGGCGACGCGGGCGAACCGGCAGCGCCGGCGGCCGAAGCCGCCGCGCCCCCGACGGAGGCGGGCAACGGCGAGGCGCTGTTGCGCGAACTCACCCCGCGGCAGCGGGAGGTTCTTCGCCTCCTCTGCGAGGGCAAGCCGAACAAAATCATCGCCCACGCGCTGCACATGCAGGAGGGCACGGTCAAGGTGCACGTCCGCCAGATCATGAAAAAGCTCAAGGCGACCAACCGAACCCAGGTCGCGTTCCTCGCCAACCGGGTCGGCCTCGACAAGACCCCGGGCTCCAATTCCGCATAGCAGGCCTGCCTGCGGCACCGGGCTCACACTGGGCCTGACCATTTACGGGGGGCCTCCGCCTGGAACACCCGATGCTGATATTACAAGGGCGGGTTAGCCGCAGGCGTAACCCGCCGATCTGCGGCGGGTCCGGCTTCGCCTTGACCCGCCCTACGCGCCACGCCGCTCGGGAGGACTGTCTTGTAGAGGCAATGCATCAACCCAGCCACTCGAACCCGCAAGCAGCTTCGTCGAATAGGCGCGCCCGCCGCCGTCACAACGTCTGGCGCAGGAACTCCATTGTCCGCGACCAGGCCAACGCCGCATCGGCCTCGTCGTAGCGGCCGCCGGAGGGATTGGCGAAAGCGTGGTCGGCCTCGTACCAGTAGACCGTGACCGGCTTGCCGGCCTCGGCCATGGCCCGCTGGAATGAGGCCACCATGGGCTCGTTGATGAACTCGTCGCGGGTGGCGAAGTGGCCCAGCACCGGCCCCTTCAGTTTGGCCAGCTGGTCGGCCGGCTTATCGACCCTGCCATAGTAGACCACGGTCGCATCCACCGGCTCGGCGATGGACGCGTTCAGCGCCCAGCCGCCGCCGAAGCACCAGCCCATCACCGCCACCTTGCCGGTCGCCTTCTCGTGGGTCTTGAGCCAATCGAGCCAGGAGACCAGCGTGTCGGTCGCGGCCCCGGGATCGACCGCCTGCATCAGCGCCTGCGCCCCTTCCCGGTCGCTCGCGCTCTTGCCGGCATAGAGATCCACCGCGAACGCCAGGAACCCCTGCCCGGCGAGATCGGCGGCCACCGCCTTGATCTGGTCGTTGAGGCCCCACCACTCGTGGATCAGCACGATGGCCGGCGCCGGCGTCGTCTCCGGCGCCGCCAGGGCGGCTGAGACCTTGCGCCCGCCGGCGGTGGTCAGCGTCACCTCCTGCAGCGATCCGGCGGCGGCGCGCGCGAGCGTGGGGTCGGCCAGCACCGCGGCCAGCGGCAGGCTGCCCAAGCCCCGGATGAGATGGCGACGGCTGAACGTCAAGGTCATCGGCGGTCCTCCCTCGAAGAGTTCTTCGTCCGCGACATGTGGTCGCAGGCAGCGGCGGCACCAGCCGGGATCCCCGCGCCGCGGGCGTCTGTTGCGGCGCTATCAATGTCGGCAGCGCCAGCCTATTTTGCCGCCCATGACGCGCCCCGCCCCGCCCGTGCCCGTGCCCCCTTCTGCGCACGGCCGCCGCCGCCGCTCCGCCCTCGTCGTCACCGCCGTGGCCCTGGCGGTGCTCGGCGCCTGCCGAACGCTGCCGGCCGACGAGCTTCGCCAGCCGGTCGCGATCGAGGTCATCGCCGAGCACGTCCCGCTGAACTACCAGGACCACCGCATCCACACCGTAGGCAGGCTGCGCTACCGCGGCGGGCTTTCCCTGAGCGCCGGCGAGCCCCACTTCGGCGGGCTGTCCGGGCTGATCGTCTCGGCGGATGGAACGAAGATCACCGCCGTGTCGGACATGGGCTACTGGCTCGCCGGCAGCCTCGGCTACGGCAGCGGCAGCGATCTCGTCTCCATCGCCGGCGTGCGGATGGGGCCGCTGCTCGCCCCCGACGGAGCGCCCACGACCGGCAAGCTCAGGGGCGACGCCGAGTCGATCGCCCCGGACGGGCGCGGCGGCGTCCTCGTCGGCTTCGAGCAGGCCCACCGGCTGTGGCGCTACCCGGCGCTGGCCGGCCGGCCCGGCCCGGTGCAGGCGCCGACGGAGCTGAGCCAGGCGCCGGCCAATGGCGGCCTGGAGGCTCTGGCGAAGCTCGATGACGGCCGCTTCCTGGCGCTGAGCGAGCAGCTCGCTGGTCCCGGCGGCACCCGCGGCTGGATCGGCGGGCCCAAGCGCTGGGAGCCGCTGACGCTGGCCGCCGACGGCGGCTTCGCTCCGACCGCGGCGGCCGTGCTCCCGAACGGCGACGCGTTGGTGCTGGAGCGCCGCTTCCCGCCGGTTGGCGCGCGGGTGTTGCGCATCGACGCCACCTCGATCGCGCCCGGCGCCACACTTAAGGGCGAGGAGCTGGCGCGGCTGGAAGGCGCCTACGCGGTCGACAACATGGAAGGCATCGCCGCGCGAACCGGGCCGAAGGGCGAGACGCTGATCTATCTCCTCTCCGACGACAACTTCAACCCGCTGCAGCAGACGTGGCTGCTGATGTTCGAGCTCGCGCCATGAGACGCGCCGCGCCGCCCCTTGCCGACGCCGAGGCCCGCAGCGGCACCTGGCGCGCCGACCTCGCCACCATCCGCACCCTGATCCCCTACCTCTGGCCGAAGGGCGAGCCGGGGCTTCGTCTCCGCGTCGTCATCGCCGTCGTCTTCCTGGTCGCCGCCAAGGGCTTCAACGTCTCCGTGCCCTGGTTCTACAAGGGCGTGGTCGACGCGCTGAGCCCGACCGGGGCGGCCGCGGCGGTGGTCGTCCCGGTGTTCCTCCTGGTTGCCTACGCCAGCGCCAGGGTGCTGGCCCAGACCTTCGGCGAACTGCGCGACGGCGTCTTCGCCAAGGTCGCCCAGCGGGCGATCCGCCAGGCCGGCGTGCGCACCTTCCGCCACCTCCAGGGCCTGAGCCTGCGCTTCCACCTGGACCGGCGCACCGGCGCTATCAGCCGGGCGATCGAGCGAGGCACCAAGGGCATCGAGTTCCTGCTCAGCTTCATGCTGTTCAACGTGCTGCCGACCATCCTCGAGGTGCTGCTGGTCTGCGCCATCCTCTGGAGCCTGTTCGGCATCTGGTACGCCGCGATCACCTTCGTCTGCATCGCCGGCTATATCGCCTGGACCGTGATCGTCACCGAGTGGCGGACCAAGTTCCGCCGGACGATGAACCGCTCCGACAGCGAGGCGCACACCAAGGCCATCGACAGCCTGCTCAACTTCGAGACGGTGAAGTACTTCGGCAACGAGGGCCACGAGACCCGCCGGTTCGACACCGCGCTCCGCGACTACGAAGGGGCCGCGGTGAAGAGCAAGGTGACCTTGAGCCTGCTCAACATCGGCCAGGGGGTGATCATCGCCATCGGCCTGATCGCACTGATGCTGATGGCCGGCAACGGCGTCGCCTCCGGCGCCTTGACCATCGGCGACTTCGTCATGGTCAACTCCTACCTGATCCAGCTCTACCTGCCGCTGAACTTCCTCGGCTTCGTCTACCGCGAGATCAAGCAGTCGCTAACGGATATGGAGCAGATGTTCACCCTGCTGGACGTCGCCCCTGAGGTCGAGGATCGGCCGGGAGCCCGGCCGCTCGCGGTGGGCGGCGGCCGGATCGTCTTCGACGACGTCCGCTTCGCCTATGACGCCAGGCGAACCGTGCTCGACGGCATCTCGTTTGCCGTCGACGCCGGCCGCACGCTGGCCATCGTCGGCCCCAGCGGCGCCGGCAAGTCGACCATCTCCAGGCTGCTCTACCGCTTCTACGACGTCACCTCGGGCCGGATCCTGATCGACGGCCAGGACATCCGCGAGGTGACGCAGGCCTCGCTGCGCGCCGCCATCGGCATCGTTCCCCAGGACACCGTGCTGTTCAACGACACCATCTTCTACAACATCGCCTATGGCCGGCCCGGCGCCTCGCCGGCCGAAGTCGAGGCGGCGGCGAAGCTCGCGCGCATCCACGACTTCGTCATGGCCCAGCCGGACGGCTACTCCACCATGGTCGGCGAACGCGGGCTGAAGCTGTCGGGCGGCGAGAAGCAGCGGGTGGCGATCGCCAGGACCATCCTCAAGCGGCCGGAGATCCTGCTGTTCGACGAGGCCACCTCGGCGCTCGATACCCACACCGAGAAGGAGATCCAGGCGTCGCTGCGGGAGGTTTCGGTCGGGCGGACGACGCTGGTCATCGCCCACCGCCTCTCCACCGTGGTGGATGCCGACGAGATCGTCGTCCTCGAAGCCGGCCGCATCGTCGAGCGCGGCCGCCACACGGAGCTTCTGGCCGAGGGCGGCACCTACGCTGCGATGTGGACCCGCCAGCAGCAGGTGGAGGAAGCCCGCGAGGTGCTCGAGCACGCCGGCGAGGACGAAGACCCCGCCCGCGCGGCGGAGTAGCCCTCAGCCCAACGCCGGCTCGTGCCGGCGTCCCCGTCCTTGGCCAACGACGGGCACGGCAGCCGGAGGCGCGTCCGCGGCCAGGATCTCGAACTCGACCGTATCGTGAGCGCAGAAAATGCGCACCTCGCCCTCGTGGGTCAGCGAGAGCCGCCGCAGCCTCGCCTGGTTGGCGAGCCGGGCGGAGCGGTCCACCTCCATCATCGCCTGGTAGGTGCGAAGCCCCGGCGGACAGCGGTAGAGCCGCGAGCCGATCTCGCCGCGATAGAAATAGGCGTCCGCCGCGTAGAACAGCCAACCGCCCCCGCTCCCGGCGTCGCAGATCGCAACGCCGCTATGGCCCCAGGTGTGACCCATGAGCGGGACCAGCAGGATCTCCGGCGGCAGACCGTCCAGGTCGCGCACCGCCTGGAAGCCGAACCAGGGCTCGCCTTCGCCGGCGCGGTAGCAGCGCCAGTCGGCGACCTCGTCCCACTGCTGCGGCCGGTAGCGTCTCGACCCCATCAGCCCGCCGCGGCGGCGGCACGCTGCGTCCATCTCGTCTTCGAGCAGGTGCACGGTGGCCTGGGGGAAGTCCTCGATGCCGCCGGCATGGTCGAAGTCGAGATGGCTGATGACGATGTGGCGAACGTCGTTGGGGTCGAAGCCCAACCTGCGCACCTGGGCGATCGCGGTCTCCTCGGGGCGGAGCTGGATGTTGTTGAGCGCGAGGAAGAACGCACTCAGCCGCTCGTGCGGGCGGGTCACGTCGCGGATGCCAAAGCCGGTGTCGACCAGGATCAGGCCGGCGTCGCTCTCGATCAACAGGCAGTGGCAGACCAGCCGCCCAAAGGCTGCTTCGCTTTCTCCGTCGAACAGCCGCCCGCCGAGCGGGCAGCAGGTGCCGCAGTTGAGGTGATGGATGCGCATCAGCGGGGCTTCCGAGCCAGGCGCTCCGCCGTCCGCCGGCGCACGGGCCCGGCGATCCTGGCCTCGGCCTGCCAAGCCGCGACGAGCGCACCCGCCGCCGCAAGTCCCAGCAGCACCCCGAGGACCACGCCGGGACGCCGGCGCGGGACGGCGACACCGTGTTCGGCGCGCACCAGCGCCCGCCGGGTCGCCTCCGGCTCATCGGCCCTGAAGTGCCGCGCGTTCATAGCCCTGCTCCACGACCTGCCGAAGACCGCGTATCAACGGCGTGCCGGCAGGCAGGGTTCCTCGCGGACCGGCTCTCGGAGTTGGCGATGTCCCGGGCTTGCTGTTCGGGTGCAGCCGGTGGACGCGCGCTGCGGCTTAAGCCAGCGCCGCCGGGTCGATGGGCTCCTTGACGAAGGCCTCGATCGCCTCGGCGGTCTCCTCGGGGATCTCCAGCGAGGGGAAGTGGGTCTCGCCGTGGAGCCGGCGGACCTGGAACCAGGGATGGGCGGCGGAAAAGGCCTCCTGGGCCCAGAGGTAGGCGTCCTCCTTCGGCTGCGAATAGAGGTGGAGCACCGGCAGCGACGGGTGGATCGACGCCAGCGCGTGCTGCGGGCTGCCCCACTGGCCGTAGGCGAGCACGATCTCGCGGGCGGCGCGGGCCCACATGTCCTGGCCGTAGCCGCCCATCTCCTCCGAGATGTGGCGGATGACCTCGGGCACGTTGCTCCGCCCCATCCACGAGGCGAACAGGCTGGCGCGGGTCTTGCGGAAGCGGTCGGGGTCGCGCAGGCCGTTCAGCGTGGCGAGGAAGGCGGCCGGCGGCGCGGTCATGATCCAGTCGAGGAAGACGGCGCGCTGCACCCGCTCGCCCAGCCGGCGGCGCAGCGCCACCGCCACCCAGCCGGCGTGAGAGATGGTCACCGGGACCACCGAGCCGACGCCGCGCTCGTCGAGGAAGGCGATGACGTCGCGAACCAGATCCTGGCTGGTGAAGTCGCCGGCGGCGGGAGGCGAGCCGCCGTGGCCGCGCCAGTCGATGGCGAGCGCCCGCCGGTGCTTGCCGGCGAGCTCCGCCAGCCGGCTGAAGGCTGTGCGGTTCTCGCACCAGCCGGGCAGGCAGAGCAGCGCCGGCTCACCGCTGCCGCGGTCGTCGAAGGCCATGGAGGACGGCGTACCCATGGCCCATCCTGCCGCGTTTTTCGCCGCGAGTTCAAGCGCGGTTCAAGCGCGGCGCGAACGGCGGACCCCGGCCGGCTCAGCCGTCCTCGCGGCGGATCCAGCCGCCGCCCATGACCCGCTCGCCGGCGTAGAACACGCAAGCCTGTCCGGGAGCGACGGCGGCCTGGGGTTGGTCGAGAACCACCTCGGCGCCGGCCGCATGGGCGGGATCGAGACGCACCACCGCCCCCACCGCCGGCTGCGACGAGCGCAGCTTCACCTGGACCCGGACCTCTTCGTCCGCGAGCGCCCGGTCGCCGAGCCAGTTGACCTCGGCCAGGCGAAGCTGGCGCCTGAGCAGCGCCCGCTGCGGCCCGACCACCACCCGGGCGCGGTCGGGCTCCAGGCGAACCACGAACAGCGGCTCGCTTGCGGCGATCCCGAGCCCGCGCCTCTGGCCGATGGTGAACCGGCCGATGCCCTCATGGCGGCCGAGCACCGTCCCGTCCAGGCCCACGATCTCGCCCGGCCGTCCCGCCTCCGGGCGCAGCCGTTCCAGCACCCGCGCGTAGCCGCCGGTCGGGACGAAGCAGATGTCCTGGCTGTCTCGCTTCTCCGCGACGGGCAGGGCCAGGCGCCGCGCGAGATCCCGGGTCTGGTCCTTGCCCATGCTCCCTAAGGGAAAGCGGAGGAAGGCAAGCTGCGCCCTGGTCGTTGCGAACAGGAAATAGCTCTGATCGCGGGCGGCCTCGGCGCCCCGGTGCAGCTCCGGCCCCTTGGCCGCATCGATGCGCCGGACGTAGTGGCCGGTGGCCAGGGCCTCGGCGCCGAGGTCGCGGGCGACGCCCAGGAGCTCCTCGAACTTGATCTTCTGGTTGCAGCGCACACAGGGGATCGGCGTCTCGCCGGCGAGGTAAGCGTCGGCGAAGTCGTCGATCACCGCCGCCTTGAACCGCCGCTCGAAGTCGAGGACGTAGTGGGGGATGCCGATGCCGTCGGCGACCCTGCGGGCATCGTGGATGTCCTGGCCGGCGCAGCAGCTTCCCGCCCGGCCGGTGGCCTGGCCGTGGTCGTAGAGCTGCAGGGTGATGCCGACGACGTCGTAGCCCTGCTCGCTCATGAGCGCCGCGGCAACCGAGCTGTCGACGCCGCCCGACATGGCGACGACGACGCGGGGCTTGCTGGGAGGATCAGGGCGGCGGAGCACGGTCATGGCCGCGGATATGGCACCGGCGCCCCGGGCAGGGCAAGGCAGTCCGCGCAGGCCGAGCGGATCCGGAGCAGCGCCCGGCACCGACCGGCGGCACCGAGACCGATCGAGCCGCGGCGGCGCTCCCGTGCAAGAACGCCCGCGCTGGCCCGACAGGGTGATGATCCGCCCGCGGGTTCTCGCTATGATTGTTATGAGGATCAGGGCTGCCCGCGGCTCTCGCCCCCGCTCCGCTGTTAGCGGCAGGACGGACTGGCGGGGCCGACCCCGAGCCTCATGTCGCCTTGGCTCCCAGGGTCGAAGGGAGATCCGCCCGCCTGCCCGTGCGAGCACTCGGGTGAGCACCTAGGGGCGATCGGGGGCGGGCGATCGGGGGCGGGCGATCGGGGGCGGGCGATCGGGGGCGGGCGATCGGGGGCGCGGCTGGGCCGCGCGCGCGCCGAGGCGGTGCCCGATGGGTATGCGCTCGGTCGATCCACGGCCACACCGTAGGTGTGCCGGATCTGGCCGGACGGAGGTGCAGATACCGGGCAGAGATGCGTAACCGGGCGCCGGTGCGCGACCCGGCCCGGTCCATGAGCGCGCGCGCCGGCGCAAGAACGGGAGGGCCGGTGCCCGTGCATACGGCCGCGGCACAGTGTCACGTTCTCCGGCGCGACGGGCACGCATCTTGCTTTCGGAGGGGACGAGCTGTCCCCCAGGAGCGGAGAAGAGCCATGAAGCTCAGCGCACGCAACGTCATCAAGGGCAAGGTCGTCGACGTCAAGAGCGGGCCCATCAACGCCCGCATTCGGGTGGATATCGGCGGCGGCAACGTCATCAGCTCGGTGGTGACGGCCGAAGCGGTGGGCGACCTCGACCTCGCCCCGGGCGCCGAGGTGTCGGTGGTGATCAAGTCGAGCTCGGTGATGCTCGCCCGCTAGGGCGGCGCGCCGCCACCCGGTTTAATCAGGCCTGCAGATCCTGCTCATAAAGCCCTCATGGCCGTTCTTGTCACCACCATCCACCCTTTCCTGGACCGCCGGGACGAGGGCGGTGGTGACGGATGAGGGGGCCGCGGGCGTATACCTCGGTTTATGCTGCTGCTTCAGGGCTTTGCACGGCCTTACGTCCCTGAGCGAGCCCGATTGCGCCTTGCTTCAGAAGCCTCAAGACGCCGCCGCGTGCCCGCCTCCATCGCCGTCCAGGCAGCCGGCGGTTTCGATCTGGATGGTTGCGTGGTCGATGCCGACGTGCTCGCGGATGTAGCCCTGCACCGCCGCCAGCGTCTGCTGCGGGTCGGCGTGCGCCTCGATCTCCACGTGCAAGGTCATCATCGGCCGGTCGGCTGTGATCATCCAGGTGTGGACGTGATGGACGTCGGTGACGCCGGGGACGGCCGCCATGAGCTCGGCGCGGAAGGCGGCCACGTCCAGCCAGTCGGGCGCGCCCTCCAGCAGAATGTGGCCGGAGGCCTTGACCAGTCCCCACGCGCTGTGCAGGACGAGGCCGGCCACCGCCAACGAGAGCAGTGGATCGATCGGCATCCAGCCGGTTTGCGAGATGACCACGGCGGCGACGATAGCGGCGATCGAGCCCAACATGTCGCCGAAGACGTGGAGCGCGGCGCCGCGGACGTTCATGTTGGCCCGGTCGCCGCGGTGGAGAATGGTGAAGGCGGCGATGTTGACCACGAGGCCGGCCACCGCTACCGCCAGCATCAGCCCGCCCAGCACCTCGACGGGAGCAAGCAGCCGGCGCACCGCCTCGATGCCGATCCAGACCACGACCGCGATCAGCGCCAGGCCGTTGACGAAGGCCGCGAGCACCTGAAAGCGGTGGTAGCCGTAGGTGCGCCGGCTGTCGTGGCCGCGCCGGCCGACCCGGAAGGCGGCGTAGGCGAGCGCCAGCGACGCGGTGTCGGTCGCCATGTGACCGGCGTCGGCGAGAAGCGCCAACGAGTTGGCAACCAGGCCGCCCGCGACCTCCACCAGCATGAAGGCGCCGGTCAAAACCATCGCCCAGAGGATCCGCCGCTCGTCCTTGGCGTGGTCGTGCAGCCCGTCGGGAGCGCCCACGGGAAAACCGTTCAGCCGACGGTCGCGGCGGACAGCGGCCGGCGCACCCGCATCACCCCGGGCTCGTCGAAGTCCGGCGCCACGGTGAAGCCGAGCTTGCGCACCAGCGCCAGCATGGCCTTGTTCTCGGCCAGAACCTCGCCCCAGATCTCGCCGACGCCGCGGCGCTTCGCATACTCCAAGATCTCCTCCATGAGCAGACGGCCGAGACCCTTGCCCTTGAGGTCGGAACGCACGGCGATGGCATATTCAGCACTGGCGCCGTCGGCGTCGGCGTTGATCCTGACGACGCCCCAGATCTCGGCCTTGCCGGCGCCGCCGTGGACGGCGAGCAGGGCCATCTGCCGCTCGTAGTCGATCTGGGTGAGCCCCGCCGCCATGCGGTGATCGAGCTCGCGCAGATGCGAGAAGAAGCGCATCCGGATGTCCTCCGGCGTCAGCCTACGGACGAACTCCTGCAGCGCCGGCTCGTCCTCCGGCCGGATCGGGCGAAGCAGCAGACTGTCGTTCTGGCGCGAGCGCACCTCCTTCTCCAGTTCCTTTGGATAGGGGCGGATGGCGAGCCTGTGTTCCGCCGTCCCGGCAACGGCCGCAACCCGGATGCGGGCGCCGAGCACCAGCACGCCCTCGCTGTCGGCCAACAGCGGGTTGATGTTGATCTCGGCGATCTCGCCCAAGTCGGTGGCGAGCTGCGCAACCTTGACCACCGCCAGGGCGACCTCGTCCAGGTTCGCAGGCAGATGTCGGCCGTAGCCGCGCAGCAGGTTGCCGACGGTGCTCTCTCCGATCAGGCGCAGGGCGAGGTTGATGTTCAACGGCGGCAGCGCGACCACCTGCTCGTGCAGCACCTCGACGATGGCGCCGCCGCGACCGAAAAAGATCACCGGGCCGAAGTTCGCATCGAGGGCGAAGCCGAGGCGCAGCTCGTGGGCGGCGCCGCGCTTGACCATGGGCTCGACGACGAAGCCGGCGAGCCTGGCGTGCGGCCGCTGCTCGCGCAGCCGCCGGCGCATGCGCTCGGCGGCGGCGAACACAGCTTCGTCGTTCTCGACGTCGAGGGCGACGCCGCCGACGTCGGCCTTCCGGATCACATCCGGCGAGATGATCTTGACGGCGACGGGATAGCCGATGGCGTCGGCGAGACCCGCCGCCTCCTCGGCGGTGGCGGCGACCCGGCTTGGCACCGACGGCAGGCCGTAGGCCTGGAGCACGTCCTCCACCTCCGGCTCGCTCAGCCACTCGCGCCCCTCGTCCAGCGCCCGGAGCACGATGCGCCGGGCGGCGAGGTCGTCGCGGTAGAACAGCTCCGGCACCGACGGCGGCGTCTCCATCAGCATTTCCTGGTTCCGCCGGTAGTTCACGAGCTGCATGAACGAGGCGATGGCCTGCGCCGCCGAGTCGTGGTTGGCGATCCTGCTGTTGGCGAAGACGCGGCGCGCCGTCTGCCGCCCTTCCTCGTCGAGCCAAACGGTGAAAACGGGCTTGCGGCTTCGCCCGGCGGCTTCGGCGGTGGCCACCGCGACTTCGCCGGTTTCGCTGACCGCGGAGGGGCCGTGGAGCACGAGCAGGCCGTCCGCCTCCGGCTCCTCCAGCAGGGCGGCGACGGCGGCGGCGTAGCGTTCGGCATCGGCGTCGGCAAAGACGTTGATGGGGTTGCGTCCGGACCATGCCGGCGGCAGCACCGCGTCCAGCTTCTCCCGCACGGCCGGCGACGGCGGCGCCAGCCGGCCGCCGTAGCGCTTCACCAGATCGGCGGCCATGGTGCCGATGCCGCGGCCGTTGCAGACGATGGCCAGCCGGTCGCCGGCGGTGCGGGTGCCGCGGGCGAGGGTCTGGGCCGCGGCGATCAGCTCATTGACGGTTTCGACCGGAAGCATGCCGGCGCGGCGGAAGGCCGCCTCGTAGACGTCGCTGGCCTCGATCAGGCCGCCGTCGTCGAGGCCCGCCGGCGAGACCCCGGCAGCGGCGCCGGCCTTGAAGACGATGACCGGCTTGATCCGCGACACCGTCCGCGCCGCCGACATGAACTTCCGCACCTCGGCGATGCTCTCGATGTAGAGCAGCACGGCGCGGGTGCGCGGATCGGCGGCGAGGTAGTCGAGCATGTCGCCGAAGTCGACGTCGGCCATGTCGCCCAGGGACGCCACCAGCGAGAAGCCGACCGAGCGGGGCGCGGCCCAGTCGAGCAGCAGCCCGGTGACCGATGCCGACTGGGCGACGAAGGCCAGGTCTCCGGGTGCGGCGCCGACGTGGGCATAGCTGGCGTTCAAGCCGTGGCGAGGGGCAAGCACGCCAAGGCAGGCGGGGCCGACGATCCGCATCAGGTGCGGCTTGGCCGCGTCCAGCATCGCCTGGCGCAGACGCTCGCCGGGCTCCTTTCCGCGCCGGTTGAACTCCGGAGACAGCACCACCGCCGCCTTGGTGCCGCGGGCGCCGAGGCTCGCGATCAGGCCAGGTACGGTTTCCGGCGGCGAGGCAATGACGGCGAGGTCCGGCACCACCGGCAGCTCCTCCACCGACCGGCAGGCCAGCGCGCCGCGCACCGCCTGCAAGCTGTCGTGGACGGGGATCACCGGGCCCTTGAAGCCGCTATGGAACAGGTTGCCGGCGACCGTGTAGGCGATCGAGCGCGGATCCCTGTCGCCGCCGATCAGCGCGATCGAGCGCGGCTCGAACATGTGCTTGAGGTTCCGGGTGCTCACGTCCTGGCTCCGGGGGACAGCTGGCGGCGCAGCTCGAGCGTCTTTCCCGGCCGCGCCCCTCCTTCAGACATCGGCCTCAGCCGTCGGCCACGAGGCCGGCCTTGTAGCGCTGCCAGTTGCCGACGTACTTCGCCGCGCCCCGCTGCATCCGCTCGATCTGCTCCTCGCCGAGCGTCTTGATGACCTTGGCCGGGGCACCCAGCACCATCGAGTTGTCCGGGATCTCGCGCCCCTCCGGGATCATCGCCTTGGCGCCGATCAGGCAGTTCCTCCCGATCTTCACCCCGTTGAGGATGACGCTGCCGATGCCGATCAGGCTGCCGTCGCCGATGACGCAGCCGTGCAGCATCACCAGGTGGCCGACAGTGACGTTGCGGCCGACAACGAGCGGAAAGCCGGGGTCGGTGTGGAGCACGCAGCCGTCCTGGATGTTCGAGTTCTCGCCGATGGTGATGAGCTCGTTGTCGCCGCGCACCACCGCGTTCCACCAGATGCTGGCGTTGCGCTCGAGCCTCACCTTGCCGATGACGACCGCGCTGGGCGCGATCCAGAAGGCGTCGCCTTCGGTCTCGACACGGGTCCCGTCGAGGACGTACTTCATCGGCCGGCTTCGCTCCCTTCGCTGCCGCGGTCTGCTGCGACCGCGATATGGGCCCGACGCTAAAGCCATCCGTTCCGGCAGGCAACGACAACAGGCTGCAGCCGGCGGCGCCGGTAAGCGGACGCGCCCGAGAGTGTGAACATTTGCAGGCGCCGCCGTGGAACCGGTCGCCGCTGCCCGTCCGGGGTTGCGCGGGGCCGTCATCCGGCCGATGCTGCAGCGCGTCATTGGTGCCGGCGGTGATGCCGGCGCGAACACAACGGACGGCCGACGATGACCAGGATGATCGAGAACCGGACCTTCGACGAGATCGCCATCGGCGATCGTGCCAGCATGGTCCGGATGCTGCACGCGGGCGACGCCGAGACCTGGGCCGCGGTCACCGGCAACGTCAACCTGATCGACTTGGACCCGGGGCCGGCCGACACCTCGATGTTCGCCCATGGCGGCGGCCAGGTGATGTGGGCGGCGAGCCTGTTCTCCACCCTCGCCGGCACCGAGCTGCCCGGGCTGGGGTCGATCACCACCAACGCCGAAATGCACTTCCACCGGCCCGTCGGCATCGAGGTACCGGTGACGGTGAGCATCACCGTCGTCGAGAAGCGCGAGGACGTGGGCAGCGTCGTGCTCGACTGCGAGGCGCGCGACCCGGCCGACCGGCCGCTGGTGACCGGCACCATCGAGGTGCTGGCGCCGAAGCAAAAGCAGCGCTTCCCCTGGCGGGAGCTGCCGAAGGTGCAGCTTCGCCGCGAGGAGCGTTACCTCCAGCTGCTGCGCATGTGCGAGGGGCTGCCGTCCTTGTCGACGGCGGTGGTGCACCCCTGCAGCGAGGATGCGCTGGAAGGCGCCATCGAGGCGGCGAAGGTGAACCTGATCACCCCCATCCTGGTCGGGCCGAAGAAGCGCATCCAGGCGGTCGCGGACAGCGCCGGGATCGACATCTCGCCCTACCGGCTGGTCGCCGCCGAGCATAGCCACCACTCCGCCGAGCTGGCCGTCGCCCTGGTTCGGGGCGGCGAAGCGCAGGCGCTGATGAAGGGCAGCCTGCACACCGACGAGCTGCTTCACGAGGTGATGAGCAAGGAGCGCGGGCTGCGCACCGAGCGGCGGATCAGCCACTGCTTCCTCTTGGCGGTGCCCACCTACGCCCGGCCGATCATCGTCAGCGACGCCGCGATCAACATCGCGCCCACGCTCGAAGACAAGGCGCACATCTGCCAGAACGCCATCGACCTCGCCCGCGCCATCGGCATCGCCCTGCCCAAGGTCGCGATCCTGTCGGCGGTCGAGACGGTCACGCCCAAGATTGCCTCGACGCTCGATGCCGCGGCGCTGTGCAAGATGGCCGACCGCGGCCAGATCACCGGCGGCCTTCTCGACGGCCCGCTTGCCGTCGACAACGCCATCGACGTCGAAGCCGCCAGGACCAAGGGCATCACCTCGGCCGTGGCCGGGACCGCCGACATCCTCATCGTGCCGAACCTCGAGGCCGGCAACATGCTGGCCAAGCAGCTCACCTTCATGGCCGACGCCGAGGCCGCCGGCATCGTCATCGGCGCGAAGGCGCCGATCGTGCTCACCAGCCGCGCCGACAGCGCCCGCACCAGGCTCGCCTCCTGCGCCGTGGCGGTGCTGTTCGCCGAGGCCCAGCGCAAAGGCGAGGCGCTGCTGAAAGCCGCAGCGGAGTAAGGGCCGTGACCGCCGCGGTCCTGGTCGTCAACGCCGGCTCCTCCAGCATCAAGTTCGCGGCCTACAACGACGGCGGCACCGAGCCGGAGCTGGTGGTCAAGGGCCAGCTCGAGGGCTTGGGCTCGGATCCCAGCTTCGCCGCCAGGAACGCCGCAGGCGAAACGGTCGATCAACACGACGAGTGGCCGCGGGGGTCGAGCCTCGACCATGCCGGCGGCATCGACTTCATCCTGAAGAGATTGCGCGAGACGCAGCCGGAGGTGGAGATCGTCGCCGCCGGCCACCGCGTCGTCCACGGCGGCCTGGCCTACGACCGGCCGGTGAGGGTCGACGGGAGCGTGCTGGAGGCGCTGGCAGAGTTCATCCCGCTGGCGCCGCTGCACCAGCCGCACAACCTCGCCGGGATCCGCGCCGTCGCCGCCGCCGATCCGAACCTGCCCCAGGTCGCCTGCTTCGACACCGCCTTTCACCGCGGCAAGCCGCTGGCGGCCGAGATCTTCGCCCTTCCCCGGGCGATGACCGAGGCCGGGATCCACCGCTACGGCTTCCACGGCCTGTCCTACGAGTACATCGCCCGCAGCCTGCCCCGTGCCTTGCCCGGGGCGAGGCGCGTCGTCGTCGCCCACCTCGGCAACGGCGCCAGCATGTGCGCCATCAGGGACGGCCGCAGTATCGACTCGACCATGGGCTTCACCGCGGTCGACGGCCTGCCGATGGGGACCCGCAGCGGCGCGCTCGATCCGGGCGTTCTGCTCTACCTGCTCCAGGAGCGGGGCTACGACGCCGCCGGGCTCGAGCGGCTGCTCTACAAGGAGTCCGGCCTGCTCGGGGTCTCCGGCATCAGCAACGACATGCGCGACCTGTTGGCGAGCGACGATCCGCGCGCCAGCGAAGCCGTCGACGTCTTCTGCTATCACATCGCCAAGAACCTGGGCGCGCTGGCGATGGCACTCGGCGGCCTCGACGCCCTGGTGTTCACCGCCGGGATCGGCGAGAACGCACCGCCGATCCGGGCGCGGGTCTGCGCCGCCGCGGCCTGGCTCGGCATCGCGCTCGACGCGGAGGCCAACGACCGCAACGCCCCACGCATCACCACGGCCGGGAGCGCCGTCCCGGTCCTGGTGATCCCGACCGACGAAGAGCGAATGATCGCCATCCACACCCGCGCCCTCGTCGGCAGCTGAACCCGGCATCTCGGCAGAAGGAGCCTGCTTCCATGGCAACGCCGCCCATCGATCCCGCCGATCCCGCGCTGCAGCCGCTGATCATGCCGGAGGCGCCGCTCGCCGGGCGCAAGGCCCTGGTCATCGGCATCGCCAACAAGGACTCGATCGCCTACGGCTGCGCCCGCGCCTTCCGCGCCTTCGGCGCCGACATCTCGATCACCTACCTCAACGACAAGACCATACGTTACACCGAGCAGCTCGCCACCGCGCTGGGCGTGACCGAGGCACTATACCTGCCCTGCGACGTCCGCGAGCCGGGGCAGCTCGAAGCGGTGTTCGAGCGGATCGAGAAGACCTGGGGCAAGCTCCACATCCTGCTCCACTCCATCGCCTACGCGCCGCGCGAAGATCTCCACGGCCGGGTGGTGGACTGCTCCGAGGCCGGCTTCGCCGAAACCATGGACATCTCCGTCCACTCGCTGATCCGCATGGCCAAGCTCGCCGAACCGCTGATGGAGAAGGAAGGCGGGACGATCTTCACCATGAGCTACTTTGGCGGAGAGAAGGTCGTGCCCCACTACGGCATCATGGGCCCGGCCAAGGCGGCGCTGGAGACGGCGGCCAAGTACCTGGCCTGGGAGCTCGGCGCCAAGGGCATCCGGGTCAACATCATCTCGCCCGGCCCGGTGCTCACCCGCGCCGCGTCGGGCATCGACCGCTTCGACGAGCTTCTGGAGGAGACCAAGAAGCGGGCGCCGGCGCGGATGCTGGTCGAGCCGCAGCAGGTGGGCTTCGCCACCGCCGCGCTGGCCTGCGACTTCGCCAAGATCGTCACCGGCGAGGTGCTCTACATGGACGGCGGCTACAACATCATGGGCGGGTAGGGCCCGGTCAGATTAGGTTGAACCAGAAAACCTGCGGCGCTTACCGCCCGCAGATACAAGGGCCAGAGAGTTGTGATCAGGTTGACGCGGCAGGATCCGCAAGCGGCGTCATGCAATAGTTTTAGAAAACCTTCGCATCGTCACCCCCGGACTTGTTCCGGGGGTCCAGCCGAAGGCGTGGATGGCCGTAACAAGTACGGCCATGACGTTGAAAAGGCCGCTTGCATCATCGGCCTTGTGCTCGGCTGCTGGCTCCTGGCCCTGCCCGCTCTAGCGGCGGAAGCCCCTTCGCCCGGCGCAGCCGAGCCCACGTTCGTCGGCGCGGCGGTCTGCGCCGGCTGCCATGCGGCGGAGGCCGAAGCCTGGCGCGGCTCCCATCACGACCTGGCCATGGCCGAGGCCACCGAAGCGACGGTGCTCGGCGACTTCGAAGGCGCCACCTTTGCCTACGGCGACGTCACCAGCCGCTTCTTTCGCCGCGACGGCCAGTTCTTCGTCAACACCGACGGCGCGGACGGCAGGCTCGCCGACTTCGAGATCGCCTTCGTCTTCGGCGTCTACCCGCTGCAGCAGTACCTGATCGCCTTCCCCGACGGGCGGATGCAGGCGTTGGGGATCGCCTGGGATGCCCGGGCGAAGGACGCCGGCGGGCAGCGCTGGTTCCACCTCTACCCCGGCCAGGAGCTCGAGCCCGGCCAGCCGCTGCACTGGACCGGGATCGACCAGACCTGGAACTTCCAGTGCGCCGAGTGCCACTCGACCGAGCTGCGCAAGGCCTACGACGCGGCCAAGAACACCTACGCCACCACCTGGGCCGAGATCGACGTGGCCTGCGAGGCCTGCCACGGGCCGGGTTCCGCCCACACGGCTTGGGCGAAAGGCGGCAGGCAGGGGCCCAACGGCCTGACCGTCGCCTTCGACGAGCGCAAGGGCGTGCACTGGGTCCTCGACCAGGCCACCGGCACCGCCCGCCGCTCGACCCCGCGCGCGTCCGCCAAGGAGCTCGAAACCTGCGGGATGTGCCACTCGCGCAGCGCCAAGATCGCCGAGCCGTGGCGGCCGGGGCGGCCGCTGCTCGACACCCACATCCCGAGCCTGCTGCAGCCGGGCCTGTTCGAGGCCGACGGCAAGAGCCTGGACGAGGTCTACAACTACGCGCCGTTCCGCCAGAGCCGGATGTTCAAGGCAGGCGTCTTCTGCAGCGACTGCCACGACCCGCACTCGCTGAAGCTGGTCGCCGACGGCGACGGCGTCTGCCTGCAGTGCCACGCGGGCGAGAGGTTCGCCGCAACCGCCCATCACCATCACCCGCAGGACTCCGCCGGGGCGCGCTGCGTCGCCTGTCACATGCCGACGAAGACCTACATGATCGTCGATCCTCGCCACGACCATGCCTTCCGTATCCCCCGCCCGGACGAGTCGGTTCGCTTCGGCACCTCGAACGCCTGCACCGATTGCCACGCCGATCAGGATGCGGCATGGGCGGCGGCTGCGGTCGAGCGGTGGTACGGCCCTTCGCGAAAGGGCTTCCAGACCTGGACGGAAGCGTTTGCCGCCCACGCCTCGGGCAAGCCGGAAGCGGGCGCGCTGCTGCTCGCTTTGGCGAAAGACGCAACGGCGCCGGCCATCGCCCGGGCGACGGCTTACGAGAACCTCGGCGCGTACCCGGGCCGCAATGCGGTTGCATCGGCGGAACGCGACCTTCGTGCTGCCGACCCGCTGCTGCGCCTCGGCGCCTTGCGCTCGCTCCGCCCGTATCCGCCCGCCATCCTGTGGCCGCTGGTGAGCCCGCTGCTCGAAGATCCGGTGCTGGCGGTGCGGATCGAAGCGGCGACGCTGCTGGCGGACGCGCCGGCGGAGCGGCTGCGGCCGGAAGACGCTGCCCGGCTCGCCCGCGCTCTCGACGAGTACGTCGCGGTGCAGAGGGTGAACGCCGACCGGCCGGAGCATCGGGTGAACCTCGGCATGCTCTACCTGCGCCAGCGAAAGTTCGCCGAGGCCGAAGCGGAACTCGCCGCGGCCCGAGCGCTCGATCCGGCGTTCGCGGCGGCGGAGGTGGGCTTGGCGGAAGTCTACGCCCGGCAGGGCCGTGACCTCGACGGCGAGGCGGTGCTCCGCGCGGCGCTGGCGCGCCTGTCAGAAAGCGCCGAACTGCGCCACGCCCTCGGCCTGAACCTGGTTCGCCAGCGCCGCCCCGCCGACGCGCTGGCCGAACTGGAGCGCGCCGCCGCTCTCGACCCCGCCAACCCGCGCTACGGCTACGTTTATGCCGTGGCGCTGGCCTCGTCGGGCCGCACGGACGAGGCCATCGCGGTGCTGGAGGCGGGCCATGCGCGCCGCCCGGGCGACCGCGACATGCTGCTCGCCCTGGCGACGCTCAACCGCGACGCCGGCCGCCTTGACGCCGCCCGCGCGTGGGCCGAGCGGCTCGTCGCGGTCGATCCGGAAGCCCGGCCGCTCCTCGACCAGCGCGGGCGCTAGCGGGCGGCCGTTCGCGGGCGGGCAGGAGAGCGTTGGGCCGGAGAGCCTCGGGGCCGGAAGGGCGCACCTCCCGGCCCGGCGTCGTCAGCGCACGGCGGGAAGTCGGCGCGCAAGAAAGTCGCCCATCAGCTGGGCGATCTCGGCTCCGTGGGTCTCCAGGGCGAAATGACCGGTGTCGAGTATGTGGATCTCCGCATCCGGAAGATCGCGCTTGTAGGGCGCGGCGCCCGCGCCCACGAAGATCTCGTCGTTGGCACCCCAGACGACGAGCGCAGGGGGCCTGTGCCTGCGGAAATAGGCCTGCCAGGCCGGATAGAGCGGGATGTTGGTCCGGTAGTCGTAGAAGAGGTCGAGCTGGATCTCCTGATTGCCCGGCCGGTCCAGCCCGAGCTGATCCAGCAGCGGGGCGTCCGGGCTGACCAGGCCGGCGTCCTTCACCCCGTTCGTGTACTGCCAGGTGGTCGCCTCCATCGAGGTGAGCCAGCGGATGGCCTCCCGCTCGGTTTCGCCGCCGCTCGCCCAGTAGGCCTTGATCGGGTCCCAGAAGCCGGCGATGCCATCCTCGTAGGCGTTGCCGTTCTGGACCACCAGCGCGGTGACCCGCTCCGGATGCCTGGTCGCCAGACGGAAGCCCACGGGGGCGCCATAGTCGAACACGTAGAGGGCGTAGCGTTCGACGCCGATCGTCTCGGTCAGCTTTTCGATCAGGGCGGCGTAATTGTCGAACGTGTAGGCAAAGCGCTCCCGATCGGGCATGGCGCTGCGCCCGAAGCCGGGATAGTCGGGGGCGATCACCCGGTAGCGCTCGGCCAGCGCCGGGATGAGGTTTCGGAACATGTGCGAGGACGTCGGGAAGCCGTGCAGAAGAAGGACGACCGGAGCGGTCTTCGGTCCCGCTTCCCGGTAGAACAGGTCGACGCCATCGATGGCGACCGTGTGGTATCGCACCTGCTGCTGCTGGCCGCTGCGAGCCGTGTCGGACGCAGCTTGCGGCTGCGAGCAAGACGCATCGGAGGTGGGAGCGGGGCTGAGGGACATGATTGTTCTCCTGTTGGACCGGCCCGGCACTGAACTTGTACCGAACGTTCGTTACAATAGGGCCGCTCGGCGACGAATGCAAGCTCTTCGGGGCAAACGCCTGAATGCCTGAACGTATGGCGGACCGAGGCGCCCAAGCTTATTTTGGACCGAACGTCCTGTCTGGAGGCACGATGCCCGCTGCTCAGGCTTCACGCGAGGAGGTTGTGGATCGCCTGCTCACCGCGTTTCGGCGCAAGGGCTATGACGGCGCCTCGCTGGCCGACCTGTCGACCGCAACCGGGCTCGGCCGGTCCAGCCTCTACCACCACTTCCCCGGCGGAAAGGAGGACATGGCCCGCGCGGTTCTCGACCGGGCGGACGCTTGGCTCGACGAGCAGGTCATCGCGCCGCTCCAGGCCGAGGGAAATGGCCGCGATCGTTTGGCGAGGATGACGAAGGCGTTGAACGAGTTCTACGACGGCGGACGCGAGCGGTGCATTCTGGGCGCGTTCGTCATCGGCCAGAGCCGGGACCTTTTCAGCGCGCGCCTGGCCGGCACCTTCGAGCGATGGGTCAGCGCCATGGCCGGCGTGGCGCGGAACGAAGGCATTGCGCCCGCTCGCGCGCGGGCACGGGCGGAAAAGGCCGTGATCCAGATCCAGGGGGCGATCGTGTTGTCCGCCGCGCTCGGAGACCCCAAGCCCTTCAAGCGCGTGCTGGCGGAGCTTGCCGACGAACTGCTCGCGCCCGAGCCCTAATCGCCGGGGAGCCGGGCGACGATCCTGAGCGGGCCGCCCGAGCCGCCTTCGATCTTCATCGGCAGGGCGACGATCGTCGTGCCCGTCGGCGGCAGCGCCGACATGTCGGCGACGTTCTCGAACGCCGGGATGTTCCGGCTCATCAGCGCCACGTGGGCGGCGAAGGTCTTCGACTGGCCGTAGTCGATCGACGGCGTGTCGATGCCGACGGCGCCGATCCGGCGCTCGACGAGGAGCTCGGCCGCTTCCTTCGACAGCCCCGGGAAATGCAGCTTTGCCACCGCCTCCGGCCCGCGCTCGGCGGTGCCCATGTAGCTCTCCCGGTCGGGGTAAAGGCTGGCGCGGCCGGTGTCGATCAGCACGATGGCCCCTTCCGGGATGCGCCCGTGCACCCGCTCGTGGGCTTCGATGTCGGCTGGCGTCACCAGGTAGTCCGCGTCCTTCGCCGCCCGCTCGCGCACGTCGACGACGACGCCCGGCCCGATCAACTGGGCAACGGGCAGCCTGTCGAGGGTGAGCGCGCCCTCGGCGAAGTGGATGGGGGCATCGGTGTGGGTGCCGCCGTGCTCGGCGGCGGCAAAATTGAAGGCGCTGTAGTACCAGCCGCCCTCGGTATGGCCGGCGAAGACGGTCTCCTTCTCGAACATCTTCGCCGTCGGCCAGTAGACACTCTCGGCGTTGAACGGGTGGGTGAGGTCGATCCACTGCTCGGCGGACGCCTCTCGTCCGGCGGCGGACACCGCCAGCAGCGCGCAGGCGCACGCCAGCGTGGCGGGCGCGATCAGCTTGCGAACCTTGGCGAGCGTGCTTCCGAACATGATGCTTTCCTCCCGCCGGCCCCGACGCACAACTGGGCCGCAACCAATCCGCAATCTTAACATTGTCCGCGCAAGGGCGCCGCATCTACCGCGGGGCTGCTTTCCGGACGGGACAGGCAGCCTCCGGAGCGGGGATCCGGCGGGGCGCTGCAAGGGGCTGCTGAGGGGCCGCGGCGCGCCTCTCCTAATCGTATGCCTAAAGGCGGATCCGCTCTACCGCCGGCTTGTTTGCCCCCCGAAATGCGGATACACTGGCTGAAACAGGCGGTCTGTACGTTCGGATGGCCGCAGGCCGAGGAGGCGCGAAAGCGTAATGCTCGTGACCTTGTTCTGCAGCGAAACGATGCATCTCCTGGTTCAGAATAAGACCAGATTGCAACAATAGCCTCTTGAGACTGGATCATCTCGATCCTGACCTGGCGCAGAGTGAGCAGGCAGGGGGCGGCAGACGAACAAGCATGACCCAAAACACTTCAATCTACTGGGAGGGATCTATGTTCGGATACGCGCTCGAACAGCGACCCAGAGAAAGGCCGTCGGCGGCTGGACGTCCGCCGCGCCGGCGGCCACCGCGGAACGAACCGTATGCGGACGGCGGCATCGAGCCGGCGCTCGAGGATCTGATGTCGGACCCCTTGACCGAGGCGGTCATGCGCAGGGACGGCGTCAGCGCCGCGACACTGCGAGCGATCATCATGTCCGCGCGAGAGGGGTTGCGGACCCGCACCTCCCTCTCCGGGTGACGGCGCACCGATAGCCATCCGAGCCCGGCGGCAACAGGTTCGCCGGCGCGAAACGATCCAAGAGACGCCATCTTCAGAAGCCATCTTCGCGGGGGTCGGCCATGGCCGGGCCCCGTTCTTGTTTTTGCGCCCCGTTCTTGTTTTTGCGCCAAGTCCAGCCCCAGGGGTTCGGTCAGCGGGCGGCGCCGAACCGGACCAAGCGACAGTTGGCGCCGGCCAGGTCCTCGCGGAACCGGTCGCCGGCGAAGTAGGCGTACTCCCGCTCGCGCTCGCCCGTCAGCGCGTCCACGGCGGCGAGCTCCGCATCGGCGAACCCGGGATGGCACATGACGATCGGGCGCTTTCCGGGGCCGCGGAGGAAGCGGGGAAACTCCTTCAGGTAGGCCCCGGCGTCGGCATAGTCCGCGACGCCGCGGAAGCTGTCGTTGCAGGCGATGGCGCGCCGACGCGCCTCCCGGCGCAGCGGCAGCGACAGCGCCGCCACCACCGACGCCTTCACCATGGCCAGCCGCCGCGCCAGGATCTGTCCCGGCGGCTCCCAGCAGACCCGCAGATAGGGCCGAGCCCCGGCGAGCGGCCCGGCAAACAGGGCCAGAACCTCCCCCCGAATGACCGGCAACAGATGAACGTGCTGGTGCCCGTCGATGAAATCGGGCATGCAGCCTCTTGCGCTCACGAAGGCGTCGAGCTGGCGGCGGATCTCTGCGGCGATCTCGGCTGCGATCTCGGGCCGCTCGAGCCGGCGCGTCAGCGCCGCCGGAAGCAGGCGGCCAAGCGGAGGGAGGCGGCCATCGGGCGCAAGGTGCGGCATCTCGCCCAGCGGGCAGGCGTCCGTGAGCGTCAGGTGCAGGCCGATGTCGGCGCTGTCCGCATGCGGAACGAGGCCGTCGGCGAGGCTCGGCCAGTGGCGGCTCGCGGTCATGCAGCTCGTCGCCGACAGCCTTTGCCGGGCGAGCAGGTCGATGATCGCGGCGCTCACCCCGGGCGAGATGGCGAAGTCGTCGGCGCAGAGAACGACGGTGCTTTGCCTGGTCGGCCGGCGGGCCGGTGGTCCTCGAAATGCCATGATTTACCGGCAAGAACCTTGCAGGTACCGGAACAGACGTAAACAAGAAAATCTTGTGGATCGGGTGATAGAGGTCATCATGGGGAAGAAAAACTCATGAACGTTTCGCTGAGGGATACAGGTATCGAATGCCGCTTCCCGCTACCAGGGAAACCGCATCGGCTTATCCTGTCCATCATTCTGCCGATGTACAACGAGAGCGCCAACGTCGATCGCCTTTTCGACAGACTGTATTGCGTTCTCGACGAGCTGGCTTTCAGCGCCTCCGCGTGCGGCGATATCCTCTCCTTCGAGATCATTTGCGTGGACGACGGCAGCACCGACGCCACCGCCCAGGTGCTGAAGGCGCTCAGGACCCATGAGCCGCGGCTGAAGATTATTCGCTTGAGCCGCAACTTCGGCAAGGAGATCGCCCTGGCGGCCGGCCTGCGCCACGCCGTCGGAGACGCCGCCATCGTCATGGATGCCGATCTGCAGCACCCGCCCGAGCTCATCGAGGACCTTTATGCGCAATGGCGCGCCGGCTACGAGGTCGTCTATGGCGTCCGCGAGAACGGCAACAACGGCTCGTGGCTTCGCTCCCGCACCTCGCGGCTGTTCCACCGCGTTTTCGCGGTCGTGGCGCAGACCCGGCTGCCCGAGGGGGCTTGCGACTTCCGGCTGCTCGACCGGCGGGCGATGGACGCGCTCAACGCCCTGCCGGAGACCGACCGCTTCACCCGTGGCCTGTTCAGCTGGATCGGCTTTCGCCAGGTGGGCGTTCCATTCAGCGTCGCGGAGCGCGGCGGCGGGCGCTCCGGCTGGAGCCTGGTCCGGCTGTGGCGGTTCGGAATGGACGCCATCACCTCCTTCAGCATGATCCCGCTGCGCTTTTCCTCGGTCCTCGGCGGGCTGATCTCGGTCGCGGCCATCGCCTACGCCGTCTTCGTGGCGCTGAAGACGATCCTCTATGGCGGCGACGTCCCCGGCTATCCGTCGCTCATCGTCGCCATCATGTTCTTCTCCGGGGTCCAGCTCCTGAGCCTCGGCATCATCGGCGAGTACCTGGGCAGGGTCTTCACCGAGGTGAAGCGTCGCCCGCTCTACATCGTCGCCGAAAGCCTGGGCTTCGACGCCGTCGCCGGCGCCCTCGCCTCGTCGCGCGCGGAGCCCGCGGCCGAGCGCGAAGGCGCCTGAGGCGGGACGCAGGGAGCAGCAAGGGCCGGCCGAACCCGTGGCGATGGCCAGCCTCGTCGCCGGCGGTCCGGCGCGGTCGCCGCGGCTGCGCCGGCTCGTCCGCTTCGCCATCGTCGGCGTCGCCAACACCGCAATAGACTTCTCGATCTTCGCCGTTCTCTTCTACCTCGTCGGCTGGCCGCTGCTGGTGGCGCACGCCACCGGTTTCGCCGTCGCCGTGGTCAACAGCTACGTCTGCAACAAGACCTGGACCTTCGGCGACAGGCGGCCGTCGCGGCTCCAGGACGGCGCCAAGTTCCTCCTGGTCGCGATCTGCGGGCTCGTCACCGGCTCCGCCGTCATCGCCGTGGCGGCGCAGGTGATGCCGGCGCTCGCGGCCAAGGCCTGCGCCGTCGCCGCGACCTTTGCCGTGAACTACTGGGCCTCGGCCCGCTACGTCTTCGTCCGCCCCCTCGGACCGTGACGCCGAGCCGGCCGAAGGCGCTCCGCGGCCGGGGCGCCATGGGTAACGGCGCAGCGCCGGTGCTGCTCGCCGCCTCCGGGCTGCTCCTGGTCGTCTGCCTGCCGCTCCTGCTCGCGCCGCAGTTGCCGCTGGTCGACATGCCGGCCCATCTCGCCCGGCTCGAAATCATCGAGCAGTTGCTCAACGGCGGCCCGTTGGCGGAGGTCTACGAGTTCGCGCCGGGGTTGGTGCCCAACCTGCTGTTCGACGGCATCGGCTGGTTGCTGCTTCAAATCGTGCCGGTCGAGCCGGCGGGCGCGATCTACCTGGTCCTGGCGCTGGCCGCCCAGCTGTTCGGAACCGTACTCCTGCACCGGTCGCTGCACGGGCGCTACCGCTTCTGGCCGCTGATCGCGGCGCTCCTCCTCAATAACCTCACGTTCTCCTATGGCTACCTCAGCTACCTCGCCGGCGTCGGCCTGACGCTGCTGTCGCTGGCGCTGTGGGTCTCGCTCCGCGACGGCTCGCCGCTGCTGCGCCTCGCCCTCGGCAGCCTCGCCGCGGTGCTGCTGTTTCTCGCCCACATCGTCCCGCTCATCGTCTATGCCGCGGCGATCTGTGGCTACGAGCTGCAGCGGGCGGCAGGCCTCAGGCACCGGCCATGGGCGGCGCTGGCGGGCCTCGGCGCCGGCGCCCTGCAGTTCGCCCTGCCGGCGATGCTGTTCTTCCGCCAGACAGCCACCGCCGGCCTCGCCGGCGAAGCCATCGCCTATCGGCCGGAGACGAAGATCGCGAGCCTCATCGCCGCCCCGACCTCGGGGATCGAGGGGCTCGACGTCGCCGTCCTGATCGCCACGGCCTTCGTGGCGCTGCTTGCCCCGTTCGCCTTCAGGTTCCGCTTCGCCCCGGCGTCCCGAGGCGCCCTTGCCTGTGTCCTGCTCGCCTTCGTGCTGATGCCCTGGGGGATCGGCCCCGCCGTCAACCTGGACGTCCGGATGCCGCTGGCGCTGATGCTGATCGGGATCGCCGCCACCGACGTCGGCATGAAGCCCGGGCGCACCGTTCTGGCCGCGAGCCTGTTCGGCATGGTCGCCCTCGTCCTGCTCGCCCGTACGGTCGGCGTCGGCGCGCAAGCCGCCTCGTTCGCCGATCTCCTTGCTCAGTACCGCAGCGCCTTCCAACAGCTGCCGGCCGACGCGGTGCTGTTCACCGGCCTCACCGGCCGCTGCCCACGGACCGCCGCCGACGGCGGCGGCTGCGTCGATCCGCATCGCGAGCGAGACGCCTTTGGGCTAGGCGCAACGCTGCGGCTGCTTTACCCGGAGATCTACCGGACCCGGCTGGAGATGCCCCGCCACATCGCCGCCTTGGCGACGATCGAACGCGGCGTCTTCGTGCCGCAGATCTTCGCGACCCGCGGGCTGCAGCCCATCGCCGTGCGCCCCTCCCTGCAGACGCTGAGGACGCTGCAGGGCGAGAACCCGATGGTGATCGCCACGGACGCCGAGATGGCAGCGACGAGCGCGCGGCTGCTCGAGGAGGCGGAAAACGCCCTGCCCGGGCGGCCGGTGTTCCTGCTGCAGCAGCGGATCGAGGGTGCCGTCGATCCGGCCCCGGCCGGCGCGGCGGTGGTCGCGCGCGGGCCGCAGTTCACCCTGTATCGGCTGAGCCCGCCGTAAGCCGCGGGGGCGCCGCCGGCCTCACTCTCCGGGGCGCCGCCAGCCGGCCGCGCGGGCCTCGTCGTCGCTGCAGAACCAGCGCTCGACCGCCTGCCGGTCGGCGGTCTTCGCGCCGTAGTCCGCATCCAGCGATCCGTAGTAAAGACGCGCCCCCTGGTCCGCGACGCCGGCGATGACGCAGCCCTGCTCGGGCGTGGGTTCTTTCAGCTTCTTCCGGTCGCCACGCCACGCCCATGGCGGGGTGATGGCGCTGCCCGCCCATAGCCCCAGGCCGGCGGTCCTGGCCTTCTCCTCGGCGAGGCGGTAATCGATCTGCGCCTCGGCAAGGGCGAAGGCGTAGCCGGCATCGAGAAGCTGCATGGCGACATCGTCCTCGCCGGCGGCGCAGGTGGCGACGACCGCGCCGTCTCTTCCCGGACCCTGCGGCCAGCAGCGCAGCGGCCGCGGCTCGAGCTGGAGCCGCTTGCGCAACTCGTAGGCCGCCATCAGGCCGCAGCGGCCCTCGCGCTCGCTGTGATGCGGGCAAACCTGGCCCAGCTCCGGCGCGTCGATGCCGGCAAGCTTGATGCTCTGGCCGTCGAGGGTGAAGCTGTCGCCGTCGAACACGCTGGCGATCTTGGGGTCGCCGGTGATGGGCGAGGGCAGCCGAGCGTCGGCCGCGAGAAACGGCTGGGTCGTCAGGGTGAAGGCGGTCATCAGCAAGAGCCGGCGAGCCCACATCGCTCCACGCCTTGTCTGGTGAGTGAGGCCGCCGGATTAGACCAGGATGTGGTTCCCCGCAAGGCTGGTGGTAAGGTTCGCCAAAGCCGCCACGAAAGCAGCCTGGCAGGCGCCGACGCAGTAGGCTCCGGCGGCGCCCTTTCGAGCAACCCTATGACTGCTGGCGGACCTCGCGCTGCCAGCGCATGACCGTCTCGCGCAGCGTCTCGAACTGCTGGCCGACCTGCGCCCCGAACAGGGGATCGTCGTCGTTGACCATGCGCGCGTCGAGCTCGTCCCAGTCCTCGTCGGTGAGCGCCTTCAGCGCCGCCGGGAAAAACGAGCGTTCCTCCATCTCCAGGTGCTTGAGCTGGAAGTCGATGAGGTTGTGCGCCCAGCGCTTGAACGAGTCCCGCGGAACCTGGGCCTCGTCGAGCACCGCGCGGACACCGGCGGCGAACTCGCGGGTCTTCTGCGCCAGCGCCTCGTGCTCGGCCTGCAGATCGCCGATGGAGGCGGCCGCGGCCGGATCGCGCTCGCGCAGCTTGGCGTAGATCAGGTTTTCCTTCGGGTGATGGTAGAGGTCGGGGTAGCCGAGGAAGTAGTCGATCACCCCCTCGATGATGTCATAGTCCGGCGAGCCGGCCTGCTCGAACTCCCTGACGTGCCACTCCAGGGTCTTCATCAGCGTCACGATGTTGGCATGCTCGCGGCGCAGCGCGTTGATGATCTCGGCCATTCTCAGGTCCTTTTCCCGGCACTCCCGAACCGCTTTCGCATCGCACAAAACGCCGCCACGGCCTCTGGGCTAGCACATGGCCGTTGCGGTTTCCACGGTTTTCGGGGCAAGCGGCGTGCCAACGGCGCGTGCGCAAAGGCCTCGGCTGGCCGCCGCGCGCTGCCCCGCCGATCGCGATGCGGTCTCGTTGCAACAGCATGCCGCCACCGAAGTCGGATCGTGATCCCACCGGCCGGGCCCGGCGTAGGTGCGACCGACTTTCAACAAGGAGGCTCACCATGTTCGATGCCAGCGCCTACGACCTCGCCGAACCTCCCGAACACGCCCTTCCCCATGCCGCGGCCCCGGACGCGGCCCCAGACGCGGCCGACGCGGCCCCGGGCAACGACCCGGCCGGGGCCGGCGCCAGCCCCCTCGACGTCGCCATGGCCGCCTGCTCGCTGTGCACCCAGACGTTCGGCGGCTGCGCCATGGGCGGAGCCAAGGCAGGCCTGGTATCACCGGTTCTGGCGCTGAGCGTCTGCGGCTGGATGCAGCGCGCGGCGCAGAGGGCCGCCCGCTTCAGTGGCGCCGGCGCTCCGAGCGGCTACGTCGCTTACGTCCTGTTCGGCAATGGCCGGACCGCGGCACAGCGCGAGGCCGATATTCTCGCCCTTGGCGAGACGATGCGCTAGTCTCGGGAGCATTCGATCGCCGGGCGGCGGACAGCCGCCGCCCAAGCTCTCCGCTGGCGATCCCCGCCAACAGCGCCAGTGACTGCAGCCGATGCCGCCCCCGACCACCCAGCCCGCCCCCCTGGCGATGCTCGCCTTCTCTGCGCGCGGCGCGTTCGCGTTAGGCGTGCTGGTGGTGACCGTGCTGTCGCTCGCCCCCGCCCAGACGCTGCCGACCCTCGATCTGTCGGACAAGATCAACCACGCCATCGCCTACGCCTTCTTGGCCGCCACCGGTTGCTTCGGCTTCGGGGTGCCGCGTATGCGGATACAACTCACCATCGTCGTCTCGCTCAGCCTGTTCGGCGGCTTGATCGAGGTGCTGCAGCCGCTCTCCGGACGCTCGGCCAGCATCGCCGATGCGCTTGCCAACCAGGTCGGCATCGGCTTGGGCTGGCTGCTGGCGCGGAGCGCGGCCTCGCTGCTGCGCCATCCGCGCTGGTCGCGGTAAGGGCAGAGCCGGCAGCTATGGGCCGAGGCGGCAGCCTCGACCCAGAAGCGGCGGTGGCCCCGCCGTTGCCGACGAGGCCACCTTCTCGCTCGAGATCCCGGCGCCCCTAGACATCGGGCGCCGGTCCTGCTTGGGCGGCCTCAGCCACCGGTTAGAAGCTCCAGGGATCGCGCGGCGCGAGCAGCGGCGCGTCAGCCTCGAGGCGCGCGACGAACTCGGGAGCCGGACGCTCGCCGACGTAGCCGTCCGAGTGGCGGTTCATGAAAGAATCCGGCACTACGGCATAGAACACGGGGTCGACAACCTCGTTTCTGGCGGTGTAGAAAAGTGTGTTCAAGTTTCGACACTCCTTCGGTTGACTCTGTCGTTCGAAAGTTGAGCAATGGCCGGGGTGTTGGCGCGCCCCGGCCGATTGCGCGGTCATCTGGCCAGATCCTCCCTGCTTGTCAAGCTGACCCGGCCCGGCCGCAGCCGTTGCAGGGTTCGTGGTTCAGTGCCGCCGATGCCCGGGTTCGCCCAGGCATCTCGCCCTTAGAACGGGTTAGCTGCGGCCTTGGTTCCCCGTTCACCGGTTCAGCGAAGCGTCCGGGCGATGCGCCTGCCTCTCAATCTGTGGCAAGATGGCCACTTTTCCGCCCACCCGCTTCTGCCTCGCTAACGAAGCAAGGGTCATGCCATCGTCGCGTTTCGCAGGCCCGTCCGCGCGGCGCGGCTCCTTAGGTTTTCGATCGGAATACGCTTCCCCTCGCTCGACGGCAGCGGACCAACTGCTGGTGCCGACGCTGGTTTCGGGGCACACTGGCGCGGCTGCGTGTCACTCCTGGCGGTCGCTGGCGAGCGC
This sequence comes from Rhodospirillales bacterium, assembly GCA_034382075.1. GTDB lineage: Bacteria > Pseudomonadota > Alphaproteobacteria > Rhodospirillales > Defluviicoccaceae > JAEULH01. The sequence goes on from JAXMOZ010000003.1 coordinate 90,229, forward strand.
CCTGGACCCCTTCATGAGCATGGCAAAGGCGGATCGAAGACCGTTGAGCGACCAGAGGCTCCGCCCGGATGCGCTCGAGGCGGACGTCAGAAGCCGGCTCGGCGTCATGCCGAACTTCTTTCGCAGTGCCGATGCGGCGCCCGAGGTCGCGCAGCATCTGTGGGAGTTCGCCCGCGGCGGCTACCTGGACAATCCGCTGCCGTCGCTGTTCAAGGAGCGACTGTTCGTCCATCTCTCCCGCTTCTGTTCCGTCCGCTACTGCATCGTCCGCCACGCCGGCTTTCTCCTCGGCCGCGGCCGTCCGGCCGGTGATCCAGCCGCGCAGCCGCACACGATCCAGCAGGTCGCGACACTCCTTCGGCGCAAGGGGCGGCTGGAGGGCGCGGAGCTCGACGCCGCGCTGGCGAGGCTGGAGGCGAGGACCGAGCCGTGCCTGCCGGAGCCGGAGAGCGGCCTCGAGGTCGACGTGTTCGCCGCGGCGAGCGAGGTGTTCATCGATCCTCTCCGCGCCGGAGCCTCCCGGCGGGCCCTGCGCACCGCGCTCGGGCCCCGCGACCTCGAGTTCCTGATCGCCTACCTCGCCTTCGTCCGCACCGCCCACTACTGGACCTTGACCCACCCGGAGCTGGCGCCCGAGGAGGACGTGGAGGCGCTGCTGCGCGACCATGAGGAGCTGGCGCAGCAGCTCACGGACGACCCGGAGGCCGCACGGTGCGACATCAGCGCCCGGCTGTTCGCCGAGCTCAGGGAGCTGCGCGCGGCGCGGAGCGAGTACGAGCGGATCGACCGCGGCGCACAGGTGCTCCGGCTTGCCCTCGACGCCACCGACCAGGGCACCTGGGACTACGACGTCGCGGCCGACCGCGCCGTCTGGGACGACAAGGCCCACATGCTATTCGGGGTAGACCCGGACGCGGAGCTTTCCTATGCCTCGATCGTCTTCGGGATGATCCACCCCGACGATCGGCATCCGGTGGAGATCGCCACCCGCGCGGCCATGGACCCGGCGGGCGACGGGGTGTTCGAGATCGAGCACCGGGTGGTCCACCCGGACGGCAGGACCCGATGGCTCTCGCATCGCGGCCGCACCCTGTTCGAGGGCGAGGGCGGCGAGCGCCGCGCGGTCCGGATGCTGGGCACGGTCCGCGACGTCACCGACGACCACCTTGCCGGCGAGGCGCTTCGGCGCGAGCGCGAGGCGCTGCAGACGATCTTCGACAGCATCCCGGTGATGATCACTTTCTACGACCCGCAGGTAAACCTGCTGCTGCTCAACCGCGAGTTCGAGCGGCTCACCGGCTGGTCGACCGACAACACCGGCGGCCTCTCGATCATGGAGGCCTGTTATCCCGACCCCGACTACCGGGAGACGGTGCGGGCCTTCATGGACGGCTTCAGCGGCTGGATGGACATTCGCATGCGCACCCACGACGGCCGTTTCATCGAGACGTCGTGGGCGAACGTTCGCCTCGTCGATGACCGAAGCGTCGGCATCGGCATCGACGTGTCGGTGCGAAAAGAGGCGGAGCGGGCGTTGGCGGCGAGCGAGGAGCGGCTGCGGCTGGCGAGCGAGGCCGCCGGCTTCGGCGTCTACGATTTCGACGTCGCCAACATGCGCTCGATCTGGTCGCCTCAGCTGCGGCGCATTCTCGGCCGCGAGGACGGCGAGGGCGAGATCTGCTTCGAAGAGGTGGTGGCGCTGATCCACCCGGACGACCGCGCGGCCACCCGCGAGCGCATGCAAGCGGCCATGCGCTGCGCCGGGCACTACGAGTTCGAGTACCGCATCGTCCGCGCCGACGGCGCCGTCCGCTGGGTCCTCGATCGCGGCGAGACCTTTGCTGGCGACGGGCCCGGCGAGCGCGAGGCCCGCCGCGGCGCCGGCACCCTGATCGACATTACCGACCGCAAGCTCGCCGAAGAGCGGCTGCGCGAGAGCGAAGGCCGCTTCCGCGAAATGGCCGACAACCTGCCGCTCATCGTCTGGATGCACGACGCGGAAGGCAACCTGGAGTTCGTCAACCAGACCTACTGCGATTACTTCGGGCTTTCCCGCGAGGACATGCACACCGACCGCTGGCGGGTCCTGGTTCATCCCGACGACGCGCCAGGCTACGTCAGCGAGTTCCTTGCCTGCGTCCGCGAGCAGCGGCCGTTCCACGCCGAGTGCCGGATCCGCCGCGCCGACGGGATGTGGCGCTGGACCGAGGCCTGGGGCCGGCTCCGCCTCGACCACGACGGCGCGTTCCTCGGCCATATCGGCACCAGCGCCGACATCACCGAGCGCAAGGAGGCCGAAGCCCGGCTGCGAGAGCGAGCAGCGGTTCCGCGGCATCTACGAGAACGCCGGCACCGGCATTGCCATCGCCGACCTCCAGGGCCGCTTCCAGGCCTGCAACCCGGCCTACGCCGCCATGCTCGGCTACAGCGAGGACGAGCTGCGCAACACGGTCTCGTTCGAGCTCATCCACCCCGACGACCGCGAGGATAACCTGGCCCGGATCAAGCGCCTGCTCGCCGGAGAGGTGCCCTCGTTCGAGATCCTGAACCGCTACGTCGCCAAGGACGGCGCGGCGATCTGGGTGCACAAGCACGTCTCCTTGTTGCGCGGCGCATCCGGCCGGTTCACCCACATCATCGGCCTGGTGACCGACATGACCGAGCGGAAGCGGGCGGAGGAGCACCGCCAACTTCTGGTCAACGAGCTCAACCACCGGGTCAAGAACACCCTGGCGGTGGTGCAGGCCATTGCCCAGCAGACCTTCCGGGCCGCAGAGGCTCCGGGCGATCTGGTCACGGCGTTCCAGAACCGGCTGGCGGCCCTTGCCGCCGCGCACAACCTGCTGTCGCGGCTCAACTGGCAGCAGGCCTCGCTGGAGGAGCTGGCGCGCGAGACCACGGCGGCCTCGTTTGCCGAGGCGGCGAGGATCCGGATGGCGGGGCCTTATGTCGTCCTGCCGCCGAAGAAGGCGGTGACGCTGGCCATGGCCTTGCACGAGCTTTGCACCAACGCGATGAAGTACGGGGCGCTGTCGGTGCCGGCAGGCCGGGTGGAGCTGACCTGGGAGGCGACACAGGGAGAGCGCCCGGCCATCAGGCTCCGCTGGCACGAAAGCGGCGGGCCGCCGGTGGTGGCGCCCGAACACGAAGGCTTCGGCTCGCGCATCATCGAGCAGGCGCTGGCGCACGAGTTCGAGGGCCGGGTGGACATGGACTTCCGTCCAGAGGGGCTGGTCGTGATCCTGGAGGGGGCGCTGCCAGCGCCCTCGGGCGAGGGGGGATGAGCGCCGCCGCCGGCGCGCTGTCAGGCAAGCGCATCCTGCTCGTCGAGGACGAATTCATCGTCGCGGCGATGCTGGAGGACGTGCTGCGGGGGCTCGGCGCCATCGTCGTCGGCCCGGCCTACCGGCTCGCCGACGGCCTCGGCCTGGCGGTGGATGAGGCCATCGACGTCGCCATTCTCGACGTGAACATCGAGGGCGAGCGCAGCGACGCCATCGCCGACGCCTTGGCCGCGCGCGACATCCCGTTCGTGCTGGCCACCGGATACGGCAATGGCGAGTCCAGGTACGGCGCCCAGGTCCTCACCAAGCCTTACACGCCGAAGATGCTGGCCGCGGCGCTGGTGCGCGCGCTGGAAGCCCAGCCTTAGGGCAAGGCTCGGCGACGCTGACGCGCGCGAAGGCGCAACCCCGGTTTCCGGCCAGCGTGACCGGGCCGGGCGGGGCCGGAATCGAAAAGCCCCCGGGGATTTGCGTCCCCGGGGGCTCCGCGTTCAGCAAACCGACCTTGCGGTCAGTTGGCGATCGACAGATTCTCGGCCGAACTCTTGCCGTTGCGTCCGGCCACCAGGTCGTACTTGACCCGCTGACCTTCGTTCAGGCTGCTGAGCCCTGCCCGCTCCACCGCCGAGATATGCACGAATGCATCGGGGCCGCCGCTGTCCGGCTGAATGAACCCGAAGCCCTTCGTGGGGTTGAACCACTTCACCGTTCCGGTCGTCACGTTCGTAAGTCCTCACAGAGAAAACCGCGCCGGGCAACATGCCGGGGCGCGAGATAGCTTCAACGTCGTTTCGGCAGTTCGCGAGCCCCGGAGGGCGAAGCGGCAACCTGAACAGAAGCATCAAACACTACCCGATGCCGAAGGTAGGCCCTCCGGCCGCTCTGCACAAGCGCGCGGATGTGGCATTTGCGTTTCATTCGGAGCTTTGCCCTCGGTCTGGCAGAATGGGCCGACGCCAGGAGGAAGGAGGGCGGCGAATGACGAGCGCTGGCGGTCGGGAACACCGCTATCAGACGGCCCTGCGCTGGACCGGCAATCGCGGCCAGGGCACCGGGAGTTACCGCGCCTACGGCCGCGAGCATACGATCGAGGTTGCCGGAAAGGCCGCGATCCGGGGCTCGTCGGATCCGGCGTTTCGGGGCGACCCGGGGTGCCACAATCCGGAGGAGCTGCTGGTCGCCGCGGCGTCCGCCTGTCACATGCTGATGTATCTGCACCTCTGCGCCGACGCCGGCATCGTCGTGACCGCCTACGAGGATGCCGCCACCGGCGTCATGGTCGAAGACGCCGACGGCGGCGGGCGGTTTCGCGCCATCCTGCTCACGCCGAGGATCACCCTTGCCCCTGGCTCCGATCGAGAGCGGGCACGGGCGCTGCATGCCGAGGCGCACCACCGCTGCTTCGTCGCCAACTCGCTGTCGACGCCGATCAGCTGCGAGCCGAGCTTCACCGAGGCCGCGGGGTAAGCCGCAGCACCTCCGTGAGACTCGTCCCGTTTGGGCAACCCCGACTCGTCACCCCCGGACTTGTTCCGGGGGTCGATCTGAGGGTGGACGAGCACGGCGATGACGCCGGGAAACGACGTCCTCGCAACGAGGCGCTACAAGGTCCGATCCGACCTGATCGCGCCTCGCTCTAGCTCCCGGCGCGCGGCTGCAGCCTCGCCGCGACCGCTTCGGTGAAGGTGAACTGCACCAGGTCGCCGACCTTCAGCCCCTTCATCTTCTGCTGCAGCTCGGGGTTCCTCACCTGCACCGTCCGGGTGCCGCCTTCCGGCCCCTGGAAGGTCACCGTGTGCGCCAACTGGTCGATCTCGATGACCCGCGCGGTGACGGTGGTCTGGTCGACCACGCCGGTGGCCGGCGCCTCGCCCGGGGCCGAGCGCGCCCGATCCGACATCCCCGTCACTCCGGGAGCGGCCTCTCCGGGGCCGACCACGTTGATCGCGAGCGCGTTGTAAAACGCGAGGTCGACCACGTCGCCCTTCTTCACCTTGGTCAGGTCGATGGCCGGATCATTCACCTTCACCGTCGCCATCTGCCCCTGGACGCCGCGCAGCGTCACCATCCGGGTCTTGTAGTTGATGTCCTGTACGGTCGCCGTCGTCTGGATGAGGTCGCGCCCCACCACCGTCGGCGGCGCCTCGGTCGCGCGCATCACGTCCTTGGAGCCGTTGCCGGAGCAGCCGGCGAGGCCCCCCGCTGCCATCAGGCAGACGGCCGACACCATCAGAACCCGCTTGTGCATTTTCATCGTTGACGTCCCCTTGTCTTTGCGTTGATTGCCCGCTTGCGCCGGAGCCTCCCCGGCAGCGGGCCGCGACGATACCCGTTTTGCGCGCGAACACCTACGATATTGACCGGCCCAGCGACGGCACTTTCCCTCAGCGGCCGAACGCGCCGACGGCTGCGGCCACCCGTCCCACCGTCGTCAGCCAGCAGGCGACGGCGAAAGCGCCGGCGAACCAGGCGAAGGCGCCTGGAAACAGGCAGATCAGGACGAGAAACAGGATGGTCTCGCTGCCCTCGGCAATGCCGCCGAGGTAGTAGATCGACTTCGCGCCCCGCCGGCTGCTCGTGAGGCCATGCTTGGCGGCGATGATGGCAAAGGCGAGGAAGGAGGCCATCGTGCCGACGAAGGAGAACACCAGGATGGCCGCGGCTAAAGCGTGTTCCGGGCGGCCGATGGCGAAGGCGACGGGAACGCCGGCGTAGACGATGAAGTCGAGGACGATATCGAGGAAGCCGCCGAGGTCGGTCGCGCCGCGAACCCGGGCAATGGCGCCGTCGAGCCCGTCCGCCAGGCGGTTGAGGACGATGCAGACCAGCGCCAGGGTATCCTGCTGCCAGATCAGTGCCGGGAAGCTTGCCACTCCGGCGGCAAAGCCGAGAAGCGTGACGGTGTTGGCGCCGACGCCGAGCTCGGCAAGAACGCGGCCGACCCGATGCAGCGGCGGGTCGATGAGACGTCGCGCCCAGGCATCCAGCATCCGAAGCTCCCGAGCATTGGTGCCTTCTCTTGCCACGGCAACAAGACGGTGGCGAGCGTCACTTCGAAGCCGGCTCAGCCGTAGAGGATGGAGCAGATGACGACGGAGCCGGCGATGCCGGCGGCGTCGGCGACAAGGGCGGCGACGATGGCGTGGCGCAGCCTGCGGACGCCGACGGCGCCAAAGTAGACGGCGAGGACGTAGAAGGTGGTCTCGGTGGACCCCTGGATGGTGCTGACCAGGTAGCCGACGTAGCTGTCCGGGCCGATCGCCGGGTCGTTGATGATGGAGGCGAGGATGCCGTAGGCGCCGGAGCCGGACAGCGGCCTCAGCAGCGCCATCGGCAAGGCCTCCGCCGGCAGGCCGAGCGGGCCGGTGAGGCCGCCGAGCGGCGTGACCAGAAGATCGAGCGCGCCGCTTTCGCGGAACATGGCGACCGCGACGAGGATGGCGACCAGGTAGGGGGTGATCCGGATCGCCACCTGGAAGCCGTCGCGCGCGCCCTCGATGAACACCTCGTAGATCCGCACCCGCCGGGCAACGCCCAAGGCGAGCAGGCCGACGATGATCCCCGGAACGATCCACGGCGCCGCCTCGCGGCCATAGAGAATGCTCAAGGGAATGATCGCGATGACAGCGGCGAGAACCGCAAAGGCCACCGCCGGCGGGTAGCCGGGGCCGACGGGTTCAGGCTCCGCCGTCCCCTGCCCCGGTTCGTCCAGCGCCTCCTGGAAACCGGCTTCGGCGCCGTCGTCGGGGACCGCGTCGGCTGGCGCCTGCGGTTCCGAGCCCTTGGGGCTCATCGGCCAAACCCGCTCCAAGAGCTTGGCCATGACGATCGCGACGCTCGTCGAGCAGATGGTGGCGAACAGCGTCGTCGGCAGGATCCCGGCCGGATCGGCCGAGCCAGCGGCGGCGCGCAGGCCGATCACGCCGGTCGGCAGCAGGGTGACGCTGGAGGTGTTGATGGCGAGGAACAGCACCATGGCGTTGGTCGCCGTCCCCTTGAGCGGGTTGAGCCGGTCCAACTCCTGCATGGCGCGGATGCCGAAGGGCGTCGCAGCGTTGCCGAGGCCCAGCACGTTGGCGGAGATGTTCATGATCATCGCCCCCATGGCCGGGTGCTCGGGCGGCACTTGCGGAAACATCCGGGTCATCAGCGGCCGGACCAGCCGGGCGATGGTGACCAGCAGGCCGGCCGCCTCGCCCACCTTCATCACGCCTAAGAACAGCGCCATGACCCCGATCAGGCCGATGGCGAGCTCGACCGCGCTCCGGGCGCCGTCGATGACGGCGGTGGTCAGAGCCTGCATCGCCGACGGGTCGCCGGCGGGGACGATACCAAACAGCTCGCGGCCGGCGGCGACGGCGAAGGCTGTGGCGATCAGGGCGAAGAAGATGCCGTTCAAGCTGGGGGCCGCGCCGAGGTGAGGAGGCTTAAGGGCGTAACACACCCAAAGGGATACCAGAAGACGAGGCTCCGGTCATCCGCCGCGCACAGCCTCAGCCCTCGGGCGCTACTGCAGCGTGGTGCGGGCGCGCTCGATCATCGCCTGCGCCATCATCGCCCCCTCGCGCCAGGCCGCGAGCAGGCGCAGCGCCTCGGCGTCGGGGTGATCGCTGCGGACGAGCTCGGCGATCTGGTTGATCCGCGCCAGGTCGGCGATGTGCCGGTAGCCCATGGCGTACGCGTCTTCGGTGGAGATGAGGCCGTCGTCGGCTGAAGCTTTCATGGCCGAAACAGCCTAAGCGGAGGAGATGAAGATTTTGTTGCAGTGCGGGACGTGCTACATCCGCCGACGGACAAGCGGTCGAACCGCACGAAGCGCACAAGGGAAGAGGGGCGGATGAACACCAGAATGCTGCTCACTGCGGTGATGCGCAACCGACGGTCGCAATGGACGCTGCTGCCCAAGGTGGACGCGGACGCGGACACGGCCGAGGGCGACGCCGAAGCCGCCGCCGGGACGCTGCGCCCCTCCGGCGAAACAGCCGTCGCCGCTCGCGGCCGCGAGCCCGCCTCCCGCAGCGGCTAGTCTGAGGCGCTTCCTCCGGCTAACTAAAGCCGCGACAGCGCCAAGCCATCCTGTGCTCCCAGCCATTTCTCCTCGAGCAGCCGGTCGGCCTCGTCCGCGGCCAGCCGGTCGCCCCTGTGCCGGGCTGCCTCCCTCATGCCATAGAGCGCCCAGGCGTTGCCGGGATAGCGATCGAGCGCGGCGCGAAAGGCTGCCTCGGCCTCCTCGACCCGCCCGGAACGCAGCAGCGCGGCGCCGAGGGATTGATCGACCGGGTAGTACCAGAAGGGCGGCTCCAGGTAGGGCAGAGCCCGATCGATCGCCGCAGCCTCCTCGAACGCGGCAATGGCGGCGCGCGCATCTCCTTGATGTTGAGCAATCCGCCCGGCCACGATCAGCCGCGCCAGACGCAGCAGGTCCGGCGCCGGCACGCCGCCCTCGATCAGCGGCTGGAAGTCGCTCTCCGCGGCGATGCGGGCAATGGCCTCGGCTTCCGCTCGCGCCGCGTCCGTCTCACCTGCGGCGGCATGGGCGACACCGCGGGCGTAGTGCCACATCGCCCGGACGTATGGGAAGCGGTCGCCGGGGTCCGGCAGCGCCAGCGTCACCTCCGGGTCGCTGAATTGGGCGTGGGCGAAGTAGGGGGCGGCCTTGATGAGCTGAACCCAGGGAACCTGCGCGGCGACGTCGTCGGAAAGAACGCCCGGAAGCTTCTCCGCCGCCGCCAGCGCGGTCGTCCCGTCGCCCGCCATCCGCGCCGATTCCAGCAGGAAGTGGACGTTGTGCGGGTAGTAGCTGTAGGGGTAGAGGCTGTTGGGCTCCACCTGCGCAACGTACGCCTCGTCTGCCGCCACCGCGTCCCTGTTGATGGCGATCGAGTCGGCGAACCGACCGACGCGGAAGTAGATGTGCGCGGGCATGTGGACCATGTGGCCCGCACCCGGCATCAGCGCCGCCAGCCGGTCGGCGTAGGGCTCGGCCCGTTCCGGCGTGGTCGAGGCCTCGACCGCGTGGATATAGAGGTGGATGGCGTAGGGGTGGCGAGGGTCTCCCGCCAGGGCCTTCTCCAATGCCGGCAACAACTCCGCCTGAGCCGGCTTCGGGGTGCGGGCGTCCTTTTCCCAGTAGTCCCAGGGCGAGAGGTTCATCAGCGCGTCGCCGTAGAGCGAGAGGATGTCCGGATCACCGGGGAAGCGCCTCGCGACCTCGGCCATGGCCTCGGCGTAGGCGCCGTTGAGCGCGGGCCGGTCGGCGGCGGGATCGGCCGAGTAGCGGTGAGCGAGGGCCTCGATCAGCGCCCGCTCGCGGTCGGTTGCCCCAGCCCGCAGGGCCATGGCCCGTTCCGTCGCCGCCATTGCCGGCGCGATCGCTTCGCCGTCCATGGGCGCGTTGATGTTGGGCCCAAGGGCGTAGGCCTCGCCCCAGAAACAGAGCGCGCAGCCCGGATCGATGCGCTGCGCCGCGCGGAAGGCGCGAAGCGCCTCCGGATGGTTGAAGGCGTAGGCCAGACGGAGCCCCTGGTCGAAATACCGCTGCGCCTCCGCCGACGCCGTGGTGATCGGGTAGGAGTGGCCGCCGAGGTCGGCGAACAGCGGCGGGGCCTCGGGCGCTTTCGCGCCGGCATCGGCTCGCGCAAGCAGGATCCGGGCGAGGTCGACCCGGCGCTGGAAGTTCGCGGCGTCATGGTGGCCGTGCATCCCGCAGACGGCGGCCAGCAGGTTCGCCGGGATCGCGTCGCCGCCCGGCGCGGCGGTTGCGGCCGCCGGCGTGGCCGCAGCGGCGGTTCCCTCCATGGGGCCGTGAGCCATGGCTGTGGTAGGGCCGGCAACGCTCGCCGCAAGCACGCCCAAGCACAGGTAGCGCTGGATCATGAACGCCTCCTCCGTGTCGCACCGCCGTTTTGCTGATGGCGGCGCCGGGGACGCGCCCAGTATTCACCGACCGGGAGAAGCTGACGCACCCCCTTTTGCGAGTAGTATACAGTCGCGAAGGGGATCTGTCACCAGGATGGTGAAAGCGGCTGACCGTCGCAAGCCGCGCCCTCAGGCCTCGTCGAGCGCCCGGCAATCCTCGATGGCAAAGCCGATGCTGATCCGCTCGCCCGGGCGGAGGTGGGGCGGACCCGCCGAGTGGGCGACCTTGAGCACGAAGCCGTCCTGGCCGCAGGCGGCGAGGCGCATCCGGGTATGGTCGCCGAGGTAGACGAGCTCGATTACCTCGGCGTCGAACCGGTTGGCGCACGCCGCCGCCGCCTCGCCCATCTGCACCCGCTCCGGGCGCAGGCTCACCGTCGTCGCCGCCCCGGGAACCGCGCCCTTGCCGATGGCAAGCGCCTCGATGCGCCAGCCGTCGGCGACCTCGACGGTGCAGGTTTCGCCGGCGCAAGCGAGCACGCGCCCGGGCAGGCGGTTGTTCTCGCCGATGAAGTGGGCGACGAAAGCGTTCAGCGGCGCCTCGTAGACCCGCTCCGGGGTGTCGAGCTGCTCGATCACGCCTTGGCTCATCACCGCCACCCGGTCGGACATGGTCAGGGCCTCGGTCTGGTCGTGGGTGACGTAGACGAAGGTGACGCCGAGCCTCTCGTGGATGTGCTTGATCTCGAGCTGCATGTGCTCGCGAAGTTGCTTGTCGAGCGCGCCAAGGGGCTCGTCCATCAGCACCAGCTTCGGCTCGAAGACCAGGGCGCGGGCCAGCGCCACCCGCTGCTGCTGGCCGCCCGAAAGCTGGTTCGGCCGGCGGGCGCCCAACCCTTCCAGGCGGACAATGCTCAAGGCCCGCTCCACCCGCTCGCGGATTTCGCCGCGCGGGCGCTTGCGCACCTGCAGGGGGAAGGAGAGGTTCTCGGCCACGCTCATGTGCGGGAACAGGGCGTAGCTCTGGAAAACGATGCCGATGTCGCGCTTGTGCGGCGGCAGCTTGCCCACCGGCCGGCCGTCGATGACGATCTCGCCGCGGGTCGGCGTCTCGAAACCGGCGAGCATCATCAAGATGGTGGTCTTGCCCGAGCCCGAAGGTCCGAGCAGGGTCAGGAACTCGCCGCGGCGGATGTCGAGGTCGACGCCGCGCACGACCAATGCCTCGCCGTCGAAGGTCTTCTCGATCCCGCGCAGGCGGACGATGATCGGGTCGGCCCCGGCCGCGGCGCCGTCCCGCAGACCGTCCTGCCGCCCGTCCTGCCGTCCCTCCCGGCGTACTATCCCTGCATCCATTCTTTTTCGGCTCGCCAAACGGCGATCCCAATCTGCGCGCGATGCTATATGGTGATGCAAGCGAGATCGCGATGCAAAGCAAGGGCCGCGCGGCTCGGCCGACACGCCGCGGCAACGGCCTAAGCTATGATGGGATGGGGGCTTTGGCCGAAGGGTAGTGTCCCGTCGGCGCGCAATGACGGGAGTCTTGATGAATGAGCCCTGAGGCCGAGGCGGCGCCGGCGCCCAACTCCGCTGCCGCCCGCGACATCGCCTACTGCATCCATCCCTACACCAACCTCAAGCGTCACCGCGAGACCGGGCCTCTGATCATCACCCGCGGCGAGGGCGTGCGCGTCTACGACGACGCCGGCAATGCCTATATCGAGGGCATGGCGGGGCTCTGGTGCACGGCGCTGGGCTTCAGCGAACCGCGGCTGGCCGACGCCGCCAGCCAGGCGATGCGCCGCCTGCCCTTCTACCACGGCTTCGGCGGCAAGGCCCCGGCGCCCACCATCGACCTCGCCGAGAAGCTGATCGCGATGGCGCCGGTGCCGATGTCCAAGGTGCTGTTCGCCAACTCCGGCTCCGAGGCCAACGACACCGCGGTCAAGCTGGTCTGGTACTACAACAACGCCCTCGGCCGCCCGGAGAAGAAGAAGATCATCTCCCGGCACAAGGGCTACCACGGGGTGACCGTCGCCTCGGCCAGCCTCACCGGCCTTCCCGCCAACCACCGCGACTTCGACCTGCCGATCGCGCGGATCCTGCACGCCGACTGCCCGCATCATTACCGTGTCGCCGCCGCCGAGGAGAGCGAGGAGGACTTCGCCACCCGGCTCGCCGAGCGGCTCGACCGGCTGATCCAGGCGGAGGGCCCGCACACGGTCGCGGCGATGATCGCCGAGCCGGTGATGGGCGCGGGCGGCGTGATCGTCCCGCCCGCCACCTACTTCGAGAAGATCCAGGCGGTGCTCGCCCGCCACGAGGTGCTGCTGATCGCCGACGAGGTGATCTGCGGCTTCGGCCGGACCGGGCAGAGGTGGGGCTCGCAGACCTTCGCCATCACCCCCGACATCATCACCTGCGCCAAGGCGCTGTCGTCAGGCTACATCCCCATCTCGGCAACCATGGTTTCCGAGCCGATCTACCAGGCGATGGTCGCGGAAAGCGACAAGATCGGCATCTTCGGCCACGGCTTCACCTATTCCGGTCATCCGGTCGCCGCCGCGGTGGCTCTGGAGACACTCGCCATCTACGAGGAGCGCGACATCGTCGGGCACGTTCGCTCGGTCTCGCCGGTCCTGCAGGAGGGCTTGCGCCGCTACGCGGAGCACCCGCTGATCGGCGAGGTGCGCGGCATCGGCCTGGTCGCGGCGGTGGAACTGGTCCGCGACAAGGCGACCAAGCTGTCGTTCGAGCCGGCGCATGCGGTCGCTCCCTACCTGGTCAAGCGGGCGGAGGCCCACGGGCTGATCGTGCGGGCGCTGCCCGGCGACGTCGTCGCCTTCTCCCCGCCCTTGATCATCGGCAAGGACGACATCGAGGAAATGCTGGCTCGCTTCGGCCGAGCGCTGGAGGAGACCTTCGCCTGGGTGCAACGGGAACGCCTGGCGGCATGAGGGTTCGGCCGGACCAACGGACCACAACCGATACCGGCCGGCACGGGAGTTGAAACGAACGGGTCGCGGGAGCGAAAGCGGGATGGACTACCAAGCATTCTTTTCGGAGCAGATCGACCGGCTGCGTCGCGAGGGTCGCTACCGGGTGTTCGCCGAACTCGAGCGGCAGGCGGGCAGCTTCCCCACCGCCCGCTGCCACCTTGGCGGTGAGGTTCGCGAGATCACCGTGTGGTGCTCCAACGACTACCTCGGCATGGGCCAGCACCCGGCGGTGCTCGCCGCCATGCGCGAGGCGGTGAACAGCTACGGCGCCGGCGCCGGCGGTACCCGCAACATCTCCGGCACCAACCACGTCCACGTGGTCCTCGAGGGCGAGCTCGCCGACTGGCACGGAACGGAAGCCGCGCTGCTGTTCGGCTCCGGCTGGATCGCCAACATGACCGCGCTCAGCACCATCTGCCGCGGGCTGCCCGACTGTGTGGTGATCTCCGACTCGATGAACCACAACTCGATGATCGAGGGCATCGTCCATTCCAAGGCCGAGAAGCGGATCTTCTGCCACAACGACGTCGCCCACCTGGAGAGCCTGCTCGCCGACATCGATCCGGAGCGGCCGAAGCTGGTCGCCTTCGAGTCGGTCTATTCCATGGACGGCGACATCGCCCCGATCGCCGAGATCTGCGACGTCGCCGACCGCTATGGGGCGATGACCTTCCTCGACGAGGTACACGCGGTCGGGATGTACGGCCCGCGCGGCGGCGGGGTCGCCGAGCGCGACGGAGTGATGTCCAGGCTCACCGTGATCCAGGGGACGCTGGCCAAGGCGGTCGGCACCGTCGGCGGCTACATCGCCGGATCGGCGGCGCTCTGCGACTTCGTCCGCAGCTACGGCGCCGGTTTCATCTTCTCCACCGCCATGCCGCCCGCCATCGCCGCCGGCGCCTTGGCCAGCCTCCGCCACCTCAAGGCCAACAACGAGGTCAGGATCCGCCATCAGGAGAGGGCGGCGACGCTCAAGCGCCGCCTGGCCGAGGCCGGGCTGCCGGTGATGGACAGCCAAAGCCACATCGTCCCGGTCATGGTCGGCGACCCGGTGCTGTGCAAGCGCGCCAGCGACGAGCTGATGTCGCGCCACGGCATCTACGTCCAGCCGATCAACTACCCGACCGTCGCCAAGGGCACCGAGCGGCTGCGCTTCACCCCGACGCCGCTGCACACCGACGCCCACATGGATCACCTGGTCGAGGCCATGCGCGACGTCTGGCGCCGACTGGAGCTGCGCGAAGCCGCCTGAGAGGCGCAGCATAGGGAAGGGTGTCATTGCGAGGAGGCGTTAGCCTCCGAAGCAATCCAGTCTGTGTCTCTGGATCGCCACGCCGCTCGCGGCTGGCGATGACGTGTCCTTGTCTCCTGTGCGTCAGCTCAGACTGAGCCCGCGGCAGCTCTTGCCGTAGCAACGGCAAACATGTGTCGGTCATGTCCGGTGGACATTGCCGGTCGGGCGACCCATCATCTACGCAGGTTCTCGGTGCCTGGGTAGGAGCGATGCCGCATGTATGCCGACCAGACGCTGACGCCGAAGGAGTCCATCCGGCTGTGCGCGCTCGGCACGCTGGCGCTGGAAGAGCGGCGCTACAGCGATCTCGCCGTCGCCATTCGCCACTTCATCAGCCGCATCATCGGCCCGACTCCCGAGATCATGGGCCATTCCATCGAGCTTCTCCGCTACGAGGGGCTGGTCGAAACCGTCGAGGGCGCTGGCGACGAGGCGGTCCTGAGGATCACCGAGGACGGCCGCAGAGAGCTTCGCCAGTTGCTGCTGGCGAACGTCCGCCCCTCCTCCACCGAGCTTACCAAGCTCGTCATCGCGCTGAAGTTCCGCTTCCTGCATCTGCTCGACGTGAACGAGCGGACCGCCCAGGTTCGGCTGCTGGCCGAGGTGTGCGAGCGTGAGCTGACGCGGCTGCGCGACCTTCGCGACGCCCACGCCGGCGACGAGGGCTGCCTGGTCCTCTGGCTCGACCACGACATGGCGCTGCTGGAAAGCCGGATGGGCTGGCTCAGGATGTTCGCCGAACGGCTCGAGGCCGCTCCCGCTGACGCTACACGCCGTCATGTATGGACGGCCCCCGGGTGGCAAGGGGTTTTGGAGCGGCTTCGGCGATCGGGTCTGGAGCGGTCATGTATCCGGCCTGTTGATGCGGTTCGATGACCGCTGGCCACGAGGGGTTTCGC
>JAXMOZ010000004.1:0-89968 GCA_034382075.1 Rhodospirillales bacterium
ACCTCGACGCCGGGCGCGACGTCGCCGTGCTCTGCGAGGGCGACCCCTTCCTCTACGGCTCCTTCATGTACCTCTACCAGCGGCTGGCGCCGTCTCATCCCACCCGCGTCGTGCCGGGCGTCTCGTCCCTGGGCGCGGTCGCCGCCGCCGCCGGCACCTGGCTTGCGTCCCGCGACGACATCCTGACGGTGCTGCCGGCGACCCTGCCCGAAGACGAGCTCGCCGCCCGCCTGGCGCTAACCGACGCCGCCGCGATCATGAAGGTCGGCCGCCACCTGGCGAAGGTGCGCCGGGTGCTGTCGCGGCTCGGGCTCGCCGAAAGCGCCCGGTACGTCGAGCGGGCGACAATGCCAGATGAGGTGGTCCTGTCGCTGGAGGCGGCCGGCGAGCGCAAGAACGCGCCTTACTTTTCCATGGTCCTGGTCCGCAGGCCCGAGGCCGGGGAAGAAGCGGCCGCACCAGGGGTCGTGGACGCGGACCGGCTGCCTGTCGGCGCGGTGCTGGTGGCGCTGTCGCCTGGCGGGCTCGCTTTAGCGAAGCGGCTGCAGCCGGTGCTGCCGCAGAGCCGGGTCCATGGCCTCGCCGGCCGTGCCGACGACGGCGACGAGACGTTTGCGGACACGGCCGCGCATCTCCGCGCGCTGTTTGCCGAAGGCGCGCCCATCGTCGGCATTTGCGCCGCCGGCATCCTGATCCGGGCGCTGGCGCCGCTCTTGAGCGACAAGCGCGCAGAACCGCCGGTTGTCGCGGTGGCGGAGACAGGCGCCTGCGCGGTTCCTTTGCTGGGCGGCCATCACGGGGCCAATGCGTTTGCCGCGGCGATCGCCGAGGCGCTGGCCGGGGTGGCGGCAGTGACCACCGGCGGCGACGTTCGCCTTGGCCTTGCCTTGGACGATCCGCCGCCGGGCTGGCGGCTCGCCAATCCGCAAGTGGCGAAAACCATCACCGCGGCGCTGCTCGCCGATCGGCCGGTGCATCTTTCGGTCGCAGCCGGCGACGGCACCTGGCTCAGAAGCTCGCGCGCCCGCTTCGTCGACGGCACGGCGGAGGCCGGTGCATTGGGCGTTCGCGTCACCGACCGAAAGACCCAGCTCTTGCCCACGACGCTGGTGATGCATCCGCCGGTGCTGGTGGTGGGAGTCGGCTGCGCCCGCGGCGCGGCGCCTGGGGAGCTGATCGAGCTCGTGGACACCACGCTCGCCACCCGTGGCCTCGCCGCCGGCGCCGTCGCCTGCGTCGCCTCGCTGGATCTGAAGGCGGACGAGCCGGCGGTGCATGCGCTGGCCGAGCGCCTGGGCGTGCCGGCCCGCTTCTTCAGCGCCGAGGAGCTGGAGCGGGAGCGGCCGCGGCTGGCGACCCCGTCGGAGGTCGTGTTCCAGGAGGTGGGCTGCCACGGCGTCGCCGAGGGTGCGGCTTTGGCCGCCGCCGGCGCCGAGGCGAGCCTGTTCGTTACCAAGACCAAGTCGGCGCAGGCGACCTGCGCCGTCGCCCGCGCCCGCTTCGACATCGACCCCGCCCGGGCCGGGCGACCGCGCGGCCGGCTCGCCATCGTCGGCATCGGCCCCGGCCAGAGGTCGTGGCGCACCCCCGAGGCCACCGCCGCCCTGGCCGCGGCCGACGACGTTGTCGGGTACGGCCTCTATCTCGACCTGATCGCGGACCTCGTCGCCGGCAAGGCCTGCCACACCTCTGAACTGGCGGAGGAGGAGCAGCGGGTGCGCCGGGCGCTCGACCTCGCCGCCTCCGGGCGCCGGGTCTGCCTGGTGAGCTCGGGCGACGCCGGGATCTACGCGCTGGCAACCCTCGCCTTCGAGTGCCTCGAGGTGGAGAACCGGCCGGAGTGGAACCGGATCGAGATCACCGTGGCGCCCGGCATCTCGGCGCTGCAGGCGGCCGCCGCCCGGATCGGCGCCCCGCTCGGGCACGACTTCTGCACCGTCTCGCTCTCGGACCTGCTCACGCCCTGGGCCGAGATCGAGCGCCGGCTGGCCGCGGCCGCCGCCGGCGACTTCGTCGTCGCCCTCTACAACCCGGTGTCGAAGCGCAGGCAGGACCAGCTCGTCGCCGCCCGCGCCATCCTGCTGCGTCACCGCCCGGCCGGAACGCCGGTGGTTCTGGCCCGCAACCTCGGCCGCGAGGGCGAGCGGGTGGAGGTGATCACCCTGGAGGCGCTGGCGCCGGAGCGGGCTGACATGCTGACGGTGATCCTCATCGGCAACAGCCAGACCCGGCTCGTCACCCGCGGCATGAGCCGCTGGGTCTATACCCCCCGGGGCTACGCGCAAAAGCGTGCCGAGGCGGACGCGGGATGACCGTACACTTCATCGGCGCCGGTCCGGGCGCGCCTGACCTCATCACCGTGCGCGGGCTGAACCTGATCCGCACGTCGCCGGTCGTGCTCTACGCCGGTTCGCTGGTCCCGGCCGAAGTGGTGGCCGAGGCCCCGGCGGGGGCGCGGGTGATTGACACCGCGCCCCTGCATCTCGACCAGATCGTCGAGGAGATGCGGGCGGCCGATGCCGCCGGCCACGACGTCGCCCGGGTGCATTCCGGCGACCCCTCGCTCTACGGCGCCGTGGCCGAGCAGATGCGCCGGCTCGACGCGCTCGCCATCGCCTACGACATCACCCCAGGCGTTCCCGCCTATGCCGCCGCCGCCGCCAGCCTGAAGCGCGAGTTGACCCTTCCCGGCGTCAGCCAGACGGTGATCCTCACCCGCACCGCGACCCGCAGCTCGGCGATGCCGCCCGGCGAGCAGTTGGAGCGGCTTGCAACAAGCGGCGCAACGCTGGCCATCCACCTCTCGGTCACCAACCTCGCCCGCGTGGTCCGCGACCTTGTGCCCCACTACGGCGAGGACTGCCCGGTGGCCGTGGTCTACCGCGCGAGCTGGCCTGACGAGCGGGTGCTGCGCGGCCGGCTTGTCGACATCCGCGAGCAGGTGAAGGCCGCAGGGATCACCCGCACGGCGCTGATCCTGGTCGGGCGGGTGCTTGCAGACGAAGGCTTCGCAGACAGCCGGCTTTATGCCGCCGACCACCACCACGTGCTCCGGCCGAAGGCTCCGGCGGGCCCGGAGGGCGGGCCGCGGAGGTCGGATTAGCCGGAGGCCAAGCGACTCGTGATCAGGCTGACGCAGCCAAACCCGCAAGCAGCGTCAATGCATCCGGAAAACTCACTACTCGTCACCCCCGGCCTTGTTCCGGGGATCGATTGAGGATGGATGGCCGTAACAGAACGGTCATGACGTTGAGAAAAATTCTCGCGGCGAGGCACCACAGGTTCTCTATCAGGCCTCCGGCGCGATCAGCGCCAGCCACTCGTCTTCGCCCAGCGTGGCGACGCCCAAGGCCTCGGCCTTCGCCCGTTTGCTGCCGGCGTCGGCGCCGATCACGACGTAGTCGGTGTTGCGCGAGACCGAGCCTGCGACCTTGGCGCCCAGGGCCTCGGCCCGGGCCTTGGCCTCGTTTCGGGTCATGGTCTGGAGGCTGCCGGTGAAGACCACGGTCTTGCCGGCGATGGGAGAGGCGCCGGTTTCGGGTCCGGAGAAGTCCTCGACCGTCACCTCGCGCTGCAGGTCGTCGAGGACGGCCAGGTTGTGCGGCTCGGCGAAGAAGGCGACGACGTCGCCCGCGACCGAGGGGCCGACGCCGTCGATGTTGTCGAGGTCCAGGTAGGCGAGCGAGGCGGGATCGGCGGCCGCGACCATGGCCGTCCGCCAGGCGGCGAGCGAGCCGTAGTGGCGGGCGAGCAGGCGGGCGGTGGCTTGGCCGACCTGGGGGATGCCCAGCGCGTAGACGAAGCGCTCGAGCGCGATCCTGCGCCGCGCCTCGACGGCGGCGATCAGGTTCGCCGCCGAGCGCGGGCCCCAGCCCGCTCGCGCCGCGATCTCGGCCTCGCGAAGGTGCAGGCGGAAGATGTCGCCGGGGGTCGTGATCAGGCCGTCGGCGCGGAAGGCGGCGATGTGCCGCGCCCCCAGCCCCTCGATGTCGAAAGCGGCGCGCGAGACGAAATGCTTCAGTCGCTCCACCGCCTGCGCCGGGCAGATCAGCCCGCCGGTGCAGCGGCGCGCCGCGGCGCCGTCTTCGCGCACCGCGAGGCTGCCGCACTCCGGGCAGTGGTCGGGGAAGCGGTAGGGATGCGCCTCGGCCGGGCGCTGCTCGGTAACGACGGCGACCACCTGGGGGATGACGTCGCCGGCCCGCTGGACGATCACCGTGTCGCCCTCGCGGATGTCCTTGCGCCCAATCTCGTCTTCGTTGTGCAGCGTCGCCCGGGAGACGACCACGCCGCCCACCGTCACCGGCTCCAGCACCGCCACCGGCGTCAGCGTGCCCTGGCGGCCCACCTGGATGCGGATTTCCGCAAGCAAGGTCCGCGCCCGCTCGGCTTCGAACTTCTGCGCGATCGCCCAGCGCGGCGCCCGGCTGAGGGTGCCCAGCCGCTGCTGCCAGTCGAGCCGATCGACCTTGAAGACGACGCCGTCGATGTCGTAGTCGAGCGCGGCGCGCCGGTCGGCGAGCTGGTGATAGAAGGCGAGCATCTCGCCCTCGTCGTGGCACAGCCTGGCAAGCGGGTTCACCGGAAAGCCGAAGCCCTGCAGCCGGGCGAGGAAATGATGGTGGGTGGCGGCCATCGGCTCGGAGAGCTCGCCCGCGGCGTAGGCGAAAAAGCGCAGCGGCCGCTCGGCGGTGATGGCGGGATCCAGCTGACGCAGCGAGCCGGCGGCCGCGTTGCGGGGGTTGGCGAAGACCTTGGCGCCCGCTTCCCGTTGCCGATCGTTCAGCGCCGCGAAGTCGCTTTTGCTCATGTAAACCTCGCCGCGCACCTCGAAGACCGTGGGCGCGTCGGCGATGGCCTCGGGAATGTCGGCAAGGGTCTTGAGGTTGGCGGTCACGTCCTCGCCGATGCTGCCGTCGCCGCGGGTGGCGCCGCGGACGAAGCGTCCGCTCTCGTAGCGGAGCGAGACGGAGAGCCCGTCGATCTTGGGCTCCGCCATCATCTCGAGCGCCTGGCCGGGGTCGCTCAGCTCCTTGAGGAAGCGGCGGATCTGGGCCACGAACTCGATCAGCTCGGCGTCGCTGAAGGCGTTGTTGAGCGACAGCATCGGCCGGCGGTGGACGACCTTGGCGAAAGCCTCCGCCGGGGCGGCGCCGACGCGCTTCGACGGGCTGTCGTCGCGCACGAGGTCGGGGAAGCGCGCCTCGATGGCGGCGCTGCGCCGATGCAGGGCGTCGTAGTCGGCGTCGCTGACGAGCGGCGCGTCCTCGACGTAGTAGGCCCGGTCGTAGGCGGCGAGCTCCTCGGCCAGGGCCTCGAGCTCCGCTTCCGCCTGGGCGCGGTCGAGGTCCTCGGGCGGGATCGCCCTGAGCTCGGCGCTCATGCGCTCTGTCTGAGCAGCAGGCTGGCGGCGGCGGCCCGAGCCTCGTCGGTGATCCGCGCACCCGCCAGCATCCGCGCCAATTCCTCCTTGCGCTCCGTCTGGTCGAGCACGTCGATGCGGGTCAGCGCCTCGCCGTCGCTTGATGCTTTCCTCACCCGCCAGTGGTGGGCGCCGCGCGCCGCGACCTGCGGCGAGTGGGTCAGCACCAGCACCTGAACCTCGCAGCCGAGACGGGCGAGCCGTTCGCCGACCGCGTCGGCGACGGCGCCGCCGACGCCGGCGTCCACCTCGTCGAAGATCAGCGTCGGCACCGGGTCGGCCTGGGCGAGGACCACCTTCAGGGCCAGCATGAAGCGGGCAAGCTCGCCGCCCGAGGCGATCCGGCTCAACGGTCCGGCGGGGCTGCCGGGATTGGTGGCAACCTCGAAGACCACCTGATCCTTGCCGTGGGGTCCCCAGTCGCTTTCGGGAAGGGCGCGCACCACGGTGCGGAACACCGCCTTGCCGAGGTTGAGGGGCCGCAGTTCGCCTGCGACCTCGCCGTCCAGTCGCACCGCCGCCTGCCTTCTGGCGTCGCCCAGCCGCTCGGCCACCGCGTCGTAGGCAGCGTGCGTGGCCTTCGCCTCGGCCTTCAGGCGCACCAGCCGGGCGGCGCCGTCGTCGAGGTTGGCGAGCCTCTCGCCCAAGTCCAGGCGCAGCACCGGCAAGTTGGCGACGGCGCAGCCATGCTTGCGCGCCGCCGCGCGAAGCGCGAACAGCCGCTCCTCGGTCTCCTCCAGCCGGCGCGGGTCGAGATCCAGCTCCGCCAGCGCCCGCTCGATCTGCGCCTGCGCCTCGATCACCTCGCCGCGGGCGCGGCCCAACGCCTCGATGGCGCCGTCGAGCTGGCCGCCGGCCAAAGCAGCGATGCGCTCCAGCGGGCGGACCGCGTTCTGAATCGAGGCCTCGGCACCCGGCAGCGGCTCCTCGCCGGCCAAGGCCCGGGCGGCGTCGGCCATCGCCTGGACGATCTTCTCGCCGCTCAGCAGCCGGGCGCGGACCTCGGCGAGGGTGTCCTCCTCGTCCGGCTTGGGATCGAGCTCATCGAGCTCGGCCAGAGCATGACGAAGAAACTCCTCGTCGCGGCGGGCGGCGGCCAGATCGGCCTCGGCCTCGGCCAATGCTGCATCGGCGGCGGCGGCTTGCGCCCAAACCTCGGCGATCTCGCCGAGCAGCCCGTCGAGGCCGGCGAAGGCGTCGAGCAAGGTGCGGTGGGTCGCGGGGCTCAGCAGCCGCTGGTTTTCGAACTGCCCGTGGATTTCGACCAGGCCGTCGCCGATCTGCCGGAGCAGCCCGGCCGCCACCGGCTGGTCGTTGACGAAGGCCCGCGAGCGGCCGTCGGCGCCGACGATCCGGCGCAGCACCAGCGCGCCGTCCTCCACCACGATGCCCTGCTCGCCGAGGGCCGCGAGCAGCGGATGCGAAGGGGCGAGATCGAAGGCGGCGCTCACCGATCCCTGCGCCGCGCCGTGGCGGACCAATCTGGTCTCGGCCCGGCTGCCGAGGGCGAGGCCAAGGGCGTCGAGGAGGATCGACTTGCCGGCGCCGCTCTCGCCGGTGAGCGCCGACAGCCCCGGCTGGAACTCCAGATCGAGCCGGTCGATCAGAACGATGTCACGAATGGAAAGCGCAGAAAGCATCGGCTGGAAGAGCCGCGGGGCCGCCGAGCCGCGTCATCCGCCCCGGCTCTCCACCAGGGCGTAGGCGTCGGCGTACCACTCGCTGCCGGGGAAATTGTAGCCGAGGATGGCGGCGGTCTTGCGCGCCTCCTCGGTCAGCCCGAGGGCGGTGTAGGACTCGGTCAGGCGGAGCAACGCCTCGGGCACGTGGGTGGTCCTCTGGTACTTCTCCAGCACCGTGCGGAAGCGGTTGATGGCCGCGACATAGTAGCCGCGGTGGAGGTAGTAGCGGCCGACGACCATCTCGCGGCCGGCCAGATGGTCGTTGGCGAGGTCGATCTTCACCTTGGCGTCGCGGGCGTAGTCGCTGTCGGGATAGCGGTTGATCAGCTCCTGGAAGGCGCGTTTGGCGTCCTCCGTCATCTTCTGGTCGCGCGCGGCGTCGGAGATGCGCTCGTAGTAGGCGAGCCCCTTGAGGTAGTAGGCGTAGGGGACGTCCTTGTCGGCCGGGTGCAGGTCGATGAAGCGGTCGAGCGCGGCGATGGCGTCGTCGTATTCGTTCGCCTCGTAGTGGGCGTAGGCCGCCTGCAGCTGGGCGTGGGTGGCCCACGGCGAGTAGGGGTGCTGGCGCTCCACCTCGTCGTAAAGCTTAGCCGCCTTCTTGAAGTCGCCGTCGTTCATGGCCGTCGAGGCGCGGGAGTAGAGCTCCTCGACGGACCGCTCGACGTATTCCTCGTCCTCCGATGAGGCGCAACCGGCCGCCAAAGCCAGCGTCAACAAGATCGCCGGCACGCTCCGCCTGTTCAGGATCAGCGCCATTCCCGCTCTTCGCTCAGTCAACCGTCCATGAAGAACGCCGACTATATCATGACCGTTCCCGGCCGATCCAAGCAAAGCGTCCGCCTGTCTCAGCCTGACCCGGTGAAGCGGGAGCCACCGGCCGGCACGGGCCGGGGCACTTCCGCGCCCCGGCGATCGCGACCGGCACCCCGGCGGCCCGGTTCAGTTGGCCTGGCGGCGGAGGAACGCCGGAATGTCGAGCAGCTCCTCCTCCGGCTTCGACTGCGGCAGGCGCTCCTCCGGGCTGACGCTGCCGAAGCGCGGCGCCTTCATCGTGCCCTGCTGAGCCGCGGGTTCAGCCGTGTGCTCGCTCTCCTCCGGCTTGCCAGTCTTCACCCCCGACCGGCCGCCGCCGGTCACCCGGGCGAGCAGGCTGGTCATCCGCTCCATGGCGCCATGGCCTTCGCTGCTGCCGCCGAAGACGTCGTCGCTGCGGCGGTGCTCGGTGCGGATGTGCGGGTCGTCGGCGAAGCCCTCGGAGCGGAAGGCGGCTTTGGCCTCGACCTGAGGCGTCGCCCGGCCGCCGTGGCTGTTGCCGTCGCGGGCGATGGGCGCGCCGTCGTCGGTGCCGGTGGCCAGCATCGCCGCCGCTTCTTGCTCGCCCTCGTCGTCCATGCCGCCGAGGCTGGACAGGTCGTCGTCGTTGTTCTGCACCAGGCTCAGCTTGGTGGTCGCGGGCTTGGCGGCGGCGCTGTCCATGCCGGTGGCGACGACGGAAACCCGCACCTTGCC
Source organism: Rhodospirillales bacterium (assembly GCA_034382075.1). GTDB lineage: Bacteria > Pseudomonadota > Alphaproteobacteria > Rhodospirillales > Defluviicoccaceae > JAEULH01. Next base: position 8,614 of record JAXMOZ010000004.1, read on the forward strand.
CTGCAGCTCGTCGTCGAAGGTGGAGCCGAAGATGATGAAGGCGTCCGGATCGACTTCCGAGCGCACCCGGTTGGCCGCCTCGTCGACCTCGAACAGGGTCATGTCGGAGCCGCCGGTGATGTTGATCAGCACCCCGCGGGCGCCCTTCATCGAGACGTCGTCGAGCAGCGGGTTGGAGATCGCGGCCTCGGCGGCGTCCAGCGCGCGGCGGTCGCCCTCGGCCTCGCCGGTGCCCATCATCGCCTTGCCCATCTCGCTCATCACCGCGCGGATGTCGGCGAAGTCGAGGTTGATCAGGCCCGGCATCACCATCAGGTCGGTGACGCCGCGCACGCCCGAGTAGAGCACGTCGTCGGCCATCTTGAAGGCGTCGGCGAAGGTGGTCCGCTCGTTGGCGACCCGGAACAGGTTCTGGTTGGGGATGATGATCAGGGTGTCGACGAACTGCTCGAGCTCCTCGATGCCCTGCTCGGCGAGGCGCATCCGGTGCGCGCCCTCGAAGTGGAACGGCTTGGTGACGACGCCGACGGTGAGGATCCCGGCCTCGCGGGCGGCCCGGGCGATCACCGGCGCGGCGCCGGTGCCGGTGCCGCCGCCCATGCCGGCGGCGATGAAGACCATGTTGGAGCCGCGGAGCTCGTCGATGATCTCTTCCAGCGCCTCTTCGGCGGCGATGCGGCCGATGTCGGGGCGCGAGCCGGCGCCGAGCCCTTGCGTGACGGTGACGCCGAGCTGGATCCGCCGGTCGGCGATGGCCTGGGCGATGGCCTGGGCGTCCGTATTGGCGACGACGAACTCCACGCCTTCCAGGTGCGAGCGGATCATGTTGTTGACCGCATTGCCGCCGGCGCCGCCGACGCCGATGACGGTGATGCGCGGCTTGAGCTCGGGGGTCGGGTTGGCGATCGGGACGCTGAGGTTGATGGTCATTTTGCTGCTGCCTCCGTATCTTCCAATGTTCACTGGAGCTTAGAAGTTCTCCCGGAGCCATTGCCCCAGACGGCTCAGGCGGCTCGCCGGCGCATCCGCCGGCCGGTAGGTGGACGTGTCGCCTTGGTGAGGGTGGTTGACCGCGTAGCGCAAAAGTCCCGCGCAAGTTGAGAACCCGGGTCCGTACGCTGCTTCCGGCAATCCTTTCATCGGCCGTGGCCGGCCGATGCGGACCTGCTTGTCGAGAATCATGCTGGCGAGTTCCGGCGCGCCCGGCACCTGGCTGGCGCCGCCGGTGAGCACCACCCGGCGTCCGGCCATCCGGCTCAGCCCGGCGTCCTCCAGCCGGGCGCGGAGCATTTCGAAGGTCTCCTCCAGCCTGGAGCGGATGACGTTGACCAGCAGCGAGCGCGGCACCTGGCTCAGCTCGCCCGCGCCCTCTTCGCCCATGGGCGGGATCTCGATCACCTGCCGGTCGTCGGACGGCGACGGCAGGCAACTGCCGAACAGCGTCTTCATCCGCTCGGCCTGGGCCAGCGGCGTCGACAGCACCCGGGCGATGTCCTTGGTGACGTGGAAGCCGCCGATGGCGATGGCGTCGGTATGGATCAGCTCGCCGTCGAAGAACACGGCCAGCGAGGTGGTGCCGCCGCCCATGTCGATCAGGGTCACGCCCAGCGCCGTTTCGTCGTCGACCAGGCAACCCAGCGCCGAGGCGTAGGACGAGACCACCTTGTCGGCGATCTCCAGGTGGCAGCGGTCGATGCAGGCGTTCAGGTTGCGCAGCGCCCCTTTGGCGGCGGTGATCATGTGCAGGCTGACGCCGAGGCGCTGGCCGAACATGCCGCGCGGGTCGCGGACGCCGCGGCAGCCGTCGATGCTGTAGCCGACGGGGATGGCGTGGACGACCTCGCAGCCGTTGGCCTCGGCCTGGCCGATGCTGGCGGAGTCGAGGATGCGGCGGAGGTCGGCGTCGTCGATCTCGTGGCCGCCGACGCTGACCTCGTAGGCCATCAGCCTGGAGCGGGGGTTGCCGGCGGAGACGTTGACGATGACGTGGCGGATGTTCTCGCCCGCCATCCGTTCCGCCGCCTCGACCGTCGCCCTTACCGCCGCCTCGGCGGCGTCGAGATCGACGAAGGTGCCGGAGCGCAGGCCGCGGGAGGCGCGGTGGCCGACGCCGACGACCACGAGCCCGTTGCCCACCATCCGCGCGATCAGGCAGCTCACCTTGGTGGTGCCCACGTCCAGCGCGGCGATGAAGCCGTTCCTGGCCCAGCCGGGCGGCACCGGTCGCCTCCGGTGCAGGGCAGCGGCTTCGACGAGCTGAGGTGACTTGTCCCGGTCAGGCATTCTTCTTGCGTGCTTCCTTGGCGGTGTCTGGTCCCGGCAGGGGCCGGACGACGACCCGGTCCGGCAGGCGCAGGTCGATGGTTTGCAGGCCGAGGCCGAGCAGGCCGTGGCGGCGGTCGTACTCGGCGAGCCGACGCCAGCCGTGGGCAAGGTCCGCTTCCGGCATCTGGACGTTGAGGCCGTCGGCGAACCGCAGGTTCCAGCGGCGCCCGGAGATGCTGATCGCCGCGGTGACCCGCTCGCTGAGGCTCGTTTCGGTGGCGAGCGTGGCGAGCAGGCCGGCCGCCTCGCTCGCCGCCTTCTGGTCGCCGACGATGACGACGAGGTCGGAGAACCGGCCGAGGTTGTCGCGATCGAGCACCGCGCCGGTCTCGTCGATCAGGGCGAAGCGGCCGTCGTGCTGCCACAGCGCCATCGGCCGGCGCTCGATGAGATGGACGACGACAGTGTCCGGCAGCACCCGCTGGACCGAAACGTCGCTGACCCAGGGCAGCGCCAGCAGGCGCTCGCGTGCGGCGTCGAGATCCACGAACAGGATCGGCGCGCCTCGCTCGATGGCCAGCGCCTTGCGCAGGGCCTTTGCCGGCGTGTTCTTGCGTCCCTCGACGAAGACCTCGTTGACGCTGAAGCCCATCGCCAGCGACCGCTGCACCACCGCCTGGCGCGCATCCTCGGCAAGGCGATGCGGCACGCCGGCCCGCCAGGCCCACCAGCCGTAGGCGAGCGACGAGGTCAGCAGCATGATGGCGATGCCGGCCAGCGCCGAACGGCGGCGCCACAGCGGCACCACCCGCTTGCGGGGCTGGGGCCGCCGGCGCGTCGCCGGCTGCTTCTTTGCCTTCGTCAGTCGCACGTCGCGTTCTCCACCATCCAGGCGACCAGGCTTTCGAAGGACATGCCGCGGGCCGCGGCCTGTTCCGGGACCAGCGAGGTGGGCGTCATCCCGGGCTGGGTGTTGACCTCCAGCGCGTACAGGCTTTCGCCGTCGAACCGGAAATCGGCCCGGGACACGCCGCGGCAGCCCAGCGTCTGGTGGGCGAGCACGGCGAGGCGCTGGGCCTCGGCGTAGACGAACGGGTCGAGTTGCGCCGGCACCACGTGGCGCGAGCCGCCGGCGGCATACTTGGCGTCGTAGTCGTAGAAGCCGCGCTCGGTGGTGATCTCGGTCACCGCCAGGGCCCGGTCACCCATTACCGCAACCGTGAGCTCGCGTCCGGCGATGAACCGCTCCACCATCACCCGCGAGCCATAGGGCCATGGCTCCTGCGCCCAGCGGGCCAGCTCGTCGGTGCTGCGGACGATCTTGACGCCGACGCTGGAGCCCTCGTTGAAGGGCTTGATCACGAACGGCGGAGCCATCACCGCGCCCCGGACCACCGCCGCGCGATCGGCGATCACGTGCTCGGCCACCGGGATCCCGGCGTCGGCGAACAGCCGCTTCGCCGTCGGCTTGTCCATCGCCAGGGCCGAGGCCAGAACCCCGGAGTGGGTGTAGGGAATGGCGAGGATGTCGAGCAGGCCCTGGATGCAGCCGTCCTCGCCGTAGCGGCCGTGAAGCGCGTTGAAGACGGCGTCGGGAGCCGGCATCAGCGCGGAGAACAGAGCGGCGAGGTCGCGGGTCACGTCGAACGCGATCGCGTCGTAACCGGTGGCGCGCAAGCCCGCGGTGACCGCGGCGCCGCTTACCAGCGACACTTCCCGCTCCGCCGACCAGCCGCCCATCAGCACCAGGACCCGCTTGCTCATGCCTTTGCCTCCGGGCTGAGGGTGAGCCGCGAGGCGCCGGGAACGCCGATCCGGTCGATCTCCCACTCCAGCCGCACGCCGGCTTCGGCAAAGACCCGGCGGCGAACCTCCTCGCCGAGCGCCTCGAGGTCGGCGGCGGCCGCGTCGCCCGTGTTGATCAGGAAGTTGCAGTGCTGCTCGGACACCTTGGCGCCGCCGACGGCAAGGCCACGGCAGCCGGCGCGGTCGATCAGTTCCCAGGCCTTGGCGCCTTCGGGGTTGGCGAAGGTGCTGCCGCCGGTGCGGGTGCGAACCGGCTGCGTCGCCTCCCTCCGGCTCTTGATCTCGTCCATGCGCCGGGCGATGGCGTCTTGGGGCAACGCGCGTCCGCGCAGCCGTGCCGACAGAAAAATCCAGTCCTTCGGCACGCCGCAGCGCCGGTAGGAGAAGCCAAGCGCGTCCGGCGCAAGCTCGTGGATCCTCCCATCGGGGGAGACGGCGCGGGCGCTTGCGACAACGTCCTTGATCTCGCCGCCGTAGGCGCCGGCGTTCATCCTGAGCGCGCCGCCGATGGTCCCCGGCACGCCGCTCAAGAATTCCAGCCCGCCGAGGCCGGCTTCGAGCGCCGCTCGGGCGACGTTGGCGTCCAGCGAACCGGCGCCGGCTTCGATCTCCTGGCCCTTGGCCTCGACGCCGGCGAAGGCGCGGCCGAGGCGGACGACGACGCCCGGGACCCCGCCGTCGCGCACCAGCAGGTTCGAGCCCACGCCCAGCACCGTGACCGCCACGTCGGCGGGCTTGGCCGCAAGGAAGGCGGCGAGGTCGTCCTCGTCGGCGGGGCGAAACAGCACCTCCGCCGGCCCGCCGACGCGAAACCAAGTGATCGAGGCAAGCGAAACAGCCTCGGCGTAGCGGCCGCGCACCGGCGGCAGCCGGTCGACGAGGCGAAGGTCGCGGACGCGGGCGGCCATCATTGTCCGCCTCCGGGAGCCTGTTCGCGCAGCGCCTCGAGGTCGGCGGGCAGGGCGTGCGCCCACTGGCTGATGCTGCCGGCGCCGAGGCAGACCACCAGGTCGCCGCTCTTGGCGATCCCGGAGACGACGCCTGCGAGCGCTGCCGCATCCGCCAGCCGGACGACCCGGCGATGGCCGTGGCTGCGCAACCCTTCGACCAAGGCGTCGCGGTCGATCCCGGGAAGCGCCGGCTCGCCGGCGGGGTAGACGTCGGCGACGACGACCGCGTCGGCGTCGTTGAAGCAGGTGCAGAAGCCCTCGAACAGGTCGCGCAGCCGGCTGTAGCGGTGCGGCTGGACCACGGCGATCACCTGACCCGGGGCGATGCTCCGGGCAGCGCCCAGGACCGCGGCGATCTCGACGGGGTGATGGGCGTAATCGTCGATGACGGTGACGCCGTCGACCTCGCCGGTCTTGGTGAAGCGGCGGTTGACCCCGGCGAAGCCGGCGAAGGCCCTGCGGACCACGTCGTCACCGATGCCGAGCTCGCCGGCGATGGCGATGGCGGCCAAGGCGTTGAGCACGTTGTGCTGGCCGAACATCGGCAGGAACAGGTCGGCCACGGTGCGAACCGACCCGGTCTTGCGGTCGGTGATCACGGCCTCGAAGCCGATGCCGCGGATCGAGGCGTTGATCTCGACGCCGCGAACGTCCGCCTGCGGGCTGAAGCCGTAGGTGATCACCCGCCGGTCGAGCAGCCGCGGAATGATCCTCTGCACCTCGGGATGATCGATGCAGACGGCGGCGAAGCCGTAGAAGGGGATGTTGGAGACGAAGGTGACGAAGGCCTCGCGCAGGGCCTCGAAGCTGCCGTAGTGGTCGAGGTGCTCGGGGTCGATGTTGGTGACGATGGCGACGGTGGCCGGCAGCTTGACGAAGGTGCCGTCGGACTCGTCGGCCTCGGCCACAACCCAGTCGCCCTGACCGAGCCTGGCGTTGGACCCCCAGGCGTTGATGATCCCGCCGTTGACCACCGTGGGGTCGAGCCCGGCGGCGTCCAGGAGCGAGGCGACCAGCGAGGTCGTCGTGGTCTTGCCGTGGGTGCCGGCAACGGCGATCGACCACTTCAGCCGCATCAGCTCGGCCAGCATCTCGGCGCGGCGGACGACCGGCAGCAGGCGCTTGCGGGCGGCCACCACCTCGGGATTGTCGCCCTTGACCGCCGACGAGATGACGACGACGCGGGCGTCGCCCAGGCTCTGGGCGTCGTGGCCGATGTGCACCGGGATGCCGAGGCCGCTCAACCGACGGGTGTTGGCGTTCTCGGCCCGGTCGGTCCCCTGCACTGCGTAGCCGAGGTTGTGCAAGAGCTCGGCGATCCCGCTCATGCCGATGCCGCCGATGCCGACGAAGTGGATGGTGCCGACGCCCAGCGGCAAAGCCTTCATCGCGGTCATGCGCGGCCCCCCGGCGCGGTGGTGATGATGGACGGTCCGGCCCCGAGCCCGCCGACGCTGCCGACGACGTCGGCCAGCCTGGCGGCGGCGTCGGGGCAGCCGGCGGCGCGCGCCGCAGCCGCGGCCTTGCTCAAGTCCGCGCCGTCGCCGGCGAAGAGCTCGGTGAGCCGGCCGGCCAGGCTGTCGGCGTCGAAGCCCTGCTGCGGCAGCACCCAGGCGGCGCCGGTGGCGGCCAGCGCCCGGGCGTTGGCGCTCTGGTGGTCGTCGATGGCGAAGGGGTAGGGGATCAGGATCGCCGGGCGGCCCAGCGCCGTGAGTTCGGCGACCGTGGAGGCGCCGGCCCTGGCGATCACCAGGTGGGCCGCGGCCAGCCGCTGCGGCACGTCGTCGAAGAAGGGCGCGAGATCCACCGTCACCTGGAGCTGCCGGTAGGCCGCATCCGCCGCCGCCAAACCTTCCGCCCGGCACTGCTGGGAGATCACCAGGCGCCGGCGCAGCGAGGGATCGAGGCTGGCGACCGCCGCCGGGACCACCTCGCCGAAGATCCTGGCGCCCTGGCTGCCGCCCAGAACCAGCAGGCGGATTTCGCCGTCCGCGGCCGGCGGGACGTACTCCTGCGCTCCGGCGAACGCGGGGCGCACCGGCATGCCGGTGCGAACGATCTTCGCAACAGCCCGCGGCGGCACCGCCGCAACCTCGGCGAAGCTGGTGGCGATCCTGTCGACCCGGCCGGCGAGCAGCCGGTTGGCCCGGCCGAGCACGGCGTTCTGCTCGTGCACGACCGTGCGGATGCCGGCGGCGGTTGCCGCCAGCACCGTCGGCACCGACGCATAGCCGCCAAAGCCCACGACCGCGCGCGGTGCCAGCGTCTTCAGCAGCCGCCGGGCCTGGAGCAGGCCGAGGGCGAGGTCGGCGAGGCTGCGGGCGCGGGCGAGAAGCCCCTGGCCGGCCAGGCCGCCGGCACGGATCGTCCGGCTCTCCAGCGCTCCGAGGGTGCCGCCGTAGACATCGCCGCGGCGGTCGGTGAACAGCATCAACGCCGCGCCACGGCGGATCAGTTCCGCCGCCAGCGCTTCCGCCGGGAAGACATGCCCACCGGTGCCGCCGGCGGCGAGGACGACGAGGGGCGGAGGTGTGGCGGCGGCCGTCACGACCGGCCCTCCCGGCGCTCGCGCGTCAGCGCCAGCACCATGCCCATGGCCCAGGCCATCGCCAGGGTCGAGCTGCCGCCATAGGAGATGAACGGCAGGGTGATGCCCTTGGGCGGAATGAGGTGGGTGCTGGACGCGATGTTCATCAGCGCCTGCATGCCGAACAGCGCCAACAGGCCCGCGGAGGCCAGCACCACGAAGATGTCTTCGGCCTTGAGCGCCCGGCTGAAGCCGCGAATGACGACGAAGGCAAAGATCAGAAGCAGCAGCAGGCAGAAGGCGAGGCCGAACTCCTCGCCGGCGACGGCGAAGATGAAGTCGGCGTGCGCGTCCGGAAGGTAGTCCTTCACCTGGCCCTCGCCGGGGCCGCGGCCGAACAGGCCGCCGCTCTTGAAGGCGTCCAGCGCCCGGGAGATCTGGAAGCCATCGCCGGTGGTGGGGTCCAAGAAGTGGTCGACCCGGTAGCGGACGTGGTCGAAGCTGAAGTAGGCACCGGCCGCGCCGCCCGCGAACAGCAGCACGACGACGAAGACCAGCGCCAGCGGCAGGCCGGCGAGGAACACCTGGATCGACCAGACCGCGGCGATCAGCACGGTGGTGCCGATGTCCGGCTGGAGCACCAGAACGCCCGCGACCGCAAGCATGGTGGCGGCGCTGGCGTAGTAGCCCCAGCTGCGGTCCTGCGCCCGGCTCTCGGCGACGATCCAGGCGGAGACCACCGCGTAGCCCACCTTCAGCATCTCCGAGGGCTGCAGCGAAACGCCGCCGAAGCGGACCCAGCGGGTCGCGCCCTTGACCTCGGCGCCGGTGAACAGCGTCATCGCCGTCAGCACGAAGCCGATCACGAAGACGACGGCGGCGATCCGCCGCACCCCGGTCGGCGAAAGCAGCGAGGTGGCAAGCAGCACGCAAAGCGCGGCGGGCAGGTAGATGAACTGGCGCTGGGCGAAGTAAAACGCCTCGAGCCCCTTGCCGGTGGCCACCGCGGTCGACGCGGCCATGGTCAAGACCAAGCCCAACCCGATCAGCAGCAGCAGGGCGCCGAGGGTCCAGTGGTCGACGGTCCACCACCAGCGGGCGAGCAGGCTGGTGTCGGTGCGGGCGAAGGTGCTCATGGCCGCAGCCCTTCCACCAGCGCGCGGAAGGCATCGCCGCGGGCCTCGAAGTTGGCGAACTGGTCGAACGAGGCGCAGGCCGGCGACAGCAGCACCACGGGCCGCGCGTCGCGCGCCCCAGCGGCGGCTTCGGCGGCGGCGGTAACCGCGCGCTCCAGCGTGCCGGACAGGGTCGCCGGCACGGTGCCTTCCAGGAAGTGGGCGAAGCCTTCCGCCGCCTCGCCGATCAGGTAGGCGTGGCGGATGCGCGGCCAGTACGGCTCGAGACCCTGCAGCCCGCCTTCTTTCGGCCGACCGCCGGCGATCCAGAAGATCGCGTCGTAGCAGGCCAGGGCCTTGGCCGCGGCATCGGCGTTGGTGGCCTTGCTGTCGTTGACGAAGGCAACCCCGTCGAGGACGGCGATCAGCTCCTGGCGATGGGGAAGGCCCGGGAAGCTGCGGATGGCGTTCGCAATTGGGGCCGGATCGAGCCCCAACACCCGGGCCATCGCGTAGGCCGCGGCGGCGTTCTGGGCGTTGTGCTCGCCGGGGAGCGCCGGCGCCTCGGCCATCGCCAGCACCGGCTTCGGCTCGCCCGCGTCCATGCCGTCGAACAGCGTGCCGCCTTCGACGTAGGCTCCGCCCGGCGCCGGGCTGTGCGCTGAGATCGGGATCAGCCGGCGCTGGCCGGCGGCGACGATCTCGTCGGCGATCTTGCGGCAGTGGGCGTCGTCGATGCCGACGACCGCGACGGCGTCTCGCGGCTGGCCACGGAAAACTTGCGTCTTGGCGGCGATGTAGCCGGTCATGCCGCCGTGGCGGTCGAGATGGTCGGGGGTGATGTTGAGCAGGACCGCGACGATGAAGACCAGCGAGGGCGTGAGCTCGAGCTGGTAGGACGACATCTCGAGCACGTAGAGGCCGTCCGCCGGCATTGGTTCGAGCGCCAGGATCGGGGTGCCGAGGTTGCCGCCGACGGCGCAGGGGCGCCCGGCGACCTCGAGGATGTGGCCGATCAGCGCGGTCGTCGTCGACTTGCCGTTGGTGCCGGTGATGCCGATGCAGCGCGCCTCGGGGTGAGCCTTGGCGAACAGTTCGCCGTCGCCGATGACCGGGCAGCCGGCCTCTCGCGCCCGGCGGACGACCGGGTGGGGGACCGGGTGGGTATGCGGGATGCCTGGGCTCATCACCAGGCACTCGGCCTTGCCGAGGTCGTGGTAGGCGAGGTTGCCCATGGGCCACTTCTCGGCGCGCAACCGCTCGCGGGTCTCTTCGTTGTCGTCCCAGGCCCACACCGGAAGCTTCGCCGCGCGCAGCGCCTGGACGGTCGCCCGGCCGCTGCGGCCGAGGCCGAGGACGGCGTAGCGGCGGCCCGCGGGCAGGGAGCTGAGATCGATCATCGTCCGCTCCCTCACCTGAGCTTCAAGGTGGAGAGCCCGGCCAAGGCCAGGATCGAGGCGATGATCCAGAAGCGGATGACGATGGTGGGCTCCGCCCAGCCCTTCTTCTCGAAGTGATGGTGCAGCGGCGCCATCCGGAACACCCGCCGGCCGGTGAGCTTGAAGGAGATGACCTGGACGATGACCGAGATGGTCTCCAGCACGAACAGGCCGCCGACGATGGCCAGCACGATCTCGTGGCGGGTGATCACCGCGACCGCGCCCAAGGCGCCTCCCAGCGACAGCGAGCCGGTGTCGCCCATGAAGACGCGCGCCGGCGGGGCGTTGAACCAGAGGAAGCCGAGGCCGGCGCCGACCAGGGCGCCGCAGAACACGGTGAGCTCGCCCGCGCCGCGGACGAAGTGGATCTGCAGGTAATTGGAGAAGACAGCGTTGCCGACCAGGTAGGCGATCAGCGCGAAGACGCCGGCGGCGATGAGCACCGGGACGATGGCCAGACCGTCGAGGCCGTCGGTGAGGTTCACCGCGTTCGAAGCGCCGACGATGACCAGCGCGGCGATGGCGATGAACGCCGGGCCGAAATCGAGCAGCAGGTTCTTGAAGAAGGGCAGCGCCAGCTTGTACTGCAGCGGCTCCGGGGAGAGCGTGGTGATCCAAAAGGCGGCGCTGGCGGCGATCATCAGCTGCAGGATCAGCTTGGTCCGCCCGGGCAGCCCCTTGCTGTTGCGGTAGATCACCTTGCGGTAGTCGTCGAGGAAGCCGATCGCGCCATAGCTGATGGTGACGATCAACGCTGCCCAGACGAAGCCGTTGGTGAGGTCGGCCCAGAGCAGCGTCGAGATCGTCAACGCCAGCAGGATGAGGAAGCCGCCCATGGTGGGCGTTCCCCGCTTGGTCAAAAGGTGGCTCTCCGGGCCGTCGTCGCGGATCGGCTGGCCGCCGTGCTGGCGGCTCTTCAGCATCCGGATCAGGCTGGGGCCGAAGATGAAGCTGACGAGCAGGCTGGTCATGACCGCGCCGCCGCTGCGAAAGGTCAGGTAGCGGAACACGTTCAGCGCGCTGATGTCGTCCGCCAGCGGGTAGAGGAGGTGGAACAGCATCCCCGCCCCCTAGCCGGCGTCGGCGGCTTGGGGCCGCTCGGTGTTGCTGCCAGCGTCGAGAGCCTGGAGGGCGCGGACGACCGCGCCCATCCGGCTGCCGGCGGAGCCCTTGACGGTGACGACGTCGCCGGCACGGACCGCTTTCGCCACGAGCGGGGCGAGGCTGGCCGAATCCGCCGCGTGGCCGCCGCGCATGGAGGCCGGAAGGGCCTGGGCGAGAGCGGCCATGGCAGGGCCGGCGGTGAAGACGAGGTCGATGCCGTTGGCCTGGAGCGGCTCGGCCAGCCCGGCGTGGAGCGCCGCCGCCTCGGGGCCGAGCTCCAGCATGTCGCCGAGGACGGCGATCCGCCGGCCGCCGGCACCGGGAACCGCGTGGCCCAGCACCTCGAACGCCGCCGCCATGGCGACCGGCGAGGCGTTGTAGCTGTCGTCGATCAGCGCGAAGGCGCCGGTTTCCAGACGGATCGTCAGCCGCTGGCCGCGGCCGGCGGGCGCGCTCACCCGTGCCAGATCCGCGGCCGCCTGACCCACGTCGGCGCCGAGCGCCGCCGTGGCCGCCAGCACGCACAGGCTGTTCATGACCCAGTGGAAGCCGGGGACCGTGAGGCGGTAGTCGACCGTCCGTCCGAGCACGTCGGCGCTGACCCGCGAGCCCTCGGCGTCGGCCTCGGCTGCGAGCAGCCGAACGTCGGCGTCGCGGTCGCGGCCGAAGCCGATGATCCGTTGGATGCCGCAGCGCTTGGCCGCGGCCCACAGCCGGTCGTGCTGGGGATTGTCGCGGTTGAGCACGGCGCTGGCGCCGGCCTCGACGCCGGTGAAGATCTCGGCCTTGGCCTCGGCAATGTCTTCGACGGACGCGAAGTGCGCCTTGTGCACCGCCTCGACGGTGGTGATCACGCAGACATGCGGGCGGGCCAGATAGGACAGCGGCCCGAGCTCGCCCGGATGGTTCATGCCCATCTCGAAGATGCCGTAGGCGGCCTCTGCGGGCATCCTGGCCAGGCTGAGCGGCAGCCCCCAGTGGTTGTTGAGGTTGCCGGCGGTGGCGGCGGTCGCTCCCTGCCGGGAGAGGACGGTTCGCAGCGCCTCCTTGACCCCCGTCTTGCCGACGCTGCCGGTCACGGCGCAGATCCGCGCCGCACTGCGCGCCCGCGCCCGGATGCCGAGGGCGCGCAGCGCGACGAAGGTTTCGTCCACGCTCAGCAGCGGTGCGGTTCCGGCGACGCCGGGCGGATGGCGCGAAACCACAGCGGCGACCGCGCCGCGGCCGAGCGCGTCGGCGACGAAGGCGTGGCCGTCGAAGTTCGGGCCGCGCAGGGCCACGAACAGGTCGCCGGGAGCAACCGTACGGCTGTCGATGGACACGCCCCGCGCGCGCCAGACGCCGCTGCTGCGCCCGCCGGTCGCCCGGGCCGCGTCCTCGTTGGTCCAGAGTGGAGCCGCTTCGCTCATGCGCCGCGTCTCGCCGCGGCGGCGCGCACCACCGCCGCATCCTCGAACGGATGAACCACGTCGCCGATGATCTGTCCGGTCTCGTGGCCCTTGCCGGCCACGACCAGCACATCTCCCTCTCCAAGGCCGGCAACGGCATGCTCGATGGCGTCCCCGCGGCCGGGGATCTCGGTTGCGGCGGGGCAGCCCCCGAGGATCTGCCGGCGGATGGCGGCGGGGTTCTCGCTGCGCGGGTTGTCGTCGGTGACGATCACGAGGTCGGCGAGTTCGGCGGCGACGCCGCCCATTTCCGGCCGCTTGCCGGCGTCGCGGTCGCCGCCGCAGCCGAACAGCACGACCAGCCGGCGCCGGCACTCGGCGCGCGCGGCGCGCAGCACCGCCGCCAGCGCATCCGGCGTGTGGGCATAGTCGACATAGATCGAAGCGCCGTTGGGAAGGCGGGCGACCCGCTCCAGCCGGCCCGGCACCTGCGGCAGGGTGGCCAGCGCCGCGACCGATTTGCCGAGGTCGCCGCCGGTGGTCAGGACAAGGCCCAGCGCGGCGAGCGCATTGCTGGCCTGGAAGTCGCCGGCCAGCGGCAGGGCGACATCGTGACGTTCGCCGAAGACGGAGAGGCTGAGCTCCTGGCCACCCTCCAGGGCCGCCAGCCGCTGCAGGCGGAGGTCGCTCGCCTCGGCCGAGCCGTAGGTCACCACCCGCAGGCCGCGCCGCCGGGCCGCCTCTTGCACCGCCGGCGCCTGGGCGCTGTCGGCGTTGACCACGGCGCCGCCACCTAAGGTCACAAGCTGATCGAAAAGCCGCAACTTTGCAGAGAGATACGCCTCGGCGCTGCCGTGATAGTCGAGATGATCACGGGTGAGATTGGTGAAGGCCCCTGCCGCGACGCGAACACCGTCGAGGCGGTACTGGGACAGGCCGTGGCTGGATGCTTCCATGGCCAAATGGTCTATGCCTCGCCCGGCGAGTTCGGCAAGCGCTCGATGCAGGTTCACCGGGTCCGGCGTGGTCAGGTTCCCACGCTGGTTCAGGTGTTCGCTGCTAACCCCAAGAGTTCCAATGCTTGCGCCTGAAACGCCGAGGACATACCAGATATGGCGTACGAACCGGACGACCGAGGTCTTGCCGTTGGTGCCCGTGACCGCGACCACGGTTCGCGGCTGATTTCGAAAGAATCGGCTGGCAAAGAGGGCGAAGCGGCGGCGTGGATTGGGATCGCGGATCCAGGCCACCCCCGACCCCCGTCGCGCGGTCTCCGCCGGCCCCAAATCCACCCCAGACGAGGTGAGGATCGCGGTTGCACCCTTGCCGATCGCGTCGCTGATGAAGGCGCGGCCGTCGGCCCGGGCGCCCGGCAATGCCGCGAACAGGAAGCCGGGCTGGACCGCACGGGAGTCGCTGGCAAGCCCGGTGATCTCGACGTCGCTGCTCCCGCTGACACCGCTGCGCCCTGTGTCGTCATCCAGCAGATCAGTTAGCCGCAAGCTGGCGACCCTGAACCTTGGCGCCCGCCGCCGGCCGCGCCGCCAGCACGCCCGGCTTCTGCTTGGTCGGCGGCTGGTCGAGCCGGTCGCCGTCGGGCCGGGGGGCAAGCCCGTAGAGCGGCCCCATCCGGCGGATCACCTTGGCCACGATCGGCGCCGCCACCCAGCCGCCGGTGGCGAAGTTGTAGGTGCTCTTGTTGCCTTTCGGCTCGTCGAGCATGGCGAGGACGATGTAGCGGGGGTGGTCCATGGGGAACGCGGCGACGAAGGTCGAAACCCGCTTGTCGTCGTCGTAGCGGCCGTTGACCAGCTTCTCCGAGGTTCCGGTCTTGCCGCCGACCATATAGCCCGGCACGTCGGCCTTCTCGCCGGTGCCGCTGGCCACGACCCGGCGCATCATCGAGCGCATCTGCCGCGAGGTCTGCGCCGAGAACACCCGCTCGCCCAGCACCGGCTCGTCGCGGGCAACGATGGTGGGCGAGCGCAGCACCCCGCCGTCGACGACCGCGCCGGTCGCCGCCGCCACCTGCAGCGGCGTGACGGCGATGCCGTGGCCGAAGGCGACGGTCATGGTGTTGATCTCGCGCCAGGGGTTCGGCGTCAGCGGCGCGCCGAGCTCCGGCAGCTCCAGGCTCGCCGGGCGCAGCAGGCCCAGGCGGCTCAGATACTGCCGCTGAAGGGGCGTGCCGATGTCGAGCGCCATCTGCGCCGCGCCGATGTTCGAGGAGTGGACCAGGATCTCCGGCACCGACAGCCAGCGCTTCTCCGGGTGGTAGTCGCTGATGGTGAACTGGGCGACGCGCAGCGGCTTCGTGGCGTCGTAGCCGCCGCTCATGGTGGTGACCCCGGTCTCCAGCGCGGTCGCGACGGTGAACAGCTTGAAGGTGGAGCCCATCTCGAACACGCCCTTGGTGATCCGGTTGAACCGGTTCTCCTCGGGCGAGGCGTTGGGCGAGTTGGGGTCGAAGTCCGGCAGCGAGACCAGGGCGGCCACCTCGCCGGTCTCGGCGTCGAGGACCAGGCCGGCGGCGCCGACGGCGCGGAAGCTGGTCTTCGCCGCCTGCAGCTCTTCATTGAGAATGTGCTGCAGGCGCACGTCGAGCGACAACCGCAGCGGCTTGCCGCTCTTCAGCTGCTCTTCGAAGGCGAGTTCGATGCCGGCGATGCCCTGGCCGTCGACGTCGGTGTGGCCGAGGACGTGGGCGGCGGTCTGGCCGTGGGGATAGATCCGCCGGTACTCGGTCTGGAACGACAGACCCGGGATGCCGAGCGCAATGACCGCCTGCTGCTCGGTGGGGGTCAGATGCCGGCGGATCCACTCGAAGCGGCTCGCAGCCGTCAGCCGCGACAGCAGCCACGGCCGGTGCAGGTCCGGAAACAGGCGGACGAGCGCGCCGGCGGCCTCGTTCACGTCCATGATCAGCTTGGGATCGGCGTACAGCGACGCCGAAGGCAGGCTGGTCGCGAGCAGGACGCCGTTGCGGTCGGTGATGTCGGCGCGCCCGACCGCCTGGCCGCTGGCATGGCGGGTGACCCGGGGGCCGCTTTCGGCGCCGAGGATGCTGAGCTCGACGAGCCGGCCGGCGGTCACGGTGAACATCAGAACGAACACGATCGCGGTCACGATCAGCCGGGTGCGCGCCGTGTTCAAGACCCGCTTGCGGGTGCCCTCCAGGCAGACCGGCCCCTCGGCGATGGCCGCGGCGGAGAGGACGACGCCGTCGCCGCCGGTCATTGGCCGCCCCCGCCGCTCCAGGACGAGCCGATGGCGGCGCGAAGCGAAGCGCCGCCGGCGTATTCGCCCTGACCTTCGAGGAGCTGGCGCAGCCGCGAGAAGCTCGCCATCTGCTCCGGCTCCAGCGGCGCCAGATCGAGATGGCGGGCGGAGAGCCGCTTCAGCCGGTCGGCGTCGGTGAGCACGTCGAACTCGGCGCGCAGCACGCGCACCGCGCTCTCCTCCTCGGCGATGGTGTCGTTGAGCTGGACCAGCTCCTTCTCCAGTGCCTGGACCTGATGCTTCAGGGTGAACAGGACCGCGGCGAGGCCGACGCCCAACAGCAGGAACAGGACGGCTGTCTGGCGAAACACGGTCGACCAGGCGCTCATGCGGCTCTCCTGCCTGCATCGGGGGCCGGCCAAGCCGGCGCGGCGGTCCGTTCGGCGACCCGCAGCCTCGCGGATCGTGCGCGGGGGTTGGCGGCGGTCTCTTCAGCGCCGGGCTTGATGGCGCCGGTGGTGATCAGCCGGAAGGTCGGCGCCGGCGCGGCCGAGGCCGGCGCTTCCGGCCGGTGGCGCGAGGGTGCCGGCTGGGCTCCGGCGCGGGCGCGGAGGAACGATTTGACTTTCCGGTCCTCCAGGGAGTGGAAGGCGACGACGCAGAGCCGCGCCCCCGGGCGCAACACCCTTTCGGCTGCGGCCAACCCGCGGTCGAGTTCGCCGAGCTCGTCGTTCACATAGATCCTGAGCGCCTGGAAGGTTCGGGTGGCCGGGTCGATCCGCTCGCGGCCTTGCGGCAGCACGGCGCGGACGATCTCGGCGAGCCTCAGCGTCGTCTCGATGCGGGCGATGCCGCGGGCGCGGACCACGGCGCGGGCGATCCGGCGGGAGGCGCGCTCCTCGCCCAAGGTCGAGAGGATCCGGGCGAGCTCGTCCTCGGCCAGGGCATTGACCGCGTCGGCGGCGCTTTCGCCGCTGTCCGGGTCCATCCGCATGTCCAGCGGGCCGTCGAGGCGAAAGGAGAAGCCGCGGGACGCGGTGTCGAGCTGCGGCGAGGAAACGCCGAGATCGAAGGTGACGCCATCGACCGCGCTGATCTCGATCTCCGCCAACAGCGAGACCATGGCGCCGAAGGCGCCGCGGAGGATCCTGAGCCGCCCGCCATAGCTCAGGGCGAGGTCGGCGGCGCGGGCGCAGGCCGCGGGGTCGCGGTCGATGCCGACGACGGCGCAGTCGGCGGCCTCGAGGATCGCCCGGGCGTAGCCGCCGGCGCCGAAGGTCGCGTCGACGTAGACGCCGCCGTCGCGGGGCGCAAGGTGGGCCATGACTTCGGCCAGAAGGACCGGGCTGTGGTTCGCTGCGGCTACCGCGGCGGTCACGACGACGCCTCCGGGGCCCGGCGCAAGGGCAGTGTCGCCCTGCGTTCGCGGGCGCGGGTGAAGGCGCCGGCGCGGTGCTCGGCAAATGCCGCCGGCTCCCAGATGGAAAAGCGGGCGCCGCGGCCGACGAACAGGGCTTCGCCGGAGATGCCGGCATGGTCGAGCAGCTCGGGCGGCAAGACCACGCGCCCTTCCGGGTCGAACGGAAGCTGGTGGGCGTTTTCCAGGACCACCGACGCAAGGTCGTCCTGGTCCTCCGAGAACATGTCGAGGTCGTCGATACTGTCGGCCAGCTGCTTCATGAAGGTTTCGCCACAGGCTTCGATAGCCTGCGCTTTGAACAGAGGATAGGCGTAGATGCCAGCGAATCCGGACGCTTCCTCGGCTAGGGCATCGCGGAAGGGCTTCGGCACGGATACCCGCCCCTTGCGGTCGATCTTGTTGACGTAACGGCCGACCAGCAACGGCATGACCGCTCCTCGTGATGACGCGCCTCCCGGCGCGCCGCAATTCTTCGGATGCCGTCACCGCTGGCTCTCCCAGAAGACCCGCGTCACGGTAGAACATGGGATATCATGGGAGGTGATGGGCGTCAATGGGCGCGCGTGGAACGCGCTGGAACAGCAATGTCTTCTTCGTCCCGCGGAAGTCTCTTCGTCGCCCAGATGAAAGTCGATCCGAGTGCTCGCCGTCGGGCACAAAGTCATCGGGGCGAGCACACCGACGCGGCGGGGCGATCAGCACTTCGGCAAGCGCGGCGTGGTCGTGTTCTTCTAATGTTCCACCGCTGTAGCGAGGAACAAAAGGCGAAACCCTCGAATCGAGGGGTTGCGCCGCCTTGCCGCAGGGTGGGCCGCGGTCTCAACGGGGGCGCGAGACGGCGTCGCCGCGGCTGTTCGTCGAGGCCGAGAAGAAGGCGCCAGACGGCCTGTAAGCCGGGTTCTGTACCCGCCCAAGGGCGGGCGATGACCATTCATCTGGGACGCCCGTTACCGGACGCCTCGTGCGACCGACCCGGGCGGCGGCGCGGGAACTCGCTTCGCCGGCGAAAAGCCGGCAGGCCGCCCCTACTTGGTCTTGCTCCCGGTGGGGTTTACCCTGCCGCCGCCGTTACCGGCGGCGCGGTGCGCTCTTACCGCACCCTTTCACCCTTACCGACGGGCGCGCCGGCGTACCTGCACGCCCCGGCCGGCGGTTTGCTTTCTGTGGCACTGTCCCTGGGGTCGCCCCCGCCGGGCGTTACCCGGCACCGTGTTCCCGAGGAGCCCGGACTTTCCTCTGCCGCTCGGCCGAACCTCGCGACAGCGGCCATCCGGCCGTCTGGCTGATCCCAGAGTAGACCCAGCGAGGCCGGGTGCAAGCCCCGTCGCCTCGCGCTCGCGGTGACAGGAAGCCACGGCCGAGACCGTGTGCTTGGCGCGTCTTTGGCATTAGGCGCGCCTATGACTGCAGACCTGCTGCAGCCGCCATCCCGCGCACTCCAGGGCTTCTTCGGTGAACTCCTGTGGAAACTTGACAACAGCCTCCTCTATCGACCAGTCGAGAAGGCCGATATCTGCCATCCGCTTGAACCCGCTTTGCAGATCGCCGCTTCGAACGAGCTTTTCGATGGCGCGAATCGTGCCTTGCTGGTGCCGCATCCTCTCGAATATGTGGGGATGATACCCACGCTGTTTGGACAGGCGAATGCCTTCGTCTACGAAGGCTTCCAGATCTGGACTGGCTTTCTTCAAGGGTTGCATACACTCATGATACGCGCTGATAGCACAGAATGCAATCCGAGGTAGTCAACCAAGCCTCTGCTGGGCTTGGTTGACTACCGGCGGGCCTGCGTGACCTCGCCCCGCTCGCACAGCGCGAGCAGGCCGGCGAGCCGGCGGACGGTCTCGAAGTCGATGCGGCCGTTGACCCGCTCCGGACGGAAGTGGCGCTGGAAGGCCTTGATCGCGGCGAAGCGGTCGTCGTTGGCGTAGCCGAAGGCCGACAGCATGTCCGCCACCGCGTCCGGGTCGAGGACCACCGCGTCGGCTTCGTCCGGCCACAGGCCGATCCCGTACCCGGCGAGCAGGCGCCAGTCGAACAGCTCGCCAGGGTCCATCTTCCGCGTCGGCGCCACATCGGAGTGGGCGACGACGTTGCGCGCCGGGATCTCGGGGAAGCGGGCGAGGATGTCGCCGGCGAGCTCGATCAACGCCGCCATCTGCGCCTTGGGAAACGGCCGGTAGCCGAATTCGTGGCCGGGGTTGACCAGCTCGATGCCGATGGAGCGGGCGTTGATGTCGGCCGCACCCCGCCAGGAGGCGACGCCGGCGTGCCAGGCGCGCCAGCACTCCTCGACCAGGCGGACGATGCGACCATCCTCGTCGATCAGGTAGTGAGCGCTGACGTCGACCGCCGGGTCGGCCAGCCTGGCCAGCGCCGCCTCGGCGCTCTCCATCCCGGTGTAGTGGAGCACCAGCATGTCGATGCAGGTGCCTTCGGGCCTGGCGTCGAAGGAGGGCGAGGGGCGGTGGCGGGTCATGGGAGCGTCAGCTTTGCGGCGGCGGCGCCGGCTTCAGGAACTGGATCATGGCCACGCCCAGGATCGTGATCGCAGCGCCGGCGACGACCTGCACCGTGATCGGCTCGCCGAGGATCCAGACGGCGAGGCCCACGGCCAGGACCGGCGCCAGCAGGGTGAGCGGCACGATCCGGTTCAGTTGGTGCTTGCCGAGCAGATGGTACCACAGGCCGTAGGCAGTGATCGACGCTCCGACGGCCATGAACAGCACCGTTCCCCAGCCGCGCCAGCCGGCGTTCGCGATCGCCTGCAATTGGCCGTCCTCGAGCACGGCGCTTGCCGCGAACAGGATCGGCGCGCCGATCACCGCGACCCAGGCGTTGAGGACGAAGGGGCTGATGCGCCCGAGGCGCTTGATCAGGATGTTGGCGACGGCCCAGGCGAAGGCGCCGAGGACAACGAGGAGGAAGTAGAAGGGATCCGGCCGCTGGGTCGGGTCGCCGGCGAGGACGTAGACGCCGACGAAGGCGACGGCCATCCCGGCGAGCTGCAGCCAGCCCATCCGCTCGCCATAGACCATCCAGGCGAGGATCGCGCTGAAGGGCACGGTGAGTTGCCCGGCGATGGCCGCCGGCCCCGCGTGCACGCCATCGAGGCCGCTGAAGACCAGCCCGAAATGCAGGCCCCCCAAAACGACGCCGATCAGCGCGATCAGTCGCCAGCGGCGGAGCGGCAGCCTGAGGAAGGGCGCGAGGAGCGCGCCGGCGACGACGAAGCGCAACCCCAGCATCAACAGCGGCGGGAACTCGCTGAGCCCGATCTTGCCGGCGACGAAGTTGAAGGCCCAGATCACCACCACCAGCATGGTGGCAGCGAGGTCGAGGAGGCTCATGGCCGCCCGCGCCCGGTCGGGCTGCCTCGGCAGGCGGCGCTGCCGCTCATCTCTATCCGCGGAGCTTTTCGATCTGGTCGTAGGCGGCGTTGATCGCCGCCATCCGCCCGTTGGCGAGTTCGATGAACTCCTGCGGCATGCCCTTCGCGACCAGCATGTCCGGATGGTGTTCCCGGATCAGCCGGCGGTAGGCCGCCTTCACCTCCTCGTCGCTCGCGGCGCGCTTGACGCCGAGCACGGCGTACGGGTCGTCGGTGACGCTCTGCGGCGACGAGCCGGCGCGGAGCCGGTCGAAGGCCGCCTCGCCGATGCCGAAGATGCCGGCGATCTGCCGCAGGTAGGCGAGTTGTGCCGGCCCCGGCTCGCCGTCGGCGCGGGCGATGTGGAACAGGCCCGCGACCAACTCCTCCAGCACCGTCGGCTGGTCGCGAAACAGCGTCTCCACCTGGCGGGCATAGGGCTCGAAGCCGCCGGCGTCGCGCTTGGCCAGGTTGAAGATACGCCCCACCCTCGCCTTCTCCGACGGCGGGATCTGGAACACCTGCTTGAAGGCGTTCACCTCGGCGCGGCTGACCCGGCCGTCCGCCTTGGCCATCTTCGCGCCGAGGACGATGGCGGCGACGGCGAACACGGTCTGCTTCGCCGCCCGCGACGGGTTGAGGCTTCCGGCGTCGCTCTGCTCGCGAAGCTGGTCCATGGCGTGGCCGGCGAACGTGCCCACCAGGGCGCCCAGCGGTCCGCCAAAGGCGAACCCGGCCATGCCGCCGAAGACCTTGCCCCAGATCGTCAATGGAGTTGACCTCTAAGCCGGGCAGGGCGCCCCGCTCCTTTCGGCAACATAACCGCAACACCTGGAGCGCGCCACTTGCTCATCGTCTTCCAGACTCTGCCGGCGGCACCGGGTTCGGCCTCGGCAGGTCCACCTTCACCTTTTGCCCGAACCGCCCGATAGTCGGCCGTGCAAGCGCGCCGGCGGAGGCGCGCCTGCGGTCAAACCAGCAAGGGGCGAGCGGCGCGATGGACGAGACGATGAGCGGCAAGGCCTGCCTGATCACCGGCGGCACCGGCGGGATCGGCCTCGTCACCGCCCGCGCGCTGGCGCGCCGCGGCGCCGACGTGATGATCGTTGGCCGCAACCCGGAGGCCGGGGCGGCCGCCGTCGCCGAGCTCCGGCGCGCGGGTGCGGGCGGCACGGTGGAGTTCGTCGCCGCCGACCTGTCGCGGCAGAGCGAGGTGCGCAGGCTCGCGGCACTCGCCGCTGACCGGTTCGGCCGCCTCGACGTGCTCATCAACAACGCCGGCGGCATGTTCCGCAGGCGGACGCTCAGCGCCGACGGCATCGAGATGACCTTCGCGCTCAACCATCTCGCCTACTTCCTCTTGAGCGATCTGCTGCTGCCGGCTCTCCGGGCCTCGGGCCGGGCGCGGATCGTCAACGTCGCCTCGGGGGCGCACCGCGGCGTGGCCCTGCGCTTCGACGATCTCCAGTCGGAGCGCGGCTACGTCGGCGGCTGGTCCGTCTACAAGCGCTCGAAGCTCGCCAACCTGCTTTTCACCTACGAGTTCGCCCGGCGGATCGAGGGCGGGCCGGTCTGCGTCAACGCCCTCCATCCCGGCTTCGTCGCCACCGACATCGGGGTGCGCAACAAGCTGGTGCCAAGCTGGCTCTGGCGGCTGGTGTCGCTCGCCGCGATCTCGCCGGAGGAGGGAGCGAGGACCAGCACCCACGTCGCCGCGAGCGGCGAGGTCGAGGGCGTCCACGGCAAGTATTTCGTCAGGTGCCGGCCCGCGCAATCTTCGCCGCAGTCATATGACGTGGACGCCGCCAGGCGCCTCTGGAGCGTCAGCGAGGCGATGACGGCGGCACCTCGCGCCGCTGCCTGAGGCTCAGCGGGCAGAGCCTGTTTCGATGTAGGCGCGGAACTCGGCGGCGCTGACGCCGACGTCGTCATCGGCATCCGCCTTGTCGAACTGGCTGAACGGCGCCTGGTTGAACTCGTAGCCGGAAATGGCCGCGTCCTTGTTCAGGTCCGCCTCGCTGAAGGCCTGTTGCGGCACCCCGGGAAGCTCGCCGCGGCTCAACTGCAGGTTCTCGTCGCTGTCGCGCAGGGTGAAGACCGCCATCTTCCGGCTCTGCCACTCGGCGCGGTCGATCTGGCCGTTGCCGTCCACGTCGAGCAGGCCGAAGGCGTCCTCGGTGGTTTTTGCTCCGCTGGCGGGTGCACCGATCGCTGCGCCTCCGCCGATGAGGAGAAGAACCGGGAGAGTGCCGAGCAGTGTGCGCAGGGTCATCGTCTTGGTCCGTCGCGGGGAGCCGGCTTGGGCCGGATCCGCCATCATCATCGGCAGGCCGGCTCCGCGCAACGCCTCGCGTCTGGTCCGGGCCTCCTTTGCTTGTCATCGTGTTCCTTGTCATTGTCCCGCCACGGCCGGAGGTCTACATCCGCGGCCATGAGCACCGGCGGACGCGACTTGAGGTGAGCGGCTGGAGGCCCGGGCCGCGGTCGTTGGGCGAGGCCGTTGCCGCGCTCACCCGCCCGATCGTCGGCAAGCGCGGCTTCGTCCGCGGCGGGCTCGTCGCCGAGTGGGAGACCATCGTCGGCGAGCGGCTGGCAGCGAGCAGCTTTCCCGAGCGGGTCAGCTATCCGCCGAAGCAGAGCCAGAACGGCACGCTGCATCTGCGCGTGGCCTCCGGCAGCCTGGCGATGGAGCTGCAGCATCTCGAGCCGCAACTGATCGAGAAGATCAACGGCTACCTCGGCTATGACGCCATCGCCCGGGTCCGGCTGATCCAAGGCCCGATCCCGCAAGCGCAGCGTCCTGCCGCCCGGCCGCTGCCGCCGCGGCCGCTGAGCGAGGAGGAGGAGGCCGTCCTGGCGCACCGCCTCGCGGGCGTCGGCGATCCCGAGCTCCGCGCGGCCCTTGCCGCGCTCGGCCGGGCGGTGATGACGAGGCGCCCGTCCTCGTAAGCGCCGAGGGCGCCGGCTGCTTGTACGGGTCGCTTGTCACGGCTATAGTGGCCCAACATCTAGTGGTAGAGGGGGCGGTTTTGCGCCACGTTGCACAACTAGTTGCGATCTTCGTCATGGCTCTGGTCGCCCTCGGCGCCGGCCCCGCGCCGGCCTCGGCCGCCGAAGGGACGCTCACCGAGACGGCGCTGGGCGATCCGAACGCGCCGGTGACGATCATCGAGTACTCGTCGCTCACCTGCCCCCACTGCGCCGCCTTCCACCGCGACACCCTGCCCCAGGTCAAAACCAGCTACATCGACACCGGCAAGGTTCGCTTCGTCTACCGCGACTTCCCGCTGGGCAAGCTGGCGCTGGCGGCCGCGGTCGTCGGCCGCTGCGTCGATCCCTCCCGCCATTTCGCCTTCATCGACATGCTCTACCGCGACCAGGACGCCTGGAGCCAAAGCCGCGATCCGCTCGCCGAGCTCAAGCTCCGCGCCCAACTCGCCGGCCTCAGCGACAGCCAGTTCGAGGCCTGCCTCGGTAACAAGCCGTTGATCCAGGCGGTGCAGCAGCGGGCGCAGGAGGGTCAGCAGCAGTACGCGATCGATTCGACCCCGTCCTTCATCGTCAATGGCAAGAAGATCTCGGGCGAGCAGAGCTTCGAGGCCTTCAGCAAGGCGATCGACACGGCCTTGGCCGAAGCCGGCTGAGCATCGTCCGGCGGCGATCATCGTGCTGCAGTTCACCAAGCTGCGTCTCAGCGGCTTCAAGTCCTTCGTGGAGCCGGCCGAGGTCGAGATCGCGCCGGGGCTGACCGGCATCGTCGGCCCCAACGGCTGCGGCAAATCGAACCTGGTCGAGGCGCTGCGCTGGGTCATGGGCGAAAGCTCGGCCCGGCAGATGCGCGCCGGCGAGATGGAAGACGTCATCTTCGGCGGCAGCGGCGGCCGGCCGTCCCGGGCGCTGGCGGAGGTGGCGGTCTCCATGCGCGGGGCCGCGCACACGGTTCCGGCGGTGCTGGTCGGCCGGCGCGACCCCAGCGCCGAGGCCGGCGACGTCGAGGTCGAGATCCGCCGCCGGATCGAGCGCGGGAAGGGCTCGAGCTACCGGGTCAACGGCCGCGAGGCGCGGGCCCGTGACGTTCAGCTGCTGTTCGCCGACGCGGCCTCGGGCGCGCGCTCGGCGGCGATGGTCACCCAGGGGCAGGTCGGCGAGCTGATCCTGGCGCGGCCGGCGGAACGCCGGCTGCTGCTCGACGAGGCGGCCGGGATCAGCGGCCTGCATCCCCGCCGCCACGAGGCCGAACTCAGGCTGCGGGCGGCGGAGGCGAATCTCGCCCGGCTGGACGACGTGTTGGCCACGCTGGCTGCGCAGCTCGAAAACCTGCGCAAGCACGCCCGCCAGGCCGCCCGCTACCGCACCCTCTGCGAGCAGATTCGCAAGGTGGAGGCCGGGATCCTTCGGGCTCGGTGGCAGGCGGCGGCGACCGAGGTCGAAGCCGGAGAGCGAAGGCTGGCTTCGGCCGAGACCGGCGTGGCCGAGGCTGTGGCCGCCGCCGCGGCCTGTTCCACCACCCAGGCCGAGGCGGCGGCGGCGCTTCCCGAGTTACGCGCGGCAGCCACGGAGGCCATTGCGGCGCTGCAGGCGCTGGAGCTGGACCGGGAGCGGCTGGAGGACGAGGCAAGGCGGGGCGAAGCCGAACGCGACGCCTGCCTGAAGCGCCTGGAGCAGGCCGGGAAAGACTTGGCCCGGGCCAAAGCTCTGGGAGGGGACGCCGAGGCGACCGTCCGAAGGCTGGAGGCCGAGCGCGAACGCCTGCTCGCCGCCGCGGACGGCGAGGACGTCGCGCGGGGTCGGCTGGAGGCGGGGGCCGCTGCCGCCACCGCGGCGGTCGCCGATCTCGACCGCCGGCTGATGGACGTGGGCGAGCGGCTCGCGGCGGAGGAGGCTCAGCGGGCGGGGCTGGCGCGCAGCCTCGCCGATCTCGACGGCGCCCTGCGCCGGCTGGATCAGCGGGCGGCGGAGGCCGAGCGCCAGCGCCTTGTGCTCGACGCCGAGGCGCGAGGGCTGCCGGATCCGGACGCCGCCGAGGCAGCGGCGACGGCCGCGGAGGCCCTGCTGGCGCAGGCCCGGGCGGACGGCGATGCCGCGGCCGAGCGCGCCCGCACGCTTGCCGCGGCGGCGGCCTCTGCCCGAGACGAGTTGCAGCGGGCGGACGCAGAGCGCCGGGCGCTGAGCGGCGAGATCGCGACCCTGGAGAAGGTGCTGCGGGCGACCACCGGGAGTGGCGCGGGCTCGCGGCTGATCGACGCGCTCGAGGCCGAACCGGGCTTCGAGGCGGCGCTGGCGGCGGCATTCGGCGACGAGCTGTTGGCGTCCGTCGATCCGGCGCAGCCGGCGCACTGGCGCGAACTGCCGGCGCTTGCGGATGGGAACCCGCTGCCTCCCGGCGCCGAGCCGCTGTCGGCAAGGGTGCGAGGGCCCGCGGCGGCGGAGCGCAGGCTGAGCCAGACCGGGCTCATCGCCGATCCCGGCCAGGGCCAGGCGCTGCAGCCGATGCTGCGCCCGGGGCAGTGCCTGGTCGGCCGCGACGGCGGGCTGTGGCGATGGGACGGCTTCACCCTTCTCCCCCAGGCGCCGAGCAAGGCCGCGGTCCTGCTCGAACAGCGCAACCGGCTCGCCGCTCTGCGCGCCGACCTGGCCGCGGGCGAGGCCGCGTACTCGGCGTTAAGCGACCGCGCCGGCGAGGCCGCTGCCGCCGCCGCGACCGCCGGGGATGCGGAGAAAGCCGCCCGCAACGCGCTCAAGACCGCCGAGGCTGGCTGGCATCGCGCCCGCGATGCCCTTGCCGAGGCCAGGCAGGCCGCCGCCCGGATCGGAGCCAGGCTTGCCGTCGCCGCCGAGGCCGCCGCGGCCGTAGCCGCCGAGCGCGCCGAAGTCTCCCGTCGCCGCGAGGACGTCGCCGCGGCGCTGGCGGAAGCGCCGGACCCCACCGCCCGGCGGCAGAGCCGGGAGCGTCTTCGCCAGGAGCTGGGCCAAGCCCGCGAGCGCGAGCGCGAGGCACGCGCCGCGCTCGATGCCCAGGCCCGCGAGGTCCACGGCCGGCGCCGGCGGATCGAGGCGATCGGCCGCGACCTCGCCGGCTGGAGCGGCCGGCGAGACGAGGCCCTTGCCCAGATCGAGGAGCTCGACCGGCGCGAACGGGCGGAGCGGAGCGCGCTGGCGGAGCTGGAGGCGCAGCCGGCCCGGATCGCCGGCCGCCGGGCAGCGCTGCTCGACGCGCTGGAGGCAGCGTCGGCCAAGCGCCGGCAAACCGGCGATGCCGCCGCCACGGCGGAGGCGGCCTCGACCGAGGCGGACCGGGCGCTTCGGGCCGCGGAACGGCGGCTTGCGGAGGCGCGGGAAGAGCGGGTGCGGGCGGAGGCGGCGCGTGGCGAGGCCGAGCGGGTGCGCCGGGAGACGGCGCTCCTGATCGCCGAGCGCCTCGGCGTCGAGCCGGAGGCGCTGGCGGACCTTGGTCCGGCGGAGGCCATGGCGCCTGCCGGCGGCGAGGTGGAGGCCGGCGAGCGGCGGCTCGAGCGGCTCAAGCGCGAACGCGAGACCATGGGGCCGGTCAACCTCCGCGCCGACGAGGAGGCGGCGGAGGTCGGCGCCCGGATCGAGGATCTGAACGCCCAGCGCCACGACCTGACGCTGGCCATCGCCAAGCTGCGCCGCGGCATCGCCGATCTGGACCGGGAGGGGCGGGAGCGGCTTTCGGCCTCGTTCGCCGAGGTCGATGCGCACTTCCGCGAGCTGTTCACCCGGTTGTTCGGCGGCGGCCGGGCGCACCTGGCCCTGACCGACGCCGACGATCCGCTGGAGGCCGGCCTCGAGATCATGGCCTGCCCGCCGGGGAAGAAGCTGCAGGCGCTCTCGCTCCTGTCCGGCGGCGAGCAGGTGCTGACGGCGCTGGCGCTCCGCTTCGCCGTGTTCCTCACCAACCCGGCGCCGATCTGCGTCCTCGACGAGGTCGACGCGCCGCTCGACGACGCCAACGTTGACCGCTTCTGCCGGCTTCTGGCGGAGATGGCGGACGGCGGCACCCGCTTCCTGGTCATCACCCATCACCGGATGACCATGGCCCGGATGGACCGGCTGTTCGGCGTGACCATGGCCGAGCGGGGCGTCTCCGAGCTCGTCTCCGTCGACCTCCGCCGCGCCGAGGAGCTTCGCGAGACGGCCTGAGCCGAGGCGTAGCCGCCAACATTATCAGTCGCTTAGCGGCGGAAAGCACGCACCGCGGGTAGGGCTTTGCGCTTGACAGCCGCGAGAAGCCGCTTCTATGGTGCCTTTCGTCCGTGGCTCGGTTGCAGCCGTGGGCATCGAGCAAACGGTTGATGAGCGATGATCCGCCGCCCTCGCGCCTGAGGGATTTCGACGAGCGGCTGAAGCAGTTTCGGGACCGGGTCGACGCCGGGGTGCCGAAGACGGCTGCCGATGAGCCATCGAGCGGGCTGGGGATCGCGTTCACGGCGACCACCTACCTGGTGACAGGGATCGCGGTGGGCGCCGGGCTCGGCTGGATGCTCGACGCCTGGCTGGGCACGAGCCCTGGGCTGTTCGTCGTGTTCTTCTTCCTCGGCGCCGCGTCCGGGATCCTCAACGTCTACCGGATGAGCAAGGGGATGGGCATGGCGGTGGGCTACCGGCCCGCGGGCGGCGACGCCGCGGCGGGCGGTGAAAAAAACGAAAAGCCGACCAACGGGCGGCGGGAAGAGGGGCGATAGCGGCCGTGGCCAGTCCGATCGAGCAATTCAAGATCGACAGGATCGTCGAGGTGAACCTCGGCAACGTCGATACGTCCTTCACCAACTCCAGCCTGTTCATGGTCATCGCCGTCGGCGCGATCACCGCCTTCCTGGTCGGCGCCACCCGGGAGAAGTCGCTGATCCCCGGCCGATGGCAGTCGATGGCCGAGCTCGCCTACGAGTTCGTCGCCAACACGGTGAGAACCAACGTCGGCAGCGAGGGGCGGAGGTACTTCCCCTTCATCTTCTCGCTGTTCATGTTCATCCTGTTCGGCAACATGCTCGGCATCATCCCCTACAGCTTCACCTTCACCAGCCACCTGGCGGTGACGCTGGGGATGGCGCTGGTGGTCTTCATCGGCACGACCATCATCGGCTTCGCCAAGCACGGCTTGCACTTTTTCAGCTTCTTCCTTCCCCACGGGACGCCCTGGTTCATCGCTCCGATCCTGGTTCCGATCGAGGTCTTGTCCTACTTCACCCGCCCGATCAGCCTGTCGCTGCGTCTGTTCGCGAACATGACCGCCGGGCACACGCTGTTGAAGGTGTTCGCGGGCTTCGTCGCCGCCATGGGGCTTGCCGGCATCGTCCCGCTGCTCGCCGTGATCGGCCTGACCGGGCTGGAGATGCTCGTCGCCTTCTTGCAGGCCTATGTTTTTGCGGTCCTGTCGTGTATCTACCTCAACGACGCCCTGCACATGCACTAGTCTTGGCCGGGCACGACCGGGGATCGGCGAGGGGCCGGCTCTGACAACGAAAATGTCGCAACCCTTGGATGGGGAATGAAACGATGGAAGTTGATGCAGCGAAGATGATCGGTGCCGGCATCGCGGTTGTCGGTCTCGGTGGCGTGGGTGCAGGTATTGGCAACATCTTTGCCACCACCATCTCCTCGCTCGCCCGCAACCCGGCGGCGCAGCCGGTGGTGCAGCTGCCGATGTGGGTTGGCTTCGCCCTGGTCGAGGCGGTGGCGCTGTACGCGCTGGTCGTCGCGCTGATGCTCATGTTCGTGACCTGAGCGCCTGCTCGTCCTCCAACCTCACTTATCCTGATCCTGTCGCCGTCTCCGCCGGAGGGGTAAATGCCCCAGTTCGACCCTGCCGTCTGGCCGACCCAGCTGTTCTGGCTCGCGGTCAGCTTCGTCGTCCTCTATCTGCTGATGGCGCGGGTCGCGCTGCCGCGCATCTCGACCATCCTCGAGGAGCGGGAGTTCCGCATTAACGACAGCCTGCGCCGGGCGGAGAGCCTGAAACAGGATGCGGAGGCGGCCGTCGCGGCTTACGAGAAGCTGATGGCGGACGCTCGGGCGAAGGCACAGGAGCAGGTGCACAGCGTTCGTGAGCGTGCCGCCCGGGACGCGGCCGAGCGGCACGCCGAACTCAACGACCGCCTGAGCGCGGAGGTGGCGGCTGCGGAGACGCGGATCGCCGGCGCCCGCGACCAGGCCATCGGCGAGCTTCGCGGGCTGGCCGTCGACGTGGCCGGCGCGGCGGTGGAGCGGCTGGTGGGCGAGAAGCTCGATCCGGCCATGGTCGGCCGGGCCGTCGACAGCAGCATGCAGGGGGTCGGGTGATGATGGCCTGGGCGGCGACGGATCCGTCGGCCGCGGCGGAGCACGCGCACCAGCCGTTCTATCTCACCGGCGAGTTCTGGGTTGCCGTCGGCTTCATCCTCTTCGTCCTTCTGGTTGGACGCACCGCCTACCGGGTCGTCACCGCCGCCCTGGACGAACGGGCGCAGCGGATCAAGGATCAGGTCGAGGAGGCCACCCGCCTCGCCGAGGAGGCGCAGCAGCTGCTTGCCACCTACGAGCGCAAGCAGCGCGACGCCGCCGCCGAGGCCGAGACCGTCGTCGAGATGGCGAGGCGCGAAGCCGATCGGCTGGCGGATCAGGCGGCGAAGGACCTGGAGCGGTCGGTGCAGCGGCGCGAGGCGCTGGCGCTCGAGCGTATTGCCCAGGCCGAGAGCTCGGCGGTGGCCGAGGTTCGGGCCAAGGCAACCGAGATCGCGCTGGAGGCGACCCGGCGGCTGCTGGTCGAGCGCGTGAGTGGCGCCCGCGCCGGTGCGCTGATCGACGCCGCCATCAAGGAGCTGCCGAAGCGGCTGAATTAAAGCGGCTTGCGATCAAGGCAATCAGAAAACAGGGTCGCCATTGCGAGGCGGCAGAAGCCGACGAAGCAATCCAGTGAATGTTGCACTGGATCGCCACGCCGCTCCGCGGCTCGCGATGACGAAGTGTTGTTTCTGGCGGGTCAACCTGATGACAATCCGCTTAAGCCGCCTCTCCTCCCGTTGATTTCGCTCGTCGAATGCGGACGGCGTGTATGGCCACGACAAGCGCGGCCATGACGGCTCCAGGAGGAGGACTCATTCCAGCCAAGCCCGCACGTGTTGCAGGCATCCATGAACGCGGCGCCGCGCACTGTTGCCGGCTACTACCGTCCATGCCGGCTGCAACGGCCTTGACCCCTCCCTGCGCGGCGCCCAGGCTGTGTCCGTAGCATTCGGGGGAACCTGGCGATGAGCGGTTGGGGCTGTCCGTACGAGCTGCACGGGCAATGTCAGCGGGTTCCGGGGCGAGCCTGCGATCCCGGGATGAAGGGCTGCATCCTCTTCGGCCGCTTCACCTTCTCCACCGAGGCGAAGAACCGGCCGCCGAAGCCGCCCCGCCGCGTGCCCGGCACGCCGGCGGTTCGTCCGTCCGGCGGCAAGCCTTGAGCTTCCAAGCGATCCCGTCCGGACCATGAGCCAGGAGCCGCCCGCCGGCGACGCCGCCATCGTGCTGTTTTCCGGCGGCCAGGACTCGACGACCTGCCTCGCCTGGGCGCTGGAGCGCTTCGAGCGGGTGGAGACCATCGCCTTCGACTACCGCCAGCGCCACGGCATCGAGCTCGAATGCCGCAAGAGCGTGCTGGCCGAGTTCCGCCACCGCTTCCCCCCGTGGACCGCGCGGCTCGGCGAGCACCACCTGGTCGACCTGGGCGTGCTGGCGGAGATCAGCGAGACGGCGCTCACCGGCGACGGCGAAATCCGCCTCGGCGAGAAGGGCCTGCCCACCACCTTCGTTCCCGGGCGCAACATCCTGTTTCTCACCATGGCCGCCGCGGTCGGCTACCGCCGCGGCCTACGCCACCTCGTCGCCGGCGTCTGCGAGACCGACTACTCCGGCTATCCCGACTGCCGCGACGACACCATCAAGGCGACCCAGTTGGCGCTCAACCTCGGCATGGACGCCCGCTTCGTCGTCCACACGCCGTTGATGTGGCTGGACAAGGCCGCGACCTGGCGGCTGGCCGAGAGCCTGGGCGGGGCGGCGCTGCTCGAGATCGTCCGCGAGCACACCCACACCTGCTACCTGGGCGAACGCTCGCTCCGCCACGACTGGGGGTATGGCTGCGGCGCCTGCCCGGCCTGCACGCTCCGGGCGGAGGGGTATAGGCGGTACCGGCGCGGCGCGTGAGCCGTAAGAAGTCTTGTTCATAAGAGTGACGAGAGCGACCTGTGCGTAGATAATGCGGCAGAACTCGCGAGCAGCATCGTCAATATCTCTGCGTTTATTCATCGTCACCCCCGGACTTGTTCCGGGGGGTCTCGAAGGCTGGATTGCCGTAACAAGTACGGCCATGACGTTGAAGAAATGAATACAAGCATCCAGGCGCTACAGGTTGTCTGATTTGCCCGAGGTCATTTAACTCTATACATCCACAGGCGTCATCGCGAGCCGCGGAGCGGCGTGGCGATGTAGGATAGCCGGAGGCGTATCCCGCCAAGCATTCGCGGGTCCGGCTTCGCCTCGACCCGCCCTACGGCTTCGTCGGCTTCGCGGCAACGACGGTATTGTCGAAGGTGCCGGGCCGGCGACTACTCGTCCCGGTGGGTGCGCTCCATCCGCTCGTGGCGCTCCTGCGCCTCGAGGCTCAAGGTGGCGATGGGGCGGGCCTCCAGCCTGGAGATGCTGATCGGCTCGTGGGTTTCCTCGCAGTAGCCGTAGACCCCGGCCTCGATCCGCTCCAGGGCCTCGTCGATCTTGGCGATCAGCTTGCGCGCCCGGTCGCGGGTGCGGAGCTCCAGGGCGCGAGCGGCTTCGGCGGAGGCGCGGTCGGCAATGTCGGCCTCGTCCAGGCCGCCCTCCTGCAGATGGTGCAGGGTTTCCGACGATTCGTTGAGGAGTTCGTTGCGCCATGCCAGGAGCTTGTGGCGGAAGTAGTCGCGCATCAGCGGGTTCATGAACGGCTCGGACTCGGTCGGCCGGTAGTCCGGCGGCACCGTGACCGACGTCTCGGACCGGCTGGATGCTTCCTGCACCTTCTCACAACCTAAATGAACCCTGTCGGCGCCGGGACTATAGGTGTGAAGACTAATACTCGCAAGCGGTAAGTTTCCGGTGCAAACCCCTCAAGCCCCTGAAGAGAAACGGGAAACAGGTTCGGGGCCGGGAACGGGCGACGGCCCGTTGCGATTCGCGCGGTGAAACTTGGCGAGCTCGACGGCGCAGCGGAGCTCGATCTCGGCGATGACCGCGTCGAGGCGCGGCTCGCCCAGCCGGGCGGAGCGGGCGGCCAGGGCGTCGGCGATCGCCCGCAGGCGGGCCGGCGGGACGGCGCCGCAAAGCAGGGCGAGGCGCAGCTCGTCCAACCGGTCGAGCAGGCCCGTGCCATGGCGGACCGCCTCGGCGCGCCCGCCGGCGGGCTCTGGCCCGGGCGCTTCCTGAAGCAGCAGCAGTGCAGAGGGGCAGACGAAGGTAGTCGCGCCCGGGGCCTCCGGGGGAGCCTCGGCCTCGCTCTCCAAGGTGAAGCGGCTGCCATCGGCGCGGACGGCGCCCTTGCGGCGAGGGGACGCGGTGGCGGCGGGGCGCGGGGCGTTGGTGACGAGGATCGGCATCCGGTTCCTTCCGCCGGCAAAGCGGGGATCTCGCCGGCAGTCTTCCCGGAGCGGCTTAAGATGCGCTTAAGCCGGAGCCGACCCGGCAGAGCTTGCCGGGCAAGGATGGCCGCAACCGCCACCGGCTCCGCGGCACCCTGCCGCCTTGCGCGGGTTTCCTGGCCCTATCCGTTGGCCCGGCCCTTGCTCGGGGCCACGCGCCGGCGCCGCCAGCCGTGGCGCATGCTTCAGGGGGATCGGCCATGAGCACGTTCGGAGCCTTTCAGTCGAGTGTCCTCGGCATGATCAGCCAAAGCCATGCCATGGGCGTGATCGGCGCCAACATCGCCAATGTCGCCACGACCGGGTTCAAGCGCACCGACGCCCACTTCGAGACCCTGCTCGGGCGCACCTTCGCCAGCCAGCCCGGAACGCCCGACCTCGGCGGGCCGCTGACCAGCCAGTCGGATCTCGGTGGCGTCGCCGCAAAGGATTATGCCCGGGTGTCGCTGCAGGGCGAGCTCGCGGCGAGCGGAGGCGACTACGACATCGCCATCAACGGCCCCGGCTTCTTCGTCTTCGAGGACGGCCCGGTCGGGTCGGGGCGCAGGGTCTATGGCCGCGACGGCGCCTTCGCCAGCCGGGTCGGCGAGCCGGTGACGGCGAGCCTCGGCGACGGCACGACCGCCACGAGCACCGAAACCTTCCTCGTCGACGGCAACGGCCGGTACGTGCTGGGCTGGCCGGCCGCGGCCGGCGATGCGCCGGGAGCTGCGAGCGCCGCCGGCCTCGGGCCGATCCGCATCGACCCGTACGCCTTCATCACCCCGTTCGCGCCGACCAGCGCGGTCGGCCTCGGGCTCAATTTGCCGGCGCTTGCCGCCGCCGGCAGCCGCGAGGCCTACAGCATCGACGTGTTCGACAGCGCCGGTCGGGCCCGCCCCATCGAGCTCGGCTTCACCAAGACCGGCACCAATGCCTGGGCGCTGGATGCCATCGGCGCCCCCGGGGATGCGCTGACGCTGGGGCCGGCGCCGCTCGCGCCCTTGAGCTTCGACGCCATGGGCCAGGCGGTGGGCGGCGCCGCTTTCGCCGTCTCCGTCGCCCACCCCGGCGGTGCAAGCTCGGCGTTCAGCCTCGACCTTAGCGCCTTCACCCAGGTGGCCGGGCCGCTGGCGCCGTTGTCCTTTGCCCGCGACGGCCACGAGGCCGGCATCCTCGACACCATTGCCTTCGACGCCGCCGGCACGGTCATGGGCACCTTCACCAACGGCCACGCCCGTCCGCTCTACCGGCTGGCCCTGGCCGACTTCGCCAACCCCGACGGGCTCATGGCGCTCAGCGGCAACGTCTATGCCGAGAGCGAGGCCTCAGGCGCGCCCGCATTGGGCGCCGCCGGCGATCCCGGCCTCGGTTCGGTGGTGGCCGGGGCGCTGGAGCGCTCCAACGTCGATCTGCCGCGCGAGTTCACCAGGATGCTGGTGACGCAGAAGGCCTACAACGCTTCGGCAACGGCGTTTCGCACCACCGACGAAATGACCACCATCGCCCGCGACCTGAAGCGGTGACGCCGGCCTCGGCCGCCTCTACGCTGCGCCCGACGGTGTTCCCCTGCAGGTCTGGCCGATGAAGACCCTGTCGTTTCCCCTGTTGGCGCTCGCCTCGGCCGCGCTCGCCGCCGGCGCCGCCATGGCCGCGCGTCTCTGGCTGCTGGAGGTGCCGGCGATCGGCTGGCGCTGCGCCGAAAGCGGTCCGCCCGGATGGTGCGGGCTCTATGCGGGCCTCGGCTGGCTGCTCAGGAGCCAGGTCTTCGGCTGGGCCGCGGCGGCCCTGGCCGCCTTCGCCCTGTTCGCCTCAAGCCGAACCGCGGTCCTGGCGGCCGTTGCCGCCGGCGCCATGCCGCTGGTCCTCTACAACGCCCAGCTCGGCGCCGCCGCCGTCCTGCTCGCGGCACTGCGAGCCGTCCGGCTGTAGCGGCCGCGGCCACAGCTCGCCGAGCGGAATGGCCACTGCGGCCAACGTCACGCCGGCCCAAGCCAGCGCCTGGCTGTTACCTGGACCCTCGACGGCCAGGACCGTTATTGCCCCGGCCAAAGCGATCAAGGCCAGCGCCGCTTCCTCGCGGAGACCGTTCCCACCTCTCCCCGGTCGCCGTTGGAGCCACGCCAGCGCCAGGAAGCACGCCACCGGCGGCGCGTACGTGGCGGTCGGAAAATCCCGGTAGCGGCCATCGAAGGCGAGGCAGAGCGACGTCGCGGCGATACCAAACAGCGTCACCAGCCTGAGCCAGCCGAGCGCATCGGCCGGGGTGACCGCCCCGCGCAGCCGCCGCGCGCGGACACGCTGGATCAGCGGCAAGGCCGGGGTCGGCACGACCGGCGCGCCGGTGAGGAGGATCTGGCCGGCGAGGGCCACGCTCGCGGCGGCGATGGCGAGCCCGGCCAAGCCGAGCGCCCAGTCGAGGAGACCGAGGCTGCTCGCGGCAACGTCGAGGCTGGCCAGCACGAGTGAACAGGCGGCTGCCGGCGCGGCCGTGGCCAGGATGACCCAGCTCCGCCGCCGGAGTGGCGTTCGCCGAACCGCGGCCCAGAGGATCGGCAGCAGCGCCAGCGCCGCGCTGGCGCCCGCTCCCGCGAGCCAGCGGGGTTCCGCCGAGACCGGCCCGCTCAGCGGGAACTTGGGCCGCCGCTCCGCGTCCAGCACCCCCCAGAAGCCACCCACCGTACCCTCCAGTCGACGCTTCCACGGCTGGTCGATGCCCTCCATCAGGTTGATGGCCAGCCCGTCGCGGGCCGCCATGACCAGCATCTCGCGGACGAACCGGGCCTGGTCGAGCGGGCTGGGTAGTGCCTGCTCGCGCATCCGCCCGCGGCTCGGCCAGCCGACCTCGCCGACCAGGATCGGCTTCCCCGGAAAAGCGCGGCCCATCCTCTCCGCCACCTCGGCGACATGGACGACGGCGGCGTCGGCCGCCACCGGCCGATCCTCCCAGTAGGGCAGGATGTGGATGGTGACGACGTCGACGGCGTCCGCCACCTCCGGGTGCTGGAGCCAGAACTCCCAGACGTCGGCGTAGCTGACCGGCGCCTCGACCGCCGCCGCAACCTCGCTGATCGCCGCGATCAGCCGGTCGGGGGGCATCTCCCGGCGCAGCAGCACCTCGTTGCCGACGATGACCCCCCTTACCGTCTGCGGGTGCGTATTGGCCAAGGCGATGACCGCGGCGATCTCCTCGGCGTTGCGCGCCGCGTCGCGGCTCAGCCAGGCGCCCAGCAGGACGTGGAGGCCGAGGCTCTCTGCGATCTGTGGCACCTGCGCCAGGCCCTGATCGATGGAATAGATCCTGACGCAGCCGGTCAGGCGCGAGAGGATGCGCAAGTCGGCCTCGATCTGCTCCCGGGGGACGACCAGCGTCTCGTCGAAGGGCGACTGCGTGCCCTGGAAGGGGGCGTAAGAGACACACGGCAGGGTCGGCGCAGGGGCGTCGACCAGGGCGACCGCGCGGCCGCGCCACGTCCAGAAGCCGACGCAGAGACCGATGGCGACGAGCGCGGCAACCGTTGCTGGCAAGGTGCGCCGGCGCGCCGGGCGATCGGCGGCTAGAGCCAGGTCGCGGCGATCGCCAGAAGCTCGGCGAGGATGCCGATGGCGATCAGCAGTTCCGGCCACTTTTCCTCGAGAAACGGCAGCATCCGCGGATTTCCGGTCCCCTCCACCGCACGACCCGGCCGTGAGCGAGAACCTCAGGCAAGGCCCTCCTACTATGAACTACAGAGTGATGAAGCACCAGATGGAGCGGCTGCGCGATGGGAGGTATGCAACATATGCTAGGAGGCGGGGACGGGCCGAGCACCGAGGCTGTCCGAGGCTGGCGCTCGGCGGAGAGCTACCCCTTCGCCTTCAGGCCCTCGACGTCGGCCAAAGCCGCGTCCACCAGATTGAGGAGCAGGCCCGGTTCGCCCATCCCGACGACGAGGACGCGGATGGCGCGCAGGCGCACTTCCAGGTCGCTGAGGTCGTTGGCGCGGATGGTGAGCGCCCGGTCCAACAGGCTGGCGATGCGGCACTCCAGGTTCGGCCGCTCCGCCGAGCCGGCCTGGGCGAGCGCGTCGAGCGTCGCATCGAGGTCGCGCTGCGCC
Source organism: Rhodospirillales bacterium (assembly GCA_034382075.1). Classification (GTDB taxonomy): domain Bacteria; phylum Pseudomonadota; class Alphaproteobacteria; order Rhodospirillales; family Defluviicoccaceae; genus JAEULH01. Next base: position 45,940 of record JAXMOZ010000004.1, read on the forward strand.
GTCACCAGATCGCTTTGCGAAGCCACGCAGGTCCCTCCTTTCCTCCTGCCCCGCCGATGGTTCGGCGCCTGCCTCAGGGAGAAATAAGGCCTAAGCGGATGGCCGTCACCACCGCCTGCACCCGGTTGCCGGCGCCGGTCTTCTTCATAGCGCCTTTGAGGTGGAACTGCACCGTGTGCTCGGACACGGCAAGGATTTGGCTGATGGACCAGGCGCTCTTGCCCCGCGCCGTCCAGGTGAGGCACTCGCGCTCGCGGTCGCTGAGATGCACGACGGGATCGGTGCCGCCGCTGCGCGCCAGCGCGGTGTAGGCGAGCTGCAGCTGGGTTGCCAGGATCTGCAGGGCCCCGAGTTGGGCGGCCGTGTCGGCGCCGGTGGCCGCTCCGGACACGCTGACGACGTAGCTTTCGCCGGCCGGCCCGTGGACCGGGATGCAGACGCCGTCGCCGAGGCCGGCGTCCCCGGCCTCGCAGAAGAGCGCCCGCTGCCTCCCGGAAAGCCGCTCGTCCGCAGCGACCTCGGCCCAGGCATAAGGCCTGAGCCGGGCCGGCGCCTGCAACAGGCAGGGGTCGATGTCCTGATACCGGCTTGCCTGGTAGTGGTCGACCCACTCCCGCGGGCAACTGACCACCAAGGCGGGGCGTGGCAGCAGCGACGAGACGGCGGCCTGGGCCGCCGGGGTGACCGCGGCAAACGCCACCTTGTCGTAGCCGAACGCCAGGACCGCGCGGCGGAACAGGTCGAACACCTGCTCGGGCGTAGCCGCCCGGTTCGTCTCCTCGATGTAGGCGAAAAGATCCAGCGCGTCGCTGCAGCCGGCGCCGACGACGCTCCGGCGAGATCTGGCTGCGGCGGTTGCGAGCTCGGCGCGCTCGGACGGCCCGGGGAGCGCCCTGCCAGCGGAAATGGTCGAGGGGTCCTTCACCTAGGTCGTTGTCTACCCCATTCGGGTATGAGAGACAACGCGTTTTGGTTCGGCGCTTGTCCAGGCCTGTGGTCGTGCACGTGGGTGCCTTGTCGTCTTGCGCTTCCGAACGTCGCCGCCGTTCCGGGCTCGGCGCCCCGGCTTGGCCAGCGGGGGCTCTCGCCGCGGTGCTGGCCGCGGCCGAGGCCCAAGCGTCGGGCTTCTACCTGACCGAGCAGAGCGTCGGCAGTGTCGGGCGCGCCACCGCGGGCCAAGCCGCCATTGCCGCCGACGCCAGCACCGTGGTCGGCAACCCCGCCGGGATGACCGAACTCGGCTCGGCGCAGGTCATGGCCGGGGTGACCGTCCTGCTGCCGAAGACCTCGTTTCGCAACCGCGGCTCGAGCGCGGCGACGCCCGGAACCGGCGGCGCGGCGCTGGCCTATGGCGGCGGTTCCGGCGGCAACCCGTTCGGCGCCGAGGCACTGCCGAACGCCTACGCAGCGATGCCGCTACCGCTGCCCGGATCCGACCTGTGGCTCGGCATCGGCGTCGCCGCACCGTTCGGCCTGAGCCTCGATTACGGCAGCGACTGGTTCGGCCGATACGACTCGATCGAGTCCAGCCTTTCGACCGTGGACGTGGCAATCGTCGCCGCCTACCGGGTCTTCGACTGGCTCTCCGTGGGCGGCGGGCTCAACGTCCAGAGCATCGACGTCCGCCTCACCAGCGCGGTGCCGGACACCCTCGCCGTCGGCGGCCCGAGCATGGCGAGCGACGGCCGCAGCGTCCTCAGGGGTGACGACGTGAGCCTCGGCTTCAACGCCGGGATCCTCGTCGAGCCGGTCCCCGGCACCCGCATCGGCATCCACTACCGCTCGGCCATCACCCACACGTTGAAGGGGCGCGCCAGCACCTCCGGCCTCGGCGGCGACCTGGCGGCGGCGAACGGAAGCGCCGACGCCAAGGCCGACATTCGTCTTCCCGACATCGTCTCGGTGGGAGCGGCGCAGGCCGCGGGCGAAAGGCTCACGCTGCTGGGCGAGGTGCAATGGTTCAACTGGAGCCGCTTCGGGGAGGTTCGGGTCCGTCCACAGGGCGGAGGCGGCGAGCTGGTCCTGCCGCAGGACTACAGCGACGCCTGGGCCATCGCCGTCGGCGGCGAATACCGGGTGAGCGACGACCTCGGCCTGCGCGCCGGCGTCCGCTACGAGACGACACCGACGAGCGACCGGTTCCGCTCGACCGGGGTGCCGGAGGGCAACAACTACTCGGCCGGGATCGGACTGAGCTACCGGCTGTTGGACGGCGTGGCCATCGACCTCGCCGCCTTCCACACCCGCGCCGAGGCCGGCAACGTCTCGCTGTCGCGTACCTTCTTCGCCGGAACGCCGGCGGCGGGAACGGTCGCGACCAAGGGCCGCGCGCGGATGCATGCGACCGCCGGCGGGCTCGCCGTCACCTCTCGCTTCTGAAGGTTCGTCGACCTCGGCCTGGGGAGCCGACGCCCCACCCTCCCATTTTTGGGAGGTGTCGCGCCGTCGCTGCCGGCGCCTAGAGTGCGGCCGGCTCTGCCAAAGCGGCAGGGCGCGACCAATAAGCGAGGCAGGCGATGTCGGGGATGGTTTTGACGCTGGTGGAGCCGGTTGGCGCCGATGTCGGCGGAGGGCAGGGGGCCGCCGCCGGTGTGGACCTGGGCCGCATCATCCACAAGGCCATCCTCGCCCGGCGCTTCGCCGAGGTGCATAAGCAGACGGTGCGCCAGTGCGTCCGCGCCGCCCGGGCCGCAGGACAGCGCGGCAACCGTGTGCTCGCCGCGGCGCTGCTTCGCGACGCCCGGGCCGAGCATGCCGAGGCGCAAGCCTGCGCCCGGGTTGCCCGCGCCTTGGAGCGGCAGGCCGAGGAGATGGGCAGGGCCGCGGGTGTCTACAGGGCGACCGGCCGCGCCAGCGCGCCCGCGACCAGCGAGGGGATGCCGGCGATCGACGCCCACGCCGTATCCGGTGCCGCCGCCTCCGTCGGCTCGCCGGCGATCCGCAAGACCTTGGGCGGCAGCGAGTAAGTCCGCCGCAGGGTTGCGATCGCCTGGTCGCTGACCGCGACCGCAGCGGCGGTGACGACGCACCGGCCGATGGCGCGGCTCCGGCCGAGCAACCTGACACTGCAGCCGTTGGCCTCGATGCTGCGGATCACCCGCGGGTGGGTGACGAGGTAGTATTCGCTGATGCCCAGCTTGCGGCCGAACTCGCCGCAGGCGCACATCATCTCGCCGAAAACGCGCCCGCGGAGGGCCGGAGCCAGGCTCCGGTCCACTCCGAGGCGCGTGACTTCCCATACATCGGGGCGGGACGGGAGCTCCTCGCCGTAGATCAATTCCGGCCAGAGCTCCTTGATCATGTATGGGAACGTGGTCGGGATCAGGCGCGCAATCGCCCGGACCTGCCGAAGGTCATCCCGCCACAGCAAGTATACCGCCGCTGGCGTGTCGAACGCGTCCCACTCCATGCCCCGAAAGGTCGGAACCTGATACCCGTGCCGTTCGACGAATATCTTATGGCGAAGACGATGGAGCGCCGGCAGAGCATCGCCGAGTAAATGCGCTGTCTCTACCGAGAACGCGTCGATCATAATGGTCCTCGTCTTCGTTATTTAAATCGCGATCTGCAAACGTCGGCGCGTGGTCAGAATTTCTCTTGGGTCCCGCGCGCCGTCTCTGGGCGGAATAAATACCGGCAGACCCGCCGATGGTCAAGAACATATTCCTCATACGGGGTGAACATGCCTACAAACGAGGGCGGGGCGCGGCGGCTTCAACCGGCGCCGTACGTCCGCGGCAACAGCGGGCACGAAATCTCGCGGCAACGGCGATTAACCCTAAAGGTCAATTGGCCCTTGGTCGCGGCTTTGGCCATAATGCGAAAGTCGGGTGCTAAAAGGGGGTTTCTATGTCGAAGGTCGTACTCGGGCCTGCGCCTTCTGGGCAGGCTCAGCACAAGGACGCGAACGCGCCACGGCTGCGGAAAGGGCGCCCGAGCACCGGGCCGAAGATTTCCATGTCGCGAAGCGCCGCCGCCGAGCACGTCGAGTGCCGCGGCTGCCGGCATTGGCAACCGTTCGTGACGCAGTGGGGGCATTGCGGCTGCGAGATGGTCCGCCGTCACGTCGACGGCGAGGCGCCGCTGGTCACCCGGGGAAGCTTTTCCTGCAGGTTCTACGCCCCGGGGGCGGAAGCCCGCAGGGCCGGGTCGCCGGCGTCGGGAGAAGAGCTGCGCCCGCAGGTCTTCGCCGCTGCCGCCGACTGACGCTGGGCTGGCTTCGTTCGCTGAGGATTGGGGCGGCGGCCGTTCGGTCCGCCGCCCCCGTCCTTAAGCCTGAGCCAGAGACCGGCCCTTCGAGCCGAGGTCGACGAAGGCCTCGCTCAGCCGCTCGGCCATGCCCACCTCAGCGGCGCGCAGCCACTTCCGCGGGTCATAGAACTTCTTGAACGGCGTCCCGTCGTCCGGGTCGATCTGGTACTTGAACGCCTTCGGGTGCTCCTCGACGAACTTGCCGACGGCTTCCGAGAAGGCGAACTGGGTGTCGGTGTCGATGTTCATCTTGAACACGCCGTAGCCCACGGCTTCCGTGATCTTCTCTTTCTCGGAGCCGGAGCCGCCGTGGAAGACCAGGTTCAGCGGGTTCGGCCCGGCGTTGTGCTGGCGGGCGACCAGGTCCTGCGAACCCTTCAGGATCTCCGGGCGCAGCTTGACGTTGCCCGGCTTGTAGACACCGTGGACGTTGCCGAACGACGCGGCGACGGAGAACGAGCCGATCGGCGCCAGCTTCTGGTAGGCCAGGAGCACGTCCTCGGGCTGGGTGTAGAGCTTGGAGTTGTCGGCGCTCTCGTCGAACTCGCCGCCGATGCCGTCTTCTTCGCCGCCGGTCACGCCGAGCTCGATCTCCAGGCTCATGCCCATCGGCGCCATGCGCTTCAGCACCCGGGCGCACTCGTCGAGGTTCCAGTCGATCGGCTCCTCGGAGAGGTCCAGCATGTGCGAGCTGTAGAGCGGCTTGCCGGTTTCCTTGAAGAACGCCTCGCCGTGGTCGAGCAGCGCCTCGACCCATGGGATCAGCTTCTTGTTGGCGTGGTCGGTGTGCAGCACGACGCAGACGCCGTAGTGCTCGGCCATCATGTGCACGTGCTTGGCCGCCGATACCGCGCCCAGCACCTTGCCCAGGGCGCCGTCGGGGAAGGCTTGGCCGGCGTAGAACTGGGCGCCGCCGTTGGACAGCTGGATGATGACGTCGGACTTATTCTTCGCCGCCGCCTCGAGAACCGAGTTGATGGTGTTGGTGCCGGTGACATTCACCGCCGGAAGGGCATAGCCCCCCGACTTGCACGCCGCCACCAGCGTCTCGTAGTCCTTGCCGGTGACCACGCCCGGCTTAAGGGATGCAGCTTCGCCCATGATCCTCTCCTCCTAGGGATGTTGGTTCGCGACGCCTGACAACCGGCGTTCTTGCATATCGTTGCTCGACCCGTACGCGACCACTTCTGTCTGCGGAAACGGCCGAGCGGCCGCGTCGTCTTCTCCAGGCTTGGGCGCGCGATCGCGCTGTATAGCACACGGTGCGCCCGCGTCTAACGGCTAGATGACCTGCGGATGGCGCGTAGATCTGGACCGTCCTCCACGCGGCCTCGCGCCGGCGCGGGCGCGCCCGGCCCTGCTGGTGCCCGCTGGGGGACTCGAACCCCCACTCCCGGAGGAAACGGATTTTAAGTCCGTTGCGTCTGCCAATTCCGCCAAGCGGGCAAGCGCCAAAGCCTAGCGTCCGCCGCTTCGCCGCGGCAAGGCAGATCGCGGCGGGCGACCTCAATCCGGCGCGGGGATGCGGCCGACGAGTTGAAGGCCGCCGCCCCGGGTGTCCCGGACGACGACGATCTCGCCGGAGGCGGGCATGATCCCGGTGAGCGCGGTGATCACCACCTGATGGGTAACGAGGACGATGGCGCCGGTTTGCGGCTGGTCGGCGAGCCAGACGCGCAGCTCGGCCATCTGCGGGTCCTCACGGTCCGGTTCCGTAAAGAACGAGTTCAACGCCGGCAAGGCGATCACCTCGCCGAGGCCCATCAGCCGCGCCGTCTCCAGGCAGCGGCACCACTGGCTGGAGTAGACGCCGTCGATCCGGATGCCGTGCCAGCGGAGGTTGGCGCCGATGGCCTGGGCCTGCGCCCGGCCGGCGGGCGAGAGGTTGCGCTGGGTGGCGCAGTCGTCGAGCCGAAAGCTCGGCGGATCGCCCGTCCCGGGCGCGGTTGCGTGGCGCACCAAAGCCACGTGCCCGCCCTGGCGAAGCGCCGCCCAGGCCGCCTCGGCGTCTTGAGCGAAACCCGGCCGCGGCGCCAGCAGCAGAAGCAGCATCGGGATCATGATGGCGCGAAGGCGCGGGCGTGGACGCATCGGTGGGGTCCGGCTGTGGGCAGGGTCCTGAGCCGGACATGGGGCCACGCGCCGCCGCCGGCCAACCCTGAGACGCTGGCTCCCAAGCGAGCATATATAGTATGCTGAAGTAATCTGATGATGACGGGACCGGTCCATGCCCGAACGCATGACCATTACCATGCCCACCGAGATGGCCGAGATCCTGCGGAAGGCCGTGGCCGGCGGCGAGTACGCCTCGGCCAGCGAGGTCGTCCGCGAAGCGCTGCGCGAGTGGATGCGCAGCCGCGACAGCGACCGGCGCGATCTCGAAACCCTGCGGACGGCGATCCGGGCCGGGCTGGACAGCGGTCCCGCCATTCCCGCAGATCAGGTCTTCGCCGAACTTAGGGCACGCTACGCCGCTAAGGCCTAAGCGTGAGGCGCATCGTCATCCTGCCCGCCGCCCGGCGGGACCTCATCGAGATCGGCGACTTCATCGCGCTCGACAACCCTAAGCGCGCCTTGGCCTTCGTCTCGGAGAGCTCTCCAAGCCGCCGGACTTGCGCCCGGTCCTGCCTGCGTTACAGTCGCCGGCGTGATGATGCCGCTGAGCGCGCCTCCTTCCAGCCCTTCGCCGCCCGCGTTCGACCGCGAGTTCCGCGATCAGCTCGAGGCGCTGTTTCGCTGGCGGCGCGACGTCCGCCGCTTCCGCTCGGAGCCGCTGCCGGCCGGCTTAATGGACGGCCTGATCGCACTGGCGGCGCTGGCGCCGTCGGTCGGTAACAGCCAGCCGTGGCGGTTCGTCAAGGTGGACGATCCCGACCGCCGCGCCGCCATCCGCCGCAACTTTGCCCGCTGTAACCAGCAGGCGCTCTCGGCCTACGCCGAGGAGCGGGCCCGCCTTTATGCGACCCTGAAGCTCGCGGGGCTCGACGAGGCGCCGGCGCACCTGGCGGTGTTCGCCGACACCGAAACGGCGTTCGGTCACGGCCTCGGCCGGCAGACGATGCCGGAGACGCTGATCTATTCCGTCGTCGGCGCGATCCACGCGCTATGGCTGGCCGCCCGGGCGCACGGCATCGGCCTCGGCTGGGTCTCGATCCTCGATCCCGGCGAGGCCGCGTCGAGCTTGGCCGTGCCCGCCGACTGGAGCCTGGTCGCCTACCTGTGCCTCGGCTATCCGGTCGAGGAGCACACCGATCCCGAACTCGACCGCCACGGCTGGCAGCGCCGGGTCGACGCCCGGCGCTTCATTCTCCAGCGCTGAAGCCTCAGTTCTGCTGCTCTTCGCCGAGCTGCATCACGCCGAGGGCGACGGCGATGCTGCCGAAGGTGAGGAACAACCCCGAAAAAAGCATCAGCAAAAACATGAGCTTGTCTGGGGAGGCGAAGATTAGGGTGGCGAGCTTGGCAAAGTCGAACCACAGCAGCAGGACGCCGAGGACCGAGGCGCCGACGGCGCCGCAGAAGAGGTGCTTGACGAGGTAGACGATGATGTCGCGCTGGGGCGGCGGAATGGACATGTCGGAATGCTCTTTTGGTGAGACGCTCTGGAACACATCATATGATAATGCGAACTCGCAAGGTGATTCATTGTACCCAAATGGGTAAGCTCGCGCCAGAGGCTCGGCCGGCCGTTCCGATGGCCGGGAGCGCCGCTGCATGAGCGAGCGAATTCGCACCGACGTGTGCGTCATCGGCGCCGGGTCGGGCGGGCTTTCGGTCGCGGCGGCGGCCGTGCAGATGGGCGCCCGGGTCGTCCTCATCGAGAAGGCAAGGATGGGCGGCGACTGCCTCAACTACGGCTGCGTGCCGTCGAAGTCGCTCATCGCCGCCGGCCGCGCCGCCGAAACCATGCGCTCGGCCGGCCGGTACGGTGTTGCCAACGGCAACCCGCGGATCGACTTCGCTGCCATCCACGACCACGTCCACGGCGTCATCGCCGGCATTGCCCCGCACGACTCCCAGGAGCGGTTCGAAAGCCTCGGCGTCCGGGTGATCCGCGCCGCCGCCCGGTTCACCGGTCCGGCCGAGGTCGAGGCCGGGGACGTCACCGTCCGGGCCCGCCGGTTCGTGATCGCCACCGGCTCATCCCCTTCAGTCCCGCCCATCGAAGGCGTGGCCGAGGTCCCCTACCTCACCAACGAGACGATCTTCGGGCTGCGCGAGGCGCCGGAGCACCTGATCGTCGTCGGCGGCGGCCCGATCGGCACCGAGATGGCGCAGGCGCACCGCCGCCTGGGTGTTCGCGTCAGCCAGATCGCCCGCGGCCGGTTGCTGCCGAAGGACGACGGCGAACTCGTCGACGTCGTCCGCCGCCGGTTGCTCGCCGAGGAGGTGGGGCTGATGGAAGATACCGCGATCAGCCGGGTCGAGGGCGACGGCGCCGGCATCCGCGTCGTCTTCGAGCGCGAAGGCAAGTTCGCGAGCGTCGCCGGCTCCCACCTTCTCATCGCCGCCGGCAGGACCGCGAACGTCGACGGTCTCGGCTTGGAGGCCGCAGGCGTCGCCTTCACCCAGCGCGGGGCCACCGTCGACGCCCGGCTGCGCACGACCAACAGGCGCGTCTTTGCCATAGGCGACGTCACCGGCCGGCAGCAGTTCACCCACATCGCCGGCTACCACGCCGGCGTCGTCATCCGCAACGTGCTGTTCCTGCTGCCGGCGAAGGTCGACGACGCCGCGGTGCCCTGGGTCACCTACTCCGATCCCGAGCTCGCCCATGTCGGGCTGACGGAAGCCAACGCGCGGGAGCGCTTCGGCGCGGCGGTCACGGTGCTGCGCTGGCCATTCGCCGAGAACGACCGGGCGCGCACCGAGCGCGACACCGAGGGGCTGATCAAGGTGGTGCTGGGCCGCCGCGGCCGGATCCTCGGCGCCTCCATCGTCGGCGCCGGCGCCGGCGACCAGCTGGCGCTGTGGTGCCTGGCGGTGGCGCAGAGGATGAAGATCGGCGCCGTCGCCGGGTTGATCCTGCCGTATCCGACACGGGCCGAGGTCGGAAAGCGCGCCGCCGGCGACTACTACACGCCGAAGCTGTTCAGCGAGCGCACCCGGGCGCTGGTCCGGCTGCTGCAGAGGCTGCCCTGACCGGCCTCAGGCCCCCATATCCCCGGGCAGGCGATGCAGAGGACGGCGGTCATGATCGAGCTCTATTACTGGACCACGCCCAACGGGCACAAGATCACCATCTTCCTCGAGGAGGCGGGCTTGCCCTACGTCCTCAAGCCGGTCGACATCGGCAAGGGCCAGCAGTTCGCGCCCGAGTTCCTGGCCATCTCGCCCAACAACCGGATCCCGGCGATCGTGGATCTGGATCCGGCGGACGGCGGCGGGCCGCTCTCGGTATTCGAGTCGGGCGCCATCCTCCAGTATCTCGCCGAGAAGACCGGCCGGTTCCTCCCGTCCGATCTCCGCGGCCGGGTGGAGGTGATGCAGTGGCTGTTCTGGCAAATGGGCGGGCTCGGGCCCATGGCCGGCCAAAACCACCACTTCAGCCAGTACGCATCCGAGAAGATCCCCTATGCCATCGAGCGCTACGTCAAGGAGACGGAGCGCCTCTACGGCGTCCTCGACGAGCGGCTGGAAGGCCGGACGTTCATCGCCGGCGACTACTCCATCGCCGACATGGCCTGCTACCCCTGGATCGTGCCCCACGAGAACCAGGGGCAGAGGCTCGAGGACTTCCCCAACCTCGCCCGCTGGTTCGCCGCGGTCCGCGAGCGGCCGGCGGTGGTGCGCGCCTACGAGCGGGCCAAGGAGGTCAGGACGGCCCCGGTCGTGGACGACGAGGCGAAGACGGTCCTGTTCGGCCAGGGACGGCGGCGAGCCACGTGAGTGGCTCACGCTCGTAGTATTCGGAAGGCGGGAACGCATAGACGTGGATGACCGGAACACGTCCGGTCATGACGATGAGAGGAGAAGATAAAGAGAAACTCACCGCTGCCGTCACTCAGAGCCGCGCGGATTGCTTGAAACTACAGCGTCGTCATGGCCGCACTCGTTGCGGCCATCCACGTTTTACCGCGTCCATGCCAAGCCAATCTTCGTGCATCCTCGTGACGAGCGCGAGGGCGACGGCCTGGGCGGTGGCCGTCCTCTACCCACCCGTCATCGCCGCACGCGTTGCGTCGATCCACGTCTTCGTGAGCGGACGTCTTCCAGCGGTTTCCCGTGACTCCCCGTGACGAGCGCGAGGATGACGGCCGGGGCGGTGGCCCTCCTCTACCCACCCGTCATCGCCGCACTCGTTGCGGCGATCCACGTGTTACCGCGTCCATGCCAGGCCGATCTGCGTGGATCCTCGTGACGAGCGCGAGGTGACGACGGCGAGTTGTATTCAGCCCGCCTCGTCCTCGATCGGCGTTTCGCCGACCGCGCGGATCAGCGCCTTGATCTCGTCGGCGACCGCATCGAGGCTTTCGCCGCTGGTGCCCCGCGCGACCAGGCTGACGCCGAACCGGCCGGAGCGGACGAAGGGGTAACTGCCGATCTCGACGTCGCCGTGGGCGGCCTGGATCCGACCGAGGCCGGCGGCGATGGCGCCCTCGGTGGTGTAGGCGGCGATGGAGCGCGACAGCACCGGCTCGCCGCCGCGCAACCGCGGCCGGATGCCGTCGAACATTGCCCGCATGATCATTGGCACGCCGGGGAGGACGAAGACGTTGCCGATCTGGAAGCCCGGCGCGGTGCTCACCGGGTTGGCGATCAGGCTCGCGCCCTCCGGGATGTCCGCCATCTTCCGCCGCGCCTCGTTGAACTCGCCCGGCTGGTAATGCTGCTCCAGCGCCCGCATCGCCTGCGGATTGCGCTCGAGCGGAACGCCGAAGGCTTTGGCGATGCTGGCGGAGGTGATGTCGTCGTGGGTCGGGCCGATCCCGCCGGTGGTCAGCACATAGTCGAAGGCCTCGCGGCAGGCGTTCACCGTGGAGACGATGACGGCTTCGTCGTCGGGGATGATCCGCGCCTCTCGAACACGCACCCCAACCTCGTTCAAGGCCTTGGCGAGAAACGAAAGATTGGCGTCTACGGTGCGTCCCGAGAGCACCTCGTTGCCGATGATGATCACCGCCGCGGTGACGGCTGCAGGCTCCCCCATCGTCTACTTCTCCTTCCGATCGGCCACCCTTGTAAGATCTACTCGCATTCTTAGAAGTGCGAGGGAGGCAATGACACAGGCGCGTGTGCAAATGCCGCGGCGCTCGCCCTTGCGCCTTGACACTTACCCATAAGGGTTATATTCGGTCGAGCATCCGCTTCGGCCGGATCCTCTTCGCCCCCAACCACCGTAGCCGAACGCCTCATCGCCTAGATCATCCACTACCAGGAGCGAGCGCATGCGCGTTGCCATGTTCTCTGCGGAATCCTTGCACTCCAGTGTCGCCGGCGGCCTCGGCGTGCACGTCACCGAGTTGGCTGCCGGGCTCGAGCGCCGCGGCCACGACGTCCACGTCTTCACCGAGCGCGGCCAGGCCCAGAGCCACTACGACTGCATCCACGGCGTGCACTACCACCGCGTCGACCATGGCTCGAGCCCCAACTGCGTCGAGACCGCCGACTCCATGTGCAAGGCCATGGCGCACCGCTTCCACGAGGTCACCTCGATGATCGGCAAGTTCGAGCTGGCCCATGCCCACGACTGGTCCGCGGCCAACGCCATGAAGTACGTCATGGAGGGCTACGGTACGCCCGGCCTTTTGACCATGCATTCCACGGAATACGGGCGCTGCGGCAACGTCTTCTACGACGGCCACGCGCGTTGGATCCGCGACACCGAGGCCGCCGGCTGCCACAACGCCTCGACGGTGATTGCGGTGAGCCACTTCCTCGCCGACGAGCTTCGCTCCATCTACGGCGTCAACGACCACAAGATCCACATCCTGCCCAACGGCGTCAGCTACCACGCCTACGACGGCTTCGTCGATCCGGCGGCGGTGAAGGCCCGCTACCAGATCGCGCCGATGGACCCGACGGTTCTGGCCACCGCCCGGATGACGGCGCAAAAGGGCATGGACATGCTGGTCGAGGCGGTGCCGATGGTGCTCGCCTCATACCCCGCGACCAAGTTCATCTTCATCGGCAACGGCCCGGACAAGGACTTCGTCGTCCGCCGCGCCCACGAGGTCGGCGTCGCGCATGCGGTCCGCTTCATCGGCGCGCCGCCCAAGCAGGAGTGCGTAGATCTCAAGCGCGCTGTCGACATCGTCGCCGTGCCGAGCCGCAACGAGCCCTTCGGCATCGTCGTCCTGGAGGCTTGGGCGGCGGGCAAGCCGGTGGTCGCGACCCGCGCCGGCGGCCCCCGCGAGTTCGTCTGGCACGACGTCAACGGCTTTCTGGTCGACGCCAACCCGGGCGGCTTGGCCCACGGTATCGGCTCGCTGCTCGCCGATCACGACCACTGCCGGGCGCTGGGCGCCAACGGCCGCCGGGCGGTGGAGGCCTTCTTCCACTGGGACAACGTCGCCGCCTTCACCGAAGGCGTCTACACCGCGACCGTGCACTGAGGCGTTCTGCTCACACGTGCGCCCAGCGTCGGAGCGCTACGCCCATTCGTCATGGCCGGGCGCAAGTCCCGGCCATCCAGGTCTTCCCTGGACCCGCGGAAGAAGTCCGCGGGTGACGGGGGGGGTGACGGGGGAGGAGGCGGCACCGCAGAACCGGACCCTCTCCGTCAATGCCGCCCGTGTTGCGGCAATCCACGTGGACCGGTGGAACACGCCGGTTCCGCGGGTCCTGGCGATGCCCGCCGCGGTCGCGCTCGATCGAACGCTGGCCAACGGACCTCCGGACGATACGCGCCTCAGCCGCGCTTGACCGGGCCGTGGTCGTCGCAGTGGTCCCCGTGCGGGTGGTGGAGGTGGTCGCCGACCAGATAATCGACGTGGTCGCCGTGCGGCACCGCCTCATGGCCGCAGCCTGGGCCGTGCTCGTGGCCGGCGTCGTGACCCGCCTCGTCGCCGGAGCAGTCGTGCGCCGGCGTGCAATCCGCCGGGTTGGCGGCGTTCACCTCCAGCGCATGCTCGTCGACGTGGTCGCCATGGGGATGGTGCAGGTGGCCGTCATGCACGTAGTCCACGTGGTCGCCGTGGCGGATCGCGGTGTGGCCGCAGTCCTTGCCGTGGACGTGACCGTGGGATGAATGCTTGTCGTCGCCGCAGTCGCCCATCGTCTTCTCCTCCTCTCCCGCCTTGGTCATCCGCACATGGGAACGGGCGCCTGCCGCGTCCAATGGCCGACGGCCTTCGCCTCTTGCTCAGACGCTGGTACCGCCGACCGTTAGCGCGTCGATTCTGAGCGTCGGCTGGCCCACCCCCACCGGCACCCCTTGCCCGTCCTTGCCGCAGGTGCCGATGCCGGGGTCGAGCTGCATGTCGTTGCCGATCATCGACACCTTGGTCAGCACGCTCGGGCCGTCGCCGATCAGCGTCGCTCCCTTCACCGGCGCGCCGATCCGCCCGCCCTCGATTTTGTAGGCCTCGGTGCAGGAGAAGACGAACTTGCCGGACGTGATGTCCACCTGGCCGCCGCCGAAGGCGACGGCGTAGAGGCCGCGGTCGACCGAGGCGATGATCTCCGCCGGATCGTGCTGGCCGGCCAGCATGTAGGTGTTGGTCATCCGCGGCATCGGCCGATGGGCGAAGCTCTGCCGCCGGCCGTTGCCGGTCGACGACGCCTGCATCAGCCGGCTGTTCTGCCGGTCCTGGATCAGCCCGACGAGGATGCCGTCCTCGATCAGCATGGTCCGCTGCGACGGCGTGCCCTCGTCGTCGACGCTGAGCGAGCCGCGCCGGGACGCCAACGTGCCGTCATCGACGATGCTGACACCGGGGGCGGCGACCCGCTGGCCGACCCGCCCGGCGAAGGCCGAGGTCTGCTTCCGGTGGAAGTCGCCCTCCAGGCCGTGGCCAATGGCCTCGTGCAGGAGGATCCCCGGCCAGCCCGGCCCCAACACCACCACCATCTCGCCGGCCGGGGTATCGACCGACGAGAGGTTCACCAGCGCCTGGCGCAGGGCTTCGTCGGCCGCGGCCTGCCAGGTTTCGGGGCGAAGGTATTCGCCGAACTCCACCCGCCCGCCGGTGCCGAAGCTGCCCGTCTCCAGCCGGCCGTTCTCCTCCACCACGACCGAGACGTTGAGGCGGACCAGCGGGCGGATGTCGGCGACGCGGTCGGCGTTTGCGCGGACGATCTGCACCACCCGCCATTCCCCGGCCAGCGACACCGAAACTTGGCGGACGCGGGCGTCCTTGCCGCGCGCGTAGGCGTCGATCGCCGCCAGCACCGCCACCTTCTCGGCGAACGGCACCGCTGCGAGCGGGTTGTCGCTGGAATAGAGCGCGGTGTTGGTCGAAGGCGGCGCCAGCGCGAGGACGCCGTCGTGCCCGGACAGCGCCGCGCGCACGGTGGCGCCGGCTTGGCGCAACGCCTCCTCGGTGAGGCTGGTTCCGTGGGCATAGCCGGTCGCCTCGCCGGCGACCGCGCGAAGGCCGAAGCCCTGCTCGGTGTCGAAGCTGGCGCTCTTCAGCCGGCCGTCGTCGAAGGCGAGGCTCTCGGCCTGGCGATACTCGAGGTAGAGCTCGCCGTCGTCGGCGCCGGCCAAAGCGTCCTCGACCAGATCCCGGGTTCGCTGCCGGTCCAGCCCGCCGTTGCCGTAGAACAAGCCGTCCGCCGTCAGAATGTCGCTCATGTCAGGTCCGTGCCGATGAGAAGGGTTGTTGCGTCATATGGGCGGTGAGTGCCGCCGCATCGACCACTGCGTCCAGTTTCGGGCGCCGGATTTCCAGGTTTACGCGCTGCGGAAAATCTGTGACAGCTTCCGCCATGGGCGAACGATCGGGCGGTGGGCGATGAAGGACGACACGGCGGCCGGATCCTGGCGGGAGGCGACCAGGCTCGTCCGCGCCGGGCTTCAGCGTTCTGGCTTCTGCGAGACCAGCGAAGCCCTGTTCATGACCTCGGGCTACGTCTACGGCTCGGCCGAGGAGGCGGAGGAGGCCTTCTCCGGCGTTCGCAGCCGCTTCGTCTACTCCCGCTACGCCAACCCGACGGTGCAGATGTTCGAGGACCGCCTCGCCGCCCTGGAGGGGGCTCGGTTCTGCAAGGGCACCGCCAGCGGCATGGCGGCGGTGTTCGGGGCGCTCGCCTGCCAGCTTCGCGCCGGCGACCGGATCGTCGCCTCCCGGGCCCTGTTCGGCTCCTGCCAATACGTGGTGGCCGAGATCCTGCCGGCCTTCGGCATCGAAGCCGAGTTCGTCGATGGCCGCGACCTTGGGGCGTGGGAGCGGGCGCTGTCGAGGCCTGCGGCCTGCGTGTTCCTCGAAAGCCCGTCGAACCCAATGCTCGAGATCGTCGACCTCGCCGAGGTCTGCCGGCTGGCGAGGGCCGCGGGAGCGCGGACGGTGATCGACAACGTCTTCGCCACGCCGCTGTTGCAGCATCCCTTCGCCTACGGCGCCGACATCGTCATTTACTCCGCGACCAAGCATATCGACGGCCAGGGCCGCAGCCTCGGCGGTGCGGTGCTCTGCAACGATCAGGACTTCGTCGAAAACACCCTGATCCCGTTCCTTCGCCACACCGGCCCGGCGCTGAGCCCGTTCAACGCCTGGCTGCTGCTGAAGGGCCTGGAGACGCTGGAGCTGCGGGTGACACGCCAGTGCGCCAACGCTATTGCCCTGGCCGAGCATCTGCAGGCGATGCCCGGGATGGAGCGGGTGTTCTACCCCGGGCTTGCCAGCCACCCGCAACATGAGCTGGCGATGCGGCAGATGTCGGCCGGCGGCACGGTGCTGTCGTTCACCCTTCCGGGCGGCAAGGCGCCGGCGTTCCGTTTTCTCAACGGGCTGGCGCTGATCGACATTTCCAACAACCTGGGCGACACGAAGACGCTCGCCACCCACCCGGCCACGACCACCCACCAGCGGCTCACGCCGGAGGAGCGGGCCGAACTCGGCATCGCCGACGGCACGGTGCGGATCTCGGTCGGCCTGGAGCACATCGACGACCTTCGCGAGGACGTGAGCCGGGCGATGGCCGCGGTGTCTGCCTGAGGACATGGCGGCACGCCTCGGCGGCGCGCTTCTCGTTCCCCAGCCGGCGCGGCTCGCCATCGGCGAGGGCGCGGTGCTCCTCGGCGGCTTCGCCGCTCAGGCCGCGGACCGTCTGGTCGCGGCCATCGGCGAGGTCGCGGCGCAAGCGCCGTTTCGCACCATGATCACGCCTGGCGGCCGGCAAATGTCGGTGGCCATGACCAACTGCGGCGCCGCCGGCTGGGTCAGCGATCGCGCCGGCTACCGCTACAGCCGGACGGACCCCGACAGCGGCAAGCACTGGCCGGCGATGCCGGAGCTGTTCGCCGAGCTTGCGGCGGACGCCGCCGCCGCAGCGGGATACCCGGGCTTCGCTGCCGACGCCTGCCTGGTCAACCGCTATGAGCCAGGCGTCCAGCTCTCCTTGCACCAGGACCGCAACGAGCGCGACTTTTCCGCCCCGATCGTCTCGGTCTCGATGGGGCTGCCGGCGGTGTTCCTGTTCGGCGGCAGCGCCCGCAACGACCGGGCGCGCGCCGTCGCCCTGCATCACGGCGACGTCGTCGTCTGGGGCGGCCCCTCGCGGCTCGTCTATCACGGCGTCCGCAGGCTGGCGGAAGGGATCCACCCCGCCACCGGCCGCGTCCGCTTCAACCTGACGCTGCGCCGGGCGCTGTAGGAGCGCGTATCGAAGGGTTCGGATGAAGGGGACGCGATGACGACCTACACGTTCCGCATCGTGGTGGAGCCCAACGACGGCGCGTGGCATGCCTGCTGCCCGGCGCTGCAGCAGTACGGCGGGGCAACCTGGGGTGCCACCCGCGAGGAGGCGCTACAGAACATTCGCGAGGTCATCCAGCTGTTCGTCGCGGACCTGACCGAAGCGAGAGAGTAATTAGAGCGCGTTCCGAAAAAATTGACGCACCAGGCGCGAGCAGCGTTCCGCGCTCGATCTTCTTATCATTATCCGTCACCCCCGGACTTGTTCCGGGGGCCTGCGGAAGGACTGGATAGCCGTGACAAGCACGGCCATGACGACTTTCTTCAGTAGGTGCCTACCCTCAATTATGGCTTTGGGGTAGAGCTCTAAATGAGCCCCGACCGCGATATCAGGCAGTCGCCCCTCTGCTGCGGGCTGCCATGATCGCGTCGGTCTCGGCGGTCGCTTCGTCCCTGAAACACCATGAGGCGGCGATCGAGCAATCCAGTACGAGACCGCTCATCGCCTCCCCTCGTCGCGCAGGTCCTTCCAGTTCAGATCGCCGAGGGTCAAGCCGGCGCGGACCGCCTTCAGCTTGCTGATGACCTCATCCACGCGCTCCCGGTCCGCGACCGTGGGAGGAGCGAGACGCGCGATCGCCTTCCCGTGCCGGGTGATCAGCACTTCCTCGCCTTCGGCGACCCGCTCCAGCAACTCCGCCAGATGTGTCTCCGCCTCTGAAGCTCCTACGGTCAGCATTCGCTCCCCACCGCATTACCCCACAGTGTGTTCACCTGGTGACCTGCAGGCGCACCCCGCTCCTACGTCTGCACCCACGGCAGGCCGTCGACCTTCCAGCCGGATACGGTGCCGCGGTGGCGTTGGCCGTCGGGATCGCCCTCGAAGCCATAGGCGATGTTATAGCACGGGCCGAAGCCGGCGGCGGTGAGCGCCGCGGCCGCGGCGCGTGAGCGCACGCCTGAGCGGCAAAGCAGGACGACCGGAGCGCCCGGTTCGAGTGCCTTTCCGGCCTCGTCGAGGAAGCGCTCGTTGGGTTGCATGGCGGGGAAGTCGATCCAGGGGACCAGCACCGGCTTTTTGCCGATGCCGCTGAGGTCGGGGATGCCGACATACGCCCATTCCGCCGGCGTGCGCACGTCGACGAGCACCGCCTGCGCGTCCGAGCACAGCAGCTCCCACGCCTGCTTCGGGCTGAGGTCGCCCGCATACGCCTGGTTCATTCGGATACCTCCTCCTTCCGACTTTCATCGCCGCCGCCGGCATCATCGGCGGCTTTCACCGGGTGGTCGAGGATTGCGAGCATCTCGGCCAGGGTCGTGAACTTCTTTCGCGGCGCAGGCGGGCGCGCCGCCGCCACCTCGGCCTGGTCGATGGCATGCCAGTCGGCAAAGCTCACCGGGCGGACGCCCCGCTCCGCCAGCAGCCGGGCCAGAGCCTGGCGCCCCGGCTTCTTGCCAGGCTCCGCGTCGGCTCGGATCTGCGCCGCGCAGGCCTCGCCGTCCGGCCGGTTGCTGGAGATCACGCCCACGGGGCCGCGCTTCGCCCAGCCGACGACGTAGAGCCCGGTCTCGACGCGGCCGTCGGCGCTGGGGATCAGCCCGCGGGTGGCATCGAAGGGCACGCCGGCCAAGGGCCGGCAGCGATAGCCGATGGCCGTGACGATGGTGCGGCAGGCCACATCCTCGAAGCGGCCGTTGCCCGCGACCCGGCCGTCCTTCGGCGCCAGTGCTTCCAGCCGAATGCCGGCTGCGGCGCCGTCGCCGAGGATAGCCACCGGTGCGGCGAAGAAGCGAAAGCGGATCCGCTTCGGCTTCTCTCGCCCGGTATGCGCGGCGAAACGGCGAAACAGCGCCAGGTTCTTCTCGACGCGCCGCCTCTCCCGCTCGTCGGCGATCGCTAAGGTATCAGGGAGGTCGGCCGGATCGGCCACCGCCACCGCCTCGTCGAGGTCGAGCAGTTCGCGGAGCTCGGCATTGGCGAAGCGGGCTTCCGCAGGGCCGCGCCGGCCGACGATCAGCACCTCTTCGATGCCGGCGGGGCGCAGCGTCCGGACGGCGTAATCGGGCGTGTCCGAGGCGGCGAGCTCGGCCTCGGACATCACCAGGATGCGGGCCACGTCGAGGGCGACGTTGCCGTTGCCGACGACCACCGCCACCGGCCCGGCGACGACGGGATCCAAGCCGCGGAAGTCCGGATGGCCGTTGTACCAGCCGACGAACAGGGACGAGCCGTAGACGCCGGGGCGGTTCTCCCCGGGGATGCCGAGCGCCCGGTCGCCCGGCGAGCCGACCGCGAGGACGACGGCGTCGTAGCTCCGCCGCAGCTCGTCGAGGCTCACGTCGCGGCCGACCTCGACGTTGCCGAAGAACCGGACGGCACGCTCCAGCGCCATGCGCTCGAACTTCTGCGCCACCCGCTTGGTCGACTGATGATCGGGGGCGACGCCGGCGCGGATCAGCCCGTAGGGCGTCGGCAACCGCTCGATGATGTCGATCTCGACATCGCGGCCCAAATCGCCATGGGTATCACGACAGGTATCAGCACGGGCATCGCCGTGGGCGAGAAGCGCTTCGACGGTGTAGAAGGCGGCCGGCCCGGCGCCGACGATGGCGACGCGGAGGGCCATCAGCGGGCGCTGATGCGGCCGCTGCTCATGCCCCGCCGGGCGGCGCCGTGTCGCTGGCCGAGGCCGCTACGGTCCAGGTATCGCCCCGGCGCAGCACCCGGTTCAGAGCCTCCGCCGAAGCCACCGACCGTGGTCCCTCGCCGCGGCGCTCGCCGAAGCTCAACTGTGGGTCGGCGTAGAGCACGCCCAGCGCCACCGGCATCGCCGGCGGCTGCATCGCCGCCAGGAGACCCGCCAGCGTCCGGTTGGTCGCGTCATGCACCAGCACCTCGTCGGCGCCGGCGCCATCCTCCCCGATCTCGACCACCTCGAGGCTGAGGTCGCGCGGGTTCAGCCGCAGCCCCTTGCGCCCGCCGGCGAACACCAGCGGCTTGCCGTGCTCGACCAGCAGTTGCTGCTGGTCGGCGGCATTGCGGCCGGTGAACTCGGCGAAGACCTCGTCGTTGTAGACGATGCAGTTCTGGAAGATCTCGACGAACGAGGCGCCGCGGTGGGCCTGCGCCGCCTTCAGCACCGCAATCAGGTGCTTCTGCTGGGTGTCGATGGCCCGCGCAATGAAGCGCGCGCCGGCGCCCAGGGCGAACTGCACCGGCGAGACCGGATCTTCCACCGAGCCGCCGGGCGAGGACGGGCTCCGCGTGCCGACCCGAGAGGTGGGCGAATACTGTCCCTTGGTCAGCCCGTAGATCTCGTTGTTGAACAGCAGGATCTGCAGGTCGACGTTGCGCCGGAGCACATGCAGCATGTGGTTGCCGCCGATCGACAGGCCGTCGCCGTCGCCGGTGATTACCCAGACGTCGAGCTCCGGGTTGGTCATCTTCACCCCGGTGGCGACCGCCGGCGCCCGGCCGTGGATCGTGTGGAAGCCGTAGGTCGCCATGTAGTAGGGGAAGCGCGACGAGCAGCCGATGCCGGAGACGAACACCGTCCTCTCCGGCCGTGCTCCGATGTCCGCCAGGGTCTTCTGCACCGCCTTGAGGATGGCGTAGTCGCCGCAGCCGGGGCACCAGCGAACCTCCTGGTCCGAGGCGAAGTCGCTGGGCTTCAGCGGCGCGGCGGGGGCGACGACGTTCATGCTGTTTGCTCCAGCCGCTCGAGGATCGCGTGCTGGATCTCCTCGATCTTGAAGGGAAGGCCGGTCACCTTGGTCAGGGACTCGGCGGCCAGCAGATAGCGGGCGCGGAGCAGGGCCACGAGCTGGCCCGCGTTCATCTCCGCGACCACCACCTGCTCGTAGCCGGCGAGAAGCGCGCCGAGGTTGGCCGGGAACGGGTTGAGGTGGCGCAAGTGGATGTGGGCGACGTCGTAGCCGCGATCGCGCATCACCAGCACCGCCCGGTTGATCGGGCCATAGGTCGAGCCCCAGCCGACGATGGCCAGTGGCCCGCGGTCGAGGCCGAGTTCCGGCCGCTGCGCCGGAATGTCGCGGGCGATGCCGTCGACCTTGGCGGCACGGGTATCGACCATCCGCTGGTGGTTCTTCGGGTCATAGGAGATGTGGCCGTAATCTTGGGCTTTCTCGATGCCGCCGATCCGATGCTCGAGCCCGGCCACGCCGGGAGGCGCCCACGGCCGCGCCAGGGTCTCCGGATCGCGGACATAGGGGAGGAAGTCCTCGCCGGTCTCGCTCCGCTCGGCGAAGCCGATCGGGAACGGCGCCATGGCCTCGACGTCCGGGATCTGCCAGGGCTGGGCGGCGTTGGCGATGTAGCCGTCGGAGAGCAGCATCACCGGGGTCATGTAGCGGCTGGCAAGGCGCACCGCCTCGACCGCCACCTCGAAGCAGTCGGACGGCGAACGCGCGGCCAGCACGACCACGGGGCTTTCCCCGTGCCGGCCGAACATGGCGAGGTTGAGATCGGACTGCTCGGTCTTGGTCGGCATCCCGGTGGACGGACCGGCGCGCTGGGTGTCGATCACCACCAGCGGCAGCTCCGCGGCCACGGCGAGGCCGATGGCCTCTGCCTTCAGCGCGATCCCCGGCCCCGAGCTGGAGGTGACGCCCATGGCCCCGGCGTAGGAGCCGCCGATGGCGGCGCAGACGGCAGCGATCTCGTCTTCGGCCTGCAGCGTCTCCACGCCCGCCTCGCGGTTCGCGGTCAGGATGTGCAGCACCGGCGACGCCGGCGTGATCGGATAGGAGCTGAAGAACAACCTGAGCCCGGCGAGGTGGGCGCCGGCCATCAGCCCCCAGGCCAGGGCCTCGCTGCCGGTGACCGTCCGGTAGAGGCCGGCGGCGATGGGTGCGGCCGGAAGGACGCAGCCGACCATGTCTCCCGACAGCTCGGCGGTTTCGCCGTAGGCATGGCCGGCGTTCAGGGCGGCGATGTTGGCCTCGGCGATGGGCGTGTCGCCGTAGCGCTGCTTCATCCAGGCGACGGTGGCGTCGCGCTCGCGGCCGTACATCCAGTAGACGAGCCCCAGCGTCCACATGTTCTTGCAGCGGAGCGCGTCCTTCTGCGACAGGCCCAGCGGCTTCACCGCCTCGAGGGTCAACGCGGAGATGTCGATCTCGATCCGCCGATAGGCATCCAGCGAGCCGTCGGCGAGAGGGTCGGCGGCGTAGCCGGCCTTGCGCAGGTTCCGTTCGGAGAACGAGCCGATGTCCAGGATCAGGACGCCGCCCGTCCGCAGGTTGGGCAACTCCACCTTCAGCGCTGCCGGGTTCATCGCCACCAGCACGTCCGGCGCATCGCCCGGCGTCTTGATCGACCGGCCGCCGAAATTGATCTGAAAGGCGGAGACACCGTACGTCGATCCGGTGGGAGCGCGGATCTCGGCGGGAAAATCCGGGAAGGTGGCGAGGTCGTTGCCGGCGAGCGCCGCGGCGGCCGCGAACTTGGCGCCGAGCACCTGGATGCCGTCGCCGGAGTCGCCGGCGAAGCGGACCACGACCGCTTCGAGCTCCTGGCGCCCGCGCACTTGCGATTTTGCGCTTTGCGTCGAGAGAATGTTCATCGTTCCCCTAGGAAGACCCGGACGTCCGCGCACGACATCGTCCGCAAGCGCGGTTGCAATCTCGAACCATATGGTTATGCCTCGGATCATGATGCAACATGCGTGTTGTGACAACGCCGCCGTACCTTCTATCCTCGCCCCCGCGCGTGCCTTGATGCGAGTTCCGCCGCGGTTGTCATGGCGTTCGGAGCGATTGCGCGCCGATGCTGCAGATCGCGGGGACCGATGACGGCCAGGACCGACCACCTCGAAGAAGTTGCCGCCGCGCTGCTTGCCCGCGCCCGCGCCGCCGGGGCGGACGCCGCCGACGTGATGGTCGTCGACAGCACCTCGATCTCGGTGTCCTGTCGCCTTGGCCGGACCGAGACCCTGGAGCGGTCGGAAAGCGTCGAGGCCGGGCTCAGGGTGTTCATCGGCAAGCGCCAGGCCCTGGCCTCCTCCTCGGACCTCTCCGCCGATGGGATGGCCGCCTTGGTCGAGCGCGCCTCGGCCATGGCTCGGGAGGTGCCGGAGGACCCGTTCTGCGGCCTCGCCGAGGCCGCGGACGTCTGCCGCCAGTTCCCCGAACTCGACAGCTTCGATGCCACGGAGCGATCGGCGGAGCAGCTTCTCGAAGCCGCGCTCGCCGCCGAGGACGCCGCCCGGGCGGTGCCCGGCATCACCAACTCCGAGGGCGCCGAAGCCTCCTGGGGCAGGAGCGCCGTCGCCATCGCCGCCAGCAACGGCTTTGCCGCCGCCTACCGGCGGAGCTGGAACAGCCTGTCGGCCTCGGTGCTGGCCACCGGCGAAGGCGGCATGGAGCGCGACTACGACTATACCGCCGCGGTCTACGCCGGCGACCTGCGCCCGCCGGAGGAGGTTGGGCGGACCGCCGGCGAACGGACGGTGCGTCGGCTGAACCCACGCAAGGCGGGCTCGGCCCGGGTGCCGGTGATTTACGAGCCGCGAGCCTCCCGTTCGCTGGTCGGTCATCTCGCCGCCGCCATCGGCGGCAGCGCCATCGCCCGGGGGACGAGCTTCCTCAAGGACAGGATGGGCGCACGGCTGTTCGCGCCCGGCATCCAGGTGATCGACGATCCGCTGCGCCCGCGCGGCCTGAAGTCCAGGCCGGTGGATCACGAAGGGATCGCCACCGCCCGGCTGGCGGTGGTCGACGACGGGGTTCTTTCCTCCTGGCTGCTCGACCTGCGCTCGGCGAGGCAGCTGGGCCTTGCGACCACCGGCCACGGCCTGCGCGGCACGAGCTCGCCGCCGTCCCCCGGGTCCAGCAACCTGTATCTGGCTCCGGGGCCGCTGAGCCCGGGCGAGCTGATCGGCCAGGTAATTCAGGGCCTCTATGTGACCGAGCTGATCGGCTTCGGCCTCAATCCGGTGACCGGCGACTACAGCCGCGGCGCCAGCGGCTATTGGATCGAGAACGGCGCCCTCGCCCATCCGGTCAACGAGATCACCATCGCCGGGAACCTCGTGGACATGTTCGCGAACCTGGCCTGTGCCGACGATCTGGAGTTCAGGTACGGAACCGACGCCCCCACCGTTCGCATCGACGGCATGACGGTGGCGGGGCAGTAAGAAAAAGGGGACGATACTGAAGGAGGCGGACGCAAGCGCGGACAGCGATCATTCATGACCATGCACCGAAGGGAATGCAGGAATGACGATGTTCGAGCAGCTGGAGAGAGTGCTCGTCGTGGCGCCGCACGCCGACGACGAGGTGCTTGGCTGCGGCGGGCTCTTGGCCAGGCTCGCCGAGGGGAAGGGCCGGGCGCACGTGGTGTTCATGTCGGTGGACGGCTTCCACCACTATGGCCTGAGCGGCGGTACCTCATTTGAGGAGCGGGTCAAGGAGGTCGAGGCGGTTGCCCGGCTTCTCTGCTTCACCTGGGAGATCGTCTATCCGAACCAGGACATGATCGAGAAGCTGGATACGGTGCCGAAGCGCGATCTCGTCGATCGGTTCGAAAAGATATACAATGAGCACCGGCCGCAGTTGCTGTTGCTGCCCTGCTTCATCGACTACGACCAGGATCACCGACGCACCTTCGAGACGGCCTTCGCCGCCGCCCGGCCCATTTCGCCGCGGTTCGGCAAGTGGCTCATCCCGATGGTGCTGGCCTACGAGCAGAACAAGCTCAACTTCGCCTGGCAGGACCTGCCGAAGTGCCCGGTCTATCTCGACATCTCCGCGCAGATCGAGAAGAAGATTGCCTCCATTGAGGCCTATGCGACCCAGCTGCGCCCGGCTCCGCACGTCCGCAGCATCGACGGCGTCCGGGCTCTGGCGCGCATCCGCGGCGCCGACATCGGCGTCGACTACGCCGAAGCCTTCCAGGTCTTCAGGGCCGTCCTCTAGCGACGGACCCGCATTGGCGCGAGCCGCTCCGCCGGTCTCGCGCGGCTGAACCATCTTGGGGGAAATCACGATGAACACGACGGTGCCCGGCGCCGAGCCGGGGGCGTCTTCGCCCACAGGGGACCCGCGGCCGCGGGTGAGCATCGGCCTGCCGGTCTATAACGGCGAGAACTTCCTCGCCGCCGCCATCGATAGCGTGCTGAACCAGACCTTCGCCGATCTCGAGCTGATCATCTGCGACGACGCGTCCACCGACCGGACCGGCCAGATCTGCCAGGACTACGCCGCCAAGGACGGACGGGTCCGCTACCTCCGCAACGAGAAGAACCGGGGCGCCGCACCCAACTACAACAACCTCGTCCGTATGGCGCGCGGCGATTACTTCAAGTGGATTGCACACGACGACGTGATCACCCCGGATTATCTGGCGAAAACCGTGGATGCCCTGGACCGGCGGCCCGAGGCGGTGCTGGCCCACACCCAGGTGCGGATGATCGACAAGGATGGGGACGAGCTCACCATCTACGACAACGCCCTGCCGCTCACCACCGGCGGCGGCCCGTCCCAGCGCTTCGCCGGCGTCGTGCTCGACCGCTACGCCCACCACGCCTTCTTCGGGCTGATCCGCGCCGACGCCCTGCGCAAGACGCCGCTGCACAAGAGCTACGCCGGCGGCGACCGGGCGCTGGTGGTGTTCCTGGCGCTGCTGGGGTCCTTCGTCCATGTCCCCGAGCCGCTCTACTGGCAGCGCCATCATCCCGACCGCTACTTCGTCAAGGTTTCGGCGCGCGAGCGGGCCGGCTGGCACGACCGGGAGAACACCATGGTCGTCGCCTCGCCGCTCTGGACGCTTTACCGGGAGCTGATCTGGGGGGTGCGCACGTACGTGTCCGACAGCGGCGAGCGCTTAAGCTGCTACCGGCACCTGGCCCGGTGGTGGTCGTTCGACATGAACGGCGTGCGCCTCGGCCTCGAGCTGGTCGAGCCGGTGGCGCCCTGGATCGGCGGCGCGGCGCTGCGGCTCAAGCGCACCGTCGCCGGCTCCAAGGAACCCGCGCTCACCGCCGAGGAGCAGCGCAAGTAGCGGCAGGCGGACCGGCGGGTCGCGTCGAGGAGCGCGACTGCTTCTAACGCGACCCGGCTACATGATAATCAGACGCATTAAGTCTACCGCGAGATGAACACGGCGGCCGGCGTGAACTCTTGAAGCGCCGGTTCAGCCGTACCCGATTTTCCCCTAGTTGAGCGCCAGCGAGCGCGGGCATAGCATACAGCCGCCGGTCTGCAGGCCGAACCGCTAGCTCCACGCTGTCGGGAACTGCCGAATGGGAGAGAAGAGGTGTTGTGGTCATTCGCTGCTATGGCTACCGCAGCTTTCCTGCTGATGCCGGGACCGGAGAAGAACACGCCACCAACCTTTGGTGCGCGTGAAGCTTCAGAGCGTTCCTTAAAATATTATCATCTGCCGGAGGCTCTCCTCCGGCGGCACGCCGTAACATATATAAACGAGAAGGGGCTTGATCCAGCTTCAGAGTTCCTGGTGAGTCTCGAAATGCCCGGCGTGGTAGATGCTAAGTCGATGGCCGAGGCGATAGCTTATTTGCAGAGGATGGAAAGCTACGATCTAATTCAAAATGATATGCTTCGGGATCGTCTGAAATATAAGGCGCGCGCGGAGTACGGGGTTAATATTATAGTAGATACCTTGATCGATGTTGCGGCTGACTACGCAGAAAAGAACGGGCGGTTCGAGTCTGAATGCAGAGCAAGACGATTTTGCGATAAACATGTTTTCAAGGCGGCTCTCTTAACGTTAAAAAACATGATTATGTTCGATTTGCAAGGGCAGCTTGTGGATCAGTTTGTGCTTGTTGTTGAATCATGGGAAGAGACTATGGGTGCATTTGACGCCCTTCCGGACTGGGCAGCCCTGACACCTGAGCATCAAGATCAATTCAGAGCTACGTATTGCTACCGGCAATTAGTGGATTGGCGGCGGTGGGGAGTTTTCAAAGACTGGAAAAAGTACTGTGCGGGTCATGTTAGCAAGCAATTTGCGACAACGCACTTCGATGGCAACGGCAGTAGTTCGTTGAACCCTCAAAAAAGCTGCTCGCAGTGCGGGGCGCACGACTGCGACAGGCTGGCGGTGCATCCGCTGGATCGAGAGCCCGGGCTTTCAGGAGTCGCCATGGAGGACATCGACGTTCCCAGCGCGCGCGCGGCGTGCGAGCGGGCGGTGCGAGAGCATCCGAAGGTCGGTCGCTATGCCTTCAACTACGCCCGGGTCGCCCTCGCCGCCGGGGACACGGGATCGGCGAGCAGACTCATGCAGCAAGCGGCCTCTTCGAACTACATCCTCGCGCAGACCTACCTCGGTTATGCCCTTCTGGGGCAGGACGCTCCCTTTAGTCAGGTCGAGGGTCTGCTTCACCTCCGGCAGAACAATGAGGGGGCGGTCCGCATGTTCATGAAGGCGGCGCTGCAGGGCGACCTGTACGGCCAAGCGATGCTCGGTTGGCTGTATGCGACCGGAAGAGGCTTGAAGAAGAGCGAGGCCATGGCCCGCATGTGGTGGGGGCGCGCCGCCGCCAACCGCGACGACCGGTACGAGAACGTGCGCCTATATGCGGAGGAGCGACTGGCGGAACTGAACGCCTCCGCTCGGGGTCGCCGATAGCTTCTCGTGCTTGCGCAGGACGCCGCCGGTGCCCTCACCAAGCGTATGCACTAATGTTTCACCGACTTGTCGCGAAATGAGGATTCGGCGAAATGAGGATTCGGACGGCTGGCGACAACCGCAAGCCATAATCGATTGCAATAACTTAAATCTTTGTGATCCTATTCTTCTCCTATCGAAAGTATTGCGACCCCAGGCTCAGCCGCTCTACGCTTGTGGCAAGGCGTTAGAAGCGTCTCAGCGACGCTGGGACATCGCATTCGCGATAGGGGGTCAACATGCGCGCGGTCACTCCATTCTCCACAGCCATGTTCTGCACGGTCCTGTTTTTGGCCGGCTGCGCCGGCTCGTCGCCCACGGCGTAAACGGGCGCCGCCGACAGCAGTTTCGAGATCGGCGCCACGAATGTCGCTCAAAGCACTCTGGCCTGGGTGGGGAAGGCGACAAAGAATATGAAGGACCACTGGGTCATGCCGCAGGACGCCACTGTCCAATACCTTGGCGGCAATTCCTCGGCGCGGCAGCGGGCGAGACAGCAGTGTGTGCAGCAGGCAATCTTCGCCGCGGAGGGCGCGAGGCAGGGTAATCAGCACGCGGCACGGCTCGCAGGCAGTGCCGGGGGCCGTTACGGCGCGCCGGCGCTGGCGAGATCAGCGTCCAGCAGCTACATGGGCGCGATGCAGACGAACACTTGGATCGACCCGCTTTTCCGGCTCGGCGCGGCGGCTGCGACGACCGCGTTTACCGACAACCTGCAGACGGTGATCGACCAGGGGACCACGGAGTGCATGCGCCAGCAGGGGTACAAGCCGCAGTTGGCGCCCGGCATCGGGTATTAGCGCGAGCGGGTTCGCTCCGGTTGCGAGGGGCGTTAGCGCCGCCTTAACCGCGGCGCGGTGATCCTGGAGGGGTCGTGCCCCTCCCGGGAAAGTTGGATCACCGCCCCATGCGCACCCGTTCGAGAACCCTGCCCGTACCCCTCGCAAGGCCACTGTCGGGCGCGCTGCTTCTTCTCGCCCTTCAGGGCCTGGCCGTACCGGGCGCGCCGGCGGCGGCGGCGGATCTTGGCTTCACCGGCGGCTATAGCGCCGGCGGGAGCGGCAGCGGGGATGGCGGCTGGGGGATCGGCCTGCGCCAGCCCTTCGGCGCCGACGACGGCTGGGCCGGGGACGGCTTGGTGCTCGCCCAGAACGACGCCGATCGCAGCCGGTCCGGCGCCGGCGGCACCGATACCGTCGTGGTTCGCGACGGCCGCGCCGGGCGCGAGCCCGATCCCGGGCAGCCGCCGAGCGTCGATCTCCTCGCCGACGTGGGCGGGGTGTTGACCCCGCGCGGCACCCTGGTCGTCGAGCCGCAGCTCGAATACACCTACGACACCGCCAACCGGTTCTTCTTCAATGGCATCGAGATCGTCGACGCGCTCCTGATCGGCATCATCGAGGTCAACAAGGCCCAGCGCGAAACCCTGACCGCCAGCCTCGCCGGCCGCTACGGCATCACCAGCCGACTGGAGGCGGACGTGCGCGTCCCCTTCGTCGTCCGCCGCGACCGGCTGACCCGCCAGGAGGTGGGCGAGGCGGAGGAGGGCACGGACACCTTGAAGATGAACGGCCTGGGCGACATCGACTTCGGCCTGCACTACCAGCTCAACCGCGGCAACGGCGGCTGGCCGTTCTTCGTCGCCAACCTCAGGGCCCAGAGCGACACCGGCAAGGGGCCCTACGACGTCGATCCCGAGGACGAGGCGCCGACCGGGTCCGGATTCTGGGGCGTCGAGCCCAGCCTCACGGTGATCTACCCGTCCGACCCGGCGGTGCTGTTCGCCAACGTCGGCTACGTCTACAACTTCGCCAGCAACGTCGACAAAACCTTCACCTCCGGCACGACCTCGACCCGGGTCGAGGAGGTGGATCCGGGCGACTCAGTGCGCGCCAGCTTCGGCATCGGCTTTGCCCTCAACGACAGCCTGTCGCTGAGCCTCGCCTACGAGCACAACTGGATCGCCGGCACCGAGCAGGAGCAGGTGGACCTCGGCACCGGCGAGCGCACCACCACCTCCACCGACGACTTCCAGGCCGGCTCGCTGCTGTTCGGGCTGTCCCACGGGATCAGCGAGGACATCGGCGTCAACGTCAGCGTCGCCGTCGGCGTCACCGACGACGCCCCCGACGCGCGGATCACCGTGCGGGTGCCGATCGCCTTCGACCTCTTCGGCTGAGGGGAGCGTGGCGCGCACGCCGTCATCGCCGGCCGTAGAGGATCTGCGCTTCCACCGCCGGGCGGAGCGTGCGCGCCGCGAACGACGCGTCGATCCGCCGGGCCAGGCCGCCGACCTCGAGATTGATGTCGAGCTGGCGGGTGATGGTGCGGTTGACGTCGCTGTTCTCGACGAAGGCGTCGAGCAGCCGGTGGGTGAGCCGGGTGGCGCCGAGGTCGACGGCCGCGCCGGCGCCCAAGGCCGAGACGAGGATACCCGGAGCCGGTAGGGCTCCTCCGGCTCCGGCGGCATCTCCGCCGGGCAGGGCCTGAACAGTGGTGCCGTCGTAAGCCAGCCGGCCTGCGCCCGGAACCGAGTACCGGCTGACCACCTCCAGCCGCTCGCCGATGCCCTCCGTCTGCCCGAGCACGGAGCGCGAGACGATGCCGACGGCGAGGTCGAAGCCGCCGATGCGAAAGCCGCCGCTGAGATCCGCGAGTTCGTTGTCTGCCAGCGCCGGCGCGGCCAGGGGACGCGGCTCCACCGCTCCCGGCCCGGGCGGTGCGGAAAGCGCCGGCGACGCAAGCAGCGGCAGCGCCGCCAGCGCGACGCCGGCGGCCAGCCCGGCACCTGCGGCCAGCCGAGCCCGGCGGAGTACGCCGCCGGCGGTGCCGAGCTTGGGCGAGCGGGACGCCGGGAGAGTGGTGATGGCCATGGCGGTGCGTCCTCAGTACGGCCGGGTCGGCGGCGGCAGGTTGACGTTGAACGAGGCCAGCGACTGGCGGGTCAGCGCGGTGCCGACGGGCGCCTTGACCCGCACCGCCCAGTCCCTGGCGCTGTTGAAGTTCTTGCGGGCGAGCTCGGGCTCGTCGCGGATGATGAAGGCGATCCCTTCCCACATCGCCGCGAAGGCGGCGCGCTGGTAGATGCGGACGCCTGCGGCCGGGTCGCCCACGATCACCTCGTCGCCGCGCACCCCCTTGATCAGGACGAAATGCTTGTAGCCGTTGCTGTTGATCAGGGTGATCGCCGGCACCTGGGCCGCCTCGAGCTTCTCGAGGCTCACCCGAAAGCCGTCGGAGCGCAGGCCCTGGGCCTCGAGGTAGCCTTTCATGTCGAGCAGCGAGAAGCCGGTGCGGTGGATGCGCTCCTTGTCGCCCAGGTCGTACATGGCGTCGAAAACGTGTTCTTCCGTGGTCGGCCGGTCGTAGTGGAAGCTGAGCAGGCTGGCCAGCGCCGCCGAGCCGCAGCTGAAGTCGTAGCGCTGGCGCAGCACCGTCTTGAACTTCGCCTCCTTGAGGCTGGTCACGCCCACGTGGAACTGGCCGCCGGCGGCGAAATGGACGCCGACCTGGCCGGCTTCTCCCCGCAGCGGCATGCCGACGGCGAGGGCCAGGAGCGCCCCGCCGCCGGCGCAGAGGAACAGCCGCCGGCGGATCCTTTCGCTGTCGCAAAGCGCGGTTCTCGGGCGGGTGCTGCCTGCGCGAGGCTGAACCAGGCGAAGCCGGGGCATGGTTGCCTCACCGGCTCATGTCGACGGAGACGTTGACGTTGACGCTGTTGGACATCGTCAAGACGCCGGTGTTGACGACCATGGTGTTGCCGAAGCCGTGGATGTCG
This sequence comes from Rhodospirillales bacterium, assembly GCA_034382075.1. Lineage (GTDB taxonomy): Bacteria > Pseudomonadota > Alphaproteobacteria > Rhodospirillales > Defluviicoccaceae > JAEULH01. Next base: position 77,426 of record JAXMOZ010000004.1, read on the forward strand.
GACATGGCGTTGCCGATGGCGGCGCCGGACGCAAACCCGGCAATGGTGTTGCCGGTCATGGCCGAGGTGGTGTTGGAGGCGTTGAGCTGGAGGTCGTCGAGGACGACGCCGAGCTCGACGCCGCGGCTGCCGCCGGCAAGGCCGGCGAGATCGTCGCTGGGCATGGCCGCCCAGGGCTCGCCGGCGCCGCCGGCGGGAGCCTGGGTCGGCTCGGCGATCGCCGGGCCAGCCGCCAGAAGGCCGGCGGCGAGGACGGCTGCGGCACGGGTACGCGAGCATTTCATGGGAGGGTCTCCGCTAGCCAGCCGGGGCCGAACGGCCCGGGGGGAGGGCGAACAGCCGGACCGGCGGGGTCTGCCCGCCGGTCCGTCCGCCGCAGGCCTATTTGACGATGGCGTTCAGGGCGATGTTGTTCGCCTGAGCGGCAACGCCGGTGTTGTTGTTCACCTGGGCGATGCCGTGCATGCCGTTCAGGTTGACGCTGTTGATCGAGCCGGTGTCGACGCCGGCCTTGAAGGCCGCCTTCATCGAGGCGCTGTCGAGGTGGGCGTTGGCGCTCGCCAGGTTGACCATGACGTCGCCCAGCGAGATGTCGGTCTGCGTGCCGGTGTTGAGGTCGCCGCCGGCGATCTTGCCGGAGTTCTGCCGGCCGATGCTCTGGTCGCTGGCGTGGCCGTTGACCGCGGCGACGCTGCCGTCGCTGGCTTCGGCCTCGAGCTCGGTCTCGCTCACCCGCTCGTCCTTCTGGACGTAGATGCTGGTGCGCTTGTCCTCGTGGGTGCTGGTGTTGAAGCTGTTGCTGGTGGTGGTGTCGTTGTCGTTGGAGACGCGGTTGTCGGTCAGCGTGCTCTCGGACCGGTTGAAGCTGTTGCTCGCCGTCCGGTTGCCGCTGTTGCTGGTGGTGGCGTCGTTGTCGTTGGAGACGCGGTTGTCGGTCAGCGTGCTCTCGGAGCGGTTGAAGCTGTTGCTGGCAGTCTTGTTGCCGCTGTTGCTGGTGGTCGTGTCGTTGTCGGACGACGCCTTGACGCTGGCGTCGGTATTCGCCGTGTAGGACTTGTTGAAGCTGTTGCTGGCGCTCTTGTCGTCGTCGGACCAGACCTTGGCGCTGTTGTCGATGTTGGCAGTGTACGACTTGTTGATCGTGCTGCCGTCGTTGGCGTTGCCGTCGCTCAAGAGGTTGGTCTGGTTGTCGTCGACGAGAAGCTGCGGCTCGGTCGCCGAGGCGCCTTGGGCAAGGGCGAAGCTGAGAGCCAGGGCCGAGGCCGTGCCGAGAAGGGAGAGCTTGGTCATGGGGGTGGTTCCTCCGTCACACTTGGGTCCGCCTGCATCTGCAGGCGTCCGCCGGATGAGCCTTCGATGGTTTGCTCCGCCGGCGAACGACCCCTCTGCTGCACCCCTCATGCCAAACCTGAGGTTGCTGCGCTCTGCCCGTATGAGTGACTGGGAACAAACGAGAATTCGTCGGGGCGAGGGAAGCGTGGCAGCGGCGTCGGGCAGAACACCGTAAACCTGCGGTTACGTCCGCCGTATCGTCAGTGGTGGCCTGTATCGGGACCTGAACGCCGGGCGCCGAAGCCGGCTTGGCGGGGTGGGCATGGAAAAGGAGCAGGCGAGGCGGACGCCGCAAGACGATGCCACGGCGCGTTGCGCGAGAAGTAGCCGCCGTGGCGGCCTCGAAGGCCTCCCGTTCCGCCGGGAAAGCTTATGCTTCTGGCGAGAACCGCGCGCGGCTCGCCTGGGTCAGGCTTGCAGCGCGTCCGCGGACCGAGCGCTGTGCCTGGGCGCGCCGGCCGCCGACGGCGTGACGGTGCTTGATCACGTCGCCGACGCCGTCGTCTGGTTGAGGTGCGGTTAGGCTTTCAGGTCGGCCGGCCCGACGCAGCTCACCTTTTTCATGGCAACCGGACTCATGGCAACCGGAGCTTTCGCGGGAACGGGGACCGGGAACGCCGACTTGACCGGTTGCCGCCCCGGGCCAACCATCATCTCGACGAGCTGCTTGCTGACCGTGAGGTAGGTGCACAGCCACTCGATTTGCCACCTCAGGGCCAGGTTCACGGCATACGGCATCGTCCCTCTCCTTGTTTCCATGGCGCTGGCTCGGTGATGCGGTCGCGGCGCCGGTGACGCCGCCCGCGTCGCCACGCTGTTTCGCCCATGACGCGGCAAGTTCACCAGCGTAAGCGGCCCGGGCGGGACCGCAAAGCCAATCCTGGCCTTGCACCACAGCCTGGAGCGCATACCTCGGTTGCAGCAGGCGCAGGGCGGAAGCTCGCGCCGAAGCGGGGCCGCAGAGCATGGAGTGTCGAGGAATGTCGAAGCGCGACTACCGCCGCGCCCTCATCACCGGCGCGACGAGCGGCATCGGCGCCGCCTTTGCCCGCGCGCTTCCGCCGACGACCGAGCTGCTGCTCAGTGGCCGCGACGAGCAGCGGCTCGCCGAGATCCGCGACGAGCTTGCCGTCCCCGGGCGGGAGGTGGAGATCGCCCCCGCCGATCTGGCCAAGCCCGACGACGTTCGGGCCTTGGCCGAGCGGGCGGAGGCGCTGTCCGTCGACCTCCTGATCAACAACGCCGGGGTGGGCGAACTCGGCGCCATTGCCGATCACGAGCTCGACGCCGAGGTGGCGACGGCGATGGTCAACGTGGTCGCCGTGGTCTCCCTGACCCGCGCGCTGTTGCCGGGCATGATCGAGCGGGCGCGCCGGGACGGCCGTGACGCCGGCATCATCATCCTCTCCAGCACCGCAGCCTTTGCGCCGGTTCCGTTCTTCGCAACCTACGCCGCGAGCAAGACCTTCGACCTGCACTACGGCGAGGCCCTGGCGGAGGAGCTGCGCGGCCAGCCGGTCTCGGTGCTGGTGGTCTGCCCCGGGGCGACCAACACCGCGTTCGGCGGCCGGGCCGGCTACGAGCGGCGACTGCCCGGCGCGGCGGAGCCGGCGGATGTCGCCAACAAGGCGTTGAGGGCGCTCGGCCGGCAAACCGTCTGCGTCACCGGCATCGTCGGTCCGCTCGCCCTGAACCCGCTGCTCGCTCCAAGGCGCGTGTTCACCGGCGCGCTGGGGGCCGGCATGCGCTTCATCGCCAGCCGGGCGCGGCGATGAGCGGCACGGCGCCGGTCGAAAACGGCGGAGCCGCTCCCAGCGAGGACCGCGGGCCGAACCTCGCGGCGCTCGGGCCCCGGCGGTACCTGCAGGCGGCGGGCGAGGTCGACGACGAGAGCCTCGACATCGCCTACGCCGCCTTGGCCTGCGCCGCTCTCGATCACCCGGAGCGCGACCTCGGGCCCTACCTCGACCACCTCGAGCAGCTGGCGGCCTCGGCGAAAGCGGCGACCTCGGCGGCGGCCAGCGTCGAGATGCAGGCCCACGCGGTCCTCGAGGTCATGGGCAGGACCTGTGGCTACCGGGGCGACGACGAGACCTACGACGACCTTCGCAACGGCGACCTGATGGAGGTCATCGATCGCCGCCGGGGCCTGCCGGTGGCGCTCGGCATTCTCTACATGCACGCCGTCCGCGCCTACGGCGGGCGGGTCGCGGGCCTCGCCTTTCCCGCCCACTTCTGCATTCGCATCGAGGCGCGCGGCCAGCGGCTGATCATCGACCCGTTCGAAGGGGTGATGCTGACCACCCGCGACCTGCGGGAGCGGCTGAAGGAGCGCCTCCATCGCGACGCCGAAATCGTCCCGGCGCATCATCAGCCGGTTTCCTCCCGTGAGGTGCTGCTGCGGCTGCAGAACAACATCCGGGTCCGGACCCTGCGCACCGGCCGGCTGGACCGGGCGTTGGCGGTGATCGAGCGGATGGGGGTCATCGCCCCCGACCGCCCCGACTTCCGCCGGGAGATGGCGCTCATCCATGCCCGCAAGGGTGACGTCGCCGCGGCGATCCGGGTGATCGAGGAGTTCCTGGCTGGGTGGCGGGAAGAAGGCCGCGCGCTGCGCGAGCTCGAGGACCTGCTGCGGCGGCTGAAGACCTCCGCCGCGACCTGACGACGCCCGCCACCACCGCCCGCCAGGTCCTTGCCCCTCGCGCGTCGGAGCCGCCCAGGGTGTGCGCGTGGCGGAGTTGCCGCGCCGCGATGCTCCCTATGAGGCAAGTTGCAATACTGTCGGCAGGTACACTTCTGTGCTACTATGCTGTGGCAGTGAGCGTGCGCGCCTGCGCCGCCACTATTGATGTGGGAGGACGACGCAGAAGCGGAGCAAGGCCATGTTGCTGGCGCGCCTTCTGGAGCGGTTGATCAGGATCGGGCGTCTCACCGTCGTCGACGCTGATGGCAGGACACACGTCTTTACCGGCAGCGGCGGTCCGTCGGTCACCATTCGCCTGCACGACCGGGCTTTGCATTGGAAGCTGTTCCTTCGCCCGGAGATCTGCGCCGGCGAGGCCTACATGGACGGGCACCTGACCGTCGAAGACGGCTCCATCTACGACTTCCTCGACCTGGTCGGCCGCAACATCGATGCCGCCGGCGATGACCATCCCTTCGACGGGGTGATGCGGCGCTTCGACATCGGTCTGCGCCGGCTGCAGCAGTTCAACCCCACCGGGCGGGCCCGGCGCAACGTCGCCCATCACTACGACCTGTCGGAGGCGTTCTACCGGCTGTTTCTCGACGCAGACCAGCAATACTCCTGTGCCTACTTTCTCAGCCCCGAGGACGGCCTCGATCAGGCGCAGGCGCAAAAGCGCCGGCACATCGCCGCCAAGCTGCTGCTCGAACCGGGCATGTCGGTGCTCGACATCGGCTCCGGCTGGGGCGGGCTCGCGCTCTATCTGGCCGAGCGCACCGGCGCGCGGGTCACCGGAATTACCTTGTCGGCCGAGCAACTGGCCGCGGCGGAAGCCCGCGCCCGGGCGGCCGGGCTGTCCGACACGGTTTCGTTCGCGCTGCGCGACTACCGCCAGCAGACCGGCACCTTCGACCGCATCGTCTCGGTGGGCATGTTCGAGCACGTCGGCGTGAACCACTACGAGGCGTTCTTCCGCCAGGTCCACGACCGCCTCGCTGAGGACGGCGTCGCCCTGCTGCACACCATCGGCCGGGTGCATGTGCCCGGTAACACCAACCCCTGGATCCGCAAATACATCTTCCCCGGCGGCTACAGCCCGGCCTTGTCCGAGGTGATGACCGCGGTGGAGCGGGCGGGGCTGTGGGTGACCGACATCGAGATCCTCAGGCTTCACTACGCCTACACCGTGCGGCTGTGGCGGCAGCGGTTCCTCGCCAACCGCAAGGTAGCAGCGGAGCTCTACGACGAGCGCTTCTGCCGGATGTGGGAGTTCTACCTGGCTGCTGCGGAGATCATGTTCCGCTACCTGCGCTGCGCCGTCTTCCAGATCCAGCTGGCGAGGCGCCAGGAGGCGGTGCCGCTCACCCGCGACTACATCGCCGAGATCGAACGGGCGCTGGCGGCGGAGGAGGAACGGCGCGGCGAGCGCGCAGCCTGACGCGACGGGCGCCGCCAGGCGACCCTCAGCGATCATCCACAGACTTATCCCGAATCGGTCCCCGTTGTCCCCGCTAAGCGGGCGGCGGCGGCGCGGCGATCGAGTTATGCCCGCTGGATTGAGTTACCCTCAGTCCCGCTTCCCGGGCGGCTCGCGTATGGTGGCGACATGACCAACCCGCTCACCGCCCCGCGGCCGGACGACCTCGACGCGTTCGCCGGCCTTCCCGCCTTTCGCCGGATCCCGCACAACATCGAGGCGGAGATGGCGCTGCTCGGCGCCATCCTCGTCAACCCGCGCGCCTACGAGCGGGTCGCCGACTTCCTCAGGCCGGAGCACTTCGCGCTGGCCGAGCACCGGCGGATCTTCGAGAGCTGCGCGCGGCTGGTCGAACGCGGCCAGTTGGCCGACGCGGTGACGATGAAGAGCTACCTGGACCACGCCGGCGCGCTGGAGCAGGTGGGCGGCCCGGGCTACCTGAACCGGCTGGTCGATTGCGCCGTCACCGTGATCAACGCAGGCGAATACGGCCGGCTGATCTTCGATCTCCACCTTCGCCGCGAGCTGATCGCCATCGGCGAGGACGTGGTCAACCGGGCCTACGGCGAGGAGGCGGCGCTCGAGGCCGAAGGCCAGATCGAGGTGGCCGAACAGAGCCTCTACGACCTCGCCACCCGCGGCAACCACGACGGCGGCTTCGAGGGCTTTACCGCGTCCCTGACCAAGGCGCTGAAGCTTGCGGAAGCGGCGCACAAGCGCCAGGGGCAGGTGAGCGGCGTCGCCACCGGATTTCGCGACCTGGACGGCAAGCTGGGCGGGCTCCACCCGTCCGACCTCGTCATCCTCGCCGGCCGCCCGTCCATGGGCAAGACGGCGCTTGCCACCAACATCGCCTTCAACGCCGCCCGCCGGCATCTGGTCGGCCGCGGCGAGGACGGCCAGGAGAAGTCGGTGGACGGGGCGGTGGTCGGCTTCTTCTCCCTGGAGATGTCGTCGGAGCAGCTCGCCACCCGGGTGCTGGCCGAGCACACCAAGATCCCGTCGGACAAGATCCGCCGCGGCATGGTGCCCAACGACAAGTTCACCGACCTCGTCGTCGCCAGCCGCGAACTGCAGCGGCTGCCCATCTTCATCGACGACACTCCGGCGCTGTCGATCAGCGCCATGCGCACCCGGGCGCGGCGGATGCAACGCCAGCACGGCCTCGGCCTGATCGTGATCGACTACCTGCAGCTCATCGCGCCGAGCCACGGCTCGCGTAACGAGAACCGGGTCCAGGAGCTCTCCGAGATCACCCGCGGGCTCAAGGCCATGGCCAAGGACCTCAACGTTCCGGTCCTCGCCCTGTCGCAGCTGTCACGGGCGGTGGAACAACGCGAGGACAAGCGGCCGCAGCTCTCCGACCTGCGCGAGTCGGGCACGATCGAGCAGGACTCCGACGTGGTCATGTTCATTTTCCGCGAACAGTATTATCTTGAGCGCGCCGAACCGGTTCAGAAGGCCGACGAATCCCAGCAGAAGTTCAACGAGCGCTATGCCGGCTGGACCGAACGCTGTCATGATGCGGCGAACAAGGCCGAGGTGATGATCGCCAAGCAGCGCCACGGCCCCATCGGCAACGTCAAGCTGTTCTTCGAGGGCGAGTTCACCCGCTTCGGCGACCTGGAGACGCGTACCCTCGCCGTGCCGGAAGGCTAAGCATCACGATCATCGAGCCGACGCGAACCGGCGCCGTCCTGACCATCGACCTCGACGCCATCGTCGCCAACTGGCGGCAGCTTGCGCGCCAGGTCGCGCCCGCCGCCTGCGCGGCGGTGGTCAAGGCCGATGCCTACGGGCTGGGCGCCGAGCGGGTGGCCCCCGCTTTGGCGGCCGCCGGCTGCCGGACCTTCTTCGTCGCCTGCATCGACGAGGGCCTTGCCCTTCGCGCCGTCCTCGACGAAGGCGCGATCTACGTGCTGGCCGGGGCGCCGCGTGGCGCCGAAAGCGAATTCGCCCGGCACCGGTTGCGGCCGGTGCTGAACAGCCTCGCCGATGTCGACGCCTGGGCCGCCTTCGCCCGCAGCCGGCCGCAGGCGCCGTCCGCCGCCCTGCACGCCGACACCGGCATGCGCCGTCTCGGGTTGGCTCCGGACGAGGTGGCGCTGCTTGCGGCGGCCCCGGAGCGGCTTGCCGGCGTGACGGTCGCCTGCGTGATGAGCCATCTCGCCTGTGCAGACCTGCCCGGCGACCCGCTCAACGAGGCGCAGTGCGGGGCGTTCGAAGCCATCCGGCGGACCTTTCCCGAGGCCCAAGCGTCGCTTGCCGCCTCCTTCGGGATCTTCCTCGGCCCTGCCTACCACGGCACTCTGTGCCGGCCGGGGGCCGCCCTCTACGGCCTCTCGCCGGTTCCCGAAGAGCTCAATCCGATGCATCAAGTTCTTGAGCTGAAAGCAAGAATCCTGCAGGTGCGGGCGATTGACGAGGGGGAGAGCGTTGGCTATGGTGCGACCTACCGCGCCGACCGGCGCGAGCGGCTGGTGACCGTTGGCGTGGGCTACGCCGACGGCTATCCCCGCTCCTTGAGCAACCGGGGTCATGGCTATATTGGCGATATCCGCATGCCGCTGGTCGGGCGGGTATCCATGGACCTGACCATCTTCGACGCCACCGCCGTGCCGGAGGAGCAGGCCCGCATAGGCGGGATCGTCGAGCTCATCGGCCCGCACCTCTCGGTCGACGCCGTTGCCGCCGATGCCGGCACCATCGGCTACGAGATCCTCACCAACCTCGGCCGCCGCTACCGCCGCGTCTACCGCGGCGGCGCGCCAGGCGCAGCGGAAGCCTAAGGCCGATGCACGCGCCGGCTTGCCAGATCACGAGCGCCGTCGCGCGACAGGCCAGGCAGCCAGGGCTCGGCGCCCTCACCCTCCCGCTGCGCGGGCCCCTCCCTCTCCCGCAAGCGGGAGAGGGTCTGCCGTCCGCCGATGAGGGCGCCGGCAGCTGTCTCCCTCTCCCGCGAGCGGGAGAGGGTTGGGGTGAGGGTGCCTGTCTCACCGGTGTTCCAGCATGTCGTTGGGCGAAGCTCGCCCCAGAGCCATCGTCATGGCCGCGCTCGTTGCGGCAATCCACGGCCGGCCAGCCGGGATCATGCGGAACCCGGTCCGGCTTCGTGGACGGCCGGAACAAGTCCGGCCGTGACGGACGGGGAAACGAAGGGCGATGCGGCCCGCCGCTTCGGGAACGCGGCTCCGCTTCCGATTTGACTCCGAACGGCGTGTCCCCGCGATGAGGGCGCTGCAGCTCACCGGCCACGTGGTGCTCGAGTTCCTGGCGACGGTGGGCCGGGTGGTGCTGTTCGCAGGCTCGGGCCTCAGCCACTGCGTCCGCCCGCCCTTCTACTTTCGCAACCTCGGCCGCCAGCTCATCGAGATCGGCTACTACTCGCTGCCGGTCGTGGGGTTGACCGCGATCTTCACCGGCATGGTGCTGGCGCTGCAGAGCTACACCGGCTTCTCCCGCTTCTCCGCCGAGGGTGCGGTGGCCAATGTCGTCGTCGTCTCCATCACCCGCGAACTCGGTCCCGTCCTCGCCGGGTTGATGGTCGCGGGGCGGATTGGCGCGGCCATGGCCGCCGAGATCGGCACCATGCGGGTGACCGAGCAGATCGACGCGCTCTCGACGCTGTCCACCAACCCGATGAAGTTCATGGTCGCGCCCCGGCTGATCGCCGGCGTCACCATGCTGCCCCTGCTCGTCGTCATCGCCGACATCATCGGCGTCTTCGGCGGCTACCTCGTCGCCGTCTACAAGCTCGGCTTCAACCCGGCCAACTACCTGCAGAACACCTTCGACGCGCTGCAGACCGAGGACGTGGTCTCCGGCCTGGTCAAGGCGGCGGTGTTCGGCCTGATCGTCACCCTGATGGGCTGCTACCACGGCTACACCTCCCGCGGCGGCGCCCAGGGCGTGGGCGCCGCCACCACCAACGCGGTGGTCTCGTCGGCGATCCTCATTCTCTGCTTCGACTACATCCTGACCGAGCTGTTCTTCTCCAGATGAGCGAGCCCGCGCCCAAGATCCGCATCCGCGGCTTGCGGAAGGCCTTCGGCGGCAAGCTCGTCCTCGACGGCCTCGACCTCGACGTCGGCGCGGGCGAGTCGGTCGTGGTCATCGGCGGCTCGGGCAGCGGCAAGTCGGTGCTGCTCAAGTGCATCCTCGGCCTGCTTCGCGCCGATGCCGGCGTCGTCGAGATCGACGGCGTCGACGTGCTCAAGGTCGCGTCGGCGGAGCGCGAGGCGATCAACCGCAAGTTCGGCATGCTGTTCCAGGGCGGGGCGCTGTTCGACAGCCTGCCGGTGTGGGAGAACGTCGCCTTCGGCCTGCTCGCGACCAAGAGGATGGACCGGGCGAGGGCCAAGGAGACGGCGTTGGCCAAGCTGGCGCAGGTGGGGCTTGGCGCCGACGTTGGCGGGCTGCATCCGGCCGAGCTCTCCGGCGGGATGCAAAAGCGCGTGGCCCTGGCCCGCGCCATCGCCGCCGACCCCGAGATCATCTTCTTCGACGAGCCCACCACCGGGCTCGATCCGATCATGGCCGACGTCATCAACGACCTGATCGTCAAGATCACCCGCGAGGCCGGGGTGAGCGCACTCTCGATCACCCACGACATGGCCAGCGCCCGCAAGATCGCCAACCGGATCGCCATGCTGTATCAAGGCAGGATCATCTGGGCGGGACCGGTCGCGGACATCGACAGCTCGGGCGACGAGCGGGTCGATCAGTTCATCAACGGTCGCGCCGAGGGACCGATCCGGATGGCCGTGCGCGCTTAGTCGCGCCGCGGGCGCTAAGGTTGAACCAGCAAATGGATCGTCCTTGCGAGGAGGCGAAGCCGACGCGGCAATCCAGTGCCTTCATGACTGGATCGTCACGCCGCTGCGCGGCTCGCGATGACGGTCTTGTGTTTCCACTGCGTTAGGCCAATTGCAGACCGCTCCCGTCGCGCGGCGTGCGGCCGCCGGGCGAGGACTGAAGGCGAGGGCGAGGGCGTGGCGCGCACGGCAACGAGCTATGTCTGCCAGGAGTGCGGCGCCTCGCAGCCGAAGTGGAGCGGCCGTTGCGACGCCTGCGGCGGCTGGAACACCCTGGTCGAGGAGATGGCCGCGGGCGGCCCGCCCAAGGGCCTCGGCGGCAAGCGCGGACGCAAGATCGCCTTCTCCCCCCTCGACGGCGAGATCGTGCCGGTGGTGCGGCGCACGACCGGCATCGGCGAGTTCGACCGGGTCACCGGCGGCGGCCTGGTTCCCGGCTCGGCGCTGCTGATCGGCGGCGACCCCGGCATCGGCAAGTCGACGCTGCTGCTGCAGGTGGTGGCCGCCTTGGCCGGCGACGCCCGGACCACCTACATCTCCGGCGAGGAGGCGATCGACCAGCTCAAGCTCCGCGCCGACCGGCTGGGGCTGCGCGGGGCGCCGGTGGCGCTCGCCACCGCCACCTCGGTTCGCGACATCGCTTCCAGCCTGGACGCGGCCGGGGCGGCGGACGTCGTCGTCGTCGACTCCGTGCAGACGCTCTACCTCGACAGCCTCGAGTCCGCTCCGGGTACGGTTGCGCAGGTGCGGGCGTCCGCCCAGGAGCTGATCCGCCTCGCCAAGCAGCGCGGCTTCGTCCTGTTTCTGGTCGGCCACGTGACCAAGGAAGGGATGATCGCCGGCCCCCGGGTGCTCGAACACATGGTCGACACCGTCCTTTACTTCGAGGGCGAGCGCGGCCACCAGTTCCGCATCCTCCGCGCGGTCAAGAACCGCTTCGGCGCCACCGACGAGATCGGCGTCTTCGAGATGACCGACGGCGGGCTGAAGGAGGTGGTCAACCCGTCGGCGCTGTTTTTGGCCGAGCGCGAGCGCGACGTTCCGGGCAGCGCCGTCTTCGCCGGCATGGAGGGCACCCGGCCGGTGCTGCTCGAGATCCAGGCGCTCACCGCGCCCACCTCGCTCGGAACCCCGCGCCGGGCGGTGGTCGGCTGGGACACCGGCCGGCTGGCGATGATCATCGCCGTGCTCGAGGCCCGTTGCGGGCTGGCGTTCGGCGCGGCGGACGTATATCTGAACGTCGCCGGCGGGCTGCGGGTCAGCGAGCCGGCGGCGGACTTGGCCGTCGCCGCGGCCCTGGCTTCGGCTCACCTCGGGCGGGCGTTGCCCGCCGACACGGTCGTCTTCGGCGAGATCGGCCTGGCCGGCGAGGTGCGCGCGGTCGCTCGCGCCGACGCCAGGCTGAAGGAGGCGGCCAAGCTGGGCTTCGTCAGGGCGCTGGTGCCGGAGCGGCGGGGACGTGGCGGCAATGTTGCAGGCATCGCCGCCGAGGAGCTGCGCCACGTCGCGGAGCTGTTGGAGCGAGTGCGCCGAAGCCGGCAAACGGCGGCGCGGCGGGAGACGATCAGCGATGGGTGAGTTTCCGTTCACGGTCTTCGATCTCGTCGTCCTCGGCGTGCTGGCGATCTCGGCCCTGCTGGCGTTCCTCCGCGGCTTCGTCCACGAGGTCCTCGCCGTCATCGCCTGGGTCGGAGCGATCTTTGCCGTCTTCTACGGCCTGCCCTACGTCCGCCCGTACGCCCAGGACCTGATCGCGACCCCGCTGATCGCCGACATCGCCGCCGGGGCCTTCATCTTCGTCGTCGCCCTGGTCGTCCTGTCGCTGCTGACCCGGCTGCTCACCGACCGGGTCAAGGGCAGCGGGCTGAACGCCCTGGACCGCTCGCTCGGCTTCGTTTTCGGGCTGTTGCGCGGCGCGGTGCTGGTATGCTTGGCCTACATCGCGCTGCAATGGATCATGCCGGCCGGCCGCGAGCCTGGCTGGTTGGCCCACGCCCGGACGCTGCCGCTGGTGGCCAGCGGCGCGGACGCGTTGCGCAGCCTGGTTCCCGGCGAGACCCGCGAGCAGACCAGCCAAAGCGCCGATGCCGCGCGCGATCGCGCCCGCGAAGCGCTTGAAACCCACCAGATGATGCGCGACATCTTGAATCCGCAGCCGAAGGGCCCGCCGGTCGGGTCCGAGCCTCCCGCCGAGGGCTACGGCGATCGGGAGCGAAAAGACCTGGAACGCC
>JAXMOZ010000005.1:0-81942 GCA_034382075.1 Rhodospirillales bacterium
GCGACCGCGGCGAGAAGCGCCAGCGCGATCAGGCCATAGCGGATGGCGGTGGCGTCGCCGGCCAGCGCTTCGCGGCCGGCGTGGCCCAGCCAGGTGTAGGCGAGCGTGCCCGGTGCCATGCAGACGAGCGAGGCGAGGACATAGTGCGTCAGGGGGATGCGCGTCAGGCCGAGCGCATAGTTGAGGAGGTTGAACGGGAACAGCGGCACGAGGCGGGTAAACGCGACGAAGCGCCAGCCTTCCGCCTCGACGCCCGCGATCAGCCGCTCGAGCCGTCCGCCGGCCTTGCGCCTGACCCAGTCCGCCGCGAGATAGCGGGCGATCAGGAACGACGCGGACGCGCCAAGAATCGCACCGGCGAGGCTCAGGACCGTTCCCCACAGCGGCCCGAACAGTGCGCCGCCGGCAAGACCGAAGATCGCGCCCGGAACAAAGAGGACCGTCGCCAGCGCGAAGAGCCCAACATGCGCCAGCGGCGCCCAGAGGCCGAGATCGTGGATCGAGCTCTCGATCAGCGCCGGATCGAGGCTGTCCCGGTTGAGTGCCAGCCAGCTCGCCACGCCCGCGATCGCGACCCCGAGCACGAGGCGGGGAAGGATGCCTCGCGGCGTCATGCCGCAGGCTCCCGCCGGCCGAGCGGGTAGCTGCGGTCGTCATCGCGGAACGGCTGCAGCAGCATGCGGTCGAGGCGTAGCTCTCGGGGATCGCGGAACTGCTCGATGCCGATCGTCATGCCCGCATGACCGGCTGCCGGCTGGGGCCTGTAGGTGCCGAGCAGCCGGTCCCACCAGGGCAGGTTGAAACCGAAATTGCTGTTGGTCTCGCGCGGCAGCACTGAATGGTGGACACGGTGCATGTCGGGCGTGACGACGAGCCAGCGCAGCACGCGGTCGAGCCTCGCCGGAAGCCGAACGTTGCCGTGGTTGAACATGGAGGTGGCGTTGAGCAGGACTTCGAAGATCAGCACCGCCGCCGCTGGCGCTCCGAGGGCGGCAACGACGCCGAGCTTGATCGCCATGGAGAGCAGGATCTCAATCGGATGGAAGCGCGCGCCCGTCGTTACGTCGAATTCGAGGTCGGCATGGTGCATCCGATGCAACCGCCACAGCGCCGGCACGGCGTGGAACAGCACATGCTGCAGATAGATGGCGAGATCGAGGAGGATCACCGCGGCGACGACGGCGAGCCAGGGTGGCACATTCAGCGCAGGGAACAGTCCCCAGCCACGGGATTCGGCCAGCAGCGCCACACCTACAGCCGCGGTCGGGAAGGCGAGGCGGACGAGCAGCGTGTTGAGCACGACGATGCCGAGATTGCCCGGCCAGCGCCGAAGACGCCCGATGGCCTGGCGTCGCCGCGGCGCCAACAGCTCCCAAAGCGCCATCGCCATGAAGATGGCGGCGAAGGCGCCAAGGCGTATCATGGGTTCATGAGCAAGCAGGATTTCGGCCAAGTTCATGTCTCGCATGCAGCGGTCTTGACGGGCCGCTGCGGTTAAGTCATCATTCAATAAATCTCTTGAATGATGTAACGACGATTGCCTGAGGATGTCAAGCGAGAGCCCCAAGCAAGCCCTGTTCGCCCAATTCGCGGCCGTGGCGAAGGCGGCGGCCCACCCGCATCGCCTGGAGCTCCTGGAGCAGCTTGCCCAGGGTGAGCGCAGCGTCGAGGTGCTGGCGGATCGCACGCGGGTCTCTGTCGCGAACGCGTCCCAGCATTTGCAGCACCTGCGCCGCGCCGGGCTGGTCGCTGCCCGGCGGGACGGCAAGTTCGTCTTCTATCGGTTGGCGCACGATGCCGTTCTGGGGCTGCTGACGTCCCTTCGGCGCATCGCCGAGCTCCAGTCGGCCGAGGTCGAGCGCGTCGTACGCAGCTACTTCAATGACCGCGACAGCCTGGAAGCTGTCTCCCGTCTGGAACTCATGGACCGGCTCAAGGCAGGGATCGTGACGGTGCTCGACGTCAGGCCCGAGGACGAGTTCGCGCTTGGCCATCTGCCGGGCGCTATCAACCTTCCACTGAGCGAGCTCGAAAAGCGGCTGGCCGATCTCGATCCCGATCGCGAGATCGTGGCGTACTGCCGTGGCCCGTACTGCGTGCTGTCCTATGAGGCCGTGGCGATGCTCAGGGCCCGCGGCTTCAAGGTTCGTCGTCTGGAAGACGGGCTACCGGAATGGCGCGCCGCCGGATTGCCCGTCGAGGCTGGCACGTCCGGGTAGCGCTTCGGCGTCGGCGGCTTACCGCTCAACCTACGCAGAACGCGCACAACCGTCATACATGAACGTCATCGGCTTCGGGCCTTTCATGTAGCCGGTGTCAAGGCGCTCGATGCGAAAGCCCGAGCCGGCGATGAGCTCATTGATTCCCCGGTTGAGATGGCGACCGCCGCCGATGCATCTCCACATCGGGGTGAGGCGCTCCTGCCGGCGGCGCAGGCTTGCATCGGGCGAACGGCCGTGCTCGACGAACAGCAGCTGTCCGCTTGCCTTGAGCACGCGGCGCATCTCTCCCAACGCGCGCATGGCGTCAGGGATATGGCGAACGGCTTGAGCGCCGCGATCCACTGCACCAATGGCTCGATCGCGATCACGCTTGTGCTCTCCTTGTCGGGTGGCGAAGGGGTTCAGGGGTGGCCGGCTTGCCGACGCTGAGGATCGCCTGGAAGAACAGGGACGGCCGGCTCCAAAGCGAGTTGAAGAAGATCGTGGTCACGCTCACCGCCATGGCCACCATCGCCCAGACCGGATAAATCAGCCCGGTCGCCGCCAGCGGCACGCCGATGCCGTTGAACAGGAACGCGAGCGAGACGTTCTGCATCATCTTCCGGTAACTGCGGCGGCTGATCTCGCGGGCGGTCACGACGCCATCGAGCCGGTTGCCGAGGATGATGATGTCGGCCGAGTCGATAGCGATGTCGGTGCCGCTTCCCATGGCGATGCCGACGTCGGCCTGCATCAGCGCCGGCGCGTCGTTGATGCCGTCGCCCACCATCGCGACCCGGCCTATTTCCTGAAGCCGTCGGACGAGCGCCGCCTTTTCGCCGGGGAGGACGCCAGCATAGACCTCGTCGACCCCGACCTCGGCTGCGATGCGTCGGGCGGTGCGCTCGTTGTCGCCGGTTATGAGCGCGAGTCTGAGGCCTGCCTCCTTGAGTGTCGCGACCGTTTGCGCCGCCTCGGGCCTCACTGTGTCGCCAAGGGCGAGAAGGCCGAAGGGCTTCGTGCCGCGGCCGACGGCAATCACCGTGCGGCCGACATCTTCGAGCGCCTTGATGCGGCCGGCGAGCGACTCCAGGTCGATGCCGCTCTCGGTCATGAAGCGTGGACTGCCGACCAGCACCGCTTCCGCCCCGATGCGCGCTCGGACGCCCTTGCCCGGCACGGCCTCGAAGTGCTCCACCTCGGGCGGCTCGATACCCCGCTCGAAGGCGGCCGTGACGATCGCGTCGGCCAGCGGATGCTCGGAGGAGGCCTCGACCGCGGCCGCGATGGCGAGCAGATCGTCTTCGCCAATTCCGGTCGCCTCGATCTCGATCAGGCGCGGCTTTCCCTCGGTCAGCGTGCCGGTCTTGTCGAAGGCGATCTGGCGTACCAGACGGTAGCCCTGGAACGCCTCGCCGGTACGCATGAGGATTCCCCGATCGGCTGCTTCGCCGGCGCCGCGCACGATCGACAGCGGCGCCGAGATGCCGACGGCGCAGGGATAGCCCATGACGAGCACGCTCAGGCCGGCGAAAACCGCCCGCTGCAGGTCGGGCTCGCTGCCCAGCAGCCAGGGAACAATGATCCAGCCGAGCGTCGCGAGCGCCGCGATCGTGAGGACGGTCGGCGTGTAGACGACGAGCACGCGGTCGACGAGGTGCAGCAGTCCCGGCTTCAGCGCGCGGGCATCCTCGACCTCGCGCGCGATTCGCTGCAGAAAGCTCTCCTCGCCGACGGCGATGACTCGAACGAGCAGTGTGCCCAAGCCGTTGATCGATCCGCCGATGACGGTGTCGCCGACCGCGCGCTCGACCGGGATCGGCTCGCCGGTGACGAGAGCCTGGTCGACCGAGGAATGTCCGTCCGTCACCTCGCCATCGACGGGCAAGCGTTCGCCCGGGCGGATGCGCACCAGGTCGCTGACCACGACATCCGCGATCGGCATCTCCACTTCGTGGCCGTTCCGCACGACGCGGGCGACGTCCGGCTGGAGGTCGAGCAGCCTCTTCACTGCCTGCGAGCTGCGGGTCTTGACGATAAGCGACAGCCATTCGGAGAAGATATGGTAGGTGGCGACCATGACCGACACCGCGAAGAACGGTGCGGTCGGGTAGCCGGGTGGATCGAAGGTGAGCCCGATCAGGCCGCCCGCGAGGCCGGCGAATGCGCCGGCTTCCAGGAGCACGTGCTGATTGAGGATCCCACGGCGCAGTGCCTGGATAGCCATGCTCAAAATATGGCGGGCGACGCCGAAGACGAGCACGCCCGCAAGCGCGCCCACCAGCCACGGTGTGGCCGGCATCAGGCCAAGTGCCTCGCGGTAGAGCAGCAGCGCGCCGGCGAGCACGCCGAGACCCGTTGCGCTTGCAGCGGCGAGCCATAGCCCTTGCGCACGGAGCACCAGAAACACGAAGCCGATGAGGCCAAGCGCGGCGACGAGCGGCAGCGCGGTCGACCCGATGCCCGTCGGCGCTGCGATGAGTGCGATGGCGACCAGGCTGAAGGTGACGGCGATAAGGAAGCGCCGACCCTCGCGCACGAGATCGCGTTCCTCGTCGTCGAAGGCGCGCAGCTTGCGCGGATCGTGCAGCGTGTAGCCGATGTCGCGCAGCGTCTGCAGGAGTTCGGCTGGGTCGGCTACGGCCGGGTCGTACTCGACCAGCGCCTGCTCGTGGGTGAGGCTCACCGCCACCTTGTCGACGCCGGGCTTGCGGCCGAGCGCCTTCTCGATGGTGCTCGTGCAGAGTGAGCAATGGAGCCCACCGATGCGGGCCCGGATACGCGCCCGATCCGGGCGGCTCGCAGGCTCCTCAGTCCAGAATGGCAGGGCGGCGGGTTCTGTCGCTGTCACGATGGTCATGATGACCTCCCATGAGGCAGTGGCCAGGAAGAAAGCCCTTCCGGCTTCGATCCGGGCGATCTGAAGGGGAGTCTGCACCCCGTACCGACGTACGGAGTCAAGCGGCGATAATGGCTGGAAAAACCGGGGCTGCGCTTACGTCACGCCGGCCCGGGCAGGGTAACGAACAGGGCGAATCCGATCGACCACAGGCCGAGCGCCATGAGCACGAGGCCGGTCCAGAACGGCATGCGTCCGGAGAAACCCGCCAGCCAGTCGAGCGCCCGCCGTGCCGGTGCGAACAGCACGGCCAGGACAAGCGGCAGCGACAGCGCGAGGCCGAATACGGCGAGGGAAACGAAGCCGCCGAGGATTGTCGTGCCAGTCGCGCCACCAGCCGCCGCGGCCCCGAGGAGGACCAGCAGCAGCGGCGCCGCGCAGGCCGGGATATTGAGGCCGAAGAGCACGCCGAGGCCGACGGATCCACGCGCGTCGGAGAGACTGCCGAGCTGCGGTCCGATCGACTGCATCAGCAATCGCGCCCGTCCCGTGGCGTAAAGCGCGCCGATGACGAGATATACCGCGCCGAGCAAGATCCACGCGCCTTTCTGCAGCCCGAGGAAAGCCGTGCCCAGAAGGACCGCCAGGACGCCCAGCGCGCCGATGAAAATGGCGCGCGTTGCAGCGAACAGCACGGTTTCGGCAAGCTTCCGCGCTGCTTCCTTGCGCTCCAGATACTTGATGAAGATGAGACTCGATCCGAACGAGCAGGGCTCGATGAAGCCGAACAGGCCTAGCGCCGCGGGGACGACAAGGAGATTGATGAGCCCGAATTCCGTCACGATCACTGGCTCGCGACGGAATATCCGGCTTTTCGGATCGCCGCCGCGAGCTGGTCCTCGTTCCTGACCTGTCGGTCGAACAGGATGCGGGCTTCGCGCGTCTCGAACGAGACGGTTGCCTTGCGCACGCCGGGCTCGGTCGAAACCAGAGCCTCGATGGTGCGTGCACAGCCGTCGCAGTGCATGCCGTCGATCTTGAACGTGGCTGTTTTCATGTTGGCTCCTTTCATTATTCCGTTCTGACGAACTGTCTTGCCGGTTGGTCGGCGGGCCTTTGTCGCTCGCTGACCGGCCAGTGCGTCGATGATGGTGCAGGCGCGCAACGCACCGCCACCGGGGCAGGATGCGATCAGCGCATCAAGGGCGCTCCGGATGTGTTGAAGCTGAGTAATCTTGCGGTCGACCTCCTCGCGCTTGCTCACCGCCTGCGTGCGGACATCGCCGCAATCGGCCTCCGGATCGGCCCGCAGCGAAAGGAGTTCCTCGATCTCACGCAGAGAGAAGCCGAGTTCTTGCGCCTGCCGGATGAATCGGATGAGCTCAACGGTCTTGTCGTCGTAGGAGCGATAGCCACCGTCGCGCGGCTTCGGCGGCTGTTCGATCAGTCCGCGCCGCTCGTAAAACCGGACGGTCTCAACGCCAACGCCCGCGCGGTCGGCGGCGCGGCTGATGGTCATTTCGGTGGCATTGGCATGTCGCATAGCAATTCCCTACACCCCGTACCATACTACGGAGTCAACCTTCTCCGAAGGCCACGTTTGGCGTGAAGACACGCCCTGCGTAATTCCATGTAAAATCAGCAGGCAAGCACTCGGAGACGCTTTTCTGCGAATGCGCGCACCAGCCACTGCTCCCACAACGAGCGACGAGACCTGCGCGGTGGTAGGCTATTGCTCCAGTGCACCTTACGCGCTCCGTTCAGGAGAGGGTGTCATGTGTTCGCCTTTGTGGGACGCCATGCGCGCACCATGGATGACTGCGTATATGGCCGGGATCACGACCAAAGTGAGCAGTTCAAGCACGAGGCGCCAGCACTCCACTATCGGCTGTGACGCCCGGCCACGTTGTGAAACGGAATCCTGCCAAGGGAATGACGATCCATTGCAGCACCGGACTGAGCCCGGCATCGATGATAGGGATGATCGGCATCAAATCCCGATAGGCCCATGCCTGCCGCACCTCGATATTGAGCCATTCGCTGAACACCGTGTAGCCAAGCCCGAGCGCCACCGTCAGCACGACGACCCGGCCTTTTCGCACGGTTGGCCAGGCCGGGGTGCCGGCCAGGAACAGGGCCAGCATGACCGTGCTGAGCGCGATCAGGGCGTCGCCGGCCGTGCAATGCACGGCAGCGAACACGATCTCACCCGCCGACCCCGTTTCCCACAGCGTGTAGAGCGGCATGTGGGCGAATTCCCAGACGAGGTTCGCGGCGGCGATAAAGGCGATGTATCGGCGCAGCGCGGAAAGCCATTCGACGGAACCTACGGCACCGAAAGGTCTATCGCTCGAATGCCCGGCCGTCATCGGAACAGCTCCTTGACGCTGTCCCACCAGCCCGTCTCTGCCGGCCTCGACGGGCGAGAGGGGGCGTTGGTCAGGCCGTTGATGTAAAGCACCAGGTTCAAGGGCTCGAAGCGCAGGCCGTGGAACTTAGCGGCGAACCGCCCGCCGCGATCGATCACATGCGTGACGACGCCATGCATCTGCTGGCCGTCATCAAGCGGCTCGAACTTGACGTTATAGGTATCCGAGAGCTTTCGCGTCGCGTCATCGGGGTCGCCGGGACGTCGGGTGAGAAACATCCAGTTGTGCGGGTCGATGCCATGCGCCTCGCCATAGCTCCTCATGACGTCTGGCGTGTCGACCTTGGGATCGGTCGTCACAGTGATAAACTGGACCATGTCCTTCATCGGCGTAACGTTGATCTTCGACTGAACGTCTGCGATCAGGGCGGAATGGAGCGGGCAGACATCGGCGCAGCCGGCGAAGATGAAGTTGAGCACGACGATCCTGTCGGCGAAGTCCGACAGGCGAACCACCTTCTCATCAGCATCGGCCAACTCGAACGGTGGCGCCGAGCTGTCGATGGCCTGAAAGAACTGTTCCTTGTTTCCCATGACCTTGTCGAGATCGGCGCCGGGATGATGCGCCGCAGCCGGCATGGCATAGGCAAGCGTGGCAATCAGCAATGCGGCAAGTCGAGCGAAATGCATGTCGTCTCCCTGGAATATCCGCCCGTTCGGCGCTGGCTGTCTGCGCTGTCATTCCCGGCGGCTGTGTGATTGAGGCTCGACGCCTGCCTTGCCGTGGGTTGAGCATGATTCTGCCCCTCCGCCGCGCATGCAGAGGCCGAGCGCGCACATGGCGGCGCAGGGGGCGAGGCTGAGCAGGATCGGCGCGATGCCCGCGGCCGTCAGCCAGTCCCAGTTGAGGGCAAGCCCGGCGCCCAGGGCTGCGACGCCCGCAAGCAAGACGATCCGCCGGTTCGTCATCCAGGGCGGCCTTACCGATGGCGGTATCGGACGGGACTCTTCCGCGGCGTTCTGTTCACCAATCACTGTCTTGGTTCCTTTCCTGTATGTTCGGCGATGACGCGATTGAAGAAGGCGACCATCTCCGGTGTGTCCCATTCAGCCGGTCCGATCAGCCGCCCGAGCTCCCGCCCGTCCGATCCGATGAGCAGTGTCCCCGGGAGGCCGAAGATCCTGAGGTCGCGCGGTGCCTTCATCGTCTCGTCGATGAAGATGCCCAAATACCGGATGCCAATCTCATCGAAGAACCGGTGGACGACACCGACGCCAGCACGGTCTATCGACAGGGCCACGACCTCGAAGCGCTCGCTGCCGAGCGTTGCCTGAAGCCGGTCCAGTGTCGGCATCTCGTGGCGGCAGGGGGCGCACCAGGTGGCCCAGACGTTGAGAAGGACGACCTTGCCGCGCCAGCGGTCGAGCGTGAGGGGGTTGCCGTGTTCGTCTGCAAACGAGATCGCGGGGAGCGGCAGCGGCGTGTCGTGCGGCGGGACGGCATTCGGCCCTTCCGCCATCGCCGCAGTCGAGCATACCAGCCCCAGCACGAACCCGAACGCGGGCAAGGAATTCATCGGCTTGCCTCCCTTTCGCGGCGGCTCATCGCGGCTTGGTACTGCCGTTCGCGATCGGGCCAGGTGCTCTTGATGAACTCCAGGACCGCCCGGATTTCGTCGTCGGAGAGCACGCCGGCAAAGCCCGGCATGTCGCTCTCATAGCCGCCGCCGACAACGGCGGCAGGCCCTTCCCTGGTGATGCGAAACAGCACGTCATCGGGGTGGTGCCAGGTGTGTCCCGAAGCGTCATGCGGCGGCGCGGGCAGGCGACCGGACGGCAGGCGGCTCTTCCAGTCCGGCTGACCTTCGAGCTTCGCGCCATGACAGGACGCGCAGTTCGCCGCGTAGATCTCCGCTCCGCGTTCGAGCCGTTCGGCGGATGCTTCCGCCGGACCGCTCTGATCAAACCTGATCCAGAGCAGCCCGGCCACGGCGCTTCCGCCGAGCAGTATCGCGGCGCCAAGAACGGCGCGGTTCATCAGCGCTTGCCCCCGAAGAGGTATTTGACCAGCGCCGCGATGCTAAGGACGAGCAGGACGATCACGAGCAGCCAGACAAGGCCCATGCCCCACATCATCATGCCGCCCATGCCGTCCATCATGCCCATACCCATGCCGGTCGGTGCGTTATTCATTGGAAACTTTCCCTATTCGACCGCGTAGATGGAGGGCTTATCTTCGCCCACGGTGTAGATCGTAAAGGCCTTGGTCTTGGCGCCGCTCATGCCGGGCGATCCCATCGGCATGCCGGGCAAGGTCACGCCCTTGATGTCCGGACGTTCCGAGAGAAGGCGGTTGACGGTCGCGACGGGCACATGACCGCTCACCACATAATCGTCGATGAAGGCAAGGTGGCAGCCCTGGAAGTTGTCCGGGATGCCGGCCTCGCGGCTCATGGTGACAAGCCCATGGGTCGGCTTGACGGTGACGGTGAAACCGTTGTCGCGCAGATAGTCGGCATAGGCTTCGCAGCAGCCGCATTGCGGGTTCTTGTAGAGGGTCGCTTCCTCGGCGATCGCGAGAGACGAGTTGGTGAAATAGACGCCTGCACCGAGAATTACGGCGGCGAGGGCGGTGACGATGATCTTGTGCATGGTGGTTCTCCTTGACTCTCTGGATCAGGCGACGCGGATGACGCCCATCATCCCGCCAGCCTGGTGTTCGAGGATGTGGCAGTGGAACATCCAGTCGCCGGAATTGTCGGCGACGAAGGCAATCTCGACCTTCTCCCGGGGCGCCATCAGCACCGTGTCCTGCCATTCGCGGTGCGGCGTCGGCTCACCGTTGCGCGAGATCACCCGGAAGGAATGGCCGTGCAGGTGGATCGGGTGGTGCCACGCCGTCGCATTGGTCATGGCGATGACATGGCTGCCGTCGCGTTCGAGCGTCAGCATCGGGTCGAGCACATGGCCTTCGGCGGCTTTTCCATTGACGTACCAGCTGCCATTGCCGTGCATCATGCCCATCATGCCGCGCATCATCCCGCCGCCCATTCCCCTTGATGTTCCTTCGCCCATGCTGCCGCCCATCTCGGCCATCACCATTCCGCCCATCATGCCGCCGTTGAAGATCACCTCGTGGCGATGCGCTCCGGCGAGATCGGGTTCGGGCAAGGGATTGGCGGGCAGGGAAATGGGCCAGTCGGGCGTGGTGTCCCTGAGCGGCGCCTCACCGTAGGCGAGGTCGACCAGCCGGTACTCGAGGTCCCGATAGAACCTGTCGACGACCTGCACCCGGCTCCCGGGCTCGCCTGTCATGTCGAGGATCAGGTCGACGCGCATGGCCGGCCCGAGTACGACGAGACCGCCCGTGGGTGCGTGCGGGATCACCGGCTGGCCGTCGAGCGCGATGACCGTCGGCGTGTGGCCATGGAAGTCGAGCCCGAAGATGCGCGCGTTCGCGGCATTGATGAGCCGCAGCCGGATGCGCTCGCCGCTTCGCACCGGAAGCGCGTCCGGCACGCGACCGTTGATCGTGACGGTATTGCCGATCCGACCATTGTGGCTGATGTCATGGCCGTTGCCGAAGTCGTCGCTGATTTCGGCGGACTTGGTGAGGCGCCAGTCGTCGAGCACCCAGACCAGTTCACGATCGACCCGGGAAGGTGCGGGCTCCTCGACGATCAGCGGCCCGTACAGGCCGCGGCCGACCTGCTCGAAGCTGCGCTGATGCGGGTGATACCAGAAGGTGCCCGCATCGACCGCGTCGAACTCGTAGACGAAGGTCCCGCCCGGCGCGATCGGCGGCTGGTTGAGATGCGGCACGCCATCCATGGCGTTGGGGACCCGGAGCCCGTGCCAGTGGACTGTAGTCTCTTCGGCAAGCCCGTTCTCGACGGTGATCCGGAGACGCTCGCCCTGACGAACGCGGATTTCAGGTCCGGGGACGGTCTCGTTATAGCACCAGGCGGGCGTCTCACCGTGTGGCTCCGGCACGAGCCGCGCCTGTCCCGGTGCGGCCCGCAAGGAGAACTCCCGGACGCCGGCCGCACGTGCGGGCAATATGAGGCCAGGCATGCCCAGGCTTGCAGCGCCGGCGGCGCACGCCTTCAGTAAAGTACGGCGCGATAGCGCCAAGGTGATCGGTGACATGGTTTGCTCTCATCTGATTTCCGCTGTGCTTCAGATGTGCAGACACTGTCTGCACACGCATTGAGCAGCGACTGCCCGCGCGATTGCCCGGGAAGCGCAGCAGGGCGCAGCGGTCGGAGCGCACCCCGACCGGCGTCCGATCAGATGAGCGTTCGGGGAGGGTAGGGTTCGGGCGGACCTGTCCGTCCGACAAGGTTGTAAAAGGCTCGGACCGACGGAGTTAAACCTGTCACCGCCGGGACACCGCCCTCCGGACTGAGATTGGCCAGAACCGGAGCGACGCAGACCATGTCACAGTCAAGCCCGCCTTCGTCGCCGTCACTGTCGGAGCCGCAGCCCTGACAGTCGGCCATATCCATGGCGCCGCCATCGGCGAGCGCCATCTTGATCGACATGGTGGTTGTGCTCGCCGCGTGCGCGACCGAACCCACCGCGAATGCGGTGAGCAAGGCGAACACGAATATCTGTACGAGCTTGACCATCATGTATTCATAGACCGCCGCAGAATTCTTGTCGAGTTCCAAGGTGTCACGCCTTCTTGAGGACATTACCCGGCGCAGCAGGAGAGCTTGGCCACGTCCTTGTCAAAGGTCTGGGCGGCGAGTTTCAGCCCCTCGACCGTGGTCAGGTACGGAAAGATGGTCCCGGCCAGCGCCTTGGCGGTCATGCCGAACTTCAGCGCGAGTGCCAGCGTCTGGATGCTGTCCGCGCCTTCGGGCGCAAGGATCTGGCCTCCGAGCAGGCGGTCGGTTCCCGCGTCCGCAACCAGCTTGATCAGCCCGCGCGTGTCGCGGGCCGCCAGCGCGCGCGGCACCTGGTCGAGCGGCACGATAGACGTTTTAACCTCATGACCGGCGGCTTTCGCTGAGGCTTCGCTCAGGCCAACGCCGGCCACCTGCGGGTCGGTGAACACCACCCAGGGCATGGCGCTGTTCTTGTAGGCGAGGCTGTCCCCGTTTAAGGCGTTTAGGGCCGCGAGCTTAGCCCCGTAGGCGGCCATGTAGACAAACTGATCGCGGTCGGTCACGTCGCCGGCCGCATAGATGCCCGGTTTCGACGTGCGCATGCGGTCATCGACGACTATGGCGCCACGGCTGTCCTGTTCGATGCCCGCCTCGTCCAAGCCCAGCGCTTCGGTATTGGCCGTGCGCCCCGTGGCGATCAGGAGCCGCTCCGCCTTGTGCTCGATGGGCTCACCGCCCTGCTTGACGCAAACGGTTACGCCTGTCTCGTCTTCACGGCAAGCATCATAGGCAATGCCGCAATGGAGCGTGATCCCCTCGGCATGGAAGACCGTCGCCAGGGCTTCGGAGACTTCCGGTTCCACCTGCGGCAGCAACCGCGAGCGGCAGAGGACGGTCACGGCAACGCCCATGCGCGCCGTCATCTGGGCAAGTTCGGCGCCGATGTAGCCGCCGCCGATGACGATGAGGCTCCTGGGCAGCGTCTCCAGTTCCAGCAGCGTCGTGCTGGTCAGGTAGGCCACGCTCTCGATGCCGGGAATTGGCGGCACGGCAGGCCGTCCGCCCGTGGCGATGATGATCTTCCCGGCGGCGACAGGGTCGCCTTCGACGAGCACGCCCGCACCGTTCAGCCGCGCCGCGCCTTCCAGATAGGTCAACCCGTCATACTCGGGCAGGAGGTCGGCATATTTCTTCTGCCGCAGCGTTGAGACGAGGTCGTCCTTGGCGGCAATCAGTGTCCGCCAGTCATCCACGTCCGCCTCGCCGGAGATCCCTGGAAACCGTCCCGCCACCCTCGCGCCATGCAACGCCTCGGCCGCGCGGATCATGGTCTTCGATGGGACGCAGCCGACATTGACGCAAGTGCCGCCGATGGTGCCGCCACCGATCAGCACCACGTTGGCGCCCTGTTCGGCCGCCGTGATGGCCGCGGAGAACCCCGCCGAGCCTGCGCCGATGATAGCGAGGTCGTATGTATTCTTCTTTCCGTCAGTCGTGCAGCAATCGGCCATATCAAGCGCTTTTCTTGGTGGTTTGCGTTTCGCCTACGCAACAGGCTGCCGCACGTTGCCGCCGCCAGAGGCCATAGGCCGTCATGGCCAGAAAGACCGCGAGCGTCGGTAGCAGCACATAGTCGATCCAGCCGAGCCAGGCAGACAGGCCGACAGCGCCAAGAGCGATCACCAGAGCGGGGGTGAAGCAGCAGATGGCGGTGATGACCGAGCCGACGATCCCCGTTTTGACGATGGTCGCATCCTTCATGGTCTCAGCCTCTGACCGCTGCCGGATAACCTGCGTCGGTCGAAGCGGCAGCAATGGCTTCAATGGACGTCACGGCCGGGTCGAAGACGACGGTCGCCGTCCTGGCGTCGAAATCGATCCGAACAGACTGCACACCGTTCACATTCTCCATGGCTTTCTTCACCGTGACCGGACAGAGGGCGCAGGTCATGTTCTCCACCGCGAACGTCGCCGATTGCGCGGCTGCAACCTGAGTGGCCGCGGTCTGGGCGGAAACGGACGGGATCGCCGTCAGGCTCAGGGCGCCGAAGCCGCCCACGGCGAACAGCACGGCAGCGAGAATAAGAGGTCGTTTCATGTCGGCTGCTCCTTAGTAGAAGAGTGGTGCCCACCAGTTGATGGTCAGGGCCAGAAGAACGAGCCCGGTCGCCAGCCAGAGGGCCGTCTTGGTGATGAGGGCGGATTGCGGCTTGGCGCAGTACGATCCATCGACACAGGCGGGCTTGGCCTTGAAATAAACCTGCCGGAAGCCGAGCCCGATGAAGACCAGCGCCACCGCCGCGAAATAGGGCTTGTAGGGTTCCAGTGCCGTCAGGGTGCCGATCCACGCGCCGGAAACGCCCAGCATCAAGAGGGCGAGTGGCGCGATGCAGCAGGTCGAGGCCAGGATGGCGCCAACGACGCCCCCTGCGGCAAACCAGCTTTTCTTGCGGTCCGTAGCGTTATCAGACCGAAGTGCCTCTGTCTCCGTTCGTATCAGAGTCATGCGTTATCGTCCTCGCCCTAGTTCTGATAATAAGGTAAGGTCTGTAGTAACTACAGGCTCAAGAGGTTTTCGACGCAATGACCGATCACGTTGCCGGGAGGGGATTGCAGCGCGCGGCGCTGGCGCGGCGGACTGGCTGCAATCTGGAGACCATCCGCTACTACGAGAAGATCGGCATCATGCCGGAACCGCCGCGCACGGCCTCAGGCTACCGTGTCTATGACGAGCAGCACGTCGCGCGCTTGCGCTTCATCCTGCGCGCCCGCGAACTGGGGTTTACCATTGAGGAAATCCGGGGACTGCTTGGCCTGGTAGATGGAGGAACCCAGACATGCGCGGAGGTGAAGGAGCGCACCGTGCAGCACCTCGAGGATGTGCGTGCCAAGATCGCCGATCTCCGACGGATCGAACGGGTGCTCGCGACGACCGCGGCATCTTGTTCCGGCGAAGACGTCCCCGAATGTCCGGTCCTGGAGGCACTCGCCTCATAGCCGCGGGGTGGGATGATTCTCGGGCTGTCAGGGCGTCGTGCGATGCCATGATTTGGAGAGAATACCGATGCGCGTAGAGCCGAAGTCGATTTCCGCTTATCCTTGGTATTTGCGTCCATTCTTTTGGAACCAGCGGCGCAAATACGGTCGCGTGCTGGACGCCGCATTGCTCTGGGCACGGTCGCCCCGCTTGTTCTTGGGCGTGGCCATTCTATATGGGCTGATCGATCGTCGGAAATCGCCGATTGAACCGGCTCTGCGCTCGCTCATCACTGTACGGGTATCGCAGATCAATTGGTGCGCGTTCTGCGTGGATCTGAATTCTGCGACGCTAATAAAGCGCGGCGCGAGCGTGGCCAAAGTTGAGGCGCTGGAACGCTGGCGTGATAGCGAGCTGTTCGACGAACGCGAACGCCTCGCCCTCGACTACGCAGAAGCGATGACACATTCGGATCGGCGAGTCGATGACGGCACTTACGGCCGGCTGAAGAAATATTTCGATGACGACGCCATCATCGAAGTGACTGCACTCATCGCGTTTCAAAATATGTCGAGCAAGTTCAACAGCGCGCTCGCTGTTCTTCCGCAAGGTTTCTGCCAGCTCCCCAAGCTCACCGCAGGCATTTCCGGCGTCCTTGATGGAAAGGCCACCACTGATCTGGGCCGCCAATCAGGCGGACAGGGCACATGATATGAGTGTCGCCGCAGCGGGCTACATCGGCGTCGATATAGTCGTTTTCACAATCGGGAACTACTCGGCTGCGACTGCCATCGCTTCCTGCGTCACCTTCCGCTTTGATGCCGTCGCCACCTTCTGCTTCTTCGGCGTTTCAGTTCGCTTCGGGCTCTTCCCTTTCCCCAGCATCGCAGCGCCAATCGTATCCGACACGCGCCCGGCGGCTGTCTTCACGGGATCGTTTGCCAGATGTGCATACCGTGCCGTGGTCTGGACCTGTGTATGTCCAAGCAGCTTGCCGATCATCGGCAACCCTTCTCCCAAGGCGAGGGCGCCGCTGGCGTAGGAGTGCCGGAGGTCATGAATGCGCACGTCATCGAGTCCGGCTTTGGTTCGGACGCGCCGCCACGGGTGCTGCAGGTCGGTCAGGCGGCTGCTTTGCTTCTTGCCGGTGATGACGTACGGGTTGTCCTCCAATTTCTGGATGCCCTTCAGCACGTCGGAAGCCGTCTTTCCGAAGTGCACGATCTTCGCCCCGGTTTTGGAGTCCGGCAGGCGCAGTTCGCGCGCCTTAAGGTCCACAAAGTCCCATTTGAGCGTCATGATCTCGCCAAGCCGGCAACCGGTCAGCATCAGGAGGCGAATGGCGTCGACGGCCGATTGAGTCTCAGAGCCGTCAGCTTCGACCTCCCGGAGTGCCTTGCCCAGCGCCGTGAATTCCTCGGGGCTGAGGAAGCGCTCGCGCCTCTGCTCGGGATATTTCTTCACATGCAGGCAGGGATTGCTGCCGTCCGGGCGCAGGCCCCAGACCTCCGCGAGGTTGAACATCTTCGACAGCACGCCGAGAGTGCGGTTGGCCTGATAGGGAATGTGGCTGAAAGAATGATGCAGTTCCGCTATGTCGCGGCGCTCGATGTCGGTGACCTTCCGCGTGCCGAGCTTCGGATTGATGAACAACTCTACCGAGCGCTTGTATTCATACTGGGTCGAGGACTTGCAGCGCACGGCGACATGCTCCTTGAGGAACCGCTCGCCCAACCCCTTCATGGTCGGTGCTTTTCGGGCTTGATCGAGTTCCTTCGCGGGATCGCGGCCATTCTTGGCTTCGGACAGAATGTTGTATGCCCTGGCTCGCGCCTGATCCGCCGTCACTGGCCCATGCGGGCCAAGGGTGATGAAGCGTTGTTGGCCCTTGATGCGGCACTTGACGACATAGACCTTGCGCCCGTTCGGATAGACGCGCAGACCGAAGCCCCGCAGTTCCTCGTCCCAGATTGCTGTGACCTTGTCGCCGGCCGTCGCCAGATCGGCGGTGCGTTTCGTGAGTTTCGCCATGAGCTACCACCTCGAACCTTCAGGCTCCAAACCCTCAGTTTCAGCGACCTGAATGTCGTCCCAGCTACCAAATAGCTACCACTTGAGGGGAAATTCGATCATAGAAGAGGGTAGCAGCCGACGGCACGATGTCAACAATTATTTAATGATAGCAGTATGTTAAGGCGTATTCAGCGTAGATGGGCGTAGGTGGGGGAAGTCGATTTAGCCTATCTCATAACCTGAAGGTCGCAGGTTCAAATCCTGCCCCCGCAACCAACGAAACTTAACCAGATCAACGAGATAGCCCGCCGAGTGCGGGCTTTTCTATGAACCCCGCACGTCGCCAAAATCCCGTTCCAGATCAACGGGATTCCCATCGGTCCGCCGGGCCGGCGCCGGCTTGCTGGCGACGGTCCTGTTCGGCAAATACGGGCTTCATCTGCCGCTCAACCGGCAGAGCCAGGGCTTTGCCCGCGAAGGCATCGAGCTCGACGTCTCGACCCTGGCCGACTGGGTCGGTGCCTGTGCCGCGGCGCTGTCGCCGCTGGTCGAGCTGATCCGCCGCCATGTCCTGGCGGCCGAGCGCATCCACGGCGACGACACCACGGTGCCGGTGCTGGCCAAGGGCAGGACGGTGGCCGGCCGGTTGTGGACCTACGTCCGTGACGACCGTCCCTTCCGCGGCCCGCACCTCGAGGGAACCGGTCCGCCGGCTGCGGTCTACGTCTACTCGCGCAACCGCGCCGGCGAGCGTCCGCGCCGACACCTCGCCGGGTATGGCGGGACCCTTCAGGCCGATGCGGGAGCCTGTCCTCGGGCCGGCCCATGGCGGGACCCGTGGGACAGGCGCGACCTGGCCGAAGCGCGCGCGGATCTCGCTGCCTGGATCCAAAAGCTGGCACCGTGGCCGCGCCTCGATAACCGCCGCAGGCCGCGGGAGGTTGCACACAAAAACCGCCGGCTTCCCGCGCGGCAGCCTCCCGGCGGGTTGAAGCTCGGACTCGCGTCCCGGATTGGCACCGCTGCTGGGGACATCATTCGGCGGCACCGTCCGGCCGCCTGCCGCATTCTCTTCTTCTTCCTCGTGGAGCGCCCGGCGGAACCACAGACGCAGCCGGGCGTTCCCTCTTGGCCGCGGGGCTCTCGCTACGCGGAGATGAAGATGCGGCGCGAGCAGGCCGCCCTGGCCCCCGCCAATCGGCCCAAGGTGCGCTCCCCGGCGCCGATGCGGAGGAGCCCCGGACCGCGAGCCGGCGCTGCGGCACTCGATCGGGTTCGCCGCGGCCGCGGCGAGCCCGCCGGGGCTCGATACCCGCAGCCGCCTTGGGGGACACGACGTGGAAAACAGCGGTTCCGCTCCGAACCCAAGCCCGACGCCGCTTGCCCAGTGGGTGTACAGGATGCTCATCGCGGCCGGCATCGCCGCTGTCCTGCTGTTCCTGTGGCAGATCGCGAGCGTCCTGCTCCTCGCCTTCGGCGGGATCCTGCTCGCCGTCGGCCTGCGCGCCGCGGCCGCCTTCGTCAGCCGCTGCACGAAGGTCCCGCAAGCTTGGGCCTTATGGCTCACGGCCGCCGGCCTGGCGCTGACTCTGGCCTGGGGCGGTTGGCTGCTGGGCGGACAAGTCGCTTCTCAACTCGACGAGCTCTGGCGGCGGCTCCCCGACACCGTGCAGGCGGTTCGCGAGACGATCCGTGGGTCGGCGGTGGGAAGCGCACTGCCTGACCTGGAAACGCTGGCCGGCGGCCAGAGCAACCCCTTGCGCGAGCTGGGCGTGCTGACCTCGACGACGCTGGGCGGGATCGGCGACGTCCTCCTCATCGTCGTGATCGGCCTTTATCTCGCGGCCAATCCGGCACCCTACCGGAGCGGCCTGCTGGCGCTGGTTCCGCTAGGGGGACGCGGCCGGACCAGCCGCGCTCTGGCCGCGACCGGCGAGGCGCTGCGGCTGTGGCTGGTGGGCAAGGTGATCGCGATGGTCGCGGTCGGCGGGATCACCGCTGCCGGCCTCTCGCTCATCGGGG
Organism: Rhodospirillales bacterium; assembly: GCA_034382075.1. Classification (GTDB taxonomy): domain Bacteria; phylum Pseudomonadota; class Alphaproteobacteria; order Rhodospirillales; family Defluviicoccaceae; genus JAEULH01. The sequence continues at coordinate 19,034 of JAXMOZ010000005.1, forward strand.
TGCCGCTGGCGCTGTCGCTTGGGATCATCGCCGGGCTGCTCGACTTCGTGCCTTTCTTCGGGCCGATCGTGGCTGCGGTCCCGGGGCTCCTGATCGCCTTCTCGAGTTCGCCGCTGGATGCCCTGTACGCGGCGGGCGTCTACGCCGGCGTCCAGCAGCTGGAGGGCAACCTGATCACGCCGTTGGTGCAAAAGCAGGCGGTGCACGTCGAGCCGGTTCTGCTGATCCTCGGCGTCGTCGCCTTCGGTCTGGTCTTCGGCTTTCTCGGTGTCGTCTTCGGCGCCCCGCTCGTTGTCGTCGCGACGGTCCTGGTGAAGAAGCTCTACGTCGAACAGGCGCCCGGCGAGGGCGACGGCCGCGGCTAGCGCGGCAGCACGCGGGGCGGGGGCAGAGCCAGGAGGCTCTCGCGGAGCCGATCGGCCGCCGGCAGCCGAGGAAGCTTCCCAGGCACGACGTCGCTGGGCGACAGCGGCGAGCCGTAGTAGGCCTCGGCGCAGGCAGGCAGCGGCGACAGCCGGGTTCCGGAAGCGTCGGCGCGGGGATCCGAGAGGAAGATCATGACGTCCGGCAGGAGCTCCATTCCCAAGGTCCCTTCGACGCCGGGGCCGGGCGCCACGAACGTGAGCGGGCCGTCACGCTTCAGCTCCAGCCCTCCGTCCAGGATCCGCTCGACGCCGCTGCGGTTCAAGACCAGCAGAGCGGCATCGACGGCCGCGGTCCCGGCGGCGGGCAGGCCCGGCATCTCCGCCGCGTAGAACCACGGATAGCTCCATTCGCCGGCGGGACCGTCGCGGACGAGAAACACGGCAGGACCGGAGGAGCCGACGGCCGGCGCGATCAGGGCGCCCTCCGCCTGGGCAAGGCGGGCGGCGAAGGCGGCGTCGCGGCGGTCCGACTTGAGGTGCTCGACGACGTCGTGCGCCCTCTCCACGGCGGCGGCGGCGATCGCGGCCGAGCAAACCTCCGCCGCAGCCGCCGCGGGACTGCCGCCGGGGCGGGCGGCAGCAGCCGCGAGCAAGAGCGCTGTGCAGGCGGCCCCGATCCTCACTGCTCCCCACATCGTTCCAGCTCCATCGCCGCAGGCCGGTGGCTGCCGAACGGTAGCCGCCGAGACGGAAGCGGCCCTCGGTTCCCCTCACGCCTCAGAGCAAACGGCGGGCGCGCCATGTAGTTCCGCCGGGTCGGCGGCGTCCTCTCGTGGCAGAGAAGCCGACGACGTCGGCGCCGCCCTTAGCCCAGGTGGCTGCCCTGCTGTTTCGCGACCTGCGCCAACGCAGGGAGCGGCGCACCGTCCTCGCTAAGCGCAAGGACCGCGTCGCCGATGGCGTAGACATGCTCGCGCCCCGGGCGCCATCTCCGTCTTCTCGAAGGCGAGCAGCAGCTGGGCGCGGATGTCCCGCGCGTCCTCAATCCCCTTCACCCCCTGGGCGTATCGCGCCCAAACGCCGCGGCCGAAATAGTTGTAAAGCGAGCCCGTCGCGACGACGAGCCGGTCTTAGGCAATCTCCTGGCCGTGGCTCAGGTCAGCACTTGGCGGGCGGTGTCGACCCCGGTACCCTCGCCGAGGATCACGCCGACGCTCTGGACCGATGACCACGTGCTCGCCCGCCTCGGCGTTCTGCGCCGCTTCCGATCGCGCCTGCATGCCCAGCCCCCGCCCATGGTCGACCGAGGTCAACAGCCGCGGGAGAGCGCGGTTCCAGAGGGCAGCGTACTGCGCCGCTGCGTCATCCATGGTCCGCTGGCAAACGGCTGGCGAAGGGCCCGCGCGCGACCATCCGCGGCATGACCTGGGGGCGCGCTTCCCGATCTGAAGGCGCTCGCGGAGGCGATGGCATTCAGGCGCTGAAGCCGAAGTGCCAGACCGCCGCCGGCACGGCCGCCAGCAGGATCAGGGACGCCAGGACGAGCGCCCCGTCCCGTGTCAACAGGCCGGCGGCGAAGAAGGCAATTACGGCGGAGGCGACGGAGCCTGAGGTTGGGATCGCTTCCATGAACGGCATGAAGAGGGTGAGCCCCAGGACCAGGATCAGCGGCAGCCAGATCCAGGGCCGGCGGAGCAGCAGCGTGAGCCGCGGCTTCATGTAGCGCTCCACAAACCGCACCGGCCTGCGCAGCCAACCGATCCCCTTGCAGAGCTTCTCGGTCGACATTCGCCGCCGGATGATGAAGCCCGGCAGCCACACACAGTCCCGCCCGGCGATCATTTGCACGACGAGGATGAAGACGATCGCGGCAACCGTTGCCGTGACGCCCGGAATGGCGCTCGCCGGCGAAAGCGAGATGAGCGAGAACACCAGCATCAGTGAAGCGAAAGACTTCCGCCCGAGTTGCTGTACCACTTCCTCGACCGCGATGCTCTCGCCATGGACAGCACTCTCCAGCTCATTGAGAACCTCACTGAGCGCACGCGCGCGTTCCGATGCCATCATCTCACCCCTGGCTGCCTACGCCGCAGGACCACCCATGCCGCTACGCGCTCCCCGCCCCGTTAAAGTCGGCGAACGCGGACTCATCAACGGCCGCTTCGACTCTTCGGCGTCGCCGCCCCACGCCCGGCCGCACACTCGCCTCCGCCACGTTCGCACCGCGCAGGCAGCGACCTTTTCCCGCGGTCGCCGCCTGCGCCGCTCGCATGGTGCGGACCGGGGAGCGGCGCCGCTGCATCGGAAGATAACCGTTCGTTGCGATGGCCCAGGCGAAGCGTACCTCCCGCCGTTGACGCGCACTGTCGCCGGATAAGGCCGGTCGGCCGTAAGACCCCTAAGATCGGAGCCGTCGGGAACGCTTGGCCGCGAGGAGAAAAACGCCAGGAGAGGAAAGCGGCCAGCCGCGCGGCCGGCGGTAACTCCAAGAGGCGGACGGAAGGACGCTTAGCGATGACCAAGGCCGAGTCGAAAAAGCAGCAGATGGCGGCGGGAGCCGCTTTGTCGGCCAAGCGAGGCGAACGGCCGAAGTCGAGCTTGCAGGGTGCGTCCAAGGGCATGGTCGAGAGCATGGACGAAGAGCAGCTTCACGACATGGCGAGCACCAAGCGCAAGGGCAAGCCGAAGAATGCGGAACGCGAGTGAGGGGCATGTGGCGCAGGGGCCGGCTGTTCTGGCAGCGCCGCGTTCTCCGGCGATTGCAACTCCCCCGGCACCGCTCGGCCTCGTTGCGTCCTGGCGGGGGCGCGAGGACCTTCCGCCGCCGGGGCCGTGCCGGCGGCCATTTCCTGCCAGTTGCCCGGGACGAGTCGGCCACCGGCGTGGGCAGGCGTCATCATGCCGTCCCGGTCGGCCTCCTGGCAGCGGCCGGGTTCGGTATAGCGGTTTGCGTGCGGGCGCTCGCGGCGGAAGCGCAGGGCGAAGACGTGGGTGCCGCCGAAGCGCTGGCCGCGGTTACCCAGGGCGAGCTGGCATCGTTCATCGAAGAAGCGGTAGAGGCCTACACCGGTCGCGACGTATCGATCGGTCGCTTCGACGTAAATCTCGACTGGGAGGCGCTCGAGGTGCTGGCCAACGACGTGTCGCTAGCGAACGCGGACTGGGCGGCGGGGGCGCCGATGCTCGCCGTGAGGTCGGTGCGGGCGAAGCTCGATCCCGCCGCGTTGCTCTCCGGCCGCCTCGTTCTTCCACTGGCGGAGATCTCTGGCGCGAAGCTGATCTATGCGATCAACGAAGCCGGACAAAGCAATCTGCCGGTACAACAGCAGGCAAGCGAAGACGAGCGCCCATTCCGGGCAAAGGAGCTGCCGCTCGTTCGCGACTTGAAGCTCGACGACGTCAAGATCGTTTACAGCAATCGCGTGACCGGCGCCGACACCGTCATGGATCTGGCAGCCGCCTCGTTCAGCGCACCGGAAGGGGAAGGCATGTCGCTGTCCGTCGACGGCTTCTACGAGGGCCTGCCCCTCAAGGTCAGTGGTTCGGGTGGCTCCTGGCGCGCGCTGACGCAACCGGACGACGACGCCTTTGCGCTCGATGTTGCAGCTTCTGTCGGCCCACTCTCGGCGAAGGCCTCGGGGACGGTTGCGGAGCCGTTTGCGGGCCGGGGTATGGATCTCGCGGTGCGCGTGGAGGGCGATGAAGTGCCCGCGGTCTTTCCCATTAATAACGCCATCGTTGCGCCGACGCCCTCGCTCGCCTTGTCGACCAGGCTGACCACCGAAGAGGACACAAAGCGCCGGAAGGTTTGGTCGCTTTCCGATTTCAAGGCGCGCCTCGACGACACCGAGGTGACGGGCGAGCTGACGCTGGTCGCGACGAACGACAGGCGGCGGGTGGCTGGATCCCTTCGGGCCGAGCCCTTCCACCTTGACGACATCGTTGCGTTCTTCAGCGGGCCTGATCAGGACGAGGGGCCCGAGGAGGAAGCCGACGGCCAGGTGTTGCCCGACGAGCAGCTGCAACTCTCCTTTTTCCAAAGGCTGGACGCCGACCTCGACCTCGATCTCCTCGACGTGCGCATGGCGGGCATGCCTCTCGACCGCCTGTCGGTCGAACTGGCCCTTGAGGACGGCATTTTGCGCCTCCAGCCCATGCACGCGACGCAGGACGGCGCCGAGGTCACGATCTTCATGTCGCTGTACTCGGAGGCTGAGCCCGTGCAGACGGACGTCAAGTTGCAACTCCGTCGGCTCAGCCTCGACCGCATCGTGCCCGATCTTCCGGTTGCCGCTGTGCCGCTCACCGGCCGGCTAGGCGGCGAGATCTCGCTCGGAGCGCACGGCAACTCCGTGGCTGAGCTGCTCGGAAGCGCCAGCGGCGACATCTTGCTGGCGATGGACAGAGGTCAAATCAGCGGCCTGCTCATCGAGTTGCTGGGCATCGACATCGTAGAGTCCTTGGGGCTGGTCGTTACGGAGGAAGATCACGACGATTCGGTACCGATCCGCTGCGCCATTGCTGATCTCGCGCTCGACGAAGGGCGCGCGAACATCAAGCACTTCATTATCGACACGCGGGACACCCTGATAAGGGCGGAGGGTACAATCGACCTTGGCGAGGAGACCCTGGATGTCAAGGTCGTCCCCCATCCGAAAGACTTCAGCCTGCTCAGCCTTCGCTCGACCATCGGCATCGGGGGAACCTTCGCTCAGCCGCAGGTTTTTCCCGATCCCGTCGGCCTTGGCGTCGAGGACACGGCGGACAAGGTCGCCAACGCCATTCTCGCCCCCATCCTCGGCCTGTTGCCACCCATCGACACTGGACTAGGAGGGGACAGCCAGTGCCGCAAGCTGCTCGAGCAGGCGAAAGGAGGCTCGCCGAGCTGACGACGAGCTCTCTCACGACCGCCGGCGTTGCCCGGTCCTGGCAAGGGAGCCTGGGAGGCAGGTCGCGCCCTGCCCGGAACCGAGTGCCGAAGGGGCGCCTTTGACAGCACGAATTGCAAGGAGGCGCTGGTGGAGCAGGTTTTCGAGGCGGCCTACACGTCGGGGGGAATGCTGTGGAAGGCGCTATGGGCTCTGATCTTCGGCTATCTGATTTCCGCTGGGATCCAGGTGCTGGTCACCAAGCAACAGATGGCCGATCTCCTCGGCAGCCGGGGCATCCGGCAAGCCAGCCTCTCCGGCCTCTTCGGCTTCATTTCCTCCTCGTGCTCGTTCGCCGCGCTTGCAGCGTCCCGCTCCGTGTACGTCAAGGGTGCGGCCGCTCCCAACGCGCTCGCGTTCCTGATTGCCTCCACCAATCTCGTCCTCGAGCTCGGCGTCGTCCTGTGGGTGCTGCTCGGCTGGAAGTTCACCCTGGCCAACTTCCTCCTCGGCGGGCTGATGATCGTTTACGCCTACGCCCTGAGCAGCGTCTGGTTACCGCAAGGTCTCGCGGAGCAGGCGAGACGGAACGCCGAGCACGCCCAGCGCCGCGAGGGCATGGACATGCAGCACGGGATGGGCGGTGACTGGCGCAAGACGCTCGCCTCCCGGAAGGGCTGGAGCCGGATCGCCGAGGCGTTCTTCATGGAATGGAAGATGGTGTGGAAGGAAATCCTCTTCGGCTTCACGATCGCCGGGTTCATCTCGGTGTTCGTGCCGCAGGCGTTCTGGAACGCGTTGTTTCTGATCGACACGGAGGGCGGCGCGGCGGATCCTTCGCTGTGGGTCGTCGTGGAAAACGCGCTGGTTGCGCCGGTCGTCGCCTTCTTCACCTTCATCGGCTCCATGGGTAATGTTCCGCTGGCCGCGATGCTTTGGTCCCGCGAGGCTTCGTTTGGTGGCGTGGTGGCCTTCCTCGGCGCGGATCTGGTCGCGGCGACGGTGGTCTGGGTACACGCGAAGTACTACGGGTGGAAGTTTGCCCTCTACGCGTCCATGTTGCTCTACGTCTGCATGGTGGTAGCGGGTGTAACCGTTCACCTGATCTTTCAGTTATTCGAAATTCTGCCGACAGAACGACCTTCACTTCGGGAGATGGTGCGCTTCGAGATCGACCACACGTTTTTCCTGAACGTCGGTTTTGCCATCGTCGCGGCGCTCCTGCTCTGGCTGCACCTCGGCGGCTCGGGCGGCGGCTCGGGCGGCGGCTCGGCGCCAGGGCGGCAAGCGGAGCAGGTTCGAGTCGCGGGCGACTGACGGGGCACTCGCCCGTCGTGGCGGCGCCGGTGCCGTTGCTGCGGTCGAGCCGCCGCCCGAGCCTCGATCCTCGTTCATTCGCCTGTACTGCCGCCGCTTGCCCGGCGCAGGGGCGTCGGCAGCGGAACCTGATCAAGCCTGGCCTGTTTCTGGAACAGAGAAGAGCGAGGCCTGTCCGGTCGCGCAGACGGGAGGAAAACCACGTGCCGCTGCAAGCAAACCTGTTCGTAGCGTTCCTTGTGCTCGGATCGTGCTTCTTGACCCCCGTCGCGCACACCCAGCAGCGCGAGGCCGTCGAGGTCGGTGACTTCATCGGACTCCCGATCATCGGCGACGAGGACAGCGGCGTCGCCGAGGTTACGGACGTCTTGATCAGCTACGACGGCCGGATCTCGGCGTTCATCGCCACTTTGTCCGGCCGCGACAGCGAGGGCGAGCGCGTTCGCGTCCCATGGTCGGACGTTACTGTCCAACTTGACCCGCTGCAGGTGGAACTGACCGAAACCGCGGGCGACTTCGTCCCCTATCCGGAACCGCCGGCGGGAACGCTGGGCGACATCGACGGGGCGCTGGCCACCCTGGTGATCGGGGCGCCGGCGAAGACCAGGCTCGGCGAGCGCGTGGGGGAGGTCCTGGGCCTCAGCGCCACCAGCGAAGGCCGGGTGATCGGTGCCACGATTTCCCGGGGCGACACGCCGATGCCGCTGCCCTGGAGCTTCGTGGAGATCCGGCCCGAGCGTCCGATAACGGCGGTCGCAAGCGACGTCGAGCCCGTGGTGATCATTGACCGGAACTGAGGGAACATGGGCTGTCGACGCCGAAGGAGCGCAAAGCGTGCTTGATCGACCTACGGTGGTCATTGCGGGAGCGTCGGCCGGTGTAGGCCGCGCCGCCGCTGAAGCTTTCGCGCGGCGTGGCGCGGCCATCTGCTTGATCGGTCGGCAGCCGGAGGCTTTGGAGGCGACGGCTGCAGAGGTCCGGCGCCTGGGCGGCGCTGCCCTGCCCCTGCCTCTCGACATGTCCGACGGGCGGGCCGTGTTCGCCGCCGCCGAGCGGGTGGAGCGGGAGCTCGGACCGATCGACATCTGGGTCAACTCGGCGATGGTGACGGTCTTCGCGCCGGCGTGGGAGGTCGAACCCGAAGAGCTGCGGTGGGTGACCGAGGTCACCTATCTCGGCTCGGCCCATGGCGTGCTGGCGGCGCTGAAGTACATGCGCTCGCGCAACCGCGGGACCATCATCCAGGTCGGATCGGCCCTGGCGTACCGAGGCATCCCGCTCCAGGCCGGGTACTGCGCGGCGAAGTTCGCCATCCGCGGCTTCCTCGACTCGGTGCGGTCGGACCTGGAGCACGAGCGAAGCGCGATTCGCATCTGCATGGTCGAGCTGCCGGCCGTCAACACGCCACAGTTCGAATGGGCGCGTGCCCGCACCCGCGGCCGGCCGCGGCCCGTTGCGCCGGTGTATCAGCCGGAGGCAATCGCCGCCGCGCTGGTGGCAGCAGCCGACCATCCGGCGCGGGAGTACTGGCTTGGTTGGTCGACCCTGAAGACGATCTTCGGCGCGCAACTCGTGCCGCAGTTCCTGGACCGCTACCTCGCCCGCCACGTGGTCGAGGGCCAGCAGTCGCAGGAGCCGGTCAGCCCCGACCGGACAGACAATCTCTACACGCCGGCGCCGAGCTCGCTGCATCGCACGCGCGGCCGCTTCGACGACGAGGCCCGGCCGGAGATAACCATGCTCGACCCGGGCCTCGCGCGGTGCCTCGCCATCGGCGGCGGGCTGGCGCTGGCGGCGGGCGCCGGGGCCATGGCGGCGAGGATGTCCAGCCGCCGCCGGAGGCTGCGCCGCTGACCGGGACGCACGAGCGCGCACCTTAGAGGCGGAACCAGCGGTAGCCGTACGGGCCGATCTCGGTCCGCTCTCCCGCGGGCGGATAGGCATGGTCGCTGGCGATGTCATGCAAGGCGCGGCGGTCGCCGACGGCCAGGCGCACGTGGCAGGTTCTCCCGGCGAGATTGTGCACGACGACGACCGAGCGGTCCTGCCAGCGGTAACGGACGGCCATCACGCAGGGGTGGTCCGTCTCGATCAGGCTCAGGGTCCCGAAGCCGATTTCCGGCGCGCTCCGCCGGATGTGGATCAGGCGCTGAACGTTGTTGAGCAGCGAGTCGGGGTCGCGAACCTGGTCGCGAACGTTCACGTCACGGTAGTCGAAGGCCCCCGAGCCGATGATCGGCCTGATCAGCCGGTCCTCCGCGGCCGGGGAAAAGCCGGCGTTGCGGTCGTTCGACCACTGCATCGGCGTGCGGACCGCTTCACGGCCCACGAGCGCGAGATCCTCGCCCATCCCGATCTCGTCGCCGTAGCGGATCACCTGGCAGCCGGGCAGGCTCAGCATCAGGCTGTGTGCCATCTCGATCCGCCGCCGGTCGTTGTCCATCATCGGTGCCAGGCGCCGCCGTATTCCCCGGCCGAAAATCCGCATCTCCTCATCGGGCGCGAACGCATGGAAGACGGCTTCGCGCTGGTCCGGCGTCAGGCGCCCGAGATCGAGTTCGTCGTGTCCTCGCAGAAACTGCGCCCACTGTCCGTGCGGCGCGGGATCGGGAAGCTGTCGGAGGGCATCGCGCAGAGGCCCCGCGTCCTCCCGCGCAAGCGCCAGGAACAGCGCCTGATTGGCGAGGAAGTTGAAGAGCATGTGAAGCCGCGAGCCTTCGCCGAAATAGGAGGCCAACTGGTCCTTCTCGACGTTGGCTTCCGCCAGCAGGATGGCGTCGCCCCGGTGCCAGCTCACGAACGCGCGCATCTCCTCGAGGAAAGCGTACATCGCCCCGGCCTGCGGCGTCTCCGCGCCGGTCAGCTCGATGAGGAAGGGCGCGGCGTCGATCCTGAAGCCGGCCACGCCGAGGCGCAGCCAGAAGCCGATGATGCGAAGGATCTCCTCGCGGACCCGAGGGTTGGCGATGTTGAGATCCGGTTGATGCGAGTAGAAGCGGTGGAAGTAGTACGCCTGGGCCTCGTCGTTCCAGGTCCAGGTGCTGGCCTGCTGTCCCGGAAAGACCATGCCCTGATCAGCGGTTGCAGGCCGGTTTTCCGACCAGACGTAATAGTCGCGGTAGGGTGATCGGGCGTCGGCACAGGCGCTCCGGAACCATGGGTGCTGGTCCGAGGTGTGGTTGACGACGAGGTCGAAGATCAGCCGGATTCCCCGCTCGTCCAGGGACTGCATCAGCTCCGCGAAATCGCCGAAGCTGCCGAGCCGCGGGTCGATCGCGTAGTAATCGACGATGTCGTAACCGTCGTCCCGGTTCGGTGTCGGCTGGAACGGCTGCAGCCAGATGCAGGTGGCCCCCAGCGTCTCCAGGTAATCGACGTGCTTCAGAACTCCGGTGAAGTCGCCGACGCCGTCCCCGTTCGCGTCGAAGAAGGTCTCGACGTCGAGACTGTAAATCAGCGCGTTCTTGTACCACATGCCCCAACCTCGTCGCTCGGTTATCGCATTCATCCAAGTTCAGCAGATCAAACGAGTTCCCGGTTCAGGAACGAGAAGCTGCAGAAGCTCGATCTTCTTCATAACGGCCTTGCGCGATAGCAAGAAAGATGGGTCCCGCGGCCGAGATTTTCGGGAACGATGACTGACGGCGCGGCGTTTTTCTGGCATCGCGCCACATGGATGCCATGATGAATGGTGTCCGCCAGTTGGAAAGGAGACGCTCATGCTCAAGCGGATGTTGATGACGACCAGCGTCTGCGCCCTGTTGGTGGTTCCCGCCGCAGCAGCGCAGCAGGGATCAGGCACGGGGTCCGATGGATCGGCGCATGGAACGATGGCCGGCGCTGCCGGCGCGGGAACGAACGAGCGCGACCTGCAGATCCAGGTCGCCTCGGCGGCGGACCTGATCGGGGCGCCGGTCCGGGGCAATGGAGGAGAGGATCTCGGCGAAATCGTCTATCTGATGATCGCGGCGGATACGGGCGCTCTGCGCTACGCCCTGGTCGCGCCAGAGGGCGGCGCCGCGGACGGTTTCGTACCGGTGGCCTGGGAAGCGCTGCAAATCGTTCCGGAGCGCAGGGAAGCCCGGTTGGTTCCAGGCGGCGGCAACGATTTCTCGTTCGTCGTCGACAAGCAGCGGCTGACGGAGAGCAAGCAACGCTACGGGGAAGATCAACTCGCGGAGCTGACCAAGCCGGCCGTCGTCACCTCGGTGACCGAATATTGGGCTCCGGTGGCGTCTTCGTCTGCGGCGGGGAAGAAGGCGGGTCAGGCCGGCTCGAAGGACGGCCAGAGCGGAGCGGGCGGGCAAGCCGGCTCGGCCGGCAAGACGGAGGCCGCCTCTGCGGACCGGAAGCCGGCTTCCGGACAGCAGGGTCAACAGGCGGCGTCTGAACAGGGAAAGCCGCATATTCTGGTGGGCCGCGAGACCATAACCACAGTGGTCGCTCCGGCCTACAGGTCGGCGGAACAAATCCGCGGAAGCGAGGTGATCCTGCCGAACGACGAGACGTTCGGGGAGATCGACGCGCTCATCATCGACCGCGGCCACGGCAGGATCGCCTACGTGCAGGTGGGGCACGGTGGCTTCCTCGGGCTCGGCGAAGAAATCGCCCCTGTGCCGTTCGAAGCTCTCAGCTACGACCTCGACCGCAACGCCTACAGGTTGCAGAAGAGCAAGGCCGAGCTCGACGAGATGGAGACCTTCGCGCGCGGCGAGCAGCCGACAAAGGTCGAGTGGAAAGACCTCAACCGGCTCTACAAGCAGTTCGACCTGCCATCTTACGAGCAGGTTCTCAAGCAGAGCTAGAGCGAGCTATACCTTTGCCATAGCGAAGGTTGCTCTTGCGGCTTCAAGTGGAGCCGGCGGTTTCGCCGGCTCCCTCCTTCTTCGGGCCGCCGCCCGCTTGCCGAAGCGAAGGGAGCGGACACTCCGGGAACCGCGCGGCGGCCAACGTGGTTTATGAGCGGTACCTGGCGGTTCCGCGGGGCTCTCCAGGGGACGGGACGCTGAAATCTGGCGGGGGTATTCGATGAACCGGCTGCCGATACGCTGCGCCGAGCCCGCTGGTCAATCCAGGGGACGACCGTTTCGCTGCTTGGCCCTCCTCGCGTTCCTGCCTGTGGCTCTCGGTCCCGGGCAGCCTGCCGCCGCAGCCGCACGAAGCGACTTGTTGCTCTCGCTGTGCCTCGCCGATCAACCGCCGGCGCGATGGGAGGGCATCTGGCAGGCGTGGAGCCTCGCGCCCGAGGTCGTGCTGCCGCTCGTGGCGGCGCTGGCGCTCTATGCCGGGGGCGCCTTCACCCTGCGCTCGGGCGGCGGCGCGCCGGGTATGTGCATGTGGCGTATGGCCTGCTTTGCCGCAGGATGGCTGGTGCTCGCGGCTGCCCTCGTCTCGCCGCTGTGCCGGATGGCGGCGACGCTGGCGTGGGCGCACATGCTGCAGCACCTGATGCTGGTGGCGGTGGCGCCGCCGCTCCTGGTTCTGGGCAGGTTCGGCGCCGCGGTGGAAGCCCTCGTCCTGCCCCGTCCGCGCGACCATGAGCCTCCGGACCGCGGGCTGCGCCACCGGGCGACTTTCGGAGCCTATCACAAGCTGCGCAGCCCGATGTGCGCGGCCGCCCTCTATGGCGCGCTGATCTGGCTGTGGCACGTCCCCTGGCTCTACCAGCAAGCGCTTCTGGACCCGCTCGTGCATCTTTCCATGTACGGCTCGCTGCTCGCCGCCGCGCTGCTGTTCTGGAACTCGCTGATCAGGGCCGCCTCCCTCGCTCCCGAGAGCCAGATCGCGGCGCTCGCCGCCTCGCTCGTTACCACCGTCCACACGGGGCTCCTCGGCGCCCTGCTGACGTTCTCGCCGGTCCTCTGGTACCCGCTGCTTGCGCCGCGCGCCGACGCCTGGGGCCTCTCGCCGCTGGAAGACCAGCAGCTTGCCGGCCTCATCATGTGGGTGCCGATGGGGTTCCTCTACGCTGGTGCCGCGGCGGCGCTCGGGGCCGCCTGGCTCGCGGCGATGGAGAGACGGAACGCGCCGCTCATGCGCACGGCGGGACGATGAGGACAGGGAGCGCCTGCCAAAGGACGGCGACCAGGGGAGAGCCCGGCGACGGCGAGCACGATCCATTGGAAGAACCGGCCCTCCGCTCCTCCCGTTCGGGCGGCGACCCTGCGGCCGGCGGCAAGCATGACCGCCGCCAGCGCCAGCACCGCGGCGGCCGTGGCCCCGCCGACGAGCCAGTTCAGCAGGGATATGTTTGCCAGCTCGAAGCGAAGGCCGGGGCGTGCGCAGATCAAGCCGGTCGCGGCGTAGATCACCGACAGGTGAAGGGCCCAGATCAGGAGGCCGGCGACGAGCCGCAAGCCGAAGCCGGGGAAGGTCGACGGGTCGGTTTCCACCATCGGCCGGTTCATCCGAAGAGCCTGGGCGCGAGGTGAACGACAGCCAGCGCCACCAGCCCCTGGCCCGCGGCGTAGTACCACAGCAGTAGCGTGTTCTCGTACGTGCCCCGCCGCTCGGCGTCCAGCCGCCCGGCGAAGGAGCGGGCGAGGACGAATAGCCCCATGATCGCCAGCGCCGCGACGAAGACGCCTTGAAGGGCCGACGTCATGTAGACGACGGCGGCGTAGCCGCTGTCCTCCGCCTTGAGCCCGGCCTGCCCCTGCCCATAGACCTCCACCGCCAGAGCGGCGACGAGCAGCGGGATCGCCAGCATGAGCGCGGCGCGCGTCGGCCAGAGGCCGAGACGGGCGCTACGGACGAGCAGGCGGTCGCCCGCCCGGACGACGAGGGCGCTGGCCAACAGCAGCCCCGCGCTTGCAAGCGGCCAGCGAGGCTCCGGCAGTTGCCAGCCGGTCGCCGCGGGCCACACGTCCGGGGAAACCGTCCACAGGAAGAAGTAGGAGAAAAGGAGGGCCGCAAACGTGGAGCCTGCCACCAGCATGAGCACGATCATCGCCCAGTACGCGTGGGAGGCAGGACCCGTCATGTACACCGGCAAGGTCACGCCGCCGCCGATATCGACGGGAGGATGATTTGGACCGGGATCGCTATCCCACATCCACCAAACGATGGAGCAGACGGCGACGATCCCGCAGACGACGGCGGGGATGACCAGCTTTACGGTCAGCAACAGGAAGAAGGCGGCGGTGAACACGGCCGCGAGCACCGTCGGCAGGTTGGGCCCGGGCATTTGAAGCACGTACTGCGGCCGCGCCTCGATCGGGCTGGTGACGATCGTTTCCCGGCCGCCGGTTGGCGCACCCGGCAGGTAGTAGCGGCCGGCCTCGACGTTCTTCGCAAGCTCGGGATCGTCCCAAAGCGGCTCACGGCTGTCGATGATCGGGATGCTGCGGTTGGCATAGTCGCCGGCCGGCAGCCACTCCAAGGTGCCGGCGTTCCAGACGTTGCCGGCGTTCTTTTCCCCGAACGGGCGAAACCTGCGCGCGAGGTCGATCAGGAACAGGAGCACGCCCGCGGCCAACAGGAATGCACCCGCAGTGGACGTGAGGTTCAGCCATTCCCAGCCCAGCTCCGAAGGGTAGGTCCACACCCGCCGCGGCATGCCCATCAGCCCGGTGATGTGCATCGGGAAAAAGGTGAGATTGAAGCCCGTGAACATCAGCCAGAACACCCAGCGCCCGACCCGCTCCGACAAAGGCTGGGCGCTGTCGACCGGAGCCCAGTAATAGAAGGCGGCGAACAGCGGGAACACCATGCCGCCGATGAGAACATAGTGAAAGTGCGCGACGACGAAGTACGTATCGTGCACCTGCCAGTCGAACGGAACGATCCCGACCATCACCCCGGTAAGACCGCCGACGGTGAAAATGGCAAGGAAGCCGAGGACGAAGTACGCCGGCGTGGTCAACAGCAGGCGGCCTTTGGCGATGGTCGCGATCCAGGCGAAGAGCTGTATGCCGGCGGGGATAGAGACGGCCATGCTGGCCGCCGAGAAGAAGCTCAGCGAAAGCTGTGGAGTGCCGGTGGCGAACATGTGGTGCACCCACACGCCGAAGGCGATGAACCCGGTCGCCAGGAGGGCCAGCACGACGAAGCGGTACCCGACCAGGGGCGTCTGCGCCATGGTCGGCACGATCATCGACACGAAGCCGGCGGCGGGCAGGAAGATGATGTACACCTCCGGATGGCCGAAGAACCAGAAGAGGTGCTGCCAAAGCAGCGGATCGCCGCCTTTTTCGGCGATGAAGAACGGCCAGTGGAAGGTTCGCTCGATCTCGAGCAGCGCCGTGCCGAGGATGATGGCGGGGAAGCCGAACACGATCATGGCCGCGAAGACGAGCATCGCCCAAGCGTAGATCGGCAGCTTGTCGAGCGACATGCCCGGCGCCCGGGTCTTCAGCACGCCGACGATGATTTCGATGGCGCCGGCGATAGCGGAGATCTCGATGAAGCCGATGCCGAGCAGCCAGAAGTCGGCGTTGCTTCCGGGAGAGAACTCGTAGCTGGTGAGCGGCGGATACATGAACCAGCCGCCCTTCGGCGCGAGGTCGAAGAACAGCGAGCAGAAAAAGACGAGGCCGCCGACCAAATAGGCCCAGAACGCATAGGCGCTGAGCCGAGGAAACGGCAGGTCGCGCGCCGCCTGCATGTTCGGCAGCAGATACACGCCGAAGGCCTCGACCGCCGGCACGGCGAACAGGAACATCATGATCGTGCCGTGCATCGTGAACACCTGATTGTAGGTGTCCTGGCTGATCAGGTCGTTCTCGGCGAAGGCGAGCTGCGTGCGCATGATCAGCGCCAGGAGCCCGGCCAACAGGAAGAACAGGAGGGCCGCGCCCAGGTAGAAGATACCGATGTAGCTGTTGTTGACGACGGTTAGAAAGCGCCAGCCCGTCGGCCGCTCCCAGATGCGCTTGAGCTCCGCCAGCTCGCGCTCGGGCCGCGGCAGACAGCTGGGAAAGCTTCCATCCTTCCCGCCGCCGCCGCTCTGCTGCGGCCGCGGATCCGCCGGCCCATTTTCGGTCACTTCAGGCTCTCCAGGTAAGCCGCGAGGGCATCAAGGTCGTCCGCCTCCAGGCCGCCGAACGGAGGCATGCGGACCTCTGGCTTGAAATGGTCGGGGCTGGCGATCCAGTCGGCCATGGCGTTCGCCGTGACGGGAAGAAGACCGGCGCCGATGGTGCGGCGGCTCCCGACGTGGGTCAGGTCCGGGCCAATGACGCCGTCGGCGCCGATGCCCCTGATGGTG
This sequence comes from Rhodospirillales bacterium, assembly GCA_034382075.1. Lineage (GTDB taxonomy): Bacteria > Pseudomonadota > Alphaproteobacteria > Rhodospirillales > Defluviicoccaceae > JAEULH01. The sequence goes on from JAXMOZ010000005.1 coordinate 34,792, forward strand.
TGGCAGCCGCCGCATCCGGAGGCGAGGAAAAGATCCCGGCCGCGGACGAGAGGCGCTTCGTTGGGTTCGCCCGCGGGCTCTCGCTGCCGGTCGAACCAGTCCGCGTACTCCTCGGGCGTGTCCACGACGGTCATCAGTGCCATGAGCGCGTGGGCGCCGCCGCAGTACTCGGCGCACTGCCCGCGCAACACGCCGGTCTTGTCCGCCTTCAGCCGCAGCGTGTTCACGTGACCGGGGATCATGTCGAGCTTGCCGGCCAGGCCAGGTACCCAGAAACTGTGGATGACGTCGGCGGTGGTCAGGATGAACTCGACTAGGCGGCCGGTCGGGATGCGGATCTCGTTTGCCGTGGCGAACGCCCTTTCGCCTTCGGCGCCGAGATAGTGCACTCGCCACCACCACTGCTCGCCGACGACCTCGATGCGGAGAGTGTTCTCCCCAGCCGGGTCCGGGACGATCCGCTGCGTGAGCAGGAGGCTGTAGACGAGGAGGGCGGAAAGTGTCGCAGTGGGGAAGACGATTCCGCCGCCGATGATCAGCTTGCGGTCGAGGAAGCGGGCGCGGCGCTCAGGCGGCCCGAACATCGCGTAGAGCGTCAGGCCAGCGACGGCAAGCGCGATCAGGGCGGCGCCGATGAACATCGTCCAGGACAGCCCGGCGACGAGCGAGGCGTGCTCGCCGTGCGGAGCAAGGGCGGATTGCACGCCGCCGCAACCGCCGAGCGTGCCGCATGCGGCGAAGACCAGCGCCACGGTGAGACGCACGTTCACGGCCGGGCTCCGGTCGGCCGGGTCATGCCCGAAGCCGTTCTGCGCCCGCGCGCAGCCGGCCATCGCCCCTACTCGCCCGCCTGGGGCGGGCGCGTGGGGGCTGTATCGCCCAGCGCCGCCGGCGGGACCATGGAGAGGTAGGCAGCCACCGCTCGCGCCTGATCGGGATCGAGCCGATGTCCGACCACCCGCATCACCGGCGCGAACGGGCCGCCGCCGCGAACGCCCCGGCGCCATAATGCAAGCTGCTGTTCGAGATAGCCCGCGAACTGTCCCGCCAGCGCCGGGTAGAAAGGGTACTTGTCGATGCCGCGGCCCTCTTCGCCATGGCACGAGGCGCAGGGCGGAACGCCTTGGCTCGGCACGCCGCGCCGGACGATCTCCGCGCCTCGCTGCAGGGCGGCAGGGTCGACGGACGCCTCGGCAGCCGGCCAGGCAGCGTCCGTCGCCTCCGCATACCGTTCCGCCAAGTGGCGCATGTCGCTGTCGCTGAGCTCGGCGGCGATCGGGCCCATGATCCCGCTCGGACGCTCTCCGGCCGCGTAGCTCTTCAGCGCCGCGTAGAGGTACTCTTCCTTCTGCCCCGCCAGCCGCGGAAAGGCGCCGGCTCCGCCGCCGCCGCCGAACCGGCCGTGGCAACGCGCGCAGTTGACCAGATCCTGGCTGACGGGGCCCGAGGCGGCGAGAGGCCGGATGAGCGGCTCCGCCGTGGCGTCGCCGGCTGCCGCCGTATCCACCGCAAGCCGCCGGAATAGCTCTGCCTCCATTTCCGGCATCCGCAGCAGAAAGGCGGTGACGGCCCACACCTCGTCGTCGCGCTGCTGCGCCGGCCAGGCCGGCATGCCCGAGTACTTGATCCCGTGCTTGACGATCCAGAAGAGCTCCTCGGGCTCCCACTGGCCGACGTGCTCGGGCAGGTAGGGCGGAGCCGGCAGCATCGCGCGGACCACGAGATTGCGCGCCTGCCCTGGCCCGCCGTGGCACGGCGCGCAGGCACCGACGTAGTGCCCAAGCCCCGTGTAGACGAGGTCCTCGCTGTCGAGCTGCGGCGCCTCGATCATCATGGACCGCGTCTCGACGGAGTTGCGCATCCCGAACTCGAGGAGCCAGCGGGTGATGGCCCAGTGCCCGGCACTGGCGCCGATGTTGTAAAGGCCGGACCAGGCGTACAGGAAGGCGCCGACCGCTAGTGCCGCCCCCAGCGCAAGCAGGATCTTCGCGACGCGGGGCATGTTAGGAGCTGCCGTTCGGGTGGACGTTCGTCGGGCCGGTGCTTCTTTAACCTCTCTGAACAGCGAAAGGTTCCCACTCGCCTCGTGGTACCGCGCGCCTTTCGACGGGTCAGCGGCCACTTGGTTTTCCGCTCATGCTTGCGCCGCTAAAAGCGGGGATCGTCCTCCGCGCGGATGTACTTGATGCCCCACGGACCCGTCCCGTTGAGCTGGACCCACCGTCTCCTCGGAGGCATAGCGAAGCCGCATAAGGTTTGACGCCTCCAGCTTGTGGCGGAGCAAGATTAGCAAGCGAGGCCGAACTGCGCTCCAAGCCGCAGCGGTAGCTGGCTCAGGATTGCTCGACCTCGAACGTGACCTTTGCGTTGACGCGGAAGCTGGTCACCCGTTTGTTCTCGACCTTGGCTTCAAACTCTTTGATGTAGACGGAAGTGATGCCGCGCAGGCTCTTGCTCGCGTCATCCACCGCCTGTTAGGCGGCGGCCTCCCAGCTCTCGGGGGACTCGGCGAGGAGTTCGACCACTTTCTTTATCGACATGATGGGTGCTCCTGGTTGTAAATCAGCATGACCCTGACAACGGCGGCCGACGGCAAGCGGTTACTGCACCCAGATTTGATCCTATGCTCGCGTGCATGGAGGTCCTTCGGGCGATCAGCACCGACAAGAACCCCGCCCATGGCGAGGCGACCGCCGAACTGATCGACGAAATGCGCGCTGGACGCCCGAGGTGGACCCCATAGGCGGGACCACTGGACCGTTGTTCATGATTGGAGGCCCCAACCGCCTCGCATCCGGTATCATGCGTTAGGTGGCACGACTCCAGGGAGCCAGGGATTGGGCGCAACAAAGGCGGTAGAACCGACGCTAGGCCGGGCGCGACAGCCCCCGGTGGCCGGCATCGGTGCGTCGGCCGGCGGCATCAGAGCGTTGCAGACCTTTTTCACGACCCTGCCAGAGAAGACGGGCATTGCCTTCGTCGTCATCGTGCACCTCGCGCCGGAGCACAGCAGCGAGTTGCCGAATATCCTGGCGTCGCGCACCTCGATGCCGGTGGTGCAGGTCGGTGAACCGGTGCCGCTCGAGGCCGACCATGTCTACGTCACCCCACCCGACCGTCGCCTCGAGATCGGCGACAACCACATCGCGGCCCGCGCCTTCGAGCAACCGCGCGGGCAGCGCGCACCCATCGACCTGTTCTTCCGCTCGCTCGCCGAGCAACGCGGCGACGGCTTCGCCATCGTGCTGACCGGCGCGGGGTCGGACGGAACGGTTGGCCTCAAGGCGATCAAGGAGGCCGGCGGCATTATCCTGGTTCAGGACCCGGGCGAAGCCGAGTACGGATCGATGCCGCGGAGCGCAATTGCTACGGGCCTTGCGGATTTCGTCCTTCCGCTCGCCGACATGGGCAGGAACCTCCTCGACCTCGCCAAGAGCAAGAGCCACGTCCCCTCTGCATCGGAGCTCGACGAGCAAATTCATGTGCAGAACATTCTCGACCACGTCCGCGCCAGGACCGGCCACGACTTTGCCCATTACAAGAAGTCGACGATCATGCGCCGGATCGCCCGGCGGGCGCAGGTCAACAAGACCGAACGGCTGCAGGACTACCTCACGTTCCTGAAAGAGAACGTCGAGGAAGTGCAGGCGCTGTTCGCCGACCTGCTGATCTCGGTCACGACATTCTTCCGTGACCCCAAGGCTTTTGAGGCCTTGGCCGAGAACGTCGTCCCCCAGTTCTTTGCGTCCCGCAGCATCGACGACGCCATCCGGATCTGGGTGCCTGGATGCGCCACCGGGGAAGAGGCGTACTCGATCGCCATGCTGCTTTTCGAGGAGGCGGCAAAGCACGACGTCCGGCCGGAAATCCAGGTCTTCGCGACCGATCTCGATGTCGGCGCCCTGGCGGTCGCGCGCGAGGGGTTGTATCCACCGGCCATCGCGTCCGATGTCGGGGAGGAGCGGCTCCTCCGCTTCTTCTCGCGCGAGGGGAAACCATTACCGGGTCAAGCGCGAGCTGCGCGACGGCCTCCTGTTCGCGACCCACAGCCTGCTTAGGGATCCTCCGTTCGGTCGGCTCGACCTCGTCTCCTGCCGCAATCTGCTGATCTATCTCGACCATGACGTTCAGCAACAGACGTGCGCGCTGTTCCACTACGCCCTCAGGCACAACGGCTACCTGTTCCTCGGCCCGTCCGAGAGCGCTGACAACCCGCCCAACCTGTTTCGCGCGCTCGACCGGAAGGCCCGCATCTATCAGTCGATCGGCCGGCCCAGCGAGGCGGTACAGGTCCTGCCGCATTTGTTCGGGCGTGTCCGCCGAGAACCCCGGCTGTTGCACGCCGAGTACCCGGAGCGGGGTGCCTCCTACCCGCCCCGCGAAGCGTCTTGGCATCGCCAAGCCCTGGAACGGCTGGCGCCCCCCAGCATCCTCGTCGACGTCCAGCACAGGGTCCGGCACCTGTCCGAGACCGCCGGACGTTACCTTCAACCGTCCGCCGGCCCGCTTAGCAGCGACATCGGCGATCTCGTGCGCCGGGAGATGCGGTTCGATCTCCGCGCTGCGCTCGATCGCGCCTTCGAGAAGGGGGAGAGCACCCTCAGCCTGCCGATCGCGGTCCAGTTCAACGGTCATCCGCAACTCGTTCACCTGCAGGTCAGGCCCGTAGCCGACGACGACGGGGCGTCGGCTCGGCAAGCGATCGTCTTCTTCATCGAGGGCGGAAGACCGGCGCGTGAGAGAATCGACGATTCAGGAGACGGGGCAGCCGACGAGAACCGGTCGGAGATCGACGTCGTTCGCCAGCTCCAAGAGGAACTGGCGCTGACACAAAACCTGCTGAAGACCACGCGCGAGGAATCTGAAGGCGCAACCGAAGAGCTTCGCGCCGCTAACGAGGAGCTGCAGTCCATAAACGAGGAGTACCGGTCGACCTCGGAGGAGCTGGAGACCAGCAAGGAGGAACTCCAGTCGGTCAACGAAGAGTTGCAGACCGTCAACGCAGAGCTCAAGACGAAACTGGAGAGCGTCACCGTCGCGCACAACGACCTGCAGAACCTCATGGCGGCCACCGATGTTGGCGTCCTGTTCCTCGACCCGTCGCTCCGCATCAAGCGGTTCACGCCGCGGATCACCGAGCTGTTCAACATCACCGCTGCGGACGAGGGCCGGCCGATCACGGATTTCAGCCACCGCCTGGTCTACGATGAAATCGTCTCCGATGCCGGCAAGGTGCTCAGGGATCTCGCCCTCATCGAGCATGAGGTCCAGAGCCGTTCGGGCTTCTGGTACCTGATGCGCCTGCGGCCCTACCGCACGCTCGACGACAGGATCGACGGCGTCGTCGTCACATTCATCGACATAACTGGACGCCGACAGGTCGAGATCGCGCTCCGCGAGAGCGAGGAGCGGCTACGGCAGATGATCCAGCTCGTCGAGATGTCCGGCGAGCCGATCTGCGTCTGGGACTTCGACGACGGGATCGTTGAGTGGAACCGCGGCAGCGAGATGCTGTTCGGGTACGCTCGCGACGAGATGGTCGGCCGGGAGAAGCATGTGGTTCTTTCGACCACGCTTCCGGGCAGCGGCTCGTTCGAAGACATCAAGCAGGACGTGGTGGGGAACGGAAGCTGGAACGGCGAGCTCGTCCACCGGACGAAGGACGGCCGCAAGCTGGTGGTTGAAGCGCGCATCGAACTCTTCCCGTTGCAAGGTCGCCGGCTGGTCCTGGAGACGAACCACGACGTCACCGAGCGCAAGTCGTGGGAGCGGCATCAGCAACTCCTGCTCAACGAGCTCACCCATCGCGTCCGCAACATTCTCAGCGTCGTCAAATCGATGTCCTACCAGACCATGCGCAGCAGCAGGACCCTGGAGGACTTCGGTGCCCGGTTCGACGGACGCATCGACGCGCTGGCCAACACCCACAAGCTGCTCGTCGACGCGAACTGGCGCGGCGCGGAACTCGAGGCGCTGGCCCGCAGCCAGCTCGCCGCCTACGTCATGGGTCAGCCGGACCGCCTGCGCCTCGACGGCCCGGCCATCGTTCTTCCCGCCCATCGCGCCGGACCCTTCGGCCTGGTCCTCCATGAGCTTGCGACGAACGCCGCCAAGTACGGCGCCTGGAGCGAGGCTAAGGGAAGGGTCGAGCTGACCTGGCAGATGCAAGGCAAGCGTCATGCGCTAATCGTTTGGCGCGAGCGGGACGGCCCCGCTGTCGCCGCGCCCGAAGCGTTGGGCTTCGGCTCCAGTCTCATCCGCCGCAGCCTGGCCGGCGCAAGGGTCGAGCACGAGTTCGCCCCGGACGGCGTCATTTGCGCGATCGGGCTGCCGCTGACGGATGCCGACGTCGAGGTGGATTAAGCGTCGGTCTGGGGCCGCGGCCGAACCCTGGCCGTACGTTGCCGTACGGATGAGCCATGGCAACGCCGCTGCGGTCCGCAAACGTGTTCTGTCGTAGATGGAAGAAGCAAAAGAAAAAGGGGAGGCGGCCTTTCGGCCCCTCCCCATGAGTGACGACACGTGCCGCCGGATCAGTGCGCGGCGGCTCCTTCCGCGCCCAGCCCCGTTTCCGAGCGGATGAACTGGTGGCGGTAGTTGGCCTTGTCGATTTCGGCCCGGGCGCTCCGGTCGGTGACCGAGAAGAACCAGATGCCGCCGAAGGCGATCGCCATCGAGAACAGGGCGTAGTGCTCGTAGGGGAAGATCGGCTTGGCAAAGCCCAGCACCTGCACCCACACCGTGGGCCCGAGGACGACGAAGGCGATGGCCGCGATCAGCCCGAGGAAGCCGCCGATGAAGGCGCCCCGGGTGGTCAGCTTGCTCCAGAAGATCGAGAGCAGGAGGACCGGGAAGTTGACCGAGGCGGCAAGGCCGAAGGCCAGCACCACCATGAAGGCGATGTTCTGGTTCTCGAAGACGATGCCGAGCAGGATGGCGATGACGCCCAACGTCAGCGTCGCGATCCGCGAGACCAGGATCTCCTCGCGTTCGTTGGTGTTGCCCTTCTTGAAGACGTTGGCGTAGAGGTCGTGGGACACCGCGCTGGCCCCGGCCAGGGCGAGGCCGGAGACGACCGCGAGGATCGTCGCGAACGCCACCGCCGAGATGAAGCCCAGGAAGACGTCGCCGCCCACCGCCTTCGACAGGTGGATGGCCGCCATGTTGCCGCCGCCCAGGAGCTTGCCCGCGGGGTCGAGGAACTGCGGGTTGGTGCCGACGATGGTGACCGCGGCAAAGCCCATGGTGACGGAGAGGATGAAGAAGTAGCCGATGAAGCCGGTGGCGTAGAACACCGACTTCCGCGCCGCCTTGGCGTCGGGGACGGTGAAGAACCGCATCAGGATGTGCGGCAGCCCGGCCGGCCCGCACATCAGCGCAAGGGACAGCGAGATCGCCGCCAAGGGATCGGCGATGGACGCGGACGGCTGCAGGATCGCCGCGCCGCTCTTGGAGTTGGCAACCGCTTCCGACATCAGCCGGCCGAAGTCGAAGTCGAAGTGGGCGAGCGAGAGGATGACCAGAATGGTGGCGCCCCCGAGCAGCAGACAAGCCTTGATGATCTGCACCCAGGTGGTGGCAATCATCCCGCCGAAGGTGACGTAGAGCATCATCAGCACGCCGACCAGGATGACGGCATACATGTAGTCCAGGCCGAACAGGATCTGGATCAGCTTGCCGGCGCCGACCATCTGCGCGATCAGGTAAAAGATCACGACCGACAGTGCCCCCGTGGCGGCCAGGGAGCGGATGGGTTTCTGTTGCAGCCGGTAGGAGGCGACGTCGGCAAACGTGTAGCGGCCGAGGTTGCGCAGGCGCTCGGCAATCAGGAACAGGATCAGCGGCCAGCCGACCGTCCAGCCGACGGTGTAGAAGACGCCGTCGACGCCCTTGGCGAAGACCATTCCCGACAGGCCGAGGAACGCCGCCGCCGACATGTAGTCGCCGGAGATGGCGAGACCGTTCTGAAAGCCGGTGATGCCCCCGCCGGCAGCGTAGAAGTCCTGGCGCGACTTGGTCCGCTTGGCCGCCCAGTAGGTGATCCCCAGGGTCCCGGCGACGAATACCAGGAACATCAGGATCGCCATGATGTTCACCGGCTGCTTGGTGACGTCGCCGCCGATGGCGCCGGCCGCATGCGCGGCCGAGGCGAAGGGGACGACGGCAAGGCCCACCGCGGCGGCGATGAGTGGGTGGGCGACGATCATAGGCCCGCCTCCCGCACGGCGGCGCGGGTCATCGCGTCGAACTTGGTGTTGGCCCGATTGACGTAGACGCCGGTCATCAGGAAGGAGAAGATCTGGATGCACCAGCCGATCAGCAGGCCGATGACGACCGCCGATCCCTCGGCAATAGGCGTAGCGAAACCGGTCCCGTTCGTCGCGGCGAACAAGACGAACGCGTAGTAAACGATCAGAACGACCGCCGACAGGGTAAACGCGAAACGGTTCCGTTTCCTCACGAGCTCGTTGAACTGCGCCGATGACGCAATCTTGTTGTATGCTTCTTCCACCTTTGGTTCTCCCGTAGCGTTTGCGCTATGATTTCCCGCATTTTTGGAACGGACGCTCGCTGATAGCCGACGGCAGGCGCGCGGCAAAGCGGTCGCGGGGCATCGGCCGAGGACGGGCGCCATATGTTGCAAAAAAGTAACGTTGGCAGAGACTTGCGGCCGCACACTTGGACGGCCGCACCGCGCCGCGCGGCGGCATGGGGCCGCCAAGATGAAACGGCAGGCGGTGCCCCCGGCTGGCGGGTACAGTGAGGCGCCGGCACGGCCGCGGATTTTGCTAAGGCAAGGGCGGGGTTAGTCGGCGCGGGCTTGGGCCGCCCGGGCGGCGCGGCGCCGGCACGCATCCGCGCGTTCAGGTTCGCCCGCCCGCTCCCAAAAGGACTGCAAGCGAAGCAGGGTGCGGATGAAGAGTTCCTTCGTCTTCCTGCGCGCGCTTCTTACCCACAAGGCGTCGCCGGAACCGACGAGGAGATCTTCACCCTTCAGCCGAAGCAATCGATCCTGAAGCCGAAGCACCCGGCCGTTGTCGATCCCGGCCTCATCCCGGCCCACTTCGGCGTGGATCGCCTCGACCAGAGCCCTGAGTTCTTCAAGGTCCGACCACCAGAGGGACGGATCGAGGCTGATGGCGCGGTTGGCGACGCTGATCGCGGCTTTGTCGCCGATGAGTTCGCGCAGGCGCAGGATCGTGACCTGCAGGGTGTTTTCCGCGCGGTCGCCGTCTTTGTCCGGCCAAAGGTCGTCGGCTACGGCGTCGATGCTGACGTTGCGTCCGCCGTGCCAGATGAGCGACTGAAGGAGGGCGAGCTTGGTGGACTGGGTGCCGGCGATGCAGACGCCGTCCCGCGTGAGCGAAAACGGGCCCAGCATCTGGACGCGGTAGCGGCGGGGCCAGCAATCCAGCGGTTGCAGCGGCTGGGGCGCAGCCAGCTTCCTCTCGCGGACGATCCGGACAGCCGCTTCCGGCTCGATTTCGTTCGCCAGAGCCAGGGCCAGCAGGCGGGCCAGGGCGGCCGGCCGCCAGACCACGAAGTGGCAGAGCGGAGCGTCCGCTGCCAGCGCCAACGCGCTGCCAAGCGACAGCAACGACGCCTCACGCTCACCGCGGTTTTCGGCAAGCAGCGCTTCCAGCAACAGGCAATGATGGTGTTGCAGCGCCGTTCCCATGCAGGCGGCCATCTCGAACAGCAACCGCAGATCTTCGGCCGCAGCATCGTGCAGCTTTGCCTCGGAAAGGGCTTGGGCGCGGACGAAGCAGATGACGAAATGGGCAAAGGTCAGCGAGTTTCCGCCGAGCATCTCCACGGCGTTGCCCATTGTCGTCGCCGCCTGCTTGAACTCGCAGCAGAATAACTCGTGGATCCCCTTCAACGTCAGGTAAGAGATGTTCCCCATCGTTCCCAACGAAGAACAATAAACTCTATAGGCCGATATGATGGAAGCGCACTCCTGCATCTGGCCGAGATCCAGGTGTGCCCTCGCCTGGATGTACATCAGCATCGGCCTGAAGGCCACCAGACCCTCCCGGTCGGCGTAGCCAATGCACTCCCCGGCGCGGTCGATTGCTTGCTGGCTATGGCCCTCCATCATGAGCCGGGCGGTCCGGACGAAGCCGATGCGAAGGTGATCGATAGATGAACCGGGGCCATCTTGCAGGAGTTCTTCCATCCGCGCCATCGTCGCGTCCACCTCGGGCGAGCGATTGCACGTCAGTTCCTGGAGCCAGTGCATGTAGATGAGCGACTGCAGGTCGCGGCGGCCGGTTTTCTGCGACAGCTGCAAAGCCTTCTCGCGCCAGGACGGAAAGTCCCGATGCCATGGACGCCGGTAGGACAGGGCCGCGTGCATGCTTGCGGCGACCCGACAGCGGAGCTCGTCCGAAACCGGCTCGCCTTGATCGGCCTGAAGCGCCTCGAGCTCGTCCAGCCAGAAGTCCAGCTGCGAGCTGTAGCAGTTCAGGTTGCACAGCAGGTCCACCGACGTGGACCAGACCAGGTAACAGGCCTCGCTGTCCTCACACTTTCGGAACGCTTCGTAGCAACCGGCCAGAAGATCGAGAGCTGCGGGGACGGAAACGGCAATGCGCGAAATTCCCAGCCAGTAGCGGAGCCAGGGCCGAACCTCCAGGACGGGAGCGGGTACTCGTTGAAGCCAGCGGCCCAGGGTTTGATGGCGCGCCTGTTGCGCCATTGCAGGGCCTTGTCGAGCCAGGATCCGCTCGACCGCAGCCCAATCCCGGACATCGAGGAACAGCTCCATCGCGCCTTCAATGTCGCCGGCATGCTCGAGGGCGGCGGCGGTGGCCCGCTTCAGCCTGGTGACGTCGTCGGCCGGCCAGGAAGCGGCCGCATGCTCGCGCAGGAATTGACGAAACAGCGGGTGGTACTCGTAGGTCTGCCGCTGGCCTTCGCGGCGGACGATGAACCAGTTTCTTCGGTGCAAGTCCTTCAGCAGGCTGTCGGCATCCGTGCGCCCACTCAAGGCTTGGGCCGTCGACGCGGTCACCATGGGCGCAAAGGCGGTTGCGAGCAGGAACTGCCGCAGCCCCTCGTCGAGACTTCTGACGAATTCGGCAGCAAAGTAGTCGAAGAGGACGCCGGGCACCCGCGGCCCGGCCACCGGCGCGCCTTCGTCGCCCTCGGGCGGCCGGCGGCAACGCGAAAGCAGCGTCAGCCCGACCGCCCAGCCGTCGGCGACGGCCTGCAGTCCATCCGCGTAAGCAGGGTCCTGCTCGCCGGTCAGGAGCGCGATCAGGGCGCGCGCCTCCTCGTCGGCGAAGCGGAGGTCGGACCAGTTGACGAAGGTCAGCGCGCGAGCGGCGCTGAAGGTTGCCAAGAGCCGGTGCGGATTGCTGCGGCTGATCAGGACGACGTGCTTGTCCGCCGTCAGTTCCTGCAAGCCGATGTGAATGAGGGTGTAGAAGAACGCCTCGTCATCGACGTCCTGAACGTTGTCGAAGACGAGAACGCTCCCCGCGGGCAGCGACTTGTCGAACTTCCGCATGAAGCTCCTGGCGAAGCCCGAGAGGCCCGCAACCGCCTCCAGGCTGAATGTCGGAAGCTCCGGATCGGCCTCTGCGGGCGTCAACATCCTCGCGGCCGCACTCAGCCAGTGGAAGTTGTACGCCGGATCGTTGTCGCCTTCGTCCAGCTTGTACCACAGGTACGGCCGCTCCGACCGGCGGACGAAGCTTGCGACCAGCGACGTCTTGCCGCAGCCGGCCGGCCCTCCAACCCATGTAACGGATCCTTGGAAGCTGCCGCCGAGCAAGGCGTGCAGCCGTTCGCGGTGGACCAGCCGTGGCAAAATCGGTGGCGAGACCTTCGCCCACATCGGCCCTCTCCCCCATCGAGGCCGCGTTCCGGCGATCCCTGCAAGTCTATCAGCCCCGCGGAACCGCGACGACTCGTCCACTCGGGGTAGGTGACCTTCGTGAAGACAGCTCCCGGCCTGTAAGTCGGGCGTAAGCCGGCCGCGCGTATGATCTCGCCCATTCGTTGCTCATCGACTTGGCAGCCTTTTGGGGGGGCGACCATGACCGATCGTCACTTCGAGGACGAGCAGCCCATAGGGCTTGCGGTCATCGACGGGTTCTCCGTGTGCCGCCGTCTCGCCGGGTCGGCTCATGCCGGGTCGCCTCATGATTGTCCCGGTCCGGGTCGTAGCGCCGGCTCAAGGCCGCCGGCGGCCAACCGGGCCATCAGCGATCGTGTTCTTCAGCATTCGGCGGGATCGCTGTATCGGGCAACGATCGTTCATGTCTGCCTGATGTTGCTGGCCGTTGCCAACATCACCAGCGGAATTCTGATCGCCAATCAACAGTATGAGCGGCTGCCGGCGCCGCTTCTTCTGTCCGTCCTGTTGTCGCTCATTTGCGCCTTGTTGCAGAACACAGGCGAGCAGCGGAGCAATAGCCGCAGCCCGGGTCATGGAGTCCGTCAATGAGCAGTCTTGTCGCGCCGCGTCACGACGCCGAGGGATCCGCAGGCACGCCGCGGGCCCATGGCGTCCTCGCCCTGGCCCTCGCGCTCAGGAGCGCCGGGCTGACGGTGCATCTGTGGTCGGAGCGGTCGCGGCAGCGGCGCTGTCTTCGCGACCTGCCGCTGTCACGGCTCGCCGACGTTGGCCTTTCGCCCGACGACGTGGTGCGCGAGACGCACAAGCATTTCTGGCAATCTTGAGATCGTGTGGTTCGGGAGCAGGCCGCCGCCGCGGGGGCGACGGCCGTGCCGTGCCGCTACAGCGAGAAGCTGTAGCCGATGCCGACGCCGATGATCCAGGGGTCGATGTCGGCGTTGCGGCTTTTCACCGCGCCGTGGTTGACGCTGACCGCCGCCGGCAGCCACAGCTTCTTGATGTCGAAGTTGACGCTCCAGCGCTCGAACACCTGCCAGTCCAGGCCGGCCTGCAGCGCCCAGCCGAAGCGGTTGTCGTAATCAACGTCGTCGATGAGCGCGCTGTTCGGCTTGTCGACGCCGTAGAACACCGTGTAGTTGACGCCGGCGCCGAGGTACGGGCTGACCTTGCCGTCGGGGAAGAAGTGATACTGCAACGACAGGATCGGCGGCAGCAGCCAGACATGGCCGAGGTCGACGTCGCCAAGCGCGGTGTCCTTGACCTTCACCTCGTGGCGCGCGGTGGCCAGGATGAGCTCGGCGGCGATGTTCTTGGTGAAGAAGTAGGTGAAGTCCAGCTCCGGCACGTAGGCGTCGCCGATGTCGATGTCGCCGCCGGCGGTGGTGGTTCCGCTCTCGTCGGGAATGATCCCGATGCCGCGCAACCTGACCAGAAGATCCCCGGCATCCTTGGCCTGCACGCCGCTGGAGGCGCAGATCAGCGCCGCGGCCAGCGCCAAGGCTGCCTTCTTCATCTTGTACATGCTCTCAACCCTCAGGCTTTTGGTTGGTTTTCGTCGACGCCCGCGTCCGCAGCAGACGGACGGCACCCCTTCGCGGGCCGAGTAACCATAAAGTTCTTAGGGTTTAGGTCAAGCGGTCCGTGGCCGTTTAGTCACAGATGCAGTCCGCCGGCCACGCCCGGAGCGTCGCCCCTAGGCGGGGGATCCTTCTCCGCCGGCGGCGGGGCCATCGCCATCGCCCGCGTCGTCCGTCCGGGTCGAGGCGCCGGCGCTCTCGGGACGGGCGATGAGCCCGGCGACGGGTCGGTCGCCAAGCCCGATGGCGCGGTAGGGAATGACCTCGGCGCCCCCTGTCTCCCGCCGCAGCTCCCGATCCTCGACGCCGTCACCGCCGTCGTCTGCCACCGCTCCGGCGAGGACGAAGGAGACCAGCCGCTCGATCTCCAGGCGCGCCTCCGACTTGGGCTGCATGGCGCCCACCCAGCGGCCGCGGTCGAACGCCTGGACGAAGGCGGAGCGCAGGCCGATCGGCGGCGCGATCGGTTCGCCGAACCGCTCGTACAGCTTGAGGTTGCGGAGCACCGCCCGCCGGTCGGCGCGGTTGGGGACGATGACGCAGGATGGTTTCTCGCCGCCGCGGACCGCGCGCGCCTTCTGCACGGCGGCGACGAACCGGGCAGTGGAGTGGAGGTCGATGCCGCTGGGATTGACGGGGACGAAGATCAGGTCGGAAACCGCGGTGACCGCCGCCAGTGCGTAGTCGAGGCCCGGTGGCAGGTCGATGATCACCGCCGGGTTGCGCTGGGCGAGAAGCTGGATCTGCTTCACCCAGGCGAGCCCGGGGAATGGGTCCTCGCGCCGGGCCTCGTGCAGCACCCGCGAGGTGACCCGGATGCCGAGCTCGCCGTTCTCCGCCCAGGCCAGCGCGGTCGCCTGCCGGTCGGCGTCGACCAGGATGCAGTCGAGCCCGGTCAGCGCCCGGATGGCGCAGGCGAGGTTGACGGCGATGGTGCTCTTGCCGGCGCCGCCCTTGAGGTTGCAGACCGAGATGATGCGGGATGCGAGCTCGGGTTCGCTCATGCCTCGGGGGACCAGACAAGTGGGGGACCAGAAGAGCACTGTCGGCTGCGGACGTCAGCCTAGCAAAATCAACCCCATTTGGGCACTCGGAAATCCCCTGGCCCTTCGGCCTGCCCGGTTTGCCCTCACCCTCCCGCTTCGCGGGCGACTGCCCTCACCCTCCCGCTGGCGCGGGTCCCTCCCTCCCACTCCGTGGGACTCCGTGGGCGAGGGCATGTTGGCGGCGCTGATGCCGCTCGTCTCCCTCTCCCGCGCGCGGAACGCGCAAGCGGGAGAGGGGCGGGGTGAGGGCGCTTTCGCGCAAGCACAAGGCAGCGCCGCACCATGCCATGCGGCCCCGGGCGGCAAGGGGTGGACCTGGACGGAGCGTTGCCTACTTCCTCTGCTCAACGAGGATCGCGCGGAAGTCGTTGACGTTGGTCCGCGTCGGCCCGGTCACGATCAGGTCGCCGAGCCTGGAGAACAGCCCGTAGCTGTCGTTGTTGGCGAGCAGCGCCCGGGCATCGAGCCCGGCCGAGGCGGCGCGGGCGAGGGTATCCGGGCGGAGGATGGCGCCGGCATTGTCCTCGACGCCGTCGATGCCGTCGGTGTCCGCGGCCAGGGCCCAGACATCCGGCTGGCCGTCCAGCGCCACCGCCAGCGCCAGCAGGAACTCGCCGTTTCGCCCGCCGCGGCCGTTGCCGCGGATGGTAACGGTGGTCTCTCCTCCCGACAGGATCACGCAGGGCGGCTCCGCCGGTTGGCCATACCGCGCCGCCTGCTTCGCCATGGCGGCGTGGACCAGGGCGACGTCGCGGGCCTCGCCCTCGAGGGCGTTGCCGAGGATCAGCGGCCTCAGGCCGGCCTCGCGGACGACGGCCGCGGCCGCCTCCAGGGCGTCCTGGGGCGTCGCCACCATCTCGACGCGGCTGGCCGCGAGCCTGGGATCGCCGGGCTTCGGCGTCTCCGCCGCGGTGCCCTCCAGGTGGGCGCGAACCTGGGCTGGCACATCGAGGGCATACTTGTCGAGGACGGCCAGCGCGTCCGCGGTCGTGGTGGGATCGGGAACCGTCGGCCCCGAGGCGATGACCGAAGGGTCATCGCCCGGGACGTCGGAGATCAACAGCGCCACCACCGGCGCCGGCGCGGCCGCGGCGGCGAGCCGCCCGCCCTTGATCGCCGAGAGGTGCTTTCGCACGCAGTTGATCTCGCTGATGGTGGCGCCACAGCGGAGCAGGCCGCGGGTCACCCCCTGTTTGTCGGCGAGCGTGAGCCCCGGCGCCGGCAGCGCCATCAGCGCCGAGCCGCCGCCGGAGATTAGGCACAGCAGCAGATCCTCGGGACCGAGCCCACCGGCAAGCTTGAGGATCTCCGCTGCCGCCCGCTGGCTGGCCTCGTCGGGGTTGGGATGCGCCGCCTCGACCACCTCGATCCGCTTCGTCGGCAGGCCGTGGCCGTAGCGGGTGACCACCAGCCCGGAGAGCGGGCCGGGCCAGGCCTCTTCCACCGCCTTGGCCATGGCCGCCGCCGCCTTGCCGGCGCCGACGACCACGGTGCGGCCCACGGGAGGGGGCGGCAGGTGCGCCTTGATCAGCTCCGGGGCGCGGGCGGCGTCGACCGCGGCGTCGAACGCCCGGCGCAGCAGCGCCTCCGGATCGACGGCTGCCGAGCGCGCCATCACAGCGCCACCAGGCTTGCGGTCCAGACGGCCGCGGCGGCGACCAAGCCCTGAACCAGGGTGCCCACCGTCTGCAGTTTGTAGCCGGTCGGCGCATCCATGTTGGAGAACTGGGTCACCACCCAGAAGAAGCTGTCGTTGGCGTGGGAGACCACCATCGAGCCGCCGCCGATGGCGACCACCACCAGCGCCTTGGCGGTGTCGCTGTCGAGCCCGAGGGGGGCGAGCAGCGGCGCCATCAGACCGGCGGTGGTGATGATGGCGACCGTCGACGAGCCCTGGGCGGTCTTGATCCCGGCGGCGATCAGGAACGGCAGGATGATGCCGAGCTGGGTGTCGGCCAGGGTCTGCCCGACCACGGTGGCGATGCCGGAGTTCTGCAGCACCTTGCCGAAGGCGCCGCCGGCGCCGGTGATGATGATGATGGTCGCCGCACCCAGGATGGCCTCGCCCACCCAGCCCTTATCGGCGAGCATCGAGCGCTCGAGCTTTTTCGGCAGCAGCATTGCCAGGCCCACGCCGATGAGCAGGGCCACCACCGGCTGGCCGATGAAGCTCAACAGGGTGTAGGGGGTTCCGGTGCCGAAGGGTTTGGTTGGGAACTCGGCGATGGAGCGCAGGACGATGAGCAGGATTGGCACCAGGATCGGCAGCAGCGATTTGAAGGCTCCCGGGGCGTCGGCGAGGTTCGCCCGGGCGTCCGGCTGCTCCTCGCCGGCAAGGCCTTCGTCCGGCGAGATGTAGATCCGGCTGGCCACGGTCACCGCGAACAGCCAGCCGGCGAAGCAGGCGATGGCGGCGATGAGCAAGCCCCAGAGGATCACCAGGCCGATGTCGGCGCCGATGATGCCGGCCGCGGCAATCGGACCCGGCGTCGGCGGCACCATGGTGTGGGTGGCGTAGAGGCCGAGGCTCAAGGCGATGGCGGTGGTGGCCAAGGAGAGCCCGGCCCTGCGGGTCAGCGCCTTGTTTAACGAGGAGAGGATGACGAAGCCGGAGTCGCAGAACACCGGGATTGAGACGACGTAGCCCATGATCGACATGGTCGCCGGCACGTTGCGCTCGCCCGCCACCTTGAGGATGTTTTCGGCCAGGCGGAAGGCGCCGCCGGAGCGCTCGAGGAAGGTGCCGATGATGGCGCCGGCGAGAATGACGATGCCGATGGAGCCGATGGTTCCGCCGAAGCCTTCGTTGACCGACTTCACCACGTCGCCCAGCGGCATGCCCGACAGGATGCCGAAGGCGAAGGCGGTGATGAGCAACGCCAGGAACGGATGCATCTTGAGCGTTGCGGTGGCGAAGATGATGAAGGCGATGCTGGCTATGAGCAGAATGACGAGGAGCATGGACGGGTCCTACCCTGTTGGACGCTCGGCTTATCGGCCTTGTTGAACCGGGCCGGCCTTTGCGGATGTTGCTAAGCGCGCCCCATGCGCCGGTCAATGCGCATCGTTCGCGAGCCGCACGGAGTGCCGGTTTCGCCGCAGCTCCGCGTCCCGGCCTCGTCCCGGCCTCGTGCCGGCGCCGGCCTTGATCTCTGCCGCAGGGCGGGCGCACCATGGGGTTGTGCCCGCCAACCGCGGCGCGCTCAGCAGGGGAAGCCGCCATGCCCGACGTCGCTCACGCCCTCGCCAGCCATTGGATGCCGTTCACCGCGAACCGGGACTTCCAGGCCCACCCCCGGCTCATCGTCCACGCCGAGGGCATGGTCTACCGCAGCCAGTCGGGCCAGCGCGTCCTCGACGGCGCGTCCGGGCTGTTCTGCTGCGCCGCCGGTCACGGCCGCCGGGAAATCGCCGAGGCGGTGTCGGCGCAGCTCATGGAGATGGACTACGCGCCGCATTTCCAGTTCGGCCATCCGTCCTCGTTCGAGCTGGCGGCGCGGCTCGGCGCCCTGCTTCCCGGCGACCTCGACCATCTGTTCTTCTGCAACTCGGGCTCCGAGGCCATCGACACGGCGCTGAAGATCGTCATGGCCTACCACCGCGCGAACGGCGAGGGCGCCCGCCAGCGCTTCGTCTCGCGCGAACGGGCCTACCACGGGGTGAACATCGGCGGCACCTCGCTCAGTGGCATCGTCCGCAACCGCGAGGCCTTCCCGGCGGTGATGCCGGGCGTCTCTCACATGCGCCACACCTGGCTGACCGACCACCGCTTCGTCCGCGGCCAGCCGGGAAGCGGCGAAGAGCTCGCCTTCGACCTGCAACGCTTCGTCGATCTCCACGGCAAGTCCCAGATCGCGGCCTGCTTCGTCGAACCGATCGCCGGCTCCACCGGCGTGCTGGTGCCGCCCAAGGGCTACCTGGAGCGGCTGCGGCAGATCTGCGACGCCAACGGCATCCTGCTGGTGTTCGACGAGGTGATCTGCGGCTTCGGCCGCACCGGCGCCGGCTTCGCCGCCGAGAGCTTCGCCGTAAAGCCGGACATGATCACCATGGCCAAGGCCTTGACCAACGGCTCCCAGCCCATGGGCGCGGTCGCCGTCAGCGACCGCATCTACCGGGCCTTGACCGCGGGCTCGCCACCGGAAGCGATCGAGCTGTTCCACGGCTACACCTTCTCCGCCCACCCGGCCGCCTGCGCCGCGGCCCTGGCCACCCTCGACATCTACGCCCGAGAGGAGCTGTTCACCCGCTCCGCGAGGCTTTCGGGGGGCTTCCTAGACCGGATGTTCGCCCTGGCCGATATCCCGGTGATCACCGATATCCGCGGCTACGGCATGCTCGCCGCCTTCGACATGGCTCCGCCTGCGACCCCGGGAGCGCGCGGCTATGCGGCGCTGAAGCGGCTGTTCGAGGCGGGGCTGCTGATCAAGTGGACCGGCGATACCGGTATCGTCGCCCCGGCGCTGATCGCCTCGGACGACGAACTCGACGAGATCGAGGAAAAGCTGCGCCGGGTCCTGGAGACGATCTGAGGCGCCAAGCTAACCGGTGGCGCCGCGGGCCGCCTCGATGGTGCGCGCCGGGCGAACGGGGCCGCGGTAGAACAGGTGCCGGCCGATCCGCATCGCCTGCGCCATGCTCTCCGCCCACGGCGGCGAGACGTAGTCGGCGTGGTACCAGAGCGAGCCTCGGGTCGGGTCCGGCAGGTTGAGGAAGAGCGCGGTGAAGGCGACGAGCTCGGCATCCCGCCAGGCGGCGTCGTCGCCGGGCTCGTTGCCCCGCCGGTCGCAAACCCAGGAGAACTGGCAGCGGTGCAGGCCCTGCTCCTGTCCCTGCAGGACGACATCGCACACCGTGTTCGGAAAGTTGCGGTTGGCGACCCGGTTCAGGGTGACGGACGCCACCGCGAGCCGGCCCAGCGGCGTTTCCGAGCGCGCCTCCCAGTAGACGTTCAGCGCCAGGCAGCGAAGCTCTGCCTGCAGATCCTCGCCCACCTGGCCCACCCGGCCGGTCTTCGGCCGAAGCGGCACCACCCATCCCGGCGTTGCCAAGGTGGCGGCGGTGCGGATGGCCCGGCGCGCCAGCGCTTCCTCGCCGGCGCCGGGCGAAAGAACCGGGGCGCGCGGCTTCTCGAAAATGTAGGGGTCGCGGGCCGGGATCGAGGTGAGCCGAATCGCCACCCGGGTGGCCGCCTCTGGGGCCACCGCCGGCGGCGGCGGGAAGTCGTGGGCGACGCTGCGGATCGACGCCGCCGGAGCGTCCGCCAGGGCCGCGCCTTCGTCGGCTTGCGCCGGCGAGAGGGCGACGGCCGACAGGGCCGCGGCCGCGAAGGGGATGACGCGCGCAAGCGGCCAAGGCTTGTGTCGCTGCCGGGCAGGTAAAACCCGCCCGGCTGCAAAAGCCGGCGCAAACCTGAAAGTATAAAAATGACTGATCATGAGAAGGCTTCAACAACCAAATGCATGGCCGGACCGTCCGTTGCCGAGGCTTGGAGCCCCATCGTGGCCGCACCGGCGATAATTGGACCATCAAAAAAGACATCTTCAACGGCGGTGTCAACATCTTCCGGCCGGCGAAGATGGATTGAGCGCCCGCCAGGGCGGCGAATTCTGCCCGGATCGGCGGTGGCGCCGGCCCCCCGGCGGCCGTCCGGCCCTTCCCCTCGCTATGCCCGCCGGCGTTCGGCTAAACTTCGGCCGTGCACCGCCGCCGGTCGAGGACGGACATGCTGAAACAGCCCTATCTCCTGTTCGTGGGCGACGCCCGCGACAAGCTGGCTGCCAAGTCGGCGGTGGGTGTTTGGCAGTGGCGGCCGGACCTCTGCATCGGCCAGGTGCGGCTCGCCGGCTGCGAAGCCTCCCTCGACCTGCCGGCGATGAGTATCGAAGAGGGCGCCGAGGCCGGAGCGCGAACCCTGATCATCGGCGTCGCCAACGCCGGCGGCACCATCCCGCCGCAGTGGCTGGACACGTTCGCGGCCGCGCTGCGCTCAGGCCTGGATCTCGCCAACGGCCTGCACGACCGGCTTTCCGACATCCCCGACCTGGTGGCCCTGGCCGTGGCCAACGGCCGCCACTTGCACGACGTCCGCCACCCCTCCCGAACCTTTGGCGTCGGCACCGGCGAGCTCCGCTCCGGCCGGCGGCTGCTCACCGTCGGCACCGACTGCTCGGTGGGCAAGATGTATGCGACGCTGGCGCTGGAGCGGGAGATGCGGGCGCGCGGGCTCGCCTGCGACTTCCGCGCCACCGGCCAGACCGGGATCTTCGTCGCCGGCGCCGGCGTTGCCGTCGATGCGGTGGTGGCCGACTTCATCTCCGGGGCGGTCGAATGGCTGGCTCCGGCCGCGGCCGCGGATCACTGGGACCTGATCGAGGGGCAGGGCTCGCTGTTCCACCCGTCGTTCGCCGGGGTAAGCCTCGGTTTGCTCCACGGCGCGCAGGCAGAGGCGCTGGTGATGTGCCACGAGCCGGTCCGCGGCCACATGCGCGGCCTTCCCAACCGCAAGCTTCCGGGGGTGGGCGAGTGTATCGAGGCCAACCTCGTCGCCGCCCGGCTGACCAGCCCCGCGGTCCGCTGCGTCGGCGTGGCGGTCAATACCAGCGAGATGCCGGGCGAAGACGCTAGAGCCTACCTGGCCCGCCTCGAGGCCGAGCTCAGCCTCCCTTGCGTCGATCCGCTGAAGGCGGGGGTCGGTGCCATCGTCGATCGCCTGCTCGGTTGATGCGAAGGCTCTCGGTCCGCCGCGAAACCTGGCGGCTGGCCAGGCCGTTCGCCATCGCCCGGGGGATGAAGACGGCGGCCGAGGTGGTGGTGGCCGAAATCGATGAACAGGGGCTGCGCGGCCGCGGCGAGTGCGTTCCTTACGCCCGTTATGGCGAGACCGCCGACGGCGTCCTCGCGGCGATCCAGGCGCTTGCCGGCGCCATCGCCGCGGGCATGGATCGCCTGGCGCTGCAAGAGGCGCTACCGTCCGGCGCCGCCCGCAATGCCCTGGACTGCGCGCTCTGGGATCTGGAGGCGAAGTGCGCGGGTGCGCGCGCCTGGGAGCTGGCGGGGCTGCCGCCGCCTTTGCCCCTGCCGGTCGCATCGACGCTTTCGCTGGATGCGCCCGCCGCGATGGCCGCCGCCGCCGCCGATGCGGTTGGCGGTGGCGCAAGCCTGCTGAAGCTGAAGGTCGGCGCCGACGCGGTGTTGGAGCGGGTGGGAGCGGTTCGCGCCGCGGCGCCCGAGGCCCGGCTGATCGTCGACGCCAACGAAGGCTGGACCTTTCCCCTCTTCGAGCGGCTCGCCGAGCCGCTTCACGCCCTCGGCGTGGAGATGATCGAGCAGCCGTTGCCGGCCGGAAGCGACGGCGCCTTGGCCGGCTTCGCCTCGCCGGTGGTCCTCTGCGCCGACGAGAGCTTCCACACCCAGCGCGATCTCGACCGGATGCAGGGCTACGGCATGGTCAACGTCAAGCTCGACAAGACCGGCGGGCTGACCGCGGCCCTGCCTCTCGCCGCCGCGGCGCGAGCCCAGGGGCTTGCGGTAATGGTCGGCTGCATGGTCTCGACGTCTTTGGCCATGGCGCCGGCCACCCTGCTGGGCGAGGGGGCCGCCGTCGTCGACCTGGACGGACCGCTCTGGCTCGCGCAGGACCGGAAGCCGGCGCTCCACTACGAGCGCGGCGTCGTTCATCCGCCGGGGCCGGAGTTGTGGGGCTAGCCCTCGCTCGGCAGAGGCTTCGGCCTGGAGCAATGTGCAAGTAGGTTGAAGCGGACCCGCTAGGGGCACCACTCTAGGATGTCGTTCCGGACGTCATGGCCGCACTTGTTGGGGCCATCCACGCCTTCCGTGGACCCCCGGAACAAGTCCGGGGGTGACGGATGAGGGGGTGGAAAGGGCGAAAAACCGGTTCGGTGGGCGCGGGTTGCTGGTGTGTCAACCTGATCACAAACCGCTCTAGCTCCTTCTCAGCACCGTCACCCGCATCGGCTGCTCGAACTCCCAACCGTCCTCGCGCTGGACGGCGCGGCGGCGGAAGTTGGCTGCGATCTCGTCCTCCTGCTCTTCGAAGCGGTCGCGGATGTGCGGGTTGATCGAAGTCAGCCGGTCGTGGAAGGCCTGGAAATCGGGGAAGACGACGCTGTCGAGGTGGCTGAACTGTTTCTCCAGCAGCAGCCCGAACTCGGGCGCGTAGCGGAGCGCGTCTTGCGCTCGTTGTCGGGCCAATGTTTCGTCGTGGGCCGGCTGCATCAGCTCGAAATACGGCCCCTGGGCCATGGGCTCGGAGATGTAGAGGATGCCGCCCGAGCGCAGCACCCGCGCCGCTTCGCGCAGGGCCTTCATCAGCCCGTCCGCATCGACATGATGCAGGCTGTTGAAATAGATGATGATGTCGGCGGAGCGGCTGGGGACCGGGAGGTCCTCGGCGAGGCCCTGGATGTAGTGCTCGTCCGCCACCGGCTTGATCGAGCGGGCCCGGGACAGCGCCTTGGGGCTCACCTCGACGCCGGTCGCGTGCGCGCCGCGGTTGGCGAGAAATCGCGTCAGCCAGCCGTCGCCGCACCCCACGTCGATGACGGTGGCGTTGGCCAGGTTCAGGGTTTCCCCCATGATCTCGGTGCTGCTTCGCCTTTCCATCTCTCGCCCTGATTTTTTCGCCCTGGCCGCGGTGCTGCGGCAATCGCTAGAACTGAGGTAGCCAGCTTTTACTGGATATGGCTCATGAGGGAAACATTTGAAGACATTCGCGAAGGCGTCCGCGCCCTGTGCGCCGGTTTCCCCGGCGACTACTGGCGTCGCCTGGACGAGCAGCGCTCATACCCCGGGGCCTTCGTCGCCGCATTAACCGAGGCTGGGTATCTCGCCGCGCTGATCCCCGAGGCCTACGGCGGCAGCGGCCTGCCGCTGGCTGCGGCGGCGGCGATCATGGAGGAAATCCAGAAGAGCGGCTGCAACGGCGCCGCCTGCCACGCGCAGATGTACACCATGGGCACGGTGCTCCGCCATGGTAGCGAGGCGCAGAAACAGGCGGTGCTGCCGAAGATCGCCGGCGGCTCGCTCAGGCTGCAGGCGTTCGGGGTGAGCGAGCCGACCAGCGGCACCGACACCAGCCGGATTCGCACCACCGCGGTGCGCGACGGCGACGGCTACGTGATCAACGGCCAGAAGGTGTGGACCTCGCGCGCCGAGCACTCCGACCTGTTGCTCCTCCTCGCCCGGACCAGCCCGCGCGACGCGGTCGCCAAGCCGCACGACGGCATGTCGGTGTTCCTCGTCGATCTCCGCCAGGCGGTAGGCCACGGGCTCACGATCAAGCCGATTCAGGCGATGATCAACCACCACACCACCGAGCTCTTCTTCGACGACCTGCGCATTCCCGCCGACACCCTGATCGGCGAGGAGGGCAGGGGCTTTCGCTACATCCTCGACGGGATGAACGCCGAACGCATCCTGATCGCGGCCGAGTGCATCGGCGACGCCCGCTGGTTCATCGCCAAGGCAAGCGCCTACGCCTGTGAGCGGGTGGTCTTCGGCCGGCCCATCGGCCGGAACCAGGGGATCCAGTTCCCGATCGCCCGCGCCTACGCCGCCACCGAGGCCGCGAGCCTGATGGTCGAGCGCGCCGCCGCCTTGTTCGATGCGGGGGCGGGATGCGGGGCGGAGGCGAACATGGCCAAGCTGCTCGCCGCCGACGCCTCCTGGCAGGCGGCGGACATGTGCCTGCAGACCCACGGCGGCTTCGGCTTCGCCACCGAATACGACGTCGAGCGCAAGTTCCGCGAGACCCGGCTCTACCAGATCGCGCCGATCTCGACCAACCTGATCCTCGCCTACCTCGCCGAGCACGTCCTCGGCCTGCCAAGGTCGTATTGAAGGCATAATCCTGGAGTGCATCCGGATCGGACCGCAAGAAGCCCTCACCCCGACCCTCTCCCGCAAAGCGGGAGAGGGAGCCGCGGCTCTCGCTTTCGCGGGTCGCGCTGCTTCACGGTGCGCCCTCTCCCACGGCTTTGCCGGGTGCAGGGGCAAGCAGGCGCAGCCACTACCTCCCTCTCCCGCGCGCCGAAGGCGCGAGTGGGAGAGGGTCGGGGTGAGGGCATTTTCGAGCTAGATCGAGCAGCGGCGTACTACAGCGCCCGGCGGATGTTGCCGAGGATGCGCTCGCGGACCGGCGTCGTCTCGTCGGGCGGCTCGAAGGCGAGGCCGGTCACGGTTTCGAACAGGGTGATGTAGCGCAGGGCGAACTCGACCAGCGTTTCCTTGGGGATCGGCGGGATCGGCTCGCGGTATGGGTCGCAGCGGGCGCCGATCCAGCGGCGGAGGAAGTCCTTGTCCAGGCTCTCGGGATCGGAGCCGGCTTCGAAACGCTCAGCGCAGCTCGACGCCAGCCAGTAGCGGCTGCTGTCCGGGGTGTGGATCTCGTCGGCGAGGGTGATCCGACCCGCCTCGTCGACGCCGAACTCGTATTTCGTGTCAACCAGGATCAGGCCGTTGGCGGCGGCGATCTCCTTGCCGCGGGAGAACAGCGCCAGCGCCGCGGCTTCCAGCGCCTGCCACTGCGCGTCCGTCACCAGGCCATGCGCCACCACCTCCGCCGGGCTCAGCGGCAGGTCGTGGCCGCCTGCGTCGGCCTTGGTCGTGGGCGTCAGCACCGTCTGCGGCAGCTGCTGGTGCCGGCGCAAACCTTCGGGCAACCGCAGCCCGTACATCTGCCGCTGCCCGGCGGCGTACATCGTCCAGATGGAGGTGGCGGTAGTGCCGGTGAGGTAGTCGCGCACCACGATCTCCACCGGCAGCATCCGCAGCGTGCGGGCGAAGAGCACGTTGGGGTCGGGGTAGGCGATGGCGTGGTTGGGGGCGATGTCGGCGGTCGCCTCGAACCAGAAGCGCGCCGTCTGGGTCAGCACCTGGCCCTTGAACGGCACGGCGGCCAGGATCTGGTCGAACGCGCTCTGCCGGTCGGTGGCGACAATGATCCGCCGGCCGTCGGTCAAATCGTAGTTGTCGCGGACCTTGCCGCGGGCGTAGCGGCCGGGGAGTTCGGGAAAATGCCCGTCGGTGAGGACGTTTTCGAGACGCGCCTCGATCAGCGCCCGGCGGCCGGTGCTGGCCATCGCCGAAGCTCAGCCGCCGTAGGCGATCTTGACCACCTCGTACGACTTGTAGCCGCGCGGCGTCGTCACCTCGACGATGTCGCCCAGCTTCTTGCCGATCAGCGCCCGGCCGAGCGGCGAGGTGATCGACAGCCGGCCGGCGCCGGCGTCGGCCTCGTGGCTGCCGACGATGCGGTAGGTCGACTCGTCCTCGGTGTCCTCGTCGGCAAGCAGGACGGTGGCGCCGAAGCGGACGACATCGTCGTTCATGTGCGAGGTGTCGATGGCCTCGGCGCGGCTGATGATGTCCTCGAGCTCGGCGATCCGCCCCTCGATGAAGCTCTGCCGTTCGCGCGCGGCGTGGTACTCGGCGTTCTCCGACAGGTCGCCGTGCTCGCGGGCCTCGGCCAGCGCCCGGATAACCGCGGGCCGCTCCTGGCTGCGGAGCCGGCGAAGCTCGACCTCGAGCTGTGCCAAGCCCTCGGGTGTCATCGGGATCTTATCCATGAGGCCTGCCTCGTCTATCCGAAGCGCCGGCCCGGAGGCCGGCGCAATGCGCCGCCGTACCCCGCTGAGCGCGGGTTCGACCGGCTGGCTTTACGCAAGAACGGGGAAGTAGGACTGGAGCGGGGCGACATCAAGGCCTTGGCCCGAGAGCAGGGCCTCGATGGCATCCACGGCCGCGGCCGCCCCGGCGATGGTCGTGTAGTGGGGGACGTTCTTCATCAGCGCCGACCGGCGGATGGAAAAGCTGTCGCGGATTGCCTGGGCGCCCTCGGTGGTGTTGATCACGAGCTGCACCGCGCCGTTGATGATCGCGTCCTCGCAGTGCGGCCGCCCCTGCAGCACCTTGTTGATCCGCCGCACCGGCAGCCCCGCTTCGGTGAGCGTCACCGCGGTGCCGTCGGTGGCCATCAGGGTGAAGCCCAGGCCGGACAGACGCCCAGCCAGCGCCGCCGCGGCCTGCTTGTCCTTGTCCTTGACCGAGATGAAGACCGCCCCGGCGGCCGGCAGCCTGGCGCCGGCGCCGAGCTGCGACTTGGCGAAGGCGCTGCTGAAGTTGGCGCCGATGCCCATCACCTCGCCGGTCGACTTCATCTCCGGGCCCAAGATCACGTCGACGCCGGGGAAGCGGGCAAACGGGAACACCGCCTCCTTCACCGAGACGTGCGCCAGGGCGCGGGATTGCCCGAGGTGGAAGCTCGCGAGCTTCTCGCCGGCCATGATCCTGGCCGCGATCTTCGCCACCGGCACGCCGGTGGCCTTGGCAACGAACGGCACCGTCCGCGAAGCCCTGGGGTTGACCTCGAGGACGTAGATGTCGCCGTCCTTCACCGCGAACTGGACGTTCATCAGCCCGACGACGCCGAGAGCCTTGGCCAGCGCCGTCGTCTCCCGCTCGATCTCGGCGATGGCTTCGGCAGACAGTGAGTGCGGCGGCAGGCAGCAGGCGGAGTCCCCCGAGTGGATGCCGGCCTCCTCGATGTGCTGCATGATCCCGGCGACGACCACGTCGGTGCCGTCGGCCAGGGCATCGACGTCGACCTCGATGGCGTCCTGAAGATAGGAATCGAGCAGCACCGGCTTGTCGCCGGACACCGCGACCGCCTGGGTGATGTAGCGCCGCAGCGCGTCGCGATCGTGGATGATCTCCATAGCCCGGCCGCCGAGCACGTAGGACGGGCGGATGACCACCGGATAGCCGATGGCCTCGGCGACCCGTTCGGCTTCCTCCGCGGAGCGGGCGAGGCCGTTGGCCGGCTGGCGCAGGCCGAGCCGCTGCAGCAGCACCTGGAAGCGCTCGCGGTCCTCGGCGAGGTCGATGGCGTCGGGCGAGGTGCCGAGAATAGGGATGCCCGCCTTGGCCAGGGCGGTGGCGAGCTTCAGCGGCGTCTGCCCACCGAGCTGGACGATGACGCCGAGCAGGCTGCCGCGCGAGCGCTCCACATCGACGATGGCGATCACGTCCTCGTCGGTAAGCGGCTCGAAGTAGAGGCGGTCGGAGGTGTCGTAGTCGGTGGACACCGTCTCCGGGTTGCAGTTGACCATGATCGCCTCGAAGCCGGCCTCGCGCAGGGCGTAGGCGGCATGGACGCAGCAGTAATCGAACTCGATCCCCTGGCCGATGCGGTTGGGGCCGCCGCCGAGGATGATCACCTTGGTCCGCTCGGACGGCGCCGCCTCGCACTCCGCCGGCTCGCCCGCCTGCGGCTCGTAGGCGGAATACATGTACGAGGTCTGCGACGAGAACTCGGCGGCGCAGGTGTCGACCCGCTTGAACACCGGCGCGACGCCCAGGACGCGGCGGCGCAGGCTCACCTCGGCTGTGCTTTTGCCGGACAGCTGCGACAGCCGCAGGTCGGAAAAGCCCAAAGCCTTCAGCCGCAGCATCGACGGGGTGTCGCCGGCGAGGCCGCCGCGGCGGATCTCCTCTTCGCAATCGACCAGGGCCTTGATCTGCTCGAGGAACCACTTGTCGTAATGGCAGGCGGCGTAGACCTCGTCGATGCCAAGGCCATGGCGGAACGCCTGGGCGATCACCAGCACCCGGTCGGGGCGGGCGGAGGTCAGCGCCGCCAGCACCTCCTCACGGGTTTTGCCGACGTCCACCTCGTTCAGGCCGCACAGCCCGATCTCCATGGAGCGCAGGCCCTTCTGCAACGACTCGGCGAAGCAGCGGCCGATGGCCATCGCCTCGCCCACCGACTTCATCGAGGTGGTCAGGATCGGCTCGGCGCCGGGGAACTTCTCGAAGGTGAAGCGCGGGATCTTGGTGACGACGTAGTCGATGGTCGGCTCGAACGACGCCGGGGTAACGCCGGTGATCTCGTTGTCGAGCTCGTCGAGGTGGTAGCCGACGGCGAGCTTGGCCGCGATCTTGGCGATGGGAAAGCCGGTGGCCTTCGACGCCAGCGCCGAGGAGCGCGAGACGCGCGGGTTCATCTCGATCACCACCATCCGGCCGTCGTCGGGGTTGATGGCGAACTGGACGTTGGAACCGCCGGTATCGACGCCGATCTCGCGCAACACCGCGATCGAGGCGTTGCGCATGAGCTGGTATTCCTTGTCGGTCAGCGTCAGCGCAGGCGCCACGGTGATGCTGTCGCCGGTGTGCACCCCCATGGGATCGACGTTCTCGATGGAGCAGACGATGATGCAGTTGTCCGCGCAGTCGCGGACCACCTCCATCTCGAACTCCTTCCAGCCCAGCACCGACTCCTCGATCAGGACTTGCTGCGCCGGCGAGGCGGCGAGCCCTCCCGCCACGATCATCTCGAACTCGGCGTTGTTGTAGGCGATGCCGCCGCCGGTCCCGCCCAAGGTGAAGGACGGACGAATGATCAACGGCAGGCCGAGCTCTGTCAGCACGCCGCGGGCCTCGTCGATGGAGTGGACGATGCGGCTCAGCGGGCACTCGAGCCCGATCGCCTTCATCGCGTCGCGGAAGAGCTGGCGGTCCTCGGCCTTGGCGATCACATCCGACTTCGCCCCGATCATCTCGACGCCGTAGCGGGCCAGCGCGCCCGAGCGCTCCAGCTCCAGCGCCGCGTTCAGCGCCGTCTGCCCGCCCATGGTCGGCAGCACTGCGTCCGGGCGCTCGCGGGCGATGATCTTCTCGATGGTTTCGGCATTGATCGGCTCGACGTAGGTCGCGTCCGCCATGCCGGGGTCGGTCATGATCGTGGCCGGGTTGGAGTTCACCAGGATGACCCGGTACCCCTCCTGCTTCAGCGCCTTGCACGCCTGGGTGCCGGAGTAGTCGAACTCGCACGCCTGGCCGATGACAATGGGGCCGGCGCCGATGATCAGGATCGATTGGATGTCGGTGCGTTTCGGCATGAGGGCCCTGTGGCGAAGCGCCCGAGCCCACCGCCCCGGCGCGAGTGGGGGAGGCTAGCGGCGCTGCGACGACATCAGCCGGACGAAGTCGTCGAACAGGTAATGGCTGTCCTGGGGGCCCGGCGAGGCTTCGGGATGGTACTGCACCGCAAAGGCCGGAATGCCCTCGACCCGGAAGCCCTCGTTGGTGCCGTCGAACAGCGACACGTGGGTTTCCACCGCGTGCGCCGGCAGGGTCTTGCGGTCCACCGAGAAGCCGTGGTTCTGGCTGGTGATCTCCACCCGGCCGGTCTCCAGGTTCCTCACCGGCTGGTTGGCGCCGCGGTGGCCCATGTGCAGCTTGTAGGTCTTCGCCCCCAGCGCCAGCGCCAGGAGCTGATGGCCGAGGCAAATGCCGAAGATCGGCATCCCGCGCTCCAGCAGCGCGCGGATCACCGGCACCGCGTAGGCGCCGGTGGCCGCCGGGTCGCCGGGACCGTTGGAAAGAAACACCCCGTCCGGCTGGTGGCGAAGGATGCTGTCGACGTCGGCATCGCCGGGAACGACGGTGACCCGGCACCCCGAGGCGGCGAGGCAGCGGAGGATGTTGCGCTTGGCCCCGTAGTCCATCGCGACGACGTGGTGGCGGGGAGCGTCCTGGCGGCCGTAGCCGCTCCCCAGCGTCCAGGCCGTCTCCTCCCAGCTATAGGGCTGGCGGCACATGACCTCCTTGGCCAGGTCCATCCCCTCGAGCCCCGGCCACTGGTCGGCCATGAAGCGCAGGGCGCCGAGGTCGACGGTCTCCTCGTGGGCCACATGGATCAGGGCGCCCTTGGGGGCGCCGCCGTCGCGCACCCGCCGGGTCAGCCTCCGGGTGTCGACCCCGGTGATGCCGACGAGGTCGTGGGACTTGAGCCAGTCGCCGAGGTGGCCCGAGGCGCGCCAGTTGGCGGGGTCGGTGATCGGCGCGCGGAGAATGCAGCCGCGCACCGCCGGGGTGGTGCTTTCGACGTCCTCCGGATTGACGCCGACGTTGCCGATGTGGGGAAAGGTGAAGGTGATGATCTGCCCGGCATAGGACGGATCGGTCATGATCTCCTGATAGCCGGTGATGGCGGTATTGAAGCAGATCTCGCCGATGGCGACGCCCTCGGCGCCGACGCCGTGCCCCCAGAAGACGCTGCCGTCCTCCAGAACCAGCGCGGCGTTGCAGCCGCCGGGCGGCTGAACCTGGCCGGCCCGCGGCGAGGGCGAGACGCTCGGGGTGCGCGACAGATCAACCACCGCGAACGACCTCGTCCGGTCCAGCCGGCTTCGGAGAATGCACTTCTTGTGGGGTCAAGATGGCGCCAGTGTTGGTTCTGCAGGCCGCGTGGGAGATAGGCGTAAACGCCATTTGCGTCAAGCCTGGGCACATGGTCCCTTCATGGCCCTTCTGCCGCCCTCGGCGACGTCACCGGCGGTCGAAGGCGCGGGCGACGCCAAGTCAGCGCGCCGGCACCGCTCCGCCCGGGAACCTGACGATGACCCGCTGGCCAAGACGGAGCGGGGGCGGGACATTAAAGTGGACGACGGCGTCCACGACGTGCAGATCGGCGCGCTCGCGGGGATCGTACACCGTCGCGCGGCGCGGGATGAAGGCCTGACCGACCTGCGCCACCGTGGCGGGGTAGCGGCGCAGCGCATCGTCCTCGACCAGGATCTCGGCAGGCTGACCCACGCTCACCGCCTCAACCCCGAGTTCCTCGATCTCGGCGCGGACCACCAACCGCGTCGCCGGCGCCAGCCAGAAGAGTGTGGTTACGTTGAGCGTCGAGACGCCGTCCCCGGCGCGGACTTGGCGGCGCAACACGGTCCCGTCGACAGGCGAGCGCACCGTGCGTTCGGCCACCTCGGTCGCCGCGGCATCGCGCTTGGCCCTCGCCGTCGCGATCGCCGCCTGCTGCAGGCCGAGATCGGCGTCGGCGAGATGGAGGTGGTCGAGGTACTCATCCAGCCGGGCTTGCGCTGCCGCGTTTCTGGCGACGAGGCGGCGGTAGCGATCGACCTCGCGTTCCGCGGCGTCGCGCCGAACCCCGAGTGCCCGCAAGGCGGCCGCGGCCTGCGCCAGCTCCGCATCGGCAACGGCAAGCTCGCTGCGCGCGGCCCGGTCGTCGATCACGAGGAGCGTGTCTCCCTTCCGGACCCGGTCGCCTTCGTCCGCGGCGACGGACCGAACGACGCCGTCGCGAGAAGCGGCGATCTGAATGAGGCCGCCCTCGGCATCGACGAGACCGCGCGCGACCACACCCACCCGCCAGGGATCGGCTTCGTCGACGCGGCCCGTCGCTCCGGCGGGGCGGGCAGGTGGGCCTTGGTCCGTGGCGATGGCTTCGGCCTCGCCCGGCCCCGGCCGGGCCAAAGATCCTGGCGATGCGGTGGTGCCGATCGCGAAACCGAGCGCCAGGGCAAGGCCGATCAGTACATGGGACGAGACAGGCATCTCCGCTCTCCGCGCATACGCCGGCCGTGGGTGAGGCCGACCTTGGACGAGGCTCAGGGCGAGGCTCGCCCCGGCCCTCGGTCGTCGCTTACGAGACGGCCGTCTTCGATCCTGATCACCCTGTCGGCGTGTTCGATCAGCCGCGGATCGTGGCTGACGCACAGGACCGTCGCCCGGCGCTCGATGGCCGCCCGGCGCAGCAGGGCAGCGACGATGCGGCCGTTCTCCTTGTCCAGTGCGCTCGTCGGCTCGTCGGCGAAGATCAGCAGGGGATCCTTGACGAGGGCCCGTGCAATCGCCACCCGCTGCTTCTCGCCGCCGGACAGTTCCGCCGGGCGCAGGTGCATGCGCGCGCCGAGGCCGACCAGCTGCAGCGCCGCCAAGGCGCGCGTCCAGGCCTTGTCGCCCGCCACGCCGGTGTGATTGAGGAGGAGGGCCACTTGCTGGAGAGCCGTCAACGAGGGAAACAGGTTGAACCCCTGAAAGACGAAGCCGGCGTGGTCGAGCCGAAAGGCCTCGATCTCGCGGGAAGACAGCCGCCAAAGCGAGCGCCCGAGGATCATCACCTCACCGGCGTCCGGCCTCAGCAGGCCGCTGAGGACCGCGAGCAGGGTGCTTTTTCCGGATCCCGAGGGACCGACGATCAGCGTCAACTGGCCCGGGTCGATGACCAGGGAAACCCCCCTCAGGACCGGGGTTACGATGGTGCCCGTGGCGAATGCCTTGTCGATGTCGCGGGCGATGATTGTCGGTTCGATCTCGACCGCCGGCACCACGCTCGCCGCTTGGCGCCCGGTCATCGCAGCAGGTCCGCCGGTTGGGTCGCGTAGAGCGGCGCGAGAGCGAGCCAGCTTGAAGCACCGGCGATGGCCAGGATGAACGCGGCGGTGGTAGCCACTCCCCACCACGAAAACAGGATCGCAACCTGCGCCGCTCCCGCGGCGAACGCGATCGCAGCGGTAAGCGCGGCGGTGACCACCGGTCCGGCGACGCCGACCCAAAGGGCCTGTTCCAGGACGACGGCACGCAGCGCCCGCGTCGGCACCCCGAGCGCACGGAGCATGGCATATTCGCGGACCTGCGCCAGCAGCGCGCCGCGCAGCGTCTGACTGGTAATGGCGACCCCAACCAGCAGAGCCAGGAAGGCGGAGAAAGCGAAGCCGGCGCCGGCCCCAGACTCGCCTAGCCAGTAGAGCTGAGAGGCTTGCGAGAACTGGCCGGGCGTCAGGATCCGCCAGGGTGGCTGTTCGCCCTGTGGCTGCAGTTCCGCCTGCACCGCCTCGCTTCGTGCCGGATCCGTCAACTTGATGAGGAAGTAGGACGCCGCGTCGTCGTGCTCGGGCGGCGATACGAGCGCCGCCGTTGCCAGCGAGGCGAAAACGTCGGCGCCGCCGACCGCCCGTATGCCGGTGGTGGTTCCCGCGACCCTCACCCGGTGGCCGTTGATCTCGGCGACGTCACCGACGCCAACGCCGAGCTTGTCGGCATCCGTTGCGTCGATGACGACGCTCCCCAGCGGCCGCAGGCGTTCACGAAGGCCGTCCGCGAACGTGGTGGGGGTGCTGAGCGATCGCGCGGTGACGTCGATGCCAACGACGAAGATCGTGACCTTGCCGCCGTCCGGCCGACGCCAGTCCGACCAGACGTAGGTCAGTTGCTGGACGGTCTCGACGTACCGGTGCGCGCGCAGGTGCATTTCGATCCGCGCCGGCATCGGCCGCGCCAGATCGAAGCTGACGGTGAGCCCTTCGATCACCCACAGGTCTGCGCGCGAACGGTCGACGATGGTGGACACTGTGGCGAACATGCCGAGCAGCAGGCCGAGTTGGACGATGACGAGAAGGCCAGAAAAGGCCACTGCGAGAACGGCGGGCAAGAAGCGCCGCCATTCGTGAACGAGGGTGGCGCGGGCGAGCGATACCCGGCCGGATCCTCCAGCCCAGGTACCCGCTGCACTCACCGGGGCGGCCTTTCGAGATAACGCCCGAGTAGCTCGCGGAGCTCGCCGATCACACTCGCGAGGTCCATGCTCGGCCGCAGCAGGCGGCGCGCGAGCAGGCCGTCGAAGACGGCAAGAAGAAGCGTCGCCGCAGCGTCAGGGTCCAGGTCCTGGCGGACCCGTCCCAGCTGCTGCGCGCCCGCCAGCACTCTCCGGAAGTCCTCGTGCACCGCGCTCTCGGCGGCCTCCACGATCGCCGATATCGCCGGGTTGCGCGTCGCCTCGGCCACGACCTCGAGGCCAACGGCAATGCTGTCTCTCGTCTGTTCGACGAGGAACCCGCGGGTCGCCGCCAGCAGCCCCTCGACCATCGTGTCCGCGGCGGCGGCGTCCGCGAATGACGCCGCGCTCTCCTCGCGCTCGGCTTCGGCAAAGGCCTGGATGATCGCGTTCTTGGAGGGGAAGTACCGGTAGAGGTTGCCCGGGCTCATTCCGGCCGCGGCGGCGATATCCTGCATCGACGCCTTGTGGAAGCCCTGCGCCGCGAAAACCTGCTCGGCGGCGGCGAGGATGCGGGCGCGGCGGTCTGCATGAAGGCCAGCGTTGGTTTTGCGCACGTCACTCCCTCCCGGAGGCTCTGCGTTATAAAATGAACGTTCATTCTTTCATTGCAAGGGCAGAGTCCGGTTTCAGCGGCCGCCGCTCGACCATGGCTCCGGTAGGACCCGTTGGCACGGGCAACTCGGCCGGCGGCTCCGGCCCGCGCCGGGGCCAAGCCGGGCTCGGGGAGCGTCCTTGCTTGCCGGCCATGGCAAGCCTATAGACTCCGCCACTCCTGGCGAAACGGAGACTGCACGTGCGCGGCCGGCTGGAAGAAGCGCTGAGAACGGCAACGCTGGCGCGGGACCAGCGGGCGACGTCGACGCTGCGCCTGATCCTGGCCGCCCTGCGCGATCGCGACATCGCCGAACGCAGCAAGGGCAACCTCGCCGGGCTCAGCGACGAGCAGATCGTCTCCCTTCTGCACTCGATGGTGAGGCAGCGGCACGACAGCATCAAGCTGTACGAGGAGGGGGGGCGCGAGGACCTCGCCCGCCAGGAGGCCGAAGAGATCGCGGTCATCGAGCAGTTCATGCCGCCCCAGATGAGCGAGGCGGAGGTGAACGAGGCGGTGACGGCGGTGATCGCCGAAACCGAAGCAAAGACGCTGAAGGACATGGGCCGGGTGATGGCCGTCCTTCGCGAGCGCTACGCCGGGCGCATGGACCTCGCCCGTGCGGGCTCCCGGGTGAAGGGCGAACTCACCTGACGGGCCGGCGCAGGCCGGCCAAGGCCGGGTCTCTCACCGGCGTGCCGGCGGAAACCGCCTGATGCCGATCCCGGCCGAGTTCCTCGACGAACTGAAGGCCCGCCTGGACCTGGTCGCGATCGTCTCGCGCCATGTGGCGCTGACCCGGCGCGGCCGCGAGCACCTCGGCCTCTGCCCATTCCACCAGGAGAAGACCCCGTCGTTCACTGTCAACGAGCAGAAGGGCTTCTACCACTGCTTCGGCTGCGGCGCGCATGGCACCGCCATCGACTTCGTCATGCAGCACGAGCGCATGCCCTTTCGCGACGCCGTCGCGGCGCTGGCTTCCGGCGCCGGCCTGCCCATGCCGGTGGAGGAGCAGCGCGACCGGGCGCGGGAGGACCGCCGCGATGTCCTCCACGCCACCAACGAGGCGGCGGCCGCGCACTTCCAGGCTCGTCTCAAGAGCGGCGAAGGCCGCGACGCCTTGGCTTACCTGCACCGGCGCGGCCTCGACGAGGCGCTGATCGGCCGCTTCCGCTTGGGCTTTGCCCCGGAGGGTGCGGGCCTCCGCCCGGCGCTGCATCGGGCCGGCTTTGCCGACGACGTGCTGGTGGCGACGGGCCTGTTGGTTCGCCCGGAGGATCAGGGCCGCCAGCCTTACGAGCGCTTTCGCGCCCGGGTGATGTTTCCCATCGAAGACGGCCGCGGGCGGATCGTGGGCTTCGGCGGCCGGGCCATGGGCGACGCCCAGCCCAAGTACCTCAACACCGCCGAGACCGAGCTCTTCCACAAGGGCAGCCTGCTCTACGGCCTCACCCACGCAGCGGAGGCCGCGCGCAAGCGCGGCCGCCTGGTGGTGGTGGAAGGCTACATGGACGTGATCGGGCTGGCCCGCGCCGGCATCGACAACGCCGTGGCGCCCCTCGGCACGGCCCTGACCGAGGAGCAGCTTCGCCTGCTCTGGCGGCATGTCCCCGAGCCGGTGCTCTGCTTCGACCCCGACCGCGCTGGCCGCCGGGCGGCGATGCGGGCGGCGGAACGCGCCCTGCCGCTGCTGCGCGCCGGGATCGGGCTGAAGTTCGCCTTCCTCGCCACCGGCACCGGCGACGACCCGGACGGGGTCGCCAGGCGCTATCCGAAGCAGTTTCTCGACCGCACGATTGCGGATGCGGTGCCGTTGTCGGAGGTGCTGTTCTGGATGGAAACCGGAGGCATTGCCGCGGTCGCCGCCGAGGACCGCGCTGCGGTGGAGGCCCGGCTGCGAAAGCGGCTGGAGCGGGTCTCCGACGGCGACGTGCGCGCGCACTTCATGCGCGCCTTCCGCGACCGGCTGTGGCAGAGGCCGCCGCCAAGGCGCGGCAAGGCCGGCAAACGTTGGCTCCGGGAGGAGCCGCCGGCGCCGGTGGTCGCGGCCAGGGAGCGGGTCCGGCCACAGTCAGCGGCGATTGCCGCGGAGCGCACGCTGCTTGCGGCGTTGCTGCATCGTCCGCAGGCCTTCTCTCACCTGGAAGAGGACCTGGGCTCGCTCGCCTTCTCCACGCCCCAACTGGAACGCCTGCGCCAGCGGCTGGTTGAGGCCTTGGGCGCGGACCCCTCGCCGGACGCCGACGCGCTCGTCCGCATGCTGCGTGCCGAGGAGTTTGGCGGAGCGGTGGACGAGCTTCTCGAAGATCCCCTGCTTGCAAGGCATCGGGCGCTTTCCGCCGACGCGCCGGCGGAAGACCTCGAGGCGCTGTGGCAGGAGAACGCCGCCGTCGTCCGGGCCGCCAACGAGCGCGCCGCCGAAGCCGGAGCGGACGAAGCTTTCGGCGCGGACGAGGCGATGGCAAGGCGTCGGCTGTTGAAGCTGGCGCAACTGGGCGAGGACGAGCCGGACGAAGGCGGCTGAGCTGTGCTTTGGCGGAGCCGCGCGCAAACGCATTTTTCACCATGACTTGACGCAGAAGAGCAGCAGCGCTACCTCGAAATTAGCAGCCTTGCGGTTCGCAACGGGGTGTGTGCGAAGGCGTGCGCCAGCGTCGCCTATCGTGACCGTCTCTCGTGGTTCCGGGATAGACAGAGCGTTGCGGTGTAAAGAAGCATTGCCCTCGTCCGGCGATCGAGCGCTGTTCAAGTGTTGCGCATGTGGCGCCGCTCCTGGCGGTGCAGGTGCCGTGGGCCGGGGCGGGCCCTGCGGCGGATCCCGATGCCGACCGGGACAGATTCGTTGGCGCCATGATGGTTGATCGTCCGGCGGCCTGCCGCCGCCGGCCGCTTTCGCGTTGGTGAATGTCAGCGGCGGGGGATAGATGTCGATAAAAGCGCAGAGCGTCGCCGAGGTGTCGGACACCAAGAACGAACAATCCGACGGGCCGCTGCTGGATTCGTTGGGCGCCGGCGTCAAGCGGATGATCACCCGCGGCAAGGAGCGGGGATACGTCACCTACGATGAGCTGAACGCGGCGCTTCCGCCCGAGCAGGTGTCCTCCGAGCAGATCGAAGACACCATGGCGATGCTCTCCGAGATCGGCATCAGCGTGGTCGAAGCCGAGGAGCAGGACGAGGCCGCCCCTCCGGTCGAGGCCGATGTCGCCGACACGGAGACGCCGTCCGGCAACGTCGACGAGAGCGAGCTCGGCCGCACCGACGATCCGGTGCGCATGTACCTGCGCGAGATGGGCAACGTCGAACTGCTGTCGCGCGAGGGCGAGATCGCCATCGCCAAGCGCATCGAGGCCGGCCGGGAGATGATGATCGGCGGCATCTGCGAGAGCCCGCTGACCATGCGCGCGATCGTCTGCTGGCACGACGCGCTCTCGGAAGGCCGCCTGTTGCTGCGCGATGTCATCGACCTGGAGGCGACCTATGCCGGCGCCAGCCCGCAGGAGGCGGGCGAGGGCGCGGTCGCGAGCGGCACCGTCGACGGCCGCGTGGTGGGAGTGGCGCTGTCGCCGGACGGAACGCCGATCCGGGTGGTGGACGACGGAACGCTGCCGGGCGAGGCGGCGCCTGCTCCTGTGCCCACGCCGCCAGCCGCGTCGGTGCCCGCGCCGG
This sequence comes from Rhodospirillales bacterium, assembly GCA_034382075.1. GTDB lineage: Bacteria > Pseudomonadota > Alphaproteobacteria > Rhodospirillales > Defluviicoccaceae > JAEULH01. The sequence goes on from JAXMOZ010000005.1 coordinate 72,929, forward strand.
TGCCCGCGCCTCCCGCCCCTGTGGCCGAGGCACCGCAGGCGCAGGGCGACGGCGCCGCGGCAGGAGCGACCTCCGGCGCCGAGGCGGGCGAGGACGCCTTCGCCGGCGAAGAGGAAGGGCTCGCGCGTCCCGACGACGACGGCGAGGACTTGGACGGCGAGGAGCAGAGCATCTCGCTGGCGGCGATGGAGACGGCGCTGCAGCCGAAGGTGCTGGAGACCTTCGAGCGGATCGCGCTGACCTACGGCAAGCTGCACAAGCTGCAGATGCAGCGCATCGAGGGCCTGCAGCGCGCCGGCGAGGTGAAGCCGACGCTGGAGAAGCGTTACGGCAAGCTGCGGCGCGAGCTGATCACCCTGATGGAGGAGGTCCGGCTCAACAACGCCCGGATCGAGGAGCTGGTCCTGCAGCTCTACGAGCTGAACCGCAAGCTCATCAGCCTAGAGGGCCGGCTGATGCGCCTCGCCCTCGATTGCGCCATCCGCCGCGACGAGTTTCTCGACCACTACCGCGGCCACGAACTGGAGCCGGACTGGCTGGATCGGGTCGGTCAGCTTCCCCGCCGACAGTGGGGCGTGTTCGCCAACCGCCACGTCCGCGACGTGGAGACGCTGCGCCGGCAGATCGCCCAGATCTCCCACGACGCCGGCCTGCCCATCGCCGAGTTCCGCCGCATCGTCGCCACCGTGCAGAAGGGCGAGCGCGAGGCTGGCAAGGCGAAGAAGGAGATGATCGAGGCCAACCTCAGGCTGGTCATCTCGATCGCCAAGAAATACACCAACCGCGGGCTGCAATTCCTCGACCTGATCCAGGAAGGCAACATCGGGCTGATGAAGGCGGTCGACAAGTTCGAGTACCGCCGCGGCTACAAGTTCTCGACCTACGCCACCTGGTGGATCCGCCAAGCCATCACCCGCTCGATCGCCGACCAGGCGCGGACCATCCGCATCCCGGTGCACATGATCGAGACCATCAACAAGCTGGTTCGCACCTCGCGGCAGATGCTGCACGAGATCGGCCGCGAGCCGACCCCGGAGGAGCTCGCCGAGAAGCTGTCGATGCCGCTGGAGAAGGTGCGCAAGGTCCTCAAGATCGCCAAGGAGCCGATCTCGCTGGAGACGCCCATCGGCGACGAGGAGGACAGCCACCTCGGCGATTTCATCGAGGACAAGAACGCCGTCCAGCCGCTGGACGCGGCGATCCAGGGCAACCTCAGGGAGACGACGACCCGGGTGCTTTCCAGCCTGACCCCGCGCGAGGAGCGGGTCTTGCGCATGCGCTTCGGCATCGGCATGAACACCGACCACACCCTTGAGGAGGTCGGCCAGCAGTTCTCGGTGACCCGCGAGCGCATCCGCCAGATCGAGGCGAAGGCTCTGCGCAAGCTCAAGCACCCCAGCCGCTCGCGCAAGCTGCGCAGCTTCCTGGATTACTAGAGCCGAGGCGACAGGCATGGATGGCCGCAACACGTGCGGCCATGACGGCGGGGGAGCGAGCGGCGGTTGCTGCCACCGATCCCGTCACGGCCGGACTTGATCCGGCCGTCCACGAGCCAGCCCCGGCACGTCGCCCGCCGCAGGGCCCGTAGCTCAATTGGTTAGAGCCGGCCGCTCATAACGGTCTGGTTGCAGGTTCGAGTCCTGCCGGGCCCACCACCACAGCTCGCGAAGCACCTCCCGGATTTGCGGGCCGCGCGGGTGGAGCGTTATCCCCGCATTGCCGGCGCGACCATCGGCACCGCACCGCATCCCGGGGCTGCTCAGCAAACGGTGGCCGGCCGATTGTCGGGCTGGCGGATTACCCGGTTCAACCTGCCCGGCCGCTCTCCCAGCAGGTCCTCCTCAACCTACGTCCAGCGCAGGTCCAGCGTCAGCGGGAACTCGTCGCGCGGCTCGGCCGGCGCGTCGTGCATGCGCCCGGGCGTATGGCCGAAAGGCACGAAGCGGGAAAAGCGGCGGCTCTCCGCCTCGAAGGCGTTGACCGGGAAGGTCTCGTAGCTGCGCCCGCCGGGGTGGGCGACGTGGTAGGTGCAGCCGCCCAGCGATCGCTCGGACCAGGTGTCCATGAGGTCGAAGACCAGCGGAGCGTGCACGCCGATGGTGGGATGCAGGCAGGTTGACGGCTGCCAGGCGCGGTAGCGGACGCCGGCCACGAACTCGTCCTGCCGCCCGGTCGGGTGCAGCGGCAGCCGATGGCCGTTGCAGGTGAGCGCGTGGCGCTCGCCGGTCATCCCGGTGACCCGAACCTGCAGCCGCTCGACCGAGCTGTCGACGAAGCGCACGGTCCCGCCGACCGCCCCCTGCTCGCCCAGCACGTGCCAGGGCTCCAGGGCCTGCCGCAGCTCGACGGTGACGCCGCTGCGGCTCACCGTCCCGTAGGTCGGAAAGCGGAACTCGAAATGCGGCGCGAACCAGTCGAGGTCCAGCTCCAGCCCGGCGCGGCCGAGCTCGGCTACGACATCCCCCAAGTCCTGCCAGACGAAGTGCGGCAGCATGAACTTGTCGTGCAGCGCCGTTCCCCAGCGGATCAGTGGCCGCTGGTAGGGCTCGCGCCAGAACCAGCTGATCAACGAGCGCAGCAGCAGGTGCTGGACCAGGCTCATCCTGGCGTGCGGCGGCATCTCGAAGGCGCGGAACTCGACCAGGCCGAGCCGCCCCGTCGGCCCGTCCGGGGAATAGAGCTTGTCGATGCAGACTTCGGCGCGGTGGGTGTTGCCGGTGACGTCGACCAGCAGGTTGCGCAGCACCCGGTCGACCAGCCACGGCGGCACCGGCCGGCCGTCGTCGGGCGACGGGATCTGCCGGAAGGCCAGCTCCAGCTCGTGCAGCGCGTCGTGCCGGGCCTCGTCGATCCTGGGCGCCTGGCTGGTCGGGCCGATGAACAGGCCGGAGAACAGGTAGGACAGGGCCGGGTGGTTCTGCCAGTAGGTCACCAGGCTGCGGAGCAGGTCGGGGCGGCGAAGGAACGGGCTGTCTGGCGGGGTCGGGCCGCCGAGGACGATGTGGTTGCCGCCGCCGGTGCCGGTGTGGCGGCCGTCGAGCATGAACTTCTCGGTCCCGAGGCGGGTTTGGCGCGCCTCCTCGTAAAGCATGGTGGTGATCGCCACCAGCTCGTCCCAGCCGTGCGCCGGGTGGATGTTGACCTCGATGACCCCCGGATCCGGGGTCACCTTGATGACGTTGACGCGCGGATCGGCCGGCGGGGTGTAGCCCTCGATCCGCACCGGCAGCGACAGGTCGCCGGCGGCGGTCTCGATGGCGGAGACCAGGTCGATGTACTCGTCGGCGCTCTCCATCGGCGGCAGGAAGGCGTAGAGGTGGTCGTCGCGGGGCTCGATCCCCAGCGCCGTGCGGACCACGCCCTGGATCTGCGAGCGCTCCTGCTCGACCAGCGCCTGGGCCTTGGTATCGCGCGCATCCGCCGACCGCGCCACGCTGCGCTGGCGCACCGTCGCCGGGTCGGGAAGCGGCGCCTTCTCGCCGAAGGGGTCGGCCGGCATGTAGTACGGGTAGACGTCGCGGGCGACATAGGGCAGCGCCCCCAGCGGCAGGCGGAAGCCCAGCGGCGCGTCGCCGGGAACGAGGAACAGCCGCTTGCGCCGGAACGACCAGCGCTCGCTCTGCCAGCCGCCCTCGTCGCGGGCGTTCCAGCGCTGCACCGGCAACACGAAGCCGGTGGGCTTGGTCAGGCCATGGGAGAAGACCCGGGCGAGCCTGGCCCGCTCCTCGGGATCCTCCAGCTTGGAATCGAGCGGATCGACGTTCTCCGGCAGCGTCTGCTCGCGGGCGACGAAGGTCATCGGATCCTCGTACGCCGGAAGCACGTAGTCGTCGCCGATGCCGAGGTTCGAGGCCACCGCCACCGCCAGGCGCTCGGCGTCTGCCAAGGTGAGCTTTGCCTCGGGCTCGTCCGCGGCCGGCGGTTCCGCCTCCTCCGTCTGCCACAGCGGCATGCCGTCGCGCCGCCAGAACAGGTAGAACGCCCAGCGCGGCAGGCTCTCGCCCGGATACCACTTGCCCTGGCCGAAGTGCAGCAGGCCGTTGGGCGCGAACCGGTCACGCAGCCGCCGGATCAGGTTCACCGCCAGCACCCGCTTCATCGGCCCGTCGGCGGCGGTGTTCCACTCCTCGCCGTCCATGTCGTCGATGGAGACGAAGGTCGGCTCGCCGCCGACGGTGAGGCGCACGTCGTCCGCGATCAGCCGCTCGTCCACCCTGTGCCCGAGCGAGACCACCGCGCGCCATTGCTCATCGCTGTAGGGCTTGGTGACCCTGGGCGTCTCGACGATCCGCTCGATCGCCATGGTGTGGGAGAACTCGACCTCGCAGGCGTCCATGGTGCCGCTGACCGGCGAGGCGCTTTCGGGATCGGGGGTGCAGGCAAGCGGCAGGTGGCCTTCGCCGGCAAGGAGCCCGGAGGTCGGGTCCAAGCCGATCCAGCCGGCTCCGGGCAGGTAGACCTCGCACCAGGCGTGCAGGTCGGTGAAGTCGACGTTGGTCCCCGCCGGACCTTCCAGCGGCTTCACGTCCGGCTTGAGCTGGATCAGATAGCCGGAGACGAAGCGGGCGGCGAGGCCGAGATGGCGCAGGGTCTGCACCAGCAGCCAACCGGTGTCGCGGCACGAGCCGCTGCCCAGGGAGAGGGTCTCGTCGCAGCTCTGGATCCCCGGCTCCATGCGGATCACGTAGCGGATCCGCCGCTGCAGCTCGGCGTTGAGGTCGACGAGGAAATCGATGGTCCTCGCCGGCTCGCGCGGGATCGAGGCCAGGTAGGCCTGAAACGCGGCCCCCGGCGGCAGGGTTTCCAGGTACGGCGCGAGCTCGCGGGCAAGCCACGGCGCGTAGCCGAACGGCATCTGCTCGGCGTCGGGCTCGAGGAAGAAATCGAACGGATTGAACACCGCCATCTCGGTGACGAGATCGACGTCGATCGAGAACTCTTGCGTCTTCTCCGGGAAGACCAGCCGCGCGAGGTAGTTCCCCTGCGGGTCCTGCTGCCAATTGAGGAAGTGCAGCTCCGGCTTGATGTTCAGGGCGTAGCCGAGGATGCGGTTGCGGCAGTGCGGCGCCGGGCGCAGGCGAATGGTCTGCGGGCCGAGCTGGATCAGCCGGTCGTAGGTGTAGCGGGTGCGATGAGTGAGCGCGACTTGGATGGTCATGGAGGGGTTCCGCCGGGCAGCCCGCACCGCCGGCCGGTATGGCCGCTCGCGTGCACCGAGGCTCGGTAGCAAGTTCCAGGCGGTTTGCACAGTCTCTTCTCGGCAAGCCTTGCGCCGAAATGGCGAAGAGCGGCTTGCGCCGCCCCGCTTGCGCCCGACATCATCCCGGTAGCGTTCGGTCAAGACCGGCCGCACCGATTGCGGCCAGCGGATCTCGTCAGCGAGGAGGAAGCTATGGCAGCGACAGCGACGGAAGCCCCTTCCGGCTACCACGCCGTGACCCCGTACCTGACCATCAAGGGGGCGGCCAAGGCCATCGACTTCTACAAGTCCATCTTCGGCGCCAGCGAGCGGATGCGCATGGACACCCCCGACGGCCGAATCGGCCATGCCGAGATCCAGATCGGGGATGCGGCCATCATGCTCTCGGACGAATGGCCGGAGATGGGGCACAGCGGACCGCAGGCGTTCGGCGGCTCGCCCGTGGCGCTGCACATCTATGTCGGCGATGTCGACGCGGTCGCCGAGCAGGCGGTCGCCGCCGGGGCGACGCTGAAGCAACCGCCCAAGGACGAGTTCTGGGGCGACCGCATGGGAACCATCGTCGATCCCTTCGGCCATATCTGGCTGATCTCCACCCACGTCGAGGACGTGCCCGAAGAGGAGATGCGGCGCCGTGCCGAAGTGGCGATGCGGGAGGCCTGCAGCGGCTGAGCCGGGCGGGCGAACCTGCGCGGCCACGACTACTCCGTTTGCATGAGATGCAAACGAGTGCCATGATCATGAACAACGCGGCCGCCCACTGAGCCGCGGCGAAGACGGCAACAGGGTCTTCTGGGAGGGGCCGGCGCTCGAATGGCGCCGGAACCGGCGCGTGCAGTCCGCACGCACCTCTCGCCTTTCGGACGAACCTTTGTAAAGGCGCCCGCGGCCGCGACGCGGTAGCGCTTGCCCCAACGGGCGCCGCTGCCGCGAACGGGGCGCCGCGACGCAGCTGGAATTGCTGCGTCGGCAAGAACGACAAGCCCGCGATGCCGGGCACAGGCAGGCTCTACGCAAGGAGGCGGCGCAATGCTGGACATCCCCCGCGACGGCGACATCGACCCCATCGAAACCCAGGAGTGGCTCGACGCCTTGCAGTCGCTGCTGCATCGCGAGGGGCCGGAGCGCGCCCAATTCATCCTCGGCCGCCTGGCGGCCAAGGCGCGGGAGGTCGGAGCGGCGCTGCCGTTCAACGCCAACACGCCCTACGTCAACACGATCCGCCCGGAGGAGGAGGAGCGCAACCCCGGCACCCCGGAGCTGGAATGGCGGATCCGCACCATCATCCGCTGGAACGCCATGGCCATGGTGGTGCGCGCCAACAAGGAGAGCTCGGAGCTCGGCGGCCACATCGCCAGCTTCGCCTCCAGCGCCACCCTCTACGACGTCGGCTTCAACCACTTCTGGCGCGCCGCCGGCGAGAAGCACGGCGGCGACATGGTGTTCATCCAGGGCCACTCGGCGCCCGGCATGTACGCCCGCGCCTTCGTCGAGGGCCGGCTCAGCGGAGACGCGCTCGACCGGTTCCGCCAGGAGGTCGACGGCGGCGGCCTCTCCTCCTATCCGCACCCGTGGCTGATGCCGGACTTCTGGCGCTTCCCCACCGTGTCCATGGGCCTCGGCCCGATCATGGCAATCTACCAGGCGCGGTTCATGCGCTACCTGGACGACCGCGGCCTGATCGACTCTGGCGACCGCAAGGTCTGGGCGTTCATGGGCGACGGCGAGATGGACGAGCCGGAGTCCCTCGGCGCCATCTCCATCGCCGCCCGCGAGAAGCTCGACAACCTGATCTTCGTCGTCAACTGCAACCTGCAACGGCTGGACGGGCCGGTGCGCGGCAACTCCAGCATCATCCAGGAGCTGGAGCGGAACTTCCGCGGAACGGGCTGGAACGTCATCAAGGTGCTGTGGGGCGGCAACTGGGACCCGCTGTTGATGCGCGATACCCGCGGGTTTTTGCGCAAGCGCATGGAGGAGTGCGTCGACGGCGAGTACCAGGCGTTCAAGGCCCGCGGCGGCGCCTTCACCCGGGAGCACTTCTTCGGCAAGTACCCCGAGCTGAAGGACATGGTCGCCGACATGAGCGACGACGACATCTGGCGGCTCGAGCGCGGCGGCCATGATGCGCAGAAGATCTACGCGGCCTACGCCGCGGCGACCAAACACAAGGGCCGGCCGACGGTCATCCTCGCCAAGACCGTCAAGGGGTACGGGATGGGCGAGGCCGGCGAAGGCCAGAACATCACCCACCAGCAAAAGAAGATGGGCGCCGACGCCATCCGCGCCTTCCGCGACCGGTTCAAGATCCCCGTGCCGGACGACAAGGTGGCGGACGCCCCCTACTACCGGCCGGCCGAGGACAGCCCGGAGATCAAGTACCTGCGCGAGCGGCGCGAGGCGTTGGGCGGCTACTTCCCGGCAAGGCGGATGGAGGCGGCGCCGCTGCAGGTCCCCGGCCTCGACGCCTTCAAGGCCCAGCTCGAGGGCTCGGGCGATCGCGACATCTCCACCACCATGGCCTTCGTCCGCATCCTGACCACCCTGGTCCGCGACAAGCAGATCGGCAAGCACGTGGTGCCGATCGTCGCCGACGAGGCCCGGACGTTCGGCATGGAGGGGCTGTTCCGCCAGCTCGGCATCCACTCCTCCGTCGGCCAGCTCTATCGGCCGGAGGACTCCGACCAGCTCATGTATTACCGGGAGGACAAGAAGGGGCAGATCCTCCAGGAAGGGATCAGCGAGGCCGGCGCCACCTCCTCGTGGATTGCCGCGGCAACCGCCTACAGCAACCACGACATCAGCATGATCCCGTTCTACATCTACTATTCCATGTTCGGCTTCCAGCGGGTCGGCGACCTCTGCTGGGCGGCCGGCGATATCCGCGCCCGCGGCTTCCTCCTCGGCGGCACCGCCGGGCGGACGACCCTGAACGGCGAGGGGCTGCAGCACGAGGACGGGCACAGCCACCTGATCGCGGCGACCGTTCCCAACTGCATCGCTTACGACCCGACCTTCGGCTACGAGGTCGCGGTGATCATCCACGACGGCATGAAGCGCATGTTCGCCGATCAGGAGAACGTCTACTACTACATCACCCTGATGAACGAGAACTACCGGCACCCGCCGATGCCGGAAGGGGCCGAAGACGGCATCCGCAAGGGCCTGTACCTGTTCCGCGAGGCGGACGACACGCAGGCGAAAGCCAGGGTCCAGCTCATGGGCTCGGGCACCATCCTGCGCGAGGTGATCGCCGCCGCCGACCTGCTCAGGGACGACTTCGGCGTCGCCGCCGACATCTGGAGCGCCACCAGCTTCAACGAACTGCGCCGGGAGGCCCTGGCCGCGGAGCGCTGGTCGCTGCTGCATCCCGAGGCCGAGCCCAAGCCAAGCTACGTGGCGCAGATGCTGGACGGGCGGCAGGGGCCGGTGATCGCGTCCACCGACTACATGCGCTCGTTCCCTGAACAGATCCGCCCCTTCATCTCCTCGCGGTTCGTCACCCTCGGCACCGACGGCTACGGCCGCAGCGACACCCGAGCGAAGCTTCGCCGGTTCTTCGAGGTCAACCGCCACTACGTGACGGTGGCGGCGCTGAAGGCGCTGGCGGACGAGGGCGCCGTCCCTGCCTCCACCGTCGGCGAGGCCATCAGGAAATACGGGATCGACACCGAGAAGCCCTGCCCCTGGACGGTCTGAGGCTTGGCGACAACAGACCCGCCGAGCGGGCAGAAAGGGAGGCCGCGGCCATGGGCCAGGTGCAGGACGTAACGGTCCCGGACATCGGCGACTTCAAGGACGTCGAGATCATCGA